>JAXHUH010000300.1:0-4789 GCA_034211175.1 Actinomycetota bacterium
GTCCTTCTCCTCGTCGCAGGGATCCTCTTCGTCGTCCTCGTCGGAGACGTCGGTGTCGTCGACGGTGGTCTCGGTCGTGTCGTCCACGGTGGTCTCGGTCGTGTCGTCGACCGTGGTCTCGGTGGTGTCGTCGACCGTGGTCGTCGTGTCGTCCTGCCCCGGCGCCGACGGCGTCTCGGGGACCTGCCCGCAGGCCGTCAGGCCGAAGAACGTCATCGCCGCGATGGCGGCGACGCCATAGGAGCGGAACTTCGAGGTGCTGGGCATGCGTGCCTTCCTCTCGTCGTCGGGCCGGTGCCGTCGTCGACGGCTCGGCCATGTGCTCGGACGCGGGAGCTCGGAGGTCGCACGTGTCGGGAACCCGATGTCTTCACGGTCCTCGCCGGGTCGCCGACGATGTCACGTCGGTGACCGAACGATCGCCATGGAGACCTGGGTGGTAAATCCGCCGTTGTGATCCGCCGCGGGTCAGCGTGTCGAACCGCTGACAGGTGCTCTCTCGCTTGCTCATTGAGCCTAGCGGCGGCCCGTGTCGATTGTGACTCTTCTGTTGCGAAACCATGTCGAATCGGCGGTGACAAGGGTCTTTCGGCGCGGTGACGCCCAACCGCTCAGGGTTGGTGGCGTGTGCCCATCTCGACGGCGACGTCATGCATTCGCCGGCGCAGGGCGATCGGTTCCAGCACCTCGACGTGGCCGGCCAGCGAGACGAGCTGGTCGAGGGCGACGTCCTCCGACTCGAGGTCGATCCACGTCTCCCGCCAACCGTCGGCGTCGGGCTCGCCCGCCGTCGCCTCCGCCCCGGCCACGTCGGCACCGACGAGCGCGACCCGCGCCCTCGGCCATCCGTCCGGGCCCATCAGCAGTCGGACGCGGTACCGCATGAGGTCACGGCCGAACGCCGCCGAGGCGGACGCCCACCACGTGGCGAGCACGAACCCCTCCGGACGTGCGACGCGCTCGTCGGTCCGCTCCGCGCTGGCGATCCGGCCGACCCGGTAGGTGCGGGTCGTGCCGTCGCGGGTCGCCACGAGGTACCAGACGCCGGCCTTGAGCACGAGGCCCAACGGGTGGAGTCGCGCCGGCGCTGCGTCGGTGGCGCCGTAGCGGACGTCGACACATCGTCCGTCCCACACCGCGTCCGCCACGACGTCGAGGTGGGTCACCGCCTCGTCACGGGTGAACCAGCCCGGCGCGTCGAGGTGGAAGCGCTCGCCGATCGTCTCGGCCCGCAGGCGCAGCTCGGGCGGAAGCGCTGCGGCGAGCTTGGCCTGGGCCGTCGCCATCACCGCGCCGAGGCCGAGGGCGGACGCTGCTGATCCCAGCCCGGCGAGCGGCAGTGCCGCGGCCTCGTCGCCCGTCAGGCCGAGCGCTGGCGCCCGCCAACCGTCGACGAGCCGGACGCCCCCGTCCGCGCCCGGTTCGGTCCACAGCGGCACGCCGGCTGATTGCAGCGCCGTGATGTCGCGGTAGATCGTCCGCACGGACACCTCGAGCCGCGCCGCGAGCTCCGGTGCGGTCGCCCGGCGATGCCGGTCGAGGTGGAGGACGATGGCGAGGAGGCGGTCGCCGCGCACGCCCGGAAGCGTACGCACTGACCCTGACACTCGATGTCAGGGTGCAGGCCCCATCGTCGACGCCATGACGAGCTGGTCCGACCTCGAAGCAGAAGCCATCGACCTCGCCGCTGCCGTCAGCCAGCGGTTCGGGGCCCACCTCCATCACATCCTCGCCACCGTCCGGGCGACGGGGGCGCCCCGCCTCAGCGGCGTCGAGGTGCGCATCGGCGACGGCGAGGTGTGGCTCGGCATGATGCCGGACTCGGCCAAGAGCCGCGACCTGCGGCGCGACCCCCGCCTCGCGCTCCACTCGGCCCCCGTCGAGACCGACCTGAAGCTGGGCGATGCCGTCATCGACGGGCGCGCCGTCGAGATCGCCCGCGATGCACCCGACCGAGGTGAGGCCGAGCTGGCGCTCGCCCGGGCGATCGCCGCGGGCGCCGGGAGCGGCGACGCGGCCGCCGGCGCCGAGGAGCTCGTGGCCGGTGCCGACCTCTTCCGGGTCGACCTGACGGGCGTCTCGTTGGTGCAGGTCGACGGGGAGGAGCTGGTGCGCACCGCCTGGCGTCCCGGCGGCCCGCCGACCGTCGCCCGGCGTCGTTGACGCGTGCCCGGTCGGCGGCGACCGTCGGCCCGGCGGCGCAAATTCGGTATACGACGTGAATCGCGGCCTTCCGGCTCAGCTCCGCGGCGCGGTCGGTCGATCACTGGCGACGGCCGCCAACCTCGACGGAGCATCCCTTGTCCCTCGGAATCCGCAGCAAGCTGACCCTTCTCGGCGTCGGCACCGCGCTCGTCATCGTGGTCGTGCTCGTCATCGCGGGCACGGTGCTGTCGAACGACTTCGCCGATCGGGCGGAGGAGAGCGGTGACGCGCTCACGGAGGACAACCTCGATCAGCTCGCCCGCTCGGCGGAGGCGGTCGTCTCGACGCAGAACGACGCGCTCCAGCTCCGGGTCGACTCGAGCCTCCGGACGCTCGAGCACCTGCTCGACGACGCGGGGTCGTTCACCCGTGAGGAACCGGCGGTCACCTGGACGGCCACCAACCAGTTCACCCAGGAGTCCATCGAGGTGGACCTCCCGCGCATGGAGATCGGGGGCGCGTGGCTCGGCCAGACCACCGATCTCGACGCCGAGGTGCCGCTCGTCGACGAGCTCGTCGACATCGCCGGGGGTACGGCGACCATCTTCCAGCGGATGAACGACGACGGCGACATGCTCCGCGTCGCCACCAACGTCGAGAAGCTCGACGGCACCCGGGCCATCGGCACCTACATCCCGGCGACGAACCCCGACGGCTCGGCCAACGGTGTGGTGTCCACCGTCCTCGGCGGTGAGACCTTCCGCGGCGTCGCCTACGTCGTGAACGCCTGGTACGTGACCGCGTACTCGCCGATCGTGCTCGACGGCGAGGTCGCCGGCATCTACTACGTCGGCTACAAGCAGGAGAGCGTGGAGGCGCTCCGCACGTCGCTCGAGTCGATGACGGTGGGCGAGAACGGCTACGTGACCGCGGTGTCCGGCAGCGGGTCGTCGCAGGGCAACTGGATCATCCCGCCGCCCGGGGCCGCGACCGGCGACAACGGCCTGGAGGCCACCGACCGGGACGGGACCGCCTGGCTCCAGGAGGTGGTCGACCGGGCCGTCGAGCTCGACGACGGCGAGCTGGCGACCGTCCGGTACGCGCCCGAGGGCTCGGACGACATGGTCACCGCCCGGGTCGCGTACTTCGCGCCGTGGGACTGGGTCCTCATCGTCAACGCCTTCGACGCGGACTTCGACGGCTTCGTCGACGAGCTGGCGTCCGGGCGGCGCGACATGGTCCGCGCGTTCCTCGCCCTCGGCGTCGTGCTGGCCGTCCTCGGTCTCGCCGGGTCACTGCTCTTCGCCGACCGGCTCGTCCGGCCGATCCGCCGGATGACGGGCGCGGCATCGTCGCTCGCCCTCGGCGACACCGACGTGGAGATCGACGTGCGCAGCGGGGACGAGCTCGGGGTGCTCGCCGCCAGTCTGCGGGAGGTGCGCGACAACCAGTCCGAGACCGCGGCGGTCGCGAACCGGATCGCGGACGGCGACATGGACGCCCAGGTCGCCCGGCGGTCGGAGAAGGACGAGCTCGGCAAGGCGCTGCGACGCATGGTCGACAACCTGCGCGAGGACGCCCGCCGGACCGAGGAGATCGCGGGTGCGCTGCGCACCCGGTCCGGGGAGCTGCTGTCACTGGCCGGTGAGACCTCCTCGGAGGTCGACGCCACTGTCAGCGCCATCGACGTGGCCACCCGGGCCGCGTCCGACGCCCGTCAGCGCTCGGTCGCCGGCGGCCGTGACCTGGCCGACATCAGCTCGTCGATGGCCGGGATCGTGACCTCGATCGAGCAGACGGCCAAGGTCCTCCAGCAGCTCAACGCGAACTCCGAGCGGATCGGCGAGATGGTCGTGTTCATCGAGGGCATCGCCGACCAGACCAACCTCCTGGCCCTCAACGCCACGATCGAGGCGGCCCGGGCCGGCGAGTCCGGCAAGGGCTTCGCCGTGGTCGCCGAGGAGGTCAAGCAGCTGGCGGTCCAGTCCCAGGCCTCGACCAAGGAGATCGTCGAGACGATCGAGCGGATGCGCGCCGCGTCCCGCGACGCCGTGACCGCCATCGAGGACGGCCGGGCCCAGGTCGATGGCGGGCGTCAGGTCGTCGACCAGGCGAGCGGCACGTTCGAGATGATCAGCGGCGGGATCGACGAGCTGACGACCCAGCTCGGCGAGGTCCAGCACTTCGCCACCCGGATCGCCACGGCCGCCCAGCGCGTCTCCCAGCAGGCCCAGGAGCTCGAGGCCGTCCGGGCCTGACCCCGGCCGCGGTCCGCGCCGGGCGCCCGGCTCCGATCAGGCGGCGGCCAGCAGCGCGTCGGCGACGAGGTCGACGACGTCGGGGTCGGCGAGGTCGACGGACGTCGGCGCGCCGGCGGTGGCCGATGCCGGGCCGAGGAGCGACTCGGTGACGAGCGCGGCCTCGTCCGGCGCCAACGACGGCGTGGGCGCCGGATTGGTGGGCGCCGGTGTGGTGGTCGCGAGGGTCGTCGTCGGGACCGCGGTCGTGGCCGGCGCGAACGTCGGCGGGTCCGTCAGCGTCGGGCCGTCCCCGGCAGGCCCCGTGGTCGAGGTCGAGGTCGTGGTCGACGTGGAGGTCGTGCTCGTGCCCGTGACCGGCTGGGCCGGCGCGGTCGTGGTCGGCG
>JAXHUH010000301.1:0-19702 GCA_034211175.1 Actinomycetota bacterium
GCGCAGAATGCCACCGGTGGCATTCTGCGCGGTCCAGTTCGTGGTGTGTTGGTTCTGGTCCCCGTGTGGTGCCACCGGTGGTACTCGGTGGGGACCAGTTCGTGGTGGGGGTGGAGGCACACGGAGCGGGGGTGGTGCAGCCGGTAGGTTCGGGGGTCGTGGATGCCACCGAGCAGCAGGTGCGCGAGGTCGTGGCCGGCCTCGATGTCGAGGCCGACATCGTGGACTGCGACCCGGCGCTGGCCGACACCGCCGACTTCTGCGAGGCGTACGGCTACGCCATGGAGGACTCGGCGAACACGATCGTGGTCCTCGGCAAGTCCGACCCGCCGGTCCACGTGGCGTGCATCGTGCTCGCCCACACCCGCCTCGACGTCAACAAGGCGGTGCGCAAGCGCCTCGGGGTGCGCAAGGCATCGTTCGCGCCCGCGGACGACACGCGGGAGCTGACCGGCATGGAGATCGGCGGCGTGACCCCGTTCGCGCTGCCCGAGAGCCTGCCGATCTGGGTCGACGCCCGGGTCATGGCCCGCGACCGCATCGTGCTCGGCGGCGGGAGCCGCTCGTGCAAGGTCGTGGCGCCGCCCGCGGTGCTCACGGCGCTGGGCGAGCGTGTCGAGGTGGTCGAGGACCTGGCCACCGAGCCGCCGCCGAGCTCGTGACCGGGTCGGTCGAGCCCGATCCCGACCCCGTGACCGGCCGCCACGCCGACGGCCGGCCCGCGACCGACGAGCCGGTGGTCCGCCTGGAGCGGTGGGTGGGGCCGTGGCCCGACGACGACCGCGACGCCGCGTTCAAGGCGGAGGTCGCGGCCTCGATGGTGCTCGACCCGCTGGCGACGCTGCGCGGGCTCAGCGAGTACAGCGGCATCCCGGTCGGCGCGCTGGCCCGCTTCGTGCTCGCCCGCTACGCGACGACCGGCAGCGAGGGGCTCCTCCACCTCGGCTCGGCCACGGTCGAACGCATGTGGGCCCGCTGCGAGGAGGCCGAGGCCGCCGGCACCGACGAGGCCCGGATCGAGGCCTACCGGACGCTGGCGGGCATGATCTCGTGGCTACGGGTGCCGCTGCAGGCGCCCGCCACCGGCGAGGCTCAGGACGGCGAGGTGACGGGCGGCGAGTCGGAGCCGCCGAGCACGTCGTCGTCGTAGCCAGCGGCCTCGACGTCGGTGCGCTTGATGCCGAGCACGAACAGGACGGCGTCGAGGTAGGGAACGGTCAGCGCCGTGTCGGCCGCGGCCCGCACCGCCGGCTTGGCGTTGAACGCGATGCCGAGGCCCGCCGCGGCCAACATGTCGAGGTCGTTGGCCCCGTCGCCGACGGCGACGCACTGGTCGAGCGAGATGCCCTCGGCGGCCGCGACCTCACCGAGGATGCGGGCCTTGCCGGCGCGGTCGACGATCGGCCCGGTGAGCTTGCCGGTGATGTGACCGTCGACGATCTCGAGCTGGTTGGCGTGGGCGTGGTCGAGGCCCAGCTCCTCGGCGAGCGCGTCGGTGAACGGCGTGAACCCGCCGGACACGATGGCGGTGCGGAACCCGAGGTGCTTGAGCGTGCGCACGAACGTCCGGGCGCCGGGCGTGAGCCGCATCCGCTTGCGGACCCGCTCGAGGACACCGACGTCGAGGCCCTCGAGCTGGGCGACCCGCTCGCGCAGCGACGCCTCGAAGTCGAGCTCGCCGGCCATGGCCCGGTCGGTGATCCGGGCGACCTGCTCGCGGCAACCGGCCTCGTCGGCCAGCAGCTCGATGACCTCGTCCTGGATGAGGGTCGAGTCGACGTCGAGGCACACCAGGCGCAGCGAACGCCGGGCCAGGCCCTCGCGCTGGATGGCGACGTCGAAGCGGTGCTCGCTCGACGCCTCCAGCAGCCGGCCCCGCGCCGCGGCCAGGTCGCAGCCCGACACGAGCAGCTCGTACGCGGTGACCGGGTAGCTGGCGAGCTGCACGATCCGGTCGATGTTGCCGTGCGCGGTGGCGATGGCGTTCGACGCGGCCGCGAGCTGGTCCGCCGACATGCGCTGGGCGATGAGGGTGACGGCGTAGCGGCTCGAGGCCGGGGGCGTGTCGTGGGCCTCGAGGACGTCGAAGTCGACCTCGAGCTCGCGCTCCCACCCGAAGAGGAGCAGGTCCTTCAGCACGTCCTCCCCCTCGGGCACCCCGATCACGACGGCGAGGTCGAGCCGGTTGCGGAGGGCGATCTGCTCGACGTCGACGACGTCGGCGTTGGCCTCGGCCAGACACGCCATCAGCGCGGCGGTGATGCCGGGCCGATCCGCTCCGGTGACGCGTACGAGGAACGTGCGCTTGTCCACCGGCGTCACCGTACCGACCACCGGCCGGTCAACCTCCGCCGGCGGGCGCATCCGCGCAGGACGCACACCGCCCGGTCATCGACACGTGGGCGGGATCGGCCACGAACCCCAGCTCGGACGCGAGGCGGTCGACGACGGGTGCGTACAGGTCTGACGGCACGTCGAAGGTGGCGCCGCAGCCGACGCACACCACGTGGCTGTGCTCGACGTCGGACAGGTGGTAGACGGGCGGTCGGTGCCCGAGGTGGGAGTGGAAGACGAGGCCCGCCTCCTGGAGCAGGTCGAGGGTCCGGTAGACCGTCGCCTGGTGCACGTCCGGGTAGCCCTCCCGGACCCGTTCGGCGAGCTCCTGGGGCGACAGGTGAGCGTCGCCCGCGGCGACGAGCGTGGCCAGCACGGCGCGGCGTGGCTCCGTCACCCGGTGGCCCCGGGCCCGGAGGCGCCGCAGGTGCGCCTCGAGCTCAGCGTCCCCCGTCGTGGCGGGCGCGTGCCGGTCGGTGGCCGGCGTGGTGGTTGGCTCGTGGTCCGCCATCGGCCCGACGACGCTACCGCGCCGGGCCGTGCCGCCATCGAGCCGGAGTGCGTCCCGACGGGCGCGTGGGTCGCGTGGCGGTCGATCCGCCAATAGGTGTCGGTTCGACGCCGACGGGGCCGGGTAGAGGGCTCCGCCGAACGGCCTGTTCACAGGCCCACCCGACCGGGAGTAAGGTGCCGGCTACTTGCGAACGCTTCGCAAGAAGCCGCCGCACACCCTGCCGAACGGGAGCGAACAGGCCGTGCACATCCCTGACGGGTTCTTCGACGGGCCGACCTCGTTGGCCGCGGGCGCCGCCACGGTCGGCGTCCTCGCCGTCGCCGCCAAGCGGTCCGGCGCCGACGACGACGAGATGGCCCCGCTCATGATGGGCCTGACCGCCACCTACGTGTTCGCGGTGCAGATGCTGAACTTCCCGGTCGCCTCGGGCACGAGCGGCCACCTCCTCGGAGGTGCACTCGCCGCCGTGCTGGTCGGCCCGTGGCGGGCGTCGATATGCCTCGCGGTGGTGCTCGTCGTCCAGGCGCTCTTCGCCGACGGCGGGCTCACCGCACTCGGCCTCAACATCCTGCTCATCGGCATCCTGCCTGCGTTCGTCGGCTGGGGCGTGTTCCGCGGCGTGCTCCGGGTGGTGCCGAGCCGCACGGGCGCCGTGGCCGGCGCCGGCGCCGCCGCGTTCGTCTCGGTACCGGTCGCCGCGGCCGCGTTCTCGGTCATCTACGCCCTCGGCGGCACCGCCGACATCCCGTTCGGATCGCTCGCCACCGCCATGATCGGCACCCACGTGCTCATCGGCATCGGCGAGGGCGTGATCACCGCGCTGACCGTCGGCGCGGTCCTCGCCAGCCGGCCCGACCTCGTCACCGGCATCCGCGACCTGCCCCGCCCGCTGCGCGGTCTCGACGCCGTGCCCACCCCGGCCTGAGTGAGGAGCCCCCTGTGAACCGGACCAGGCTCACCTTCGTCATCGTCGCCCTCGTCGTCACGGTCGGGCTGGCGATGATCGTCAGTCCGTTCGCCTCGAGCTCGCCCGACGGGCTCGAGAAGGTGGCGGCCGAGGAGGGCTTCGAGGAGACCGCGGCCGACCACGCGCTCGGTGACAGCCCGCTCGCCGACTACGGCGTGAGCGGCGTCGACGACGAGCGCGTCTCGACCGCGCTCGCCGGGCTCGTCGGGGTGGTCATCACCCTGGCCGTCGCCTACGGCATCAGCCGCACCATGAGCGGCCGGCGCCACCACCGCGACACGGGAGCGCCCACGCCCGCCGGCCCGCGTCGGTGAGGGGTGCAGGTCGGTGAGGGGCCCGGGCCGGCGAAGGGTCGCAGGTCGATGACGGGCCCGGGCCGGGCGGGCGGCACCCGGCGATGAGCGGCGTCCACCGCCCGTCGCAGCTCTACGTCGAGGTCGACTCGCCGGTCCACCGCCTCGCGCCCGAACCGAAGATCGTCGCCCTCGTCGCGTTCATGATCGCCGTCGTGGCCACACCGAGGGAGCAGGTGGGGGCGTTCGCCGCCCACGCGGCGTTGGTGGCGATCGCGGCGGCCGTCGCCCACGTCCACCCGGCGATCGTCGTGCGGCGTTGGCTCGTGGCCGCGCCGTTCCTGCTCGTCGCGCTCCTGATCCCGTTCGCCGCCCGGGGCGAGGCGGTCGTCACGCTCGGTCCGCTCGGGGCGAGCGCCGAGGGGCTGTGGGCCTCGTGGAACGTGGTGGCCAAGGCGCTGCTCGGGGTCAGCGCGGTCACCGTGGTCACCGCCTCGACCCGCTTCACCGAGCTCCTCGCCGGCTTCGAGCGGCTGCGCGTGCCGCCCGTGTTCACGACGACGGCCGCGTTCATGCTCCGCTACCTCGACACGGTGGTCGACGAGCTGGGACGCATGCGGGTCGCCCGGCTGAGCCGGGCCGACGATCCCCGCTGGTTGTGGCAGGCCCGGGGTGTCGCCTCGACCGCCGGGGCGCTGTTCGTGCGGACCTTCGAGCGCGGCGAGCGGGTCCACCAGTGCATGCTGTCGCGCGGCTTCACCGGTGCGATGCCCGGTCTCGGCGCCGGGCGCGCGACCATCGCCGAGTGGTTCGCAGCCTCGTGGATCCCGGTCCTGGCCGTTGCGGTGGCGGTCGTCGCCGCGGTCACCGCGTGACGGCGTCTGGCGGGGAAGCGCCGCGCGTCGGGCACGTCGTCGCCACGCCGGCGATCAGCGCGTCGTCGAGGCGGTCGGGTTGAGCGGGGCCGGCGCCGGCGCGGTCGGCGACGCCGTGGTCGTCGTCGACGACCTCACGTTCCGCTACCCCGACGGGCGCGAGGCGCTGCGGGGCGTGGACCTGCGGGTCGGACGCGGCGAACGTGTGGCGCTCGTCGGGCCCAACGGTGCCGGCAAGACCACGCTCGCGCTCCACCTGAACGGGGTGCACCGGCCGTCGGGCGGACGGGTCGTGCTCGGCGACGTCGAGCTCGACGGCCGCCGCCCCGACCGGGCGACGCTGCGCGAGGTGCGGCGACGGGTCGGCATCGTCTTCCAGGACCCCGACGACCAGCTGTTCATGCCGACGGTGCGCGACGACGTCGCGTTCGGGCCGGGGAACCTCGGGCTCGGGGCCGACGAGGTCGACCGCCGGGTCGCCGCGGCCCTCGACGTGGTCGACATGGCCGACCGGGCCGACCGGGCGCCGCGCCACCTCAGCTACGGCGAGCGTCGGCGGGCGGCGGTGGCGACCGTGCTCGCCATGGAGCCCGACCTCCTCGTGCTCGACGAGCCGACGGCCAACCTCGATCCCGCCAGCCGCCGCGCGCTCGTCGAGCTCCTGGGCCGGCTCGACGTGGCCATGATCGTGGTCACCCACGACCTCCCGTTCGCGCTCGAGGTGTGCCCACGTGCGGTGCTGATGGACGACGGCGCGGTGGTCGCCGACCGGTCCACCGAGGACCTGTTGGCCGACGCCGACCTGCTCGCCGCCCACCGGCTCGAGCTGCCGTATCGGTTCGCCCCTCGCTGACGTCTCGTCGAACCGGAGGAGTCCCCGCAGTGCGGGATTTCTTGGGGCGCGCTAACTTTCGACGTCGGTGTCACCACCAGCGCGCGAGCTCCGGACCGAACGCCTGCTCCTCAGGCGATGGCGACCGTCCGACCTCGCTCCGTTCGCTGCGCTGAATGCCGACACCCGGGTCATGGCGACCGTGGGGAACGTGATGACTCGGGCGCAGTCCGAGGCGTCGATGCGGCGCATCGTCGGCGAGTTCGACGAGCGCGGCTTCGGGCTGTGGGCGGTCGAGGTCCCGGGTGCTGCCGAGTTCATCGGGTTCGTCGGGCTGAGCGTGCCCCGGGCCGACCTGCCGTTCCTCCCGGCGGTCGAGGTGGGCTGGCGGCTCGCCTTCGAGCACTGGGGAAAGGGCTTCGCGACCGAGGCCGCGCGTGCGTCGATCACCTACGGGTTCGGCGAGCTCGGCCTCGAGGAGATCGTGTCGTTCACCGCCGCGTCCAACGACCGATCGCGTCGGGTGATGGAGCGGCTGGGGATGCACCGGGACCTGTCCGGCGACTTCGAGCACCCGACGGTGCCCGAGGGCGACCCGATGCGCCGCCACGTCCTCTACCGCGTCACCGCAGCGGAGTGGCCCGACCAGGCCACCTACAACTGACGCGACTCAGTTCTTCGCGGCCTTGATGGCGGGCCATCTACGAGGCGCGCCGCGGGCTGGTACCGAGGCTCAGTTCTTCGCGGCCTTGATGGCGGGCCATCGAGGCCGCGCCGGGGGATACGCCCGACCCGCGGCTCAGTTCTTCGCGGCCTTGATGGCCTCGTAGATCGCGGGCCATCTACGAGGCGCGCCGCGGGCTGGTACCGAGGCTCAGTTCTTCGCGGCCTTGATGGCCTCGTAGATGGCCTTGCACTCGGGGCAGACGGGGTAGCGCTCGGGGT
Organism: Actinomycetota bacterium; assembly: GCA_034211175.1. Taxonomy (GTDB): domain Bacteria; phylum Actinomycetota; class Acidimicrobiia; order Acidimicrobiales; family CAIXPF01; genus JAXHUH01. Next base: position 6,761 of record JAXHUH010000301.1, read on the forward strand.
CGCGGTTCGGGACCCACCGCTTGCCGCACAACGCCTCGACGGCCACCCCCTCGACCGCGCTGCGCATGATGTCCGACTTGCGCACGTAGTGGGCGAACCGATCGTGGTCCCCGTCGTCGAATCGGAGATCCGGTGTGGTCTCGAGGCTGGTGTCGGTCACCCTCCCATTCTTACCAACACGACGTCGTCCGCGATTCATGAACGCGCGCCTCGCCGACCCGCGCCGACCGTCGACCCCGGCGGCGCGATCGCGGCCCGGGCGACGTCGGTGCAGGTCGGTGGGCTGCTCACGCCTCCGGAGTTGCGCCGGGGTCGTCCTCGTCCTCGTCGGCGACGCCGTCACCTCCGGCGGTGAACGAGACCGTCACCGAGAGCTCCTCGGCGCCACGGACGATCTCGACGACCAGGGTGTCGTCGTCGCCGACCGCGTCGAGCGCCGCCATGAGGTCGTCGGCGTCGGTGAGCGACCGCCCGCCGGCGCGCACGAGCAGGTCGCCCTCGCGGACCCCGGCCCGGTCGGCCGGCCCGTCAGCGACGACGACCCGCACGAGCACGCCGTCGCGGTCGGGGAGGCCGACCGAGCGGCGCAGCCGGCGTGCCGCCCCGGCCGGCACGAGCCCGACGCCCAGCGTCCGGCGGGCCGGCGCGCGCCCGGCGACCAACCCGTCGAGACGGGCCCGCAGGTCGGCGTCGATCGGCTGGGCGAGGTAGGTGCCCTCGAGGCGGTGGGTGTTGATCCCGAGCACCCGACCGGCCCGATCGACGACGGGGCCGCCCGAGGCCCCGCGGGGCAGGACCGCCGTGTGCTCGATGCTGCCGCTGATCCGCCGACGCCGCGGCCCGCGGAAGCTGCGCTGGGTCGCGGCGACGATGCCGAAGCTGACCGCGGCCGGGCGTCCGCGGCCCCCGGACAGCGCGAACACGACGTCGCCGGCGTCGGGCCCCGCGTCCGCCCACCGTGCCGGCGGGCGGTCGCCGGTCGGCACCCGCACGGTGGCGAGGTCCCCGTCCGCGTCGACCCCGGCGACCGTGCCGACGTGCTGCTCGCCGTCGCCGAAGGTGATCGTCACCTCGTCACCCTTGAGGTTGTGGGCGTTGGTCAGCACGACGCCGGCGTCGACGACGATGCCCGAGCCGCGGCCGGGGCGGCCGACGCTGACCACGGCGGGAGCGGTCGTGGCGAGCACGGCACGGGCCGTGTCGCCCAGCGCGTCCAGGACGTGACCGGCCCCCCGGCCCGCGCCCTGCATGTTGTCGTCGTGGTGGTGCTCGTCGTGGTTGCTGGCGTCCTGGTTGCTTGCGTCCTGGTCTCTCGTCCGGTCGTCGCCCATCGCGGTGCCTCCCGCTCCGTCTCGTCGGGCCCGCGCCGGCGGCACCCGACCTGATGGTCACCAGCGTATCGGCTAGTGACTTGCAAGTTGCAAGTGAGTGCGACGGCGAACGTCCTCGACGGCACCCGATGCCGGCCGGGCGGTGGTGCGGCTGGCACACTGCCTGCTGTGCCGAGCCCTGCCGACGACCCGATCCCCGGCGAGCGCCGGGCGCTCGACGACGGGGACCGCCACGCTCTCGAGGTCGCGCTCGAGCGGGTCGGGGACCGCTGGTCGATGCTGATCGTGGCCGCGCTGCTCGGCGGGCCCGCCCGCTTCGGGGAGCTCCTCGACCAGCTGCCCGGGCTCTCGCCCAACATCCTGTCCGCCCGGCTCAAGCACCTCGAGGCCGCCGGGATGCTGGTGGCGCGGCCGTACTCGGAGCGCCCCGCACGGTTCAGCTACGGGCTCACCTCGGCCGGCTCCGGGCTGGCCGAGGTCGTCGACGCGCTCGTCGACTGGGGTCGGCGACTGGAGCCGGGGGCCCATGCCGCGGCCGCCGGTCACCTCGCCGAGCACCTCGAGGGGCCCGATCGGCACCTCGGGGAGGACGACGTCCGCTTCCTGTGACGGACGTATGGCGGCGGCGCGCTCGACGGGGTCCTGGGTGTGGCATACTGGTGCGCTGTGCGGGCGCCGCCGCGCCCCGATTCGGCCGCTATCCCTGCGGTCGTCGACGTCGACGAGGTCACGCGATGAAGGACGACATCCACCCCCAGTACCGCAAGGTCGTGTTCCAGGACACGTCCGCGAACCACTCGTTCCTCACGCGCTCCACGATCCGGACGAACGAGACGATCACCTGGGAGGACGGCAACGAGTACCCCCTCGCCAAGGTCGAGATCTCCTCGAAGAGCCACCCGTTCTTCACGGGCACGATGACGATCGTCGACACCGCCGGTCGCGTCGAGCGCTTCGAGCGCCGCTACGGCCGTCGCCGCAAGGGCGGTAACGACAACGCCGAGGCCGCCGGCGCCGAGACCGCCGAGGCACCCGCCGAGAGCTGATCGCGTCGGGTTCGCACCCGGACGACGACGAACGAGAACCGACGAGGACCGGGCCGTGGCCCGGTCCTCGTCGCGTCCGGGCGCCGGCCCGGCGGCGCAGCGCTGCTCGTCAGTCGGTCTCGGTCTCGAGGTCGCAGATGACGGCTTCGAGGTCCTCGAGCACGATGGTGGCGCTGCCCGGCGGGCGGCCGTCGCCGAGCGTGGAGTAGGCGACGGCCCAGTCGGGCGAGGGCAGGTGGAGCTCGGCCGGCTGGTCCGACAGGTTGGCGGCGACGATGGTGGCGCCGCGGCGGTACGCCACGATGTGGTCCGACGCCTCCATCCACTGCGCGGCCGGGCCGTCGAGGTGGAGGTCGGTCCGGTGCCGGCGGGCGGCGATCAGCTCCCGCACCCGGTGGAGGTGGGAGCCGGGGTCGTCCCGCTGGATCGCCACGGTGTCGTCGGGCTTGCGCTCGCCGAGCGGCAGCCACGTCCGCTCCGAGGTCGAGAACCCCATCGCCGGGCCCTCCGGTGACCACGGGATCGGCGTCCGGCAGCCGTCGCGGCTGTCGCTCTTGTTCTCGTTGCGCACCCCGGCCGGGTCGTCGGCCAGGTCGTCGGGCACGTCGATGTCGCCCAGCCCGAGCTCGTCGCCCTGGTAGAGGAACGTCAGCTCCGGCAGGCCCAGCGTCAGGACCAGCAGCGCGAGCGCCCGGCGGGTGCCCTCGGGCCCGCCGCCGAAGCGGGTCGGTGCCCGCTTGCGGTCGTGGCTGCTGATGGCGACGGCGGTGCCGCCGACCGCGTTGTCGGTGAGGCTGCGCAGGGTCCGGCGGACCGCGTCGACCTCCCACGGCATGTGCATGAGGTCGAAGTTGAACGCGGTGTGGAGCGCGTCGCCGGAGGCCACGTAGCGGCGAACCTTCGCCGGGTCGCGCAGGTAGACCTCACCGAGGAGGAGTGCGTCGTAGGAGTCGACGATCGTGCGCCACCGCCGGTACACCTCGATGACACCGGGCTGGTCGACGTCGTAGAGGTGCTCGAAGCTGTCGTGGACCTCGCCGGGCGACATGTCCGGGGTGACCGGCCGGAGCTGCGGGTTGTCGGGCAGGCGGGCGTCCTTGACGAGCGAGTGGGCCACGTCGATGCGAAAGCCCGAGACGCCCCGGTCGAGCCAGAACCGCAGGATCTCGTCGAAGCGGTCCCGGACCGCGGGCTCGTCCCAGTTCAGGTCGGGCTGCTCGGGCAGGAACAGGTGCAGGTAGTACTGCCCCGTGGTCTCGTCCCAGGTCCACGCCGGCCCGCCGAAGTGCTGGACCCAGTTGTTGGGCGGGCCGCCGTCGGGGGCGGGGTCGCGCCAGACGTACCAGTTGCGCCGGGCCGAGCTGCGGCTCGTCCGGCTGTCCTCGAACCACGGGTGCACGTGGGACGTGTGGTTGGGGACGAGGTCGACCATCACCCGCAGGCCCAGCTCCCGGGCCCGGGCCACGACGCGGTCGAACGCGTCGAGGTCACCGTAGATCGGGTCGACGTCGCAGTAGTTCGCCACGTCGTAGCCCATGTCGAAGCGGGGTGACGGGTAGAACGGGGTGATCCAGACCACGTCGATGCCGAGCCACGCGAGGTGCTCGAGGCGGTCGTGGAGGCCGTCGAGGTCGCCGTTGCCGTCACCGTTCGCGTCGGCGAAGGAGCGGATGTAGACCTCGTAGCCCACGGCGGAGCTCCACCAGGAGCGCGTCATCGGATTCGCATGCGGCGGCACATCCTCCGGAGGGTACCGCTGGGCGGACGATGACGGTTTCGCAACGTGATCGTCATGTTGGCGCCTAGTCTGGAGGTGTGGCGGAAACGGCGGTGGAGGCCGACGAGCGCGAGTCCACGCATCCGGCGGATGGCGGGACCCCGCATCGGTTCGTGACGAAACGGGAGATGCTGCGGGCGCGTGACGCGCTCGCGTACGAGCGGTTCTCGAACCAGGCCGAGCTCCCGATGACGGTGCTGGCCCTGGTGCTCCTGCCGGTCGTGGCCATCCCGCTCGTCTTCGAGGTGTCGGCGGTCGCCCGCATGGCGCTCGAGATCATCTCGTGGCTGATCTGGGTGGCGTTCGTCGTCGAGTTCCTGGTGAAGCTGTACCTGGCCCCGCGGCGCCGCGACATGGTCCGCACCCACATCCTCGACCTGATCTGCATCGTGGTGCCGTTCCTGCGCCCGCTGCGGGCGCTGCGCGCGGTGCGGCTCGTGCGGGTGGTCGGCGGCGTCGGCCGGGCGCTGCTGCGACTCGGGCGGGTGACGAACCGACGCGGCTTCCGGGCGTTCGTGCTCGTCGTCGGCGCCGCGATCCTCGCCGGTTCGGTCGTGGCGTGGGTGGTCGAGCGCAACCAGCCGGACGTCCAGTTCGACGAGTACTACGACGCGCTGTGGTGGGCCATCGTGATGGGCACCACGATCGGTGACGCCGGCGTGGCGCCGGTCAGCATCTGGGGCAAGGCGATCGGGATCGTGCTGATGATGCTCCGGGTGTGCCTGCTGGCCATGATCACGGCCCAGATGGCGGCGGCGTTCGTCGAGCAGGACGAGGAGCGCAGCCAGGACGACATGACCGCCCGCCTCGACCGGATCGAGCGCCTGCTCGCCCGGGTGGCGGTCGATGACGGCAGCGTCACACCGCACTCGACCGGGTCGTCCGGTGTCGGCTCGGCGGGTGCACCGACGAACGGCACCGCGATCCGTGCCGGTGCCACGGCGGAGGATGCCGGCCGCAGCGAGGGCGCAGGAGCGACGACACCGACCTGAGTTCGGCCGATCCTGCGCGATCCCCTCACAATGTCACTATAAATGGTCGACAGGTGACCCACAGTGGCAACGAGGGGAGGGCGTCGCTCGGTGTCGATTCGTGGGAAGTTGTACCTGTCGTCGATCGCGGTGGTCCTGCCGTTGGTCGTCGTCGCCATCGTGACGGTGAACCTGGCGCGCGGCGCGCTCCGGGACGGCGTCCGCGACGGGCTCGCCTCGATCGCCGACATCGAGCGCGATCGCATCGTGCGCCAGCTCGAGACGAACGAGAACCGCCTGGACGACGTGCGCGACGCCGACAGCGATCTCGGCGAGGCCACGGCCGACCTCATCGACGCGTGGCGGCGCTTCGAGGGCGCCGACGGCGACGAGCGCGACCCCTCGGTCGACACCGAGGAACCGCTGTCGGCGGTTCGGGCCGAGCTCGAGGCGCTCGTCGATCGCGAGAACGAGCTGACGGGCGTGCTCCTCTATGCCGTGGCGGCGAACGGTGATGCCGTGCGGGTCGCGCCCGACGAGGACGTCGACGACTTCGGCATCGAGATGGAGACAGAGCGGTCGTTGCGGACGGTGTACACCGACGCACGCGACCACGGGGTGGCCGTCGGCGACGCGTTCGAGCGCGACGGCGAGCGGTTCTACCTCCAGGCCGTGCGCCTCGCCGGCGACGACGGCGACCCCGCGCTCACCGTGGCGGGGCGGGAGAGCGGTGTCACGACGAACACGGACCCGAGGGCCGTCCTCATCGCCCAGTGGCGCCTCGACTCGGTCCTCCCCGCGATCGACGCGACCCAGGTCGGCGAGACCGCCGAGGTCTACCTCGTGCAGAGGACGTCGACGAACGACGCCGAGCTGATCAGCGATCGTCCCGGGCGCGCCGACGCGTTCGCCGGGGAGACGGCGGCGAGCTTCGCCGACAGCGACGCGCTCGAGATCCGGGCGCTGTCGGGGCGGGCGGAGACGTCCGACGGGCTCGTCGACGACACCGGTCGGGACGTCATCGCCGCCCTGCGCTCGATCGACGGCTCCCACTGGGCGCTCGTCGTGAAGGTCGACGAGGACGAGGCGTTCGCGGGCGTGAGCCGGGCCGTGCAGGTGCTGGTGCTCTCGTTCGTCGTCGCGGTCACGCTCGTCATCGTCAGCTCGACCCTGCTCGGCCGCTCGGTGATCAAGCGGCTCCAGCGGGTCACCGACCTGGCGCGGGCGATCAGCGACGGTGACCTGGCCCAGCGGGCGGGCGACGACTCGAGCGACGAGCTCGGAGTGCTGGCCCAGGCGTTCGACAAGATGGCCACGCGCATCGAGAGCGACCTCGACTCCCAGAAGAAGCTCGGCGCCCTCCTCGAGCACCAGGCGCTGCACGACGACCTGACCGGGCTGCCGAACCGGCTGGCGCTGACCCGAGAGCTGAGCCGCACGATGGAGACGTCGAGCGAGCTGACCGTCCTGTTCTGCGACCTCGACGAGTTCAAGGCCGTGAACGACGAGCTCGGCCACAGCGCCGGCGACGAGCTCCTGCGCCAGGTCGCGTCCCGCTTCGCCGAGGTCCTCGCCGACGGCGATGAGCTGGGTCGCTTCGGCGGCGACGAGTTCGTCGTGCTCCGGCGGGGCGCCGTGCACCCGGCCGAGGCCGAGGACCTGGCCGAGCGCCTCTGCCGGTCGCTCGACCGCTCGATCCCGGTCGCCGGCCGCGACGTGTTCATCACCGCCAGCATCGGGATCGCGGCCAGCGCCGAGGGCGAGGGGGCGACCCCCGAGTCGCTGCTGCGCGACGCCGACACGGCGATGTACCGGGCGAAGGAGCTGGGCAAGGCCCGCCACGTCACCCTCGACGCGTCGACCCGGGCCCGGGCCGCGACCCGCCTCAGCGCGGCCATGGACCTGCGCCGGGCCATCGAGGACGACGACCTGGTGCTCTTCTACCAGCCGATCGTCGACCTCTCGACCGGCGAGATCCTCTCGGCGGAGGCGCTCGTGCGCTGGCCGCGCCTGTCGGGCAAGTGGGTGATGCCGGGCGAGTTCATCTCGTTGGCGGAGGCGTCGGGCCTCGCCCGGTCGCTCGACCGGTGGGTGATCGACCGTGCGTGTCGGCAGCTGCGGGCGTGGATGGACGCGGCGGAGGCGTCGTCGACCTCGCTCTCGTTGTCGATGTCGGTCAACGTCTCCACGGTCGGCCTCGGCGACGGCACCCTCGGCGGTGACGTCACCGAGGCGCTGGAGGCGTGGTCGATCCCGCCGGAGCGGCTGTGCGTCGAGATCACCGAGGGGGCGCTCATCGGTGACCCGGCCGACACGGCGCTGACGATCGGCGAGCTGAAGAAGATCGGGGTGCGCCTCGCCATCGACGACTTCGGGACCGGGCACTCGAGCCTCGACCGGCTCCGGCGCCTGCCGATCGACGTGCTCAAGATGGACATGACCTTCGTGCGCGACATCGACGACGACCCGGGTGCCCGGGCCATCGCCGGCGCGGTCGCCAACCTCGGCAACACCCTCGGCGTGGACGTCGTCGCCGAGGGGGTCGAGCGGGTCACCCAGTACCACACGCTGTGGAACCTGGGCTGCCGCTCGGGGCAGGGCTACTGGTTCGGGCGGCCGATGTCGGCCGACGACCTGCTCGAGCTCGTCCGCCAGTCGGACTCGGCGCGCTGGCTGCACACGGTCCAGCCCCCGTCGCCCGCCACCCCGGCGCTGCCGCCGGCCGGCGACACCTCACGAGCGGATGCCGCGCCGTCCCTGGCGCCACTGGCGCCGCTGTCGTCACCCGTGCCATCGCCGGCCGCGCCATCGCCGTCATCGGCGGCGTCACCGTCGCCCGGGCCGATCCGTTGGACCGGCACCCCGGTCACCGTCGCCGACGGACCCGCCCCGGCCGCGGCCGCCCCCCGCCGCGCGGCGGTGCCGAGCCCGGCCACGGTGGCGTCGGGTGAGCGCCCCTCCCCGGATACCGCCGGGGGGCCTGCACCGGCCCCCCGCACCGGTGCGGCCGCGACCTCGAGTGCCCGTCCGGACCCACCCCAGCGGCCCGAGCGCGAGGCGGCGGCCGCGGGTGGGCGCCACGACGGTGATCCGCCGCTGTTCGTCGCGAAGGCGGTGGTCGACGGGGACGCCAAGCACCCGGCCCGCCGCCGCAACCACGGCGTCCACGCGGCGTCGATGCTCGGCTGGGACCACGACGACGCGGCCGCCCGACGGCCGCACCCGGGCGCGAACGGGCGCGCCGGTCGGTTGGAGATCGCCCGGGCGCTCGTCGGCGCAGCCCCGTCCGCTCCGGACCCGGGTCCCTCGGAGGCACCGGGCGCCGACGCCGACGCCGAGACCGACACCGAGCGGATGGACGGGGTCGGCTGGGAGGACGGCGAGGTGCCGTCGCCCGCAGCCGACCCGATGGTCAGCTCTCGGGGCTGAGGGTCACCCGGACCGAGGGACCCTCACCCGAGGACCCGTCGACCGACGAGATCTGCAGGTCGGCCACCCGGCCGGCCTCGGCGACGTCGGCCGAGACGGCGGTGAGCGCCTCGACCCGCTCGGCGGTGTCGGTGACGACGACGCTCGTGACCTCGGTGCGCAGCGACCGCTTCGCCTCGGTCTTCGCCTTGCGGATCTCGCCGGTGATCTCGACCGCGACCTGGTAGACGGCCGGGTCGCCGTCGCCGGCGAGGCGATCGATGGCCTCGGCGTCGGGCCAGGTCGAGCGGTGGACCGAACCCTCCTTCCACCACGACCACACCTCTTCGGTCGCGAACGGCAGGAACGGCGCGAACAGCTTCAGGAGCGTCTCGATGGCCACGTCGAGCGTCGCCTGGGCCGATGCCGCGGCGGCGTCGCCGTGGGCGCCGTAGGCCCGGCCCTTGACCAGCTCGACGTAGTTGTCGGTGAAGCTCCAGAAGAACGTCTCGGTGCGCTCGAGCGCCCGGGCGTAGTCGTAGGCATCGAACGCCGTGGTCGCCTCGTCGACGAGACGGGCGAGGCCGGCGAGTAGCGAGCGGTCGAGCGGCTCGGTGATGGTGTCGGTCCCGGCGGTGCCGTCACCCAGGGTCAGCGCGAACTTCGAGGCGTTGAGCAGCTTGATCGCCAGGCGGCGACCGATCTTCATCTGCCCCTCGTCGAACGCGGTGTCGGTGCCGGGGCGACCGCTGGCCGCCCAGTAGCGGACGGCGTCGGAGCCGTACTGCTCGAGCAGCGCGATCGGGGTGACCACGTTGCCCTTCGACTTCGACATCTTCTTGCGGTCGGGGTCGAGGATCCACCCCGACAGCGCCGCGTTGGCCCACGGCAGCGAGTCGTGCTCGTAGTGGGCCCGCACGACGGTCGAGAACAGCCAGGTCCGGATGATGTCGTGGGCCTGGGGGCGCAGGTCCATGGGGAACGTGCGCTCGAACAGGTCGGGGTCGTCAGCCCAGCGGCACGCGACCTGCGGCGACAGCGACGACGTCGCCCACGTGTCCATCACGTCGGGGTCGCCGACGAAGCCGCCGGGCTGGCCGCGCTGGGACGCCTCGTAACCGGGCGGGACGTCGCTCTGGGGGTCGATCGGCAGCGTGTCCGGGTCGGGCAGGATCAGCTTGTCGTGGTCGGGCTCGCCGTCGGCGCCGACCTCGTACCAGACGGGGAAGGCGACGCCGAAGAAGCGCTGGCGGCTGATGAGCCAGTCACCGGAGAGGCCGCCGACCCAGTTCTCGTAGCGCGCCTTCATGTACGGCGGGTGCCAGACGAGCGCCTCGCCCCGGTCGAGCAGAGCCTGCTGCAGCTCGGCGTCGCGGCCGCCGTTGCGGATGTACCACTGGCGGCTGGTGACGATCTCGAGCGGGCGCTCGCCCTTCTCGTAGAACTTCACCGGGTGGCTGATCGGGCGGGGCTCGCCGATCAGCTCGCCCGACTCGGTCAGCATCTCGACGATGCGCTGCTGGGCGCTGAACACGGTCTTGCCGGCCAGCTCCGCGTAGCGCTGCGCCCCCTCGCCCTCGATGGCGGCGGGCGGGTCGGCGACGACGCGGCCGTCGCGCCCGAGGATCGCCCGGACGGGCAGGCCGAGCTCGCGCCACCAGATCACGTCGGTCGTGTCACCGAACGTGCAGATCATGGCGATGCCGGTGCCCTTCTCGGGATCGGCGAGGTGGTGGGCGACGACGGGAACCTCGACCCCGAACAGCGGCGTCTTCACGGTGGAGCCGACGAGCTCGGCGTAGCGGCCGTCGTCGGGGTGGCAGACCAGTGCGACACACGCCGGCAGCAGCTCGGGCCGGGTCGTGTCGATCACGACGTCCGCGTCACCATCCGAGCCGCCCCCATCCGAGCCTCCGTCGGTGCGGTGGAACGCGAGCTTGTGGTAGGCGCCGGGGCGTTCGCGGTCCTCCAGCTCGGCCTGGGCGACCGCGGTGCGGAACGTGACGTCCCACAGCGTCGGGCCCTCGGCCAGGTAGGCCTCGCCCCGCTCCAGGTTGCGGAGGAAGGCGAGCTGCGACGTCTTGCGGGAGCGCTCGTCGATGGTCGCGTACGTCATCGACCAGTCGACCGACAGGCCGAGGCGGCGCCAGACGGTCTCGAACGCCTTCTCGTCCATGGCGCACAGCTCGCCGCACAGGTCGATGAAGTTGCGGCGGCTGATGCCGACCTGGCGCTTGGGGTCGGGCTTGTCGGGCGGGGTGAAGTCGTCCTCGAACGGGACCGACGGGTCGCAGCGGACGCCGTAGTAGTTCTGGACGCGCCGCTCGGTGGGCAGGCCGTTGTCGTCCCACCCCATCGGGTAGAAGACCTCGCGGCCCCGCATCCGCATGTAGCGGGCGACCGTGTCGGTGTGGGTGTAGGAGAAGACGTGCCCGACGTGGAGGGAGCCGCTCACCGTCGGCGGCGGCGTGTCGATCGAGTAGATCTCCGCGCGCGACCGCGACCGGTTGAACCGGTAGGTGCCGGCCGATTCCCAGCGTTCGTCCCAACGCTCCTCGAGGCCTTCGAGGCCCGGCTTGTCGGGTACCGAGCGCGCCGGCGTCCCGCCCTCGGTGGTAGCGGATGGCGTCGTCGACGTGTCGATGCTCACGTCCTCACGGTACTCGGGCCTCCCCGGGCCCGCGAAGCACCTTCCGGGCCGGTCGGCACGGTTGCCGTGGCATCGCGGCGGCTCCCGCCCGGCGCCCGGGCCGCAGCGCTCAGGCCGTGTGGTCGTCGAGCTCGATCGCCGGCACCTCGTCGGCGAGGACCACGCGGTCGCGGCCGGCGCGCTTGGCGGCGGCCAGTGCGTCGCTCGCCCGGTTGACCGTGACGTCGAAGCCGGAGCCCGGCGTCGACGGCGCCACGCCCGCGCTCAGCGTCAGCGGCGGCGCGCCGATGGCGGCGAGGCGGTCGCCGAGATCGGCCCGGCACCGCTCGATGACCGTTCGGCCGACCGCGGCGTCGGTGACGGCGAGGACGACGAGGAACGTGCCGTGGTCGGCCCGGGCGACCAGGTCCTGGCTGCGGACCGAGTCCCGCAGCAGGCGGGAGACGCAGACGAGGGCGTCGGCCACGACCGCGTCGCCGTAGGTGCTCTCGTAGTCGCGCAGGTGGTCGATGTCGACGACGGCGAGTGTGTACGGGGTCAGCTCGCGGCGGAAGCCCTCGAGGCGGGCCTCGGCGGCGCGGCGGTCGGGGAGGCCGGTGAGCGGGTCGCGGCTCACGACCGGGACGGGTACCTCGCTGCGGAGCTGGCCGAGGCGGGCGTCGAGGCGGGCGGCGACGATGTCGAGCCGCTCGGTCACGACGTGGTTGGTGGCGTCGACGGGCCCGGTGCGGTGGAGGACGCCGAACAGGTCGCCGGCGACGCCGAACGGCACGCACGTCGCGCTGGTGGCCTCGGGTCGGATGCGCCGACGCAGGTGGGGGCAGGCGTCGAGGGCGTCGCTGCGGTCGTAGGTCTGGGTGGCGCCGGCCCGCATCGCCGGGCAGTCGTCGGGCTCGATCACCGGGCAGCCGGGGCCCTCGCCGTCGGGGCCGGTCTCGTCGATCTGGACGAGCGGCCCGCGACCGGCGGCGAGCAGGACCTCGGCCGGCGCGATGTCGCCGAGGTGCTCGGTCGCGGCGAGCGCCAGGCGGACCGCGGCGGGCTCGTCCGGCGCCGCGGCGAGCGCCCGTTCGAGCCTGCGGGTGAAGCGGTGGCTCTCGGCGTCGATGCCGAGGCGGGGGTCGACCGGGGTGATGAGCGGCCGGGCGTGGGCCCGGACGGCGGGATGGGCCCGCGGGCGGCGCCGGCCCCGCAGGGTGAGGGCCAGCAGCGCGGCGACCGCGCCGCCGACCGCGACGGCCCGGGCGGTGCCGGTGAGCGGTGAGACCGCGAGCGCCGCCGGCACCGCGGCCAGGGCCACGACGGTGGCGGCGCGGGCGAGCGAGCGGACCAGGACGCTCGGGTCGATCGGCGAGGAACCCCGGATCCATCTCACCTCGTTGTCCATCGGTACGACGGCGCCCCGACTGGAGGGTGAGTTCGGCGCGTTGCGCCGCGATCGGCGTCGCCGGGGATCGCGTTCGGTGGCCGCCGGCGCGGTCAGTACGGTTGGGGTCATGGTGCAGCTGTTCGACACGTCCCGGGGCGCCGTCCGCCCCCTCGAGCTCCGTGAGCCCGGGAAGGTGTCGATGTACGTGTGCGGGCCCACCGTGTACGGCCCGCCCCACCTCGGCCACGGCCGGTTCGCCCTCGTGTTCGATGTGCTGCGCCGCTACCTGATGTGGAGCGGCCTCGAGGTCCGCTACGTCTCGAACATCACCGACATCGACGACAAGATCATCCAGCGCGCCCAGCACGAGAGCCGCGAGTGGCAGGACAT
>JAXHUH010000301.1:19712-64648 GCA_034211175.1 Actinomycetota bacterium
CGACGAAGTGCGAGTCGATCTGGTATCGGGCGATGGACGCCATCGGTGTGCTCCGCCCCGACGACGACCCCCACGCCACCGTCTACGTCGAGCAGATGGTCGAGCTCATCGGCCGCCTCGTCGACGACGACAAGGCGTACGTCACCTCCGACGGCGTCTACTTCGCGGTCGAGTCGGTGGACGACTACGGCCTGCTGGCCCGCCAGTCGCTCGAGAGCCTCAAGGCCGGCGCCCGCATCGAGGTCGCCGAGGAGAAGCGCTCGCCGGTCGACTTCGCGCTGTGGAAGTTCGCCAAGCCCGGCGAGCCGACGTGGGACTCGCCGTGGGGCCCGGGCCGCCCCGGCTGGCACACCGAGTGCGTCGTGATGTCGCTCGACCTGCTCGGCGAGGGCTTCGACATCCACGGCGGCGGCCAGGACCTGGCCTTCCCCCACCACGAGAACGAGCGCGCCCAGGCCGTCGGCGTCGGGCAGACGTTCGCCCGCCACTGGGTCCACAACGGGTTCGTGGAGATGGGCGGCGAGAAGATGTCGAAGTCGCTCGGCAACACGATGAACCTGCTCGACCTCATCGACTCCGCCGACCCCCGCGCCTACCGCCTGCTGGTGCTCCAGTCGCACTACCGCTCGCCCGTCGAGGTCACCGAGGCGACCGTTGCCCGGGCCGTGGCCACGTTGGAGCGACTCGACACGTTCGCCCGGCGCACCTCGGGGCTCGACCCGGCCGAGCCGGACGCCGAGGCGGTGGCCCGGTTCAAGGCGCTCATGGACGACGACATGAACACGCCGGGTGCCATGGACCAGCTGTTCCGCCTCGTGCGGGAGGGCAACACCGCGCTCGACATGGAGGACGAGGCCGGCGCCGCGGTGGCGTGGGCGACGGCGGCGACGATCTGCGAGGCCGTCGGCCTCGAGCTGGACGCGGCCGAGCCGGAGGGCCCGGACGAGCGCATCCTCGGCCTGATGGTCGAGCGCGACCAGGCCCGGGCCGCCAAGGACTTCGCCCGCGCCGACGCGCTGCGCGATGAGATCGCGGCCGCCGGCTGGATCGTCGAGGACACCGCCCAGGGCACCGCCGTCCGCGCCCGCTGACCGCCGCAACCGGTCCGGCGAGCCCACCTCAGCAGAGCGATTGGTACGCTCGGCCCATGAGTGGGACGTACCGGGTCGTGATGGGAGATCGGGGGCGTCTCGTCATCCCGGCTGCGGTGCGGGAGCAGGCTGGACTGGCCGAGGGGTCGGTGCTCGTGCTCGTCGACACCGATGCCGGGCTCGTCGTGCTAACCCGGGAACAACTCCGCGACCGAGTGCGTGCCGACCTCGCGGGTCTGGACCTCGTCAGTGAGCTGCTCGGCGAGCGACGGGCGGTGGCGGCCCTCGAGGACGCGGGTTGACGGTTCTCGACGCCTCGGCGCTGCTGGCGTACCTGCAGGGTGAGGCCGGGAGCGACCTCGTCGAGGAACGGCTGGCCGCCGGCGCCCGTTGCGGCGCGGCGAACTGGTCCGAGGTCGCACAGAAGGTGCTCGCCGCCGGCGGCGAGTGGGAGCTCGCTCGGGCGTTGCTCGCCAGCTATGAGATCGAGGTGGAGGCGGTCGGCGCCGACGATGCGGAGTGGGCGGCCCGGCGGTGGGTCCGCGGCGAGGGCCTGTCGCTGGCCGATCGGCTCTGCCTCGCACTCGGCGAGCGCGTGGACGCCGAGGTCCTGACCGCTGATCGGGCCTGGGGCACGGAAGGCCGGGTCCGCCAGATCCGCTGAGCTGCGCGACGGTACGGGTGCGCCGAACGATTCGAAGGACGTTCGTCCGGCGTCTGTTCTGGTGCCGGGTTCTCGTCGCTACGTTGGCCGCGGTCGGCGGGTGAAGGGGGCCGGATGTCCGGTCGGAAGCTGTGGTCGGTGACGGCGTGCGTCGGGGTGTTGGCCGCCGTCGTGTTGCAGGGCAGCGTCGGTGCGCAGGAGGACCCGGACGCCCCGGGTCCCGGTGAGGACGGTGCCGTCGAGGTGGAGCCCAGCGGCCTGTTCGTCGAGCCCGACCCCGACATGCTCCACGTCCGCGACCCCGAGGCCCCCGACGAGGCCGACAGCCCGAGGGGTTCGTACGGGGACCTGGTCGACGGCGTGATGATCGAGGGGTTCGGCACCGGCGACGACGAGGTCGCCACCGTCCACATCTCGGGCACGTTGGGCGTCCCGGCGGGCACGCCCGCCGATGAGGACGACGGCTCGATCCCCACCACCGACCCCGACGACATCGACGGCGTCGCCACCGAGGACGACGGTTCGATCGAAGTCGCGAACCGGGCCGAGCCCGAGCCCGGCTCGATCGTGCGCTGGGGAGGTGTGCTCGGCGACAACACGGACGCCGACACGGTCGCCGACGTCGACGTCTTCGCGCTCGGTGCGTTGGAGGAGTGGATGGACATCCTCGTCGAGACCGACACCAGCGGCGTCGACGACCCGGTCGACACGATGGTCGTGGTCTTCGACGAGGCCGGCGAGGTCATCGCCTCCAACGACGACGGCGTCGGCATCGGTACCGACTCGCGGGTCGCGGTCGCCGTGCCCCGCGACGGGGAGTACTTCGCCGCGGTCGTCGCGTGCTGCCGCTTCCCCGACGACCCCTTCGACCCGACCAGCGCCGGCCCGCCCGGTGAGACCGGCGAGTACGCCGTCGAGCTGGGTGCCTATGTCAGCTGGCTCCCCCGCCCGAGCGTGCGTGGGGACACCGACGTCTTCGTCGTGGAGCTGGCGGCCGGTGACGTGCTCGCCGGCGGCTTCTCCGGCGCGGCCGGCCTCGTCTACGTGCACGAGCCGAACGGCCCGGGCCTGCTGTCGCGCTCGAACGTCTCGGCGCTCTACCCGGCTGCGTCCCCGCTGCGCCACACCGGCGACATCGGCATCGAGCACGTCGTTGCCTACGACGGCCCGGTCGTCGTCGCGGTGACCGACGGCGCCGGCGACTACGAGGGCGAGCTGCGCGTCGTGCGCAGTCCGGCCGAGAACGAGGGGACCGTCCCACAGGTCGTCTACCTGGACACCGATGGCGCGGACGTCGATCTGTCCACCCTGGTGCCCAAGGCCCAGTCGCCGGCGGGCCTCGCCCCGCTGTCCGCCTCCCTGGCCGGCTGGGGCCTGGAGCCCGACGACGAGGAGATCGTCGTCGACGCCATGGTCGAGCGGGTCGAGGCGATCTTCGAGCGCTGGGGCCCCGAGGGGGCCTCGCTGATCGAGGTGCGTCGCAGCGACCGGGACCCCGACCCGTGGGGTGAGCCGGACGTCAGCCGGGTCGTCCTCGGCGGATCGCCGACCCCGCCCGGGCTGGTGGCGACCGGCGTCGCCGAGTCCGTCGACCTCGGCAACGTGGATCGTGAGGAGACCGCGGTCGTCCTCCTCGATCTTCTGAGCGCACCGACGGGGATCGAGTCGATCAACACCATCCCCCTGGCGCCCGGCGCGTCGAAGGCCGAGCTCACCGGCGCGACGCTGGGCACGCTCGCCACGCAGGAGATCGGGCACCTCCTCGGCCTCTGGGACACCGACACGGTCCACGAGGTGCTCGACTCGGTCATGGACCGTGGCGAGCTGGGCGAGATGATCGGAATCGGCGACGATGGCGTCTGGGGCACCGAGGACGACGACGTCCCGGGATTCAACCTCGACTACTACGCCGCCCACGGCCCGTACTGGGGCGGCATCCAGGACGAGCGGGCCCGCCTCGCCGCAGCGCTCGGGTGGTTCGGCCCGGACCGCGGTGAGGCAGTCGAGTCCGGGGAGGCTGCCGAGTCCGGCGAGGCCGTCGATCCGGTCGAGTCCGACGAGCCCGTCGTTCGGGATTGGACCGGAGCGGGCTGACCGCTGCCGGCCGCTCGTTCCCGCTGATCGGTGCGAGGACCGTCGCGGCCCGGAGGAGCAGCGGTCCGTGTGGTCAGGCCGGGGCGAGCCAGCGGTAGATCTTGGCCCGCAGCTCGTCGATGCCGGTGCCCTTCGCCGCGCTGACCCAGGTGATCTCCCCGCGGGGGAGCGCACACTTGCGGGCCAGCTCCTCACGGCGCTTCTGGCGCTTCGACGCCTTCACCTTGTCGGCCTTGGTGGCGACGACGACGTAGGGCACGTCGCACTCGGCGAGCCAGTCGAGCATCTGGACGTCGAGCTTGGTCGGCCCGACCTCGCCGTCGACCAGCACGATCACCGTGGCCAGGGTCTCCCGCTCGAGGAGGTAGCCCTCGATCATCGCCTGCCACCGGGCCTGCTCCCGCTTGGGGGCGGCGGCGTAGCCGTAGCCGGGGAGGTCGACGACCGCGGTGTCGATCCCGACGTCGGGGCCTTCGTCCTTGCCGATGGCGAACAGGTTGAGGAGCCGGGTGCGGCCCGGCGTCTTCGACACGTGGGCGAGCCCGTTGCGGTTGGCGACGGCGTTGATCAGCGACGACTTGCCGACGTTGGACCGACCGACGACGGCCAGCTCGGCCGCGGTGTCGGGCAGCTTGTGGTGGTCGTCGGCCGAGGTCACGAACCGGAGCGGGATGGGAGAGCTCACCCGACGATTCTCCCTCGCCCGGTCAGCGTGTGGCGCGCTCCGCCGGTTCGTCTCCCCGCACGAGCGTCCACGCCGCCCCGAGCAGCGGCAACGCGAGCAGGTCGGCGACGGTGATCCCGTGGTTGTGGGACAGCGGGAGGAGCACCGGGCCCTCGATCGGGGCGTTGGCCACGAGCCACAGGCACGCGCACCCCACCAGCAGCGCCGCGGCGATGGTGCGGGTGCCGGGGCCGGTGTGGCGAAGCCCGGAGCCACCCGAGCGCAGCACCGCCTCGACGGCCCCGATGGCGGCGAGGGTGACCGCAACGGCGCACAGCACGAGCTCGGGATGGCCGTGGCGGAGGCTCCAGAGCAGGTCGATCATCGTGGCGCCACGGTAACGATGGAGGTTCAGCTACTTCGTTACGGCTCCGCTGCGGTCGCGTTGTCGTCTCGGCGTTGTGGTCGTCTCGGCCGGGTCTGACGATGCCCGGTCAGCTCTCGCCGTCGGGCGCGAGCACGGCCGACGGCACCAGAGCGCCAGCGGCGATGAGCGCCACGGTCCCGGCGCTGATCGGCACGAACACGGGGACCGCGACCTCCGAGTGGTCGAGTGCAACGGCGAGTGGGGTCGCGATGACCGGCGGCACCGCGACCATCGCCCAGAAGGCGACTCGCTCGCGGCGCGGCGGGTGGTGCCGGCGGACCCGGGCCACGGTGTCCGCCCCGTACCACGCCTCGAGCCGGCCGCCGGCGGCGATCGCGGCCACGAGGGCCACGAACAGCAGGCTGCCGGCGACGTGGCCGGTGTACTGGAGCACCTTCGCCCCGGTGACCCCGCCGGCGACCGGGAGCGTGGCCAGGACGCCGTCGAGCCCGAGCCACCGCGAGCCCCACCGCTCGGTGTGGGTGAACCCGTCGATGAGGACGTGGCTGGCCGCACCCAGGGTGGCGCCGACGAGCAGCGGCCCTGGTCGGGGCGGTCGGGTGCTGATCACCCGGTAGGAGCGCAGCCGCAGCGGGCCGAGGTCGGGCAGGTGGGCGAAGATCCCCGCCGCGGCGCGCCAGCGGACCACGACGGTCGCCACGATCGTGAACGGCAGCGCCCACACGACGAGGCCGACGGCGTCGTGGCTGTGGCGGTCGAACCACGACCCGAGGGCGTAGGCGAGGTCGGGCGCGGCGGCGCCGATGCACAGCGCGGTGCCGTCGATCCACGTCGGCCAGCGCAGCTTGAGCGCGGCGACGAGGCCTTGGTGGGCGGGGAACGTGACCGGCACGGTTCTCCAGTGTCGCGAGACGGGCGCTCAGCGCGCGATGGCGGCGACCGCGGTCCGGGCCGCCTCGGGGTGGCCGAGGTGGTGGAGCAGCAGGGCGCCGTCGAGGTTGGCGAGCAGCGCGATCGCGGACGGTCGGGGGTCGCCGTCGTCGGGCGGCTCGACCCGATCGGCGAGCCAGGCGATCCAGCCGTCGAGCATCGCCGAGGCCAACGTGCGCTGGGGTTCGAGCCCGGCGGCGGCCTGGCCGGCAAGCTCGAACCACAGGGCGAACACCCGGTCGGCCTCCGGGGTGGTGAGCAGCGGGAACGCGGCGCCGAGCAGCTCGGCGGGTGGGCGGCGCCCCTCGCCGAACGCGGCTTCGAGCTGGGCGATGAGCCGGCCGGCGAGCACGCCGAGCACCGCCTCGAGCAGGTCGGCCTTGGTGGGGAAGTAGTACACGAGCGTTCGGTCGGCGATCCCGATCCGCTTCGCGAGCCGCCCGAACGTCAGCTCCCCGAGCCCGCCCTCCAGCGCGGCGTCCACCGCGGCGGCCAGGAGCTCGTCCTCGTCGTGGCGGCGGGCCATCACCCCCTTGACTGTAGTGGTCGCTACACATACGTTGATGTAGTGACCACTACAACTCCGTCTCCTGCAACTCCGTTCGTCGAGCAGTGGGTCCCGGTCCGGGGCGGTGAGGTCCGGGTGCGTCGTCGCCCGGCGGCCGACCCGTCGGGTGCTCCGACCCCCGTCGTGTTCGTCCACGGCGCGTTCGCCAACGGCCATCTGTGGGACGGCGTGGCCGCCGCGCTCGACGGGCGGCCGGACCTCGATCTGGTGCTTCCCGACCTGCCGATGGGTGCTCACCACCGGCCGATGACGGCCGACGCCGACCTGTCGTTGGGTGGGCTCGCCCGGATCGTGCTCGACGTGGCCGACGCGCTCGACCTCGATCGCCTGGTCGTCGTCGGCAACGACTCGGGTGGTGCCATCACCCAGGTCGCGCTGGGTACGGTGCCCGACCGGTTCGCCGGCGCACTCCTCACCCCGACCGAGACGGCCGAGCACTTCCCGCCCGGCTACTTCCGGTTCCTGTTCCCGCCGCTGCGGCTCCGCTCGCTGATGTGGGCGACGGCCCGGCTCCTGCGGACCGACGTCGGTCGCCGCCTCCCGCTCACGTTCGGCCACCTGATCAGGCGTCGCCTGCCGGCCGCCGAGGCGGAGCGGATGATGG
The DNA here is from genome assembly GCA_034211175.1 of Actinomycetota bacterium. Taxonomy (GTDB): domain Bacteria; phylum Actinomycetota; class Acidimicrobiia; order Acidimicrobiales; family CAIXPF01; genus JAXHUH01. Next base: position 26,716 of record JAXHUH010000301.1, read on the forward strand.
GCCCGTTGTGGCGCTCGGCGGGTGCCCGCGACGACCTCCGGCGGGTGCTGCGATCGGTCGACGCCGCCGAGCTCGCCGAGGCCTCGGCCCGGTTCGACGAGGTGCGTGCCTCGGTCGACGTCGCCTGGGTCGCCGGTGACCGGATCTTCCCCGACGCCGACGCCGACCTCCTGGCGGCGGCGTTCCCGAACGGCCGCCGCGTCGCCGACATCGACGCCAGCCTCTCGCTCGTGCCGCTCGACCAGCCGGCCGCCGTCGCCGACCGCCTGGTCGACCTCGTGGCCCGGGTCCGGGCCGTCGAGCCGGCCTGATTCGAGGTCGCGCTTGACCCTCCCCTCGGGGGAGGTCGGAGAGTACGGGGTGTGGAAGATCGATCACCCCAGCCCGGCCGGGCGCCCGGCGACGCCATGTTGGGCATCGGCACGTTCTCCCGGGCCAGCCTGCTGTCGGTGAAGGCGCTGCGGGCGTACCACGAGTCGGGCCTCCTGGTGCCGGCCCGTGTGGACGACCGCACCGGCTACCGGTGGTACGAGCCGAGCCAGCTCACCGACGCCCGCGTGATCCGCCGGTTGCGCGACCTCGACCTGCCCCTCGCCGACATCGCCACGGTGCTGACCGGGCGCGACCCCGACGTGACCGCCAAGGTGCTGGCCGACCACGAGGCGGTGATGCGTGAGCGGCTGGCCGACGCGTCCCGGATCGTGGCCGAGCTCCAGTCGGGCATGGAGCTGCCGGCGATGCACACGCCCGTCCACGTGGGCCGGATCGAGGCGCAGACGACGCTCGAGGTGCGGGGCACGGTGACCGAGCGGGAGTACGCCGGCTTCCTCGGCGTGGCCTACGACGCCATCGGCCGGGTGCTCACCGGGACCGCCGGACTCGTGCCCGCCGGCCCCTTCGGCGCCCTGTACCCGCCGACGGCCCACGACGAGCCCCACGAGGTCGTCGCCTACGCCCCGCTCGTCGCGGCCGCACCGCTGCCCGACGACCGCGGTGCCGCCGGCATCGGCCACCTGCCCGCGGTCGACGTGGCCGTGCTGGTGCACGAGGGCCCCTACGACACCGTCTCGGGCACCTACGCGCTGCTCGGCACCTGGGTCGCGGCCAACGCCACGCCGGCCGAGCTGCCGGTGCGCGAGATCTACCTGACCAGCTACTCGGAGACCGACGACCCCTCGGCGTTCCGCACCGAGATCTGCTGGCCGATCGACGTGGCCGACCAGCCCTGACCGCTCGCCCGAGCGCACCGGGTCCCCCGACCCGACCATCCGCAACACCGCCAGGAGGCACCGCCATGACCATCACCCCCGGCAACATCACCTTCGACTGCGACGACACCCTCGCCGTCGCCGGCTTCTGGTCGGCCGCACTCGGCCGCGACCTCGCCGACGGCCCGACGCCGTACTTCTGCTCGATCCCGCCGACCGAGACCGGTCAGCCCGGCTGGTTCTTCATCAAGGTCCCCGAGGCGAAGGACGTGAAGAACCGGGTCCACATCGACTTCGCATCGGACGACCCCCGGGCCGACATCGACCGCCTCCTCGAGCTCGGCGCGTCGAAGCTCGGCGACCACGACGAGTGGGGCCACTCGTGGACCACCCTCGCCGACCCCGAGGGCAACGAGTTCTGCGTCTCCCGCGTCGCCACCTGAGCGCCTGTCGCGGCACAATGCCTGCACTGCCGCTACTCTCGCGGCATGGCGACGACGATCACGATCCGTCACGTGCCCGAAGAGGTCCGTAACGAGTTGGCAGCTCGCGCGGCCCGGAGCGGTCGCTCGCTCCAGGAGCTCATGCTCGATGAGGTGGTGCGAATGGCCTCGAAGCCGTCGACCGAGGACCTGTTGGCGAGGGTGCGGGAGCGGAAGCGTCGAGACGGCACGAGGATCAGCCGGGACGAGATCCTCGCCGCCCGCAATGCTGATCGCCGCTGAGCATCGGCGATGGTGCTCCGGGTCTTCGATGCGTCGGCGGTGGTCGCGATGCTGCTCGACGACGATGCCGACGGGCGGTGGTGCGCTACGACGTTTGCGGACTCGGAGCTCTACGCCCCACACCTGATGCCATTCGAAGTCGCGAACGTCATCCGGCGCTTCGAGCTCCGTGGCGTTGTCGACTCATCGGCTGCGGGTGCGGCGTTCGCCGACTTGCGAGATGTCGGGGTCGAGCTCGTTCCGCTCGACGTCGTCGCGGACCGGGTGTGGTCCCTGCGAGCGAATCTCACGGCCTACGACGCGGCCTATGTCGCGACGGCCGAGGCGGTCGACGGGGAGCTCGTCACCCTCGATCGCCGGATGGTTGCCGCTGCCGGCCCGTTGTGCCCGATCCTCGCGCCACCCCTCGGCTGAGCGTTCGGGCGCTGCCGGCCCGGCGCACGGCGTGCCGGCGCACCGTGTCGATCGTCCCGGCGACGGGGGTCACAAGTCGTGGTGGCGGTGCTACTCTCGAACCGTAAGTTACCCACGGGTAACCACGGCCGGGTACGGCCGAGACCCGTGGTGTCACCAGGATCGGGTAGCGCCGGGCAACCGGACGGGTCGAAGGGGATGTGAGATGCCCGAGTTCTCTCTCGAGCTCAACGAGGACCAGCAGCAGATCCAGAAGTGGGTCCACGACTTCGCCGAGACGGTGATCCGCCCAGCGGGTGCCGAGTGGGACGAGCGCGAGGAGACCCCGTGGCCGGTCATCCAGGAGGCCGCCAAGGTCGGCCTCTACGGCTTCGACCTGATGGCGTCGGCGTTCAGTGACGACACCGGCCAGACCTGGCCGGTCGTGCTCGAGGAGCTGTTCTGGGGTGACGCCGGCATCGGCCTGTCGCTGATGGGCACCGGCCTCGCGGTTGCCGGCATCGTCGGCCAGGGCACGCCCGAGCAGGTGGGCGAGTGGATCCCCGAGTGCTTCGGCACGCCCGATGACGTGAAGCTCGGGGCGTTCTGCGTGAGCGAGCCCGACGCCGGCTCCGACGTGTCGAGCCTGCGCACCCGTGCGGTCTACGACGAGGCCGCCGACGAGTGGGTCCTCGACGGTGTGAAGACGTGGATCACCAACGGCGGCATCGCCAACATCCACGTCGTGGTCGCCGCGGTCGACCCCGAGCTGCGGGGCAAGGGCCAGGCCAGCTTCATCATCCCGCCGAACACGCCCGGTCTCAGCCAGGGCCAGAAGTTCCGCAAGCACGGGATCCGGGCCAGCCACACCGCCGAGGTCGTCCTCGACGGCGTGCGGGTGCCGGGCCGGTGCCTGCTCGGCGGCAAGGAGAAGCTCGACGAGCGCCTCGCCCGGGCCCGCGAGGGCCAGTCGAGCCGGGTCCAGGCCGCGATGCAGACGTTCGAGTCGACCCGCCCGTCGGTGGCGGCCCAGGCGATCGGCATCGCCCGGGCGGCGTACGAGTACTCGCTCGACTACGCCAAGGAGCGCCAGCAGTTCGGCAAGCCGATCATCATGAACCAGTCGATCGCGTTCATGCTCGCCGACATGGCCACCGAGATCGACGCGGCCAGGCTGCTCGTGCGCCGCGCGGCGTGGTTGGCCCGTAACGGCGGCTACACCAACGCCGAGGGCTCGATGTCGAAGCTGAAGGCCGGCCGGGTCGCCGTGTGGGCGACCGAGCGGGCGATGCAGATCCTCGGCGGCTACGGCTACGTCAACGAGTACCCCGTCGAGCGCTGGCACCGCGACGCCAAGATCTACGACATCTTCGAAGGCACCGAGCAGATCCAGCAGCTGGTGATCGGACGGGCCATCTCCGGCCTCCGGATCGAGTAGGAACTCCCTGCTCGGCGCGGGTTTCGGCGCCGAGCGGTAGCTCGCCTCGTTGCTCGTGAAGGTGCTGCGCCGGCCCTCGAAGGGGCCGGCGCAGTGCTGTTGGGGCGTCGGTCGGGGGAACGCGTGCGGGCCACGAGCACCGGCCACCGCAGCCAGGCGCAACGCCAGACGGGCAGACGGATGCACAGCCGCCGCAGTAGCCAGCGCGGCACCTACTTCCTCGACCGACACGCGCCCCGAAAGCGGGTCTGCAAGGACGCCGGTCTGGACCCGATGTGGCGCCTGCACGACCTGCGCCACTGGTCGGCCACCCACGCCATCGCCGGCGGCCACGACGTCCGCTCGGTCGCCCCCCGCCTCGGCCACGCCGACCCCACCACCACGATGCGCACCTACGCCCACGCCCTCGAGGGCCGCGACACCGCCATCGCCGACACCCTCGCCACCGTCCTCGACGGTCATCAGCCGATGTGATTTCAGATCCGATCGACGGCGCCGGTCGTGCCGTTGAGGAGCGACGGCCGGCGGCAGGGTCAATGGTTCGCTGTCAGAGGGGTGCGGTACGATGCAGCGCATGGAGAGCAAGGCGGACGCGCTCGAGCTGCTGGCCCAGGCGACTGAGGCCGACGATCCGGAGCTGAACTACCGAGCGCTCAACGCGTGGAGCGACGGGCTCGGCGATCGGACCCGCGAGGTCATCGAACGACGCCAGCGGCGTTTGGCGATGGGTCTTCCACCTGCAGCGGCGGACGAGCGGCTTGACCCGGACCGCGTCCGGGCTGCGGTCGCCCGACGCGACTCGTAGGTGAGCGACGCTACTCCGCCGCCGTACGCGGTCGACGACCCGGAGTTCCTCGCCGTCCAGTTCGGTCAGCGCTATCAGGGTCTGACCGAACCGCTGCTCGCGGCATTCGTTGAGATCGGCTGGGACCCGATGAGCGGTCCGCACACGACCGTCCTGTCGGACGTGCAAGGCGCGAAGACCGTCGAGCGGTTCATGCCTGACATCGACGTCGTGCTCAACTACGTCGTGTTCGATGACGTCCGCCAAGTCATGATCACGAGGGTCACTCGCGGGATCGGCTGAGCATCGCTCGCCAGTGGGCCGGGGCCGGCCGGACGAGGTCCGGCCAAACCCGCACAACGTGAGGAGGTAGCGGTGACGACGTCATGCGAGATCACGGTCACGCTGCCCGCGGACGTGAACCAGGTCGACGACACGGGCTTCGTGTGGGCGTTCCTGAGCGACGCAGCGGAGCCGGAGCGTGTCCGGCCGGGGGCGATCATCGTGGCCGGCGACCCCGTCGAGCCGTTCCTGGCCCGGGTGATCGATGTCGTCGCCGGCCCTGGCGACGAGTCGATCATGCACCTCGATGTGCTCGGCGCCCTCGATCAGACGATCGAGGAGCTACGTCACGCCGGCCTTCTCCCGGCGTAGCGGTCCGAGCTCGTCCCACCCCTGGTCACGAACCTGGCCAGCTCCCGCCGAGGCACCCGCAAGCACCTGCCGACCTGTGTGACCGGCAACCCGTCGACACCGCTCTACCTTCAGCTCGACGACGACGATCTGATCATCCACGCCATGGCCCTCCGACCTGTGTTCCGGACCTACCTGACCGGAGAAGACTCATGACCCGACGCACCGAGACCGGCAAGGAGCTGACCGACGAGGACCTGGCGAAGATCGCCGACGACTTCGAGCGGGCCGAGTTCACGCCCGGTGACATCGAGAAGATCAAGCAGACCCGCCGTCGGTCGCCCCGCATCGGCTCCACCACCGCCGAAGTCTTCACCTTCCGCGTCCCCTCCAGCTACAAGGAACGGATCAAGGCCCGCGCCGACGCTGACGCCACCACGGAGAGCCAGGTCATCCGCGACGCCCTCGACGCATACCTCTGAAGATCGCCGGAGGCTGTGACCTACGCTGCCGTACCGTCCGGCTCGTGGCGGGCTCCGACGGGTGAGCCAGTTGGGATTGGTCGCTGTGCCGGCCGGGCCTCGTTGCCGCGCCGTTCCTCTTGTCGGGCCGTCGGTCGCTGGTGTGCGAGAGTGGATGTTCGTGAGCCCTGTTCTGTGGTCGAAGCCAGTCGCAGCGGTTGGAGCAGCGGCCGTGTTCGGCTGGTTGGCCTCGATCGAGCTCGGCAGCTCGCGTAACGCCTCCCACGAAGCCACAACAACGGGAAATGGAGGAGAAGTCGTCGTCACCGCGACGAGCCGTCTGTTCGAAATGGCCGCGCTCGTCAGCCTGGTGAGCGGGCTCGGGGCTTCGCTTCTCCTTCCAGCCACCATGATTCGAACAAGACGCACCAGCTTCGGCACTGGCATGTCGCTCCTCGTCGCGGCTGGAGTGTTGAGCAGCGCAGCTCGCCGTCGGCTCGGCCGGTTCCACCGGGACGCCCTCACGGTCCATGATGACCATCAAGTCATCGATACTGGCCCCTACGGATACGTGCGCCACCCTCTCTACCTCGCGACGGTAGGGGTGTTCGTTGGCACCGGGGCCGTCCTGGGCAACTGGGTGAGCGTCGCTGTCGCCGCGCTGCCAACGGCTGCACTCGCCCGTCGGATCGTGGTCGAGGAGCGGATGCTCGTCGACCACCTCGGCGAGGACTACCTCACCTACCAGGAGCGCACGAGTCGGCTGGTTCCAGGCCTCTGGTGACACAGGGACGTCGGGTGGGCCGCAGTACGACGGCGGGCCGGTGCTGCGCTCGCCGGTCAGAGATCCAGCGGCTTCTGGCCGAGAAGGGTTGCATGGTCGAACGGGCGGCCGCCTTCGGGTAGCAGGGTCGACTCCAGCTCGATGCGGGTGAACCCGGCGTCGCGCAGCTGTTGTCCAACTCGTTCCGGGAACAGCTCGTAGGCGGTCACGACCTTGTGATCGAACGGCGTTCCGTGAGCATCAGCGGACCTCGAGCCGAAGAAGGAGACGAACGCCGGCGCCCCGGGCTCCAAGGCACGGAACCACTCGACGAACACGTCATCGAGATCTGACGGATGCAGGTGGATGAGCGAGTACCGCGAGACGATGCCGCCGAGCGACGCATCGTCGAACGGGAGCTCTGTGAGATCGCCGACCTGGAAGTGCAGGTCGGGAAAGGCCTGACGAGCCTGAGCGATCTGACCGGGAGAGAGATCAACTCCCAGTGCTGGCAGCCCTCGGCTGCTCAGATGGTGGACGACGCTCCCCGGGCCGCACCCGAGGTCGGCGACCAGACCTCGACAAGCCGCGGCCAACCGGGCGAACTCGGCGAGCCACGTCGAAGACTGGGTGTCACTATCGAGCTCGTTCAGGAACAACGACGCGTACAGCTCGGCGTTGGCGTCGTACGCCTCTCGGACCAGTTCCGTCACTGGCCCAAGCCTTTCACGCCCTCGTCGACCTCGTGCGGTGGGCCGGGTGGGCCCGGAGCACCTTCAGGAGCTGCTCCGCATCCTCCGGTGAGAGGGTGACCTCCAGGGTGACCATCCCGTCGCCCCGGTCGCGTCGCCGCACCCGTCCGGCGGGCGCCGACCGACCCCGGGGCGCGGCAGGGTCGCGGGGCAACGGGTAGGAGCCTCGTCGGCGAGTGGGTGCCGTCGACCGGTGGCGGTCCATCGGTGATCCGGACGGCATCGGTAGCCGGGGCGGTCCGTGGTCGACGACCGCGACGTTGCCGGACCAGCGAACGGTCGCCTCGTCGATCGCCCGTCGGCGGTCCTCGGTCCGCGGCTGGCCGCCGGAGCCGTCGAGCCTGCCGGGAGGCGCCGATCGCTCTCGTGCCGCCGGCGCCGCGGCGCCCGGCGAGGGGACCCCGGCCGGGCGGGGGTCGAACAGGGTCAACGTTCCGTCGTCGCGCTCAGCTGCCATGGGCCCAGTCTCCCGACCCCCTGTGACAGTCCCGGCCCGCCACCGCCTCGAGGCGGACACCGGCGAGGGTACGTGGACGCAACGGCGCGCCCGCGGCCGCGAGAATCGGGGGGTGAGCGACGCCGATGACCTCCTCGAGACGGTGGCGGACGTGCTGGGCACGTCGGCCATGACCCTCGCCGCCGTGGTCGACGCCCTGCGCTCCCGGGCCGGCGCGGAGGCCGGCGCCGGGCGGGCGGTCCCCACCGAGGCGCGGGTGGCCGAGGCGTTGCGCCCGGCGTGGTCGTTCGTCGAGGTGAGCGGGGGTGTGGCCCACCTGCCGTCGCTGCTCGACGGGACGACCTGGACGGTTGCCGTCGACGCCGCCGACGCGGCCGACGGCGTGGTCCGGTTGCATCCCGATCTCGCCGCCCTCGGCTGGTGGTTCGGAGACGTGGAGGTGCTCGACCTGCTGGACGAGACCGACGCACCGGCGGGAGCGGCCCGCTGGGAGGTCGCGGAGCGCGACGGCGAGGAGCGCGACGTGCTCGTCGTCCCGCCCGGCAGCCTCGACGCGGTCGCCGGTGGTGCCGCATCGGTGACCGTCGCCGGGCGGGCGCTGCGCCTCGAGCCGTGCCCCGAGGTGCCCGCCCCGGACCCGGCGCAGGTCGAGGCGTTGCGCGGCGCGTTCGGTGCCGCCGCCGACGTCGTGGCGGTCGACATGGCCCGCGACGAGCCGGTCGAGCTCCGGTTCGTCACGCTGGAGCGGCTCCTGTCCGAGGGCCTCGTCGGCGACCGCGACACGTTCGTCGCCACGCCGGTCGCCCCGATCGTCGAGCTGCTGTCCGCGGCCGGGTTCGAGGAGCGCAACGGCACGGTCGCCGAGGTCGGCTTCGAGTGGGCCGCGCTGCGCTCGTTGCGGGTGCGCCGGCGGCTCGTGATCGAGCACGGCCTCGACGAGGAGGATGCCCGCACCCTGTTCGCCGTGCTCGGGCTGACCACGATGTTCCTCGCCTCGGGCGAGTTGAGCAACGACGCCGATGAGCGCTCGGCCGCCGCGCTGCTGGCCATCGTCTGCTTCCTGAAGGGCCCGTTGTCCGACGCCTACTGGGCGGAGACGATCGGGAGGGGCATGGAACCGGGGGAGGTCGGCTCGTTCGCCGAGGCGGTGCTGGACGCCAACCCCGGCACGGCGGCGCCGGTCGGCGTGACCTGGCTGAAGGCCCGGTGCCTCGACCTCGTCGGCGAGACGGACGCCGCGCGCGCCCTCCTCGACTCGGTGGTGGACGGCACGACCGACCACGCCCCCGCCCTGGTGATGCTGGCCGGCTTCGCCGCCGACCGCAGCGACGCCGCCGGGGCGCTCGCCCTGCTCGAGCGCACCGGCGTGACCGAGCACGACCACCACCACCACGACCACGGCGGTCACCACCACCACGATCACGACCACCACGCCGACGACGAGGCTCCGAGCATGGTGGCCGCCCACCGGCTCCTCGACGAGATCGGCTGGCTGGCCCGCACCCGCCCGCCGGCCATGGCCGGCCGCAACGACCGCTGTCCGTGCGGGTCGGGCCGCAAGTACAAGGCCTGCCACCTCGGCCACGAGCTCCACCCGCTCGACGAGCGCGCCGCGTGGCTGATCGGCAAGGCCGAGCGGTTCGTCCGGGACCGCCACCCCGGCAGGATCGAGTCGCTGGCCGCGGCCATGGCCGACCCCGACGTGTCGCCGCCGATGTTCGCCCAGCTCTCGCGTTCGCCGTTCGTGGCCGACGTGGCGCTCCACGAGGGCGGAGGCTTTGCCGAGATGCTCGCCGCCCGATCCGGGCTGCTGCCCGACGACGAGCGCGCGCTGGCCGAGGCGTGGCTCGGGGTCGACCGGTCGATCTACGAGCTGGAACGGGTGCTCGGAGACCGGATCCTGCTCCGAGACCTGGCCACCGGGCAGCACCTGACGCTGGCTAACCTCGCCCGGGCCGACACCGCCGGCGAGGGCCGGTTGCTGGTGGGCCGGCCCCTGCCGATGGGCGACGGGTACCGGGCGTTCACCGGGTTCCTCCCCGTCGAGGCCCCGGCGCTCGAGCCGCTGCGCACCGCGCTGGACGCCCGGGACCCGGCGGCGGTCGCCCACGCGCTGGCGATCTCGCTCGCCGACCCCGGCCCCCGGCACGACGAGCGCCGGGGCCTGCCGACCCTGCGCTGACCGACCCCGCCCCGCATCGCCGGCGTCCGCTGGCACCGACGGACCACGGCGGCGTCAGACCAGTTCGAGGCCGCCGTCGAGGGTGAGGACCTGGCCCGTCAGCCAGCTGGACGCCGGGTCGGCCAGGCGGAGGATCCAGGAGGCGACCTCCTCGGGCTCGCCGCGGCGCCCGAGCGGGATGCGCGCCGTCTCGTCCTGCTTGATCTGCTCGATCATCTCGCCCGGAAGGCCCGCGGCGGCGAGGGCCCTGGCTCTCGGTCGGGCCGGGGGCCAGCGCGTTGACCCGGACGCCGGTCGCGGCGAGCTCGAGCGCCCAGCTGCGGGTGAGGTGCTCGAGGGCTGCCTTGGACGCGGCGTAGTGCGCGCCGCCCGGCATCGGCCGATGGCCGTAGGTGCTGGAGACGTTCACGATCGAGCCATTGGTCGCCCGCAGGTGGGGCAGGGCCGCATTGGCCAGCAGGCTCGGCGCGGTCACGTTCAGGTCGAACAGGCCGTCGATGCCCTCGGCGGTCGTCGCGTCGAGCGGCATCACCCTGGTCACGCCGGCGTTGTTCACGGGCACGTCCAGACGTCCCCACCGGCTGATCGCGGCGTCGATCACCCGCTCGGGTGCCTCCGGGACGCGCAGGTCGGCGGGATGGATGGCGATGGCGGGATGTGCTGCGGCGGTCTCGGCCAGCGCGTCCTCGCGGCGCCCGACGCCGAGCACCTCCGCTCCGGCGTGGCGAACGCGACGGCAGTCGCGCGGCCGATGCCCGACCCGGCGCCGGTGACGATGGCCACCTTGCCGCCGAAGTCGCTGTCTGCGTGGGGGGTCACAACCGTTCCTTTGTTCGATGTTCTACGAACGTCGAACAAAGTAGGATCGTGTTCGATGAAGGAGGCGCGGCACCCCGAGCTGGACGAGATGAACCTCGTCACCGTGATGGCGGCCCTCAGCGACCCGATCCGTGTCGGGCTGGTGCGCGTGCTGGGCGACGGCTCCGAGCGGGGCTGGGGTGAGCTGCGGGCCCCGGTCGCGAAGTCGACCCTCAGCCACCACCTGCGAGTGCTGCGCGACGCCGGGATCACGAGGACCCGCCAGGAGGGCACCCGCTGCTTCGTCACGCTCCGGCGCAGCGACCTCGACGCGCGCTTCCCGGGCCTGCTCGGCGCCGTGCTGGACGCGGCCCGCGACGGCGACATCGGCGACGAGGTCGGCGTGGCCGCCGATGGGGATGGCCCACTGGTGCGTTGACCCGACGCGGTCCGCCATCGCCGTCGAGCCGGGAGGGCCGACTCGATCGTTCGACGCGAAGGCGACGGCCGTCGGGCGGCGCGATGAACGTGGTTCGTTCGCACTCGCGCGGGGTAGTGCCCTCTCGAACGCCCGGGCATCCGGTTCCGGGCCGGCCGAGAGGGGAACTCACATGGCGAACTCCGATGAGGCCAAGGGCAGGGTCAAGGAAGCCGTTGGCGATCTCACCGACGACGAGGAGATCAAGCGCGAAGGCAAGACCGATCGCGCCGCCGGCAAGGTCAAGGACGCCGTCGACAACGTCAAGGACAAGCTGACCGGCAACGACGACGCCTGATCGAACGGACGTCGGGGCCGGGTGCCGCCAATGGCGGCGCCCGGCCCCTGTCGCGTACCGGTCGGGCTCAACGGGTCGCGCAAGCCGGCTCGCCGTCGGCCGACGAGGCCCGGGGCCGTTGCTCAGTCGCGAAGGGCCTGCTCGATGAGCTCGGCGATCTCGGTGTTGTCGCGCTGGCGGGCGACGTCGATGGCGGTGAGGCCCTTCTCGTTGGTCGCCGCAAGGTCCTGAGGCCGGGCGACGAGCAGCGCGGCGGCCTCGGTGCAGCCGAACCACGCGGCGGTCATCAGCGGGGTCATGCCGAGCTCCGACCGGGCGGTCACGTCGGCACCGGCGTCGAGCAGCGCGGTGACGATGTGGGCCTGGAGCTCGCCGTTCGACGGGCCGCTGCTGGCGTCGTACCACGCGGGCATCTCGGGCGAGCCGCCGACCGCGAGGTGCAGCGGCGTCTCCTGCGTCTCCATCCGGGCGCCGACGTCCGCGCCGTGGGCGAGGAGCTCGTCGACGACGTCGGCCCGGAAGTTGCGGGCCGCCGACATCAACGGTGTGTAGCCGACGCTGTTGGCGACGTTCACCGCCATCCCGTCGGCGATCTCCCGGCGCACGACGTCGAGCTGGCCGAGCCCGCACCTGCGGATGAACAGGTCGATGTCCTCGGGCGTCGGCTGTTCGGTTCCGTCCATCGTTCCTCCCGGCGCGGCGTCGACCCGGTCGCGCCCCGAGGTTCGCACAGCGCCGGGCCCCGCACGCGCCGCCGGTTCGTGGGCCGGCCCCGTGAGGGGCACGGGCAGTACCCCGATCAGCGTGACCTTCCCCGACCGGCGGCGATCGTGTTGCGTGGACCTCCGATCCCGGTGACGCAACCCACGGCACCGGGCGCGACCCCCAGCCCGGCCATCGAGAGATCCACCGTGAGCGCTGACCTACCGATCCACGACCTCGATCCCGCGGCCGGCGCCAACGTCGGGTACCTCACCCGCCCCGGAGCGCCGCCGCGCCTCGTCGAGCAGCCCGCACCGGAGCCGGCCGACGACGAGGTGGTCGTGCGCACCCGGGCGGTCGCGCTCAACCACGCCGACCTCGCCGGGGCGGACGACGGACGCGTGGCCGGCTACGAGCTCAGCGGGGAGGTCGTCGCGGTCGGCGCCGACGTGGACCCGACGCTCGTCGGCCGCAGGGTCATGGGGACGACGCCGGGTGCGTTCGCCCGGTTCGCCACCGCCCATCGCCGCCATGTCATCGCCATCCCCGACGAGGTGTCGTTCGAGGACGCCGCCGCCCTCCCCACCGCCCTGCTGACCGAGCACGGCGCGCTCACCACCGCCGGCGTCGGGCCCGGCGACACCGTCCTCCTCACCGCGGCCACCTCCGGCATCGGGCTCATCGGTGTCCAGCTCGCGAAGCTCGCCGGGTGCGCGAACGTGATCGCCACGACCCGGTCCGAGGAGCGGCGGGCGCTGCTCGAATCGGTGGGTGCCACCACCGTGGTCGTGGCCGACGGTGACGACCTGGCCGACCGGGTCCTCGACGCCACCGGGGGCCGAGGCGTCGACGTGGTCCTCGACCACATCGGCGGGGCGATGGTGGCGACGTGCGTCGCCGCGACCCGGGTGGGTGGCGTCGTCGTGAGCGTCGGCCGCCTCGCCGGCGAGGAGGGCACCGTCGACCTGATGACGTTGGCGAAGCGGGAGGTCCTCCTGCGCTCGGTGTCCTACGGCTTCACCCCACCCGAGACGATCGGCCGATTGCTCGACGGCCTCGGTCCCGAGATCATCCCGGCGGTTGTGGACGGGCGGGTGCGGGCCGTCGTCGATCGGGTGCTCCCGTTCGACCGGGCCGATGAGGCGTTCGAGCACCTGAGGTCGGGCCGGCCCGACGGCAAGGTCGTCCTCACCGGTCCCTGAGGGGACGGCACACCCCCCGGCGGTGGAGGACCTCCCGATGCCAGACCTGCACGTCACGACCTACCTCGTCCTCGGCATCGCGCTGCTGGGCATGGCCGCGCTGCCCAACGTCCTCGACCGGGGCCCGCTCGCGCTGCCCGTCGTCTACGTCGCCGTCGGTGCCGCCGCGTTCGCGCTGCTGCCGGCGCTGCCCGAGCTGCGCCCGACGAGCAACGCGGCGACCGCCCACGCGCTCGAGTACGCCGCCGAGGTCGTCGTCCTCGTCTCGCTCGCCGGCGTCGGCCTCCGGCTCGACCGCCGCTTCGGCTGGCGCTCGTGGAGCGTGGTGTGGCGACTCCTCGGCATCGCCATGCCACTCACGATCGCCGCGGTCGCCGGCCTCGGCGTCGTCGCCCTCGGGCTCCCGCTCGCGACCGCCGTGCTCCTCGGCGCGGTCCTCGCCCCGACCGACCCGGTCCTGGCCGGCGCCGTGCAGGTGGACGGCCCCGGCGAGGGGCGCGAGGACGAGGTCCGCTTCTCGCTCACCACCGAGGCCGGGCTGAACGACGGCCTCGCCTTCCCGTTCACCTACCTGGCGCTGGCGCTCGTGGCCGGCGTCGACGCGTCGGGTTGGGCCGACTGGGTCGCCGTCGATCTCGTCTACCGCATCGTCGCCGGCCTCACCGTCGGCGCCGCCGTCGGGATGGCGGTGGCGTGGTACGTGTTCCGGGTGTCCGACGAGGCCCGTGACGTGCGGGCACCGGGGCTGATCGTGATCGCGGTCATCACGCTCGCCTACGGCTTGGCGGAGCTGGCCCACGGCTACGGCTTCCTCGCCGTGTTCACCGCCGCCGTCGCCGGGCGTCGACTCGCCCCCGACGCCGAGTACCACCGGGTGACGTTCGGGTTCAACGAGCAGGTCGAGCAGATGCTGACCGCGCTGTCGTTGATCTGCCTCGGCGGGATCATGGTCTCCGAGGCCGACCTGTTCGGCTGGCGCACGCTGGCGCTGGCGGTGGCGCTCGTGCTCGTCGTCCGGCCCCTCGCCGGGCGGGTGGCGCTGCTCGGCGCCCGCCTCTCGGGCGGCGAGGAGCGGGCCACCGCGTTCTTCGGGGTCCGCGGCGTCGGTTCGATCTACTACCTGGCGTTCGCCCAGACCCGGGGAGCGTTCGACGGGGCCGAGGACGTGTGGGCCGTGGTCCTCCTCGCCATCGCGATCTCCGCCGTCGTCCACGGGGTGACGGCGGGCCCGGCCATGGCCCGGCTCGACCGGCTCCGCGCCCGGACCTGACCGCCGAACCGGCCCCGGGTGGCCCGCGAGCCACCTCGCAGGTCGTGCCTCAGGGCGGGAAACCGGGGTGGCCGGGCCACGGGACCATCGGCCAGTCGGGGGAGACGGAGATCTGGAGTCGGGCGAGGTCGCGGTGGCCCGAGGCCGTCTCGACGGTGACCTCGACGGTGTGGTTCCCCATCGGGAAGGCGTGGGTGAAGGTCGCCGCCGCCGGGTCCCACGGCACGGTCGACGTGGCGCCGTCGCTCGTCTCCCACGTGAGCGACACGATCGGGTCCGCGGCGTCCACGGGGGACGACTGGCCGGCGTCGAACGTCACGGGGACACCGGCGGTGCCCTCGTCGGGGCCGCTGATCCGGGCATCCGGCGCCGCCGGGTCGGCCTCGACCGTCACCTCGAACGTCTCCCGGTCGGAGAGGCCCTCGCCGTCGGACACGCCGAACGAGACCTCGTAGGTGCCGGGCTCGGTGTAGACGTGGTCGAACACCTCGGACTCGTGGCTCGTCTCGACGAACCCGTCGCCCCAGACGATCAACCGGTCGGTCAAGGCGATGTCGTCCGACGAGCACGAGGAGTCGACCACGATCTCCCCGTACCCCACGACGTGCGTCCGGTTGACCTCGATGCACGCGATCGGGGACGTCAGCCGGTTGCGCATGCAGGCCACCAGGAAGAGGCCGGCGGCGTGGCGGTCCCCGAGGATCGGCTCGAAGCGGGCGTCGGACGTGCCGCTGGTGCACTGTCGGTAGGCGCCGTCGGCCACGGTCAGCGTCACCTCGGTCGCATCGAGCCGATCAGCCGGGTCGCAGGTGCCGTCGCCCGGCCCGTCGTAGAGCGTGGCGGTGAACGTCAGCACGGCGGTGCCCTCGTCGTCGGCCGACATCGTCATCGGGTGGAGGCAGGCGCGCACGTCCTCGCCGCAGCTCGCGCTCACCCAGCTGGTGTCGACCGAGGACGGCCGGCCGGGCGAGAAGTAGCCGAGGCGGACGGTGTCGCCGTCGCGCTCGATGAGGTCCAGGGTCAGGCCGTGATCGACGTCGACCACGAACTGGCCGCCGACCATGCACGGCCCGCCGACATCGTCGCCGGCCGTGAGCGCCATCACCACGTCGACCACGATGCGCTGGATGACCCACGGGATGGCGGCCGTCGCCGGCCGCACCGCCTCGGGCTCGTGGGCCCCGACCGAGGTGACCGGGACCAACACCCAGGCGAGCGCCGCCACCCCGATGACCAACCCTCGTACGAGACGTCCGGTTCCGCGTGGTCGCATGTCCGCACCCCCGGATCGAACCGTACCGCCGGTGCTGGTCCGTCGCCGCCCGCGACCCTCGCCCGATCGCGCCGAACACCCGGCTCACCACGAGCCTCCGCCCCCTCCACCGCCCCCTCCACCGCCCCCTCCGCCACCGTCTCCGCCGCCGCCGAAGAAGCCGCCGGCCCCGGCCCCGGCCCCGGTCCCGAAGCGGGAGCGTCTCCTCGACGTGCCGAGCGCGCCGCGCACCGATGAGGGGACGCCGGCGAGCGCGGCGACCAGCTCCGGGCGCGTCGGCTCCAGCGGCCCGAGCGCGTAGCGAATCGACGAGCCCGAGGCCGCGATCCACGCGGCGAGGCGCGCGACCTCGGCGTCGTCGTCGGGCAGCCCCGGCTCCGTGTCGGAGTGCTGGAGCCCGCGGCCCAGGCGGAACTTCTCGAAGCCGGTCACGTCGAGCCACACGGCGTTGCCCTCCGGCGTGCGCTTCGCGAGGTGGTCCCACGATGCCAGCGCGACCATGACGACGCCGACCAGTGCCCCGGTCGCCACCGACGCGGCGACGGTGGCGACGCCCAAGGAGGCATCGGGGCCGACGAGGAGCCACGTCCACGACGTGAGCCCGCCCAGGATCGCGACCGCGACGGCCGTGAACAGGACCAGCCGGACGCGGTAGGTGGTGAACAGGCCGGAGCCGCGCTTCCACTTGCGCACCTGACGGTTGAGGTGGCGTTGCGCGAACCGTCCCCGCTCGTCGCCGTCGCTCGACAGGGTCACGGTGTCGGCGCCGGCGAAGAGCGCATCGCTGACGGGCGAGGCGGGTGTGGCGGCGGTGCGGGCGAAGGTGACCACGTCATCGCGGGCGTGCACGAGGATCGTGCCGTCGGCGACGCGCTCGAGGATCCAACTCGAGAGGAGCTCTCGTCGGTCGAGCACGGCAACGCCCTGCACGGGCGTGAGCCCGATCGGCGGGTGCGCCCGCGGCGTGGCCAGGGCACGGAGCTCTCGCTGCCGTACTCGCCGGACAGCCGTACGACGAGGACCCGGGTGCGGCCGGGGTGCATCCCTTCTGTCGTCGACGACCGGTTCGCCTTCGAACCGCGCCAGGGCGAGGTGGTATGCGACGCCGACACCGATGACGGCGGCCAGAGCGATCGCCGCTGCCGCGAAGGCGTGCCACTCCGGGTGCGCCGGGTCCTCGGGTGGAGGTGCTGGCGCTGGGGTTGCGGCCAACGCGTCGACGTCGTCGTCGATCCGCGGGCCGAGTGTCGCCTGGATGGCGATGGCGTCGCCCGGTTCCACCGCGCGGGCCTCGAGCCGGGCCCGGTTCGGCGCCGGCGTGGACACCACGTCGCACGGCGGCCCGGTGATCGACGGCGGCGGATCGAAGCCCGGACCTTGGTCGGGGCGGTCGGAGGACCGGTACCTGACCGAGCAGATGAGGTCGGAGAGCTCGTAGGCGGAGACGAGGTCGACCGACGCGTCCTCGACAGGAACCGACCAATCGTTGGGGGACAGCGAGAGGACCAGACGGTCGCGTTCGTCGGCCGGAGCGAAGATGACGTCGACGAGCCGGTAGTCGAACGTGTAGCGCCGGGTGTCATCGATCTCCACGGCTGGGTCACCGACCGTGATCGTCACCACGTCGCCGAAGCGGTCGTTGCCGAAGTAGCGCTCGTCGACCTCGTAGTCGGCGTCGTCCGGAGCATCGGGCGACGACACGGTCACGAGCTCCTCCGGCGGCGTCGGGGCGCCTCGATCGAGGGTGAATCGCCGGAAGGTGCGCCAGATGCCGTGGCGATCATCGCTGGTGCCGAAGTCGTAGTCGACCGTCTCGCTCACCGAGGCGGTCCGGTCCTCCTCGAGCACGACGGAGGTGTGGAGCGACTCGATCGCCTCGGGTTCGACGACCGTGGCGTTCCACAGCAGGTACGCGGCGACCGGTGGCACAACGACGAGCCACCACCAACCCCGGGGTTGTGGCAGCCGCGGCGATGTCCGGGAGCGGCCCGGGCCTGCGCCGCCGTCGGTCGGCCCGGCCGGTGAGCGTCGACCGCCGCCAGATCGGTCGTCGGTCGCATCAGGTGCGGCGTTGGCGTCGCCCATGTCGTTGATGCTCCCACCACCCGACCCGCCCGCGTCGACCGTCCGGCGGTCGTTCAGGACGCGAGCCCGAGACCGTGCCCGTGCTGGCGCTCGCGGCGTGCCTGACGCGATCCGGCTCGGCTGGGCATCGGCTCCGGCGAGGGCCGCCTGATCCGACGCCGGGGCGATCTTGACCTTGCGTCAGGGGGTGTGGGCACGCTCATTGGGCGTGAACGCGGTCACCGATGGTAAATTGTAGGCATGAAGCTGGGAGAGCGGCCGACGCTGCGCGACGAGATCGCCGACGAGCTCCGGCGGCGCATCCTCGCCGGCGAGCTCTCCGGGGGGCAGCGCCTCGCCGAGGTCGCGCTCTCCGAGGAGCTCGGTGTCTCCCGCATCTCGCTGCGCGAAGCGTTCCGCGTCCTGGAAGCCGAGATGCTGGTCGAGTGGCTGCCCCGGCGCGGGGTCCGGGTGATCGAACCCGACCCGGCCGAGCTCGGCGTCGTCGAGGACGTGCGGATGGAGCTCGAGCTGTACGCGCTGAGCCTCGCCGGTGAGCGCCTCGACGACGACTGGCGCGCTCGCCTGGAGCAGTTCATCGAGGACGGCAACCGGGCGAGCGAGGCCGGCGACGTCGCCGAGCTGGCCGCGGCGAACCGCCGGTTCCACGAGCTGCTCGCGGAGAGCTGCGGCTCGCCGGTGCTCCAGCAGCTCCTGCGCACGATCCGCCAGCGGTCGCGCCAGTTCCAGCCGAGCGGAGACGACGGGCGCGTCCAGGAATCGTGGGACGACCACGCCGAGATCGTGTCGTCGCTCCTGCGCTCGGACGTCGGCGGTGCACAGCGCCGCATGCGGATCCACCTGACCCAGCACCGCAACGAGTCGCTGGCGTCCTTCGACGTCAGCTGATCGCGCCGGTCCGCACCGGCAGCCGGCCGTCGCCGACGGCCACGGCCGCTCCCGGGCGCCCACCGGTGACGATGGTGACCCCGGCCCGCAGGCGCCCGACGACCTGATCGGCCCACGCCGGCACCCGCCCGTCCGGCGGCACCTCCGCCTTGATCGACCCGTCGGGACGCACCTCGAACATCGGCCGGGCCGCCACCTCCTCCGGTGCCCCGCCCCGGGCGAGGTGGGCGACGAGCTGGGTGTGCCATCCGATCACGTCGATGCCGGCCGGCGTGGACCCGACGTGGACGCCACGCTCGGACTCGACCGCCCAGACGGCCACACCCATCGACGGGAGCCCCCCGGGCCCGGCGGCCGAGCGCGTGCGGTCGCTCAGCACGAGGTCGAGGCCCGGCACGACGACGCCACTGCCGTACATGGGGCTGCCGTTCGAGATCGCGACCACCACCGCCGTGTCGTCGCCGTCGACGGCGCCGACCACCGACGTCCCGGTGGTGGTCCGCACCGGGCGCAGGTCGCGCACGGCATCGACGAGCGACGACCCGGCGGCCCGCTCGACCGCGGCGGCGACGGTCGGCCCCGCCGTCGGTGCCGGACTGAACCAGGTCGTCGTAGTCCCGGCGGCGGTGCCCCGCAGCGCGGGCGCCCACTCGACGTGCACGTCGGTCGGGTCCCGCTCGCCGCCGCCCGGTTCGACCTCCGCCATCCGTGCCGAGACCGCGGCGGCGAGGTCGGGCTCGGCGAAGAGCCCGGCGCCAGCCGCTGCGAACCGCTCGATCAGCTCGGCCATGCCCGCCAGCACGACCCGATCGCCGACACGGTGCGGGCCGTCGGCAGGTGTGTAGGCCGAGCCGCCGGGCTGGTTGGCCCGCAGGCGGTCGCGGGCGTCATGGGTCAGCGTCGCCATGATCGGGTGCCACGCCGCGCCTCGGCGGGCGAGCGCCACGGCGGGGGCGCACAGCGCGTCGAGCCCGAGTCGGCCCCGGTCGGCGAGCACGGCAAGACCCGACGCCGCCGCCGGGTTCGCCAGGCCGGACGGCGTCGCCGGTGCCCGACCCAGGGCGACCAGGCTCGCCGGCTCCCGGCCCGCTTCGACGACGAGCGCCGCCACGTCGCCCGCCAGCCCGCACTTGGCCGGCAGGCCGACCATGTCGACGAGGGCGGCGGCGACCACGGCGTCGAAGGCGTTGCCGCCGGCCCGCAGCGCCTCGAGCGCGGCGTCCACGCCCTCGCCGGTGCCCGCCGCGACCGCCGCCTCACCCTCGGATCGGCTCGCGGGCGACTGGTCGAGCGGAACATCGGGATGCCACATCCGACCTACGATAAACAATGTGCATATCGAGCCCGGAACCCCGTTGGAGCGCCGCTACTGGGGTGAGGTCGAGCGCCGCCTCGCCCCCGGGCTCGTCGACTACCTCATCGGCCAGCAGCCGGACGTGAACCAGCGCGACTACGCAGGGGTGCGGATCGTGCCGACCGCGCTGGCCGGCCACGCCGAGGTCGGCGTCGATCACGCGGTCCTCGGGCGCCCGGGTGGTGGGCCGCTGATCATCGGCCCGTTCGCCGGCGACCGGCTCTTCGGCGAGCGGTGCCTCCTCGACCTCGCGGTGGCCGCCCGCGAGGTCGACGTGCCGCTGTGCGTGTCGGAGATGAGCGTGACCCCGCTGGCGCAACTCGTGGCCGAGGCCCCGGAGTGCTGGCTGCAGATCCGGGCCGCCGGGCCCTTCGACGACGTGGCCGCCCTCGCCCGTCGCGCCATCGACGAGGGTGTGGGGACGATCGTGCTGAGCGTGCAGGCCGTCGCGCCGCTCGGGCCGCTGCCGCCCGGGGTCGGCTACCCGGTCGACGACTCGATCGACGCGATCGGCGAGGGGACGATCGGCTCACCGTCCGGCGTGCGGCGGGCGTTCGCCCTGCCCCAGTGGGGCTGGGACGGGCTCGAGCGCCTCACCGGTGTCGTGCGCGACGGCGGCGGGCGGATGGTGGTCAAGGGCCTCCTGCGGCCCGAGGACGTCCGCCGGGCGGTCGGTGCCGGGGTCGACGCGGTCATGGCGTCCAACACCGGGGGCCGCCACTTCGACCGCCTCGTGTCGGTGCCGTCGCGCCTGGCCGGGCTCGTCGACGCCGCCGACGGCGTGCCGGTGCTGGCCGATGGCGGGATCCGCCGGGGGGTCGACGTCGCCGCGGCGCTCGGGCTGGGAGCGCACGCTGCCGTGGTCGTGCGGCCGCTCGTCGCCGCGGCTGTCGCCGAGGGCGCAGACGGTGCGGTTGCGCTGCTGCGCTCGTACCTGGGTGAGCTGCGCCGCGTCTGCGCCGACCTGGGGGTGGCGGCGCCGGCGGAGCTGACCGCCGACGGGTTCGTCGCGCCCGCCTAGGCGATCAGGTCGGCACGATTGCCGGTCTGTAACGGCCGTGTGAACGGGGCCCGAAGCGCTCGGAACCATCACGAGGGTGTGTCTACTGTAAACAATCTACTGAACGGCCCGACGAGGAGCGTCTCGTGCCCACCCCCCGTGAACCCCTCCCCGGTCGCCTGCCGGGCACCTACAGCAGGCGAACGATCCTCCGTGGCGCAGCGTCCGCCGCCGGCGCCCTCTCGTTGGCCCCGCTGCTCGCCGCCTGCGGCGGCGGTGACGACGACGACGCCGCCTCCACCCCGTCCACCCAGGGGTCGACCCCGGGCGCCGCGGCGATGGGCGGCATCCTCCGCCTCGGGGAGAAGGGCGGCGCCGCGGCGACCGACGGACTCGACCCCCACTTCTTCAGCAACACCCCGGGCATGACCCGCGACACCCAGATCTACGACAACCTCACGACCTGGGCGCCCGGCGACATCATGAACCTCGAGCTGAAGCTGGCCGAGGAGTTCGAGCCCAACGCCGACGGCACGCTGTGGACCATCCGGCTCCGCCCGGACATCACCTTCCACCACGGCAAGGACCTGGTCGCCGACGACCTGATCTTCACGCTCCAGCGGATCTGGAACCCGGACAACCCGGGCACGCAGGCCTCGACCGACGTCGTCGACGCCGCCAACATCCGCCGCATCGACGACCGCACCATCGAGGTCCCGATGACCCGGGGCTACAACGCCTTCCCGTACCTGTTCACCGGCTCGCTCAGCTCGCTGCTGCCGACCGACTACGACCCGAACGACCCCAAGGGCACCGGCCCGTTCATGCTCGTGAGCTTCGAGCCGGGCGTCGAGGCCGTGCTCGAGCGCAACCCCGACTACTGGGACGGCGTGCCCAACGTCGACCAGGTCGTCATCAACTACCTCGCCGACGAGACCGCCCAGGTCAACGCTCTCGTGGCCGGCCAGGTCGACGCGATCAGCGGCCTCAGCATCAGCTCGGTCAACGCGGTCGAGTCCGGCGGCCAGCGGGTGCGGGCGTCGATCGGCAAGAACGCCCTCGCCTTCCAGATGAACTGCTCGATGGCGCCGTTCGACGACCCGCGCGTGCGCCAGGCCATGCGCCTGATCCCCGACCGCGAGCAGATGCGGTCGATCCTCTTCGGCGACCTCGGCCGGGTCGGCAACGACCTGATGAGCATCCTCGACCCGATCTACGACCAGGACCGCCCCCAGCGCGAGCAGGACCTCGACCAGGCCCGGGCCCTGCTGGCCGAGGCCGGGATGAGCGACCTCACCGTCGACCTGCCGACCGCCCCCGTCTACGAGGGCGCCGAGCAGCTCGCCGAGATCTTCGCCGAGCAGGCCCGCGAGGCCGGCGTGACGATCAACCTCCAGCCGACTCCGGTCGACGAGTACCGCTCGATCGCCCCGACCTCGCCGCTGTCGCAGATCCGGCTCACGTCGGGCATCTACCTGCAGGCGTCGGTCACCCGCTTCACCCCCGGTGCCGGGCTCAACGTCACCAACTTCGACGACCCCGAGTACCTCGAGCTGCTCGAGCAGGCATCGGCGTCGGTCGACGAGGAGGAGCGCAACGGGCTCCTCCAGCAGATGATGGACATCGACCACGACCGGGGCCCCTACATCATCCCGATCATGTCGCCGACCATCGACGGCTACAGCAACGACGTGTCCGGTGACCACAACTCCCCGGCGACCGGCCCGTACGGCAACTACGACCTGAAGAACCTCGCGATCGAGGATGAGTAGCGCCGTCGCCACACCCGTGCGCCCGGTCGTCGCGCTCGCCGACGCCGGGGCGCACCGGCGCCTCGAGCGTCGCCACCGGATGCGGATGGTCGGGGGCCGCCTGGTCTTCGCCGTGTGCGCCCTGGTGCTGATCTCGATGCTCGTGTTCGCCGCCACCCAGGCGCTGCCCGGCAGCGCGGCCGAGCGGGCACTGGGTGAGTACTCGACCGACGAGACGCTGGTCGCGGCGGTCGAGCGCCAGATGGGCCTCGACCGGCCCGTCGTCGAGCAGTACCTCGACTGGGCGTCGGGCGCGATCCGCCTCGACTTCGGCAACGCGCTCGCCAACCAGCGATCGGTGTGGTCGATGGTCCAGAGCCCGCTGCAGAACAGCCTGCTGCTCATGGGGGTTGCGTGGATCACCACGAACACCCTGGGCATCGGCCTCGGGATCGCCGCGGCGAGCCGGCGCGAGAGCCGCTTCGACCACGTGCTGTCGAACGTGATGGCGGCGTTGTCTGCCGTGCCCGGCTTCGTGTTCGCCATCGGGCTGATCTTCCTGCTGGCGACCGGCGTGTTCCACGTGTTCCGGCCGGTGTCGCTCATCCCCGCCGACGACCTCGCCTGGCAGCACCTCGACCTGCTGGTGCTGCCGACGATGGCGTTGGTGCTCGACTCGGTCTCGTACTGCTACCGCACGACGCGGCGGCTCGTGGCCGAGGCGATGCAGAGCGACTACGTCGAGATGGCGATCCTCAAGGGGGTGCCGCCGCGCCGGGTGCTGCTGCGCCACGCGTTCCCCAACGCGGCGGCCCCGCTCGTCCAGGTCCTGGCGATCAGCGCGCTGTACCTGCTCAGCGGGATCGTGGTCATCGAGATGGTGTTCAGCTACCCCGGTATCGGCCGGACGCTGGTCAGCTCGGTCTCGGTCCTCGACAGCCCGATGATCCAGTGCATCGTCATGATCCAGGCCGGCGCGTTCCTCGTCGTCAGCCTGGGCGCCGACCTGCTGTCGCTGCGGCTCAGCCCGCGCCGGTGGTCGGTCCGATGAGCCTGGCCGAACCCACCGTCGTCGCCGGGGGAGAGGTGGGGGAGACCCCGACGACCCGCAGGTCACGGCCCGGGTGGGCGCTCGTGCGCCACGCCCTGTCGACGCCCGCGGGCTTCGCGGGGTTCGTGATCACCGCCGCGGTCAGCGCGCTCGCGCTGCTCGGGCCGTTCGTCGCCCCCTACGGCTCGACCGACCTGCTCGCCACCGCGTTCGAGACCCCGAGCGCGGACCACTGGCTCGGCACCGACCAGATCGGGCGCGACGTGTTCTCACGCGTCCTCGACGGCGGCTGGATGATCCTGCTCCTCGCCGCCGGCGCCACCGCCATCGGCGTCGGCATCGGCGGCGTCCTGGCGGTGACCGCGGCCTACCGGGGCGGCTGGTTCGACGCTGTCGTCATGCGCGGGCTCGACCTCATGTTCGCCTTCCCGAGCCTGGTTCTCACGCTCCTGCTCGTGTCGATGGTGAGCGGCAGCGCCACCATCGTGATGGTCGCGGTCGGCGTGACCCACATCCCGATCTGCGCCCGGGTGCTGCGGGCCGCGGCGCTCGACGTGTCCGAGCGGGAGTTCGTCCAGGCCGCCGAGCTGCAGGGCGTGTCGCCCCTGCGCATCGTGATCACCGAGATCGTGCCCAACCTCACGGGTGTGTTCATGGTCGAGATCGGCCTCCGGCTGACCTGGTCGGTCGGCGGCATCGCGGCCCTCAACTTCATCGGCTTCGGCCAGTCACCGCCGACGCCGTCGTGGGGAAACATGATCCAGGAGGCCCAGGTCGGGCTCCTGCTGAACCCCTGGGCGTGCATGGCGCCGGTGCTGCTGCTCGCGCTGCTGTCGATCGGCACGTACTCGCTGACCGACGCGATCGCCCAGTCGTCCAAGTCCGGCGGCGTCAGCCAGGAGGGCTCATGACCTCGACCGTGGCCCCGGGCCGGACCGGGACGGTCGTCTCGGTCAGCTCGCTGTCCATCTCGACCTCCGCCAGCGACGACGTCGTGCGCGGGGTCGACCTCGAGCTGGCGCCGGGCGAGGTCGTCGGCCTCGTCGGCGAGTCGGGCTCGGGCAAGACGTCACTCGCTCACGCCCTGCTCGGCTACAGCCGCCGCGGGCTGCACATCTCCGCGGGCGACGTCGTCGTCGACGGCCACGACCTGCTCGACGCGTCGCCCGCGCAGGTCCGGGCGCTGCGGGGCTCGACCGTGTCCTACGTGCCCCAGGACCCGATGACGGCGCTCGACCCCGGCATGCGCATCGAGGACCAGGTGCTGGAGGTGCTCGCGGTCCACGGCCTGGCCGGCGACCGCGACGCCGCGCTCGAGCAGGTCCACACCGCGCTCGCCAGCGCCGGCTTCGAGCTCACCGAGCGGCTGCTGGGCTCCTACCCCCACCAGCTCTCCGGCGGGCAGGCCCAGCGCGCCGCCATCGCCATGGCGTTCGTCGCCTCGCCCAAGGTCGTGGTGCTCGACGAGCCCACCACCGGCCTCGACGTGTCGACCCAGGCCCACGTGATGGCGACGATCCGGCGGCTGTGCGCCGAGCACCACACCGCGGCGGTCTACGTCAGCCACGACCTCGCCGTCGTCCACACCATCGCCGACCGCGTCGTCGTCATGTACGCCGGCGAGGTCATCGAGGTCGGCACGGACCACCAGATCTTCGCCGAGCCCGCCCACCCGTACACGCGGGCGCTGGTCGACGCCATCCCCTCACCCGACGGCCGCCACGAGCTGATCGGCGTTCCCGGCGTGCCCCCCGCCCCGAACAACCGGCCGGCCGGCTGCGCGTTCGCGCCCCGCTGCGAGCTGGTGCAGCCCGAGTGCCTGACGACGCCCCAGGTGATGTGGCCCCGCGCCGGCGGCCACGAGGTGCGCTGCGGGGTCATCGGCTCCGGCTCCGCCGTTGCGTCCCGCGAGCGGGTGCCGGTCGTGACCGGCAACTCGACCTCCGCCGGGCCCGACGGGTCGGGCGAGGGCGCCGAGGTCGCACTCCGGGTGCGTGGCCTCACCGCCAGCTACGGGTCGCGGACCGTGCTCCACGACGTCGACCTCGACCTGCCCACGCACCGGTGCCTGGCGCTCGTCGGTGAGAGCGGCTCGGGCAAGTCGACCGCCGCCCGCTGCCTCGCCGGGCTCCACACCCGGTGGGAGGGCGAGGTGCGTCACGGCGACGACCTGCTCGCCCGGTCCGCCCGCGACCGCAGCCGCCAGCAGCTGCGGCGCATCCAACTCGTCTTCCAGAACCCGTACGCGTCGCTGAACCCGAGGCGCACCGTGCGCCGCACCCTCGAGCTGGCGCTTGCCCGGTCCGGCCAGAAGCCGACGGGCAGCACCGACCGGGTGGTCGACGCGCTCGACTCGGTGGCGCTCGGCCGGCGCTTCGCCGACCGCTACCCGACCCAGCTCTCCGGCGGCGAGCGCCAGCGGGTCGCCATCGCCCGGGCCCTCATCGTCGAGCCGGAGATCCTCATCTGCGACGAGGTCACCTCGGCCCTCGACGTCTCCGTCCAGGCGACGATCGTCGCCCTCCTGCGCAGCATCGCCGACGAGCGGGGCCTCACCATGGTGTTCATCACCCACAACGTCGGCGTCGTCCGCGCCATCGCCGACGAGGTCGCGGTCATGCAGGCCGGTCGGGTCGTCGAGCACGGCGCCTGCGACCGGGTCCTCGACCACCCCCGCCACGCCTACACCCGCACGTTGATGACCGACGTGCCCCGCATCGAGCTCGACCCCGACCGGGCGGCATCGTGACGGCCGCGACCGAAGCGACCGACGACGCGGCACCGCCGGCCGGGCACCGGCCCTCGACCGCCCTCGTCACCGGCGCGGCCCGGGGCATCGGGCTCGAGTGGGTGCGCCAGCTGCGCGCCGACGGCGTCACCGTGATCGCCGGCGTCCGTACGACATCGGACCAAAGCGCGCTCGAGGACCTCGGCGCCGGACCTGGCGGCGAGCTCATGATCGTCGAGCTCGACGTCACCGACGAGGCCGCCGTGCACCGGGCCCGGGTCGACGCGGTCGAGTTGATCGACCACCTCGACCTGGTCGTCAACAACGCCGGCACCGGCGCCGGGCGCCCGGCCACCCCGGCATCGAAGGGGCCGGTCGAGGCGCTCGACCCGGCGGCGATGGGCACGGTGATCGCCACCAACGCGATCGGGCCCGTGCTGGTCGCCAAGCACTTCGTCGACCTCGTCGCCCGCTCGGCGCGCGGGGTGATCGTCAACACCACCACCGTGCTCGGCTCGTTGGCGCTGGCGAGTCGGCGCGACGCCCGCATCATCACCAACTACGCCTACCGGGCCGCCTACGCCGCCCAGAACATCATGACGCTCCAGCTCGCCCAGGAGCTCGAGCCCCGCGGCGTCATCGTCGTCGGCCTCGGCACCGGCCACACGCGGTCGCGCATGGGCGACCGCGACGCCGCCCAGTCGACCACCGAGTCGGTCACCGCCCAGCGTCGTGTCGTCTCGACGCTCACCGCCGCCGACTCCGGCCGCGTGATGTCGCACCTCGGGACGGACGTGGAGTGGTGAGCCCCCGTCCGCACCCGACCCCACCCGCTCCGGCAGGAGGCCCCACATGACGCTGCCCTTCGACGAGAAGATCCGCTCGACCTGCTCGTCCGAGCTCTACGACTACCTCGTGGGCTGGCGGCCCGACGCGACCCCGCTCGGCGACCCCAACGAGGCGGCGTTCCTGCACTACCGGCTCATGCCCCGCATCCTGCGGGGCGGCGGGCGGCCCGACCTCGCGGTCGACGTGCTCGGGACCGCCTCGACGCTGCCGCTCATGGTCGGGCCGTTCTCCGGCGACCGGCTGTTCCACGAGGACGGCCTGCGGGCCGTCGTCGCCGGCGCCCGCACCCACGGCATCCCGGTCATCATCTCGAACCACACGTCGATCCCCCTCGACGAGCTGGTCGGCGACGGCGGCGACACGTGGCTCCAGGTCGGCGTCCACGAGCCGGTCGACGAGGCCACCGACGGGCTCGACCGCGCCGCACGCGCCGGCATCGGGACGATCGTGGTCACGGCGGTGACGCCCAACCACTACTCCCACCGCACCCACCCGGCGCGCTTCAACGTCATCGACGCCATGAACGCCAAGGGCCTCGGCACCATCCGCCGCATCGATCCCGACCGGCGGCCCGGGTCGAACGAGCCGTGGACGTGGGGCGAGCTGGAGCGGTTCGTGGCCATGGCCCACGAGCGCGACCTGCGCGTCGTGCTCAAGGGCGTGCTCCACCCCGGCGACGCCGAGATGGCCGAGGACGCCGGCTGCGACGCGGTCATGGTGTCGAACGCCGGCGCCCGTCAGCTCAAGCGCATCGCCCCCTCCCCGCACCAGATCGCACCCGTCCGGGCCGCGTGGGGCGACGATCGGCCGCTGCTCGCCGAGGGCGGCATCCGCCACGGCAGCGACATCATCGTCGCCCTCGCGCTCGGCGCGGACGTCGGCGTGGTCGTGCGACCCGTCGCCGCCGGCCTGGCTGCGGCCGGCCAGGAGGGCGTCGAGGAGGTCCTGGCCACCCTGCGCGACGAGCTGCTCGGCGCGTGGTCCTGGCTCGGGCTCGGCGCCCTCGACGAGGTCGGCCCCCACGTGCTCCACACCGACGCCCCGATGGCGCCGCTCGGCGCAGGCGTCCCTCCGGGGCCGCCGCCCGGTGGTGGCGGTGGCTGACGCCCGGGTCGTCGTCGTCGGTGCCGGTGCGATCGGCTCGGTCGTCGCCGCGGAGCTGCGCGCCGGACGGGTGGCCCACGCCGCCCTCGCCGGTGTCGTGCGCTCCGGCGGCGTCGTCGACGGCGACGGTCGCCCGGTGGCCGACCTGCTCGGCGAGGCCGACATCGTCGTCGAGGCGGCCGGCCACGACGCGCTCCGCGCCCTCGGCCCGATCGCCGTCGCCGCCGGCGCCGACCTGGTCGTGTGCAGCGCCGGGGCGCTCGTCGACGACGACCTCCGGGCCCGTCTGGGCTCGGGGCCCGGCACCCTCCACCTGATCCCCGGCGCGCTCGGCGGGCTCGACGCGCTCCGCGCCGCCCGGCGGGCCGGCCCGCTGCGGAGCGTGACCCTGCGCTCGACCAAGGCCGGCCCCGCGCTGGTGCGCGACTGGATGGCGCCGGCGTTGCAGGACGGCCTCGGGCGCGGCGAACCACTCGTCGCTTTCGACGGCACCGCCCGCGAGGCCGCTCGCCGCTTCCCCGAGTCGGCCAACGTCGCCGCCACGCTCGGTCTCTGCGGCGTGGGCCTCGACGACACCCACGTCACGATCCTCGGCGGCCCGGTCGGCTCCGCCACGAGCCACGTCGTCGAGGCGAGCGGGCCGCTCGGTGACCTCGTCGTCGAGATGGCCAACCGTCCCTCACCCGACAACCGGCGCACCTCGGCGGTCGTGCCGTGGAGCGCGATCGACACCGTCGCACGCCTCGCCGAGGCCCACGCCCGCCGCGACGTCCCGCGTTGCCCGTCCGCCACCGCGAGCGCGGACACCTCCCCGCCCCTTCCGAACAAGGAGCCGAACCCGACATGACCGACTCCGTTGCGCCCGACACCGGCGCGGCGCCACCGAACGACGCCGACACGGATCTCATGCCGCGCGTCGTGCGACTCGACCACGTGGTGCTCCGGGTGTCCGATCCCGAGCGCTCGGTCGCGTGGTACGTCGAGAAGCTCGGCCTGGTGCCGGACCGTCTCGAGGAGTACCGACGCGGCGAGGTGCCGTTCCCGTCGGTGCGCATCGACGCCAACACCGTGATCGACCTCGACGGCCGCAAGCAGGTCGAGGAGGGCCGCAACGTCGAGCACTTCTGCGTCGAGATCGCCCCCACCGACCTGGCGAAGCTGTCCACCTCCACGTTCTTCTCGGAGATCTCCACGCCGGTGCGCCGCTGGGGCGCTCGCGGCGAGGCCGATCTCGTCTACGTGCAGGACCCCGATGGCCACGTCATCGAGCTCCGCCACTACGGGCCCACCCAGGGCTTCGGCTACACGAGCCCGACCTGAACCGGGCGACCACGCCTGCGCGCGTCAGCGCGCAGATCCCGACCGCGCGATCCGCCCGACCGCGCGTTCTGTCCGACCGCACGAACCGACCGACTCGAACCCACGAGCCAGGAGAACAACGAGATGGCAACCAAGGTCCACCAGCACCGCGTCTACCGCAACGTCACCTACGGACTGGTCGGCCAGTTCAACGACCTCCAGCGCCAGAAGAACGAGCTGCTCGTCGCCGCCGGCCTCGTGCCCTACGCCGTGTGGGCGCCCGCGCTCGGCGGCCTCAGCCACATGGTCATGACCGCCGAGTTCCCGTCGATGGCCGCCTTCGAGGAGCAGGGCGCCGCCATCGGCGCCATCGAGGGCTACGGCGCCCTCCACGCGGAGCAGACCTCCCTCGTCGTGCCCGGCACCGCCCGCGACGAGATGGTCAAGCTCGAGGTCGCGACGTGACCCTGCGCCCGGAGGTCCTGCTCCACGCCGCCGAGGTCGTCGGGCGCATGGACGACTGCATGCTCCCCCTCGCCGACGCGGCGATCCTGCCCGCCGAGGCCTACGCGTCCGAGCTGTTCCACGAGTTCGAGCGCGACGCGATCTACCGCACCCAGTGGCTCTGCGTCGGCCACGTCGCCCAGGTGCCCGACGTCGGCGACGTCGAGACCCTGTCGATCATCGGCGAGCCGATCATGATCGTGCGGGGCAAGGACGAGCAGGTCCGCGTGCTCTCGGCCATCTGCCAGCACCGCGGCCACCCCCTCTTCGACGGTCTCGCCACGCCAACCGAGAAGGTGTGCCGGGCGTCGCGTCTGACGTGCCCGTACCACCAGTGGGTCTACGGCCTCTCCGGCGAGCTCCTCGCCGCCCCCGAGATGCACGCCACGACCCCGCTGCGCCAGCTCAAGGAGGAGATCCGCCTGCCGGAGATCCGCACCGAGATCTTCCACGGGCTGGTGTTCATCAACTTCGACGACGACGCCGAGCCGCTCGCCCCGACGCTCGCCGCCCTCGACGCCGACCTGGCCAACTACGACACCGACGACCTCGTTGCCATGCCCGCCATCGACCGTCCCGGGCTGGGTTGGAACTGGAAGGTCCACCTCGAGAACGCCCTCGAGCCGTACCACACCGCGTACGTGCACAAGGGCTCCCACGAGGAGGCGCCCCTGTCGAACGCGTCGTTCCTGCCGTTCGAGCCGGGCCAGGGCATGATCTGGCACCCGACGTCGCTGCTCAACGAGGACGTCTCGCTGTCCGGCGGCGAGTCGACCGTCTCCTCGCCCCGGTTTCCCCGGCTCACGGCCGAGCAGCGCAGCCGGGTGATGTTCAGCGCCATCCCCCCGACGCTGTTCCTCATCCAGAACCCGACGATGCTCGACGCGACGATCCTGTTGCCCAACGGCGCCGGCTCGCTCGACCACCGCCGCATCAACCTCTTCCCCCGAGCCGCGCTCGACGAGCCCGGCTTCGAGGAGATGTACGCGGCGCTCGTCGCCCGCAAGGACCTCGTCATCGCCCAGGACACGGCAACGGCCGAGGCGGCCCAGCGGGGCTACGCCAGCTCCTACGCACCCCGGGGCCGGCTCTCCGAGTACGAGGAGACCGTCCACCAGCTCCACGAGTGGCTCGTGCCCCGCTACCGCGCCGCGCTCGAGGCCGCCACCACACCGACGCCCGCCCCGACCCCCGCAGGGAGCCGCACATGAGCACCGCCACCTCTACGGACAACAGCACCGACCTCACGATCGAGGCGCTGGTCGCCCAGCTCGCCGCCGCCAACGAGCGCATCGAGGCGCTCGAGGCCCGCTCGGGCATCGAGGCGGCGATGGTCAAGTACATGTGCGCCTGCGACGTGCCGAGCGGCAAGGGGGAAGCCGTCGCTGCCGCGTTCACCCGCAACGGCATCTGGGAGGCGGCCGACAAGGAGGGCGACGACCACGCCGCCTGGGCCGCGCAGGGCACCGAGGCGCTGATCAAGAAGTTCGACCGGAACCACACCCGTCTGCCGTTCTCGATCCACTACCTCACCAACGGGCGGATCGAGCTCCTCGGCGACGGCCGGGCCCGCGGCAAGTGGTACTACTTCGAGCCCTGCACGTTCCGCGACGAGGTCGCGCTGTGGACGGCCGGCCACTACGTCAACGACTTCGAGGTCGAGGACGGGGTCTGGAAGCTCAGCCACCTCCGGGTCCGGACGTTCTTCTCCACCCGCTTCGAGGACGGCTGGCTCGTCGACCCGGCCTACGACACGGCGTGACCGCCACCGGGCCGCGGCCGGGGGCGTCGGAACATCCCCGGGACCCTTCCGGTGCCCACGGTCGCGCCCGTCCCGACGACGCGGCCGCCGTGATGGCCCGCCAGTGCCTCGCCCGCGGCCCGCGAGGTGTGAGCCTCGCGTCCGCGCCGGTCGCCGCGAGGATCGGTGCGGACGTGCTCGCCCGCGGCGGCAACGCCTACGACGCCGTCGTCGCCTCCGCGCTCGCCGAGACGGTGCTGCTCCCGCCGAAGTGCGGCCTCGCCGACGTCGCACGGCGCGGCGAGCTGCGCGACGTCGGCCCGACCGCGGTCGGGGTGCCGGGCGCACCGGCCGGGTACCTCGCGCTGGCCGAACGGGCGAGCCGGACCCTCGGCGTGCTCGCGGCCCCGGCGATCGAGCTCGCCCTCGAGGGCTTCTGCTGGTCGGCGATCGGCGAGGCGCTGGCGGTCGAGTCCGCCGCGCTCGTGGCCCGCCACCAGCCCGCGGGCACTCGGCTGTTCCCCGACGGGCGACCGCTGCGGGCCGGCGAGGTCGTGCGTTTGCCCGGCCTCGCGCTCGCCCTCGGCCACCTCGTCGACGAGCGCGACGGGTTCCTCGCCGGCGAGGTCGGCGCGGCCATCGTCGGGCGGGTGCGCGACGAAGGTGGCGTGCTCACCGATGCCGACCTGCGCACCCCACGGGCCGAGTGGAGCCGCCCCGCCGGTGCCCGCGACGGCCGGCTCCACGCCACGCCGGCGCCCACCCACGGGGTGTCGCTGCTCGATGCCTGCACCGAGGACGCCGGTACCGGCCCGTCGGCGACGCTGGTCGCCGTCCGGGGTGCAATCGCGCGGCGCCGCCTGTCGTTCGCGGACACGTCGGGCACGTCGATGGTGAGCGCGGTCGACGCGGCCGGGACGATGGTGGCCGTCGTGCACTCGAACTCGTACCCGCGCTTCGGCAGCGGCCTGATCGTCGACGAGTACGACCTCGTGCTCGCCAACCGCGCCGGGCGCGGCTTCGACCCGGACCCGGCCCACCCGAACTTCCCCGCACCCGGCCGCCGGCCGGTCACGACGCTGCACGCATGGGGTTGGGAGACCTCGGCCGGTTGGCGCGTCCTCGGCGGGACCCCGGGCGGCGCCAACCAGATGCCGTGGAACGCCCAGGTCCTCGCCCGCCTCCGCGCTCGCGACGCCGCCGGCGGGCTCGACCACGACGACCTCGCCCGCGCCATCGTCGCGCCCAGGTGGCAGCACGACCCCGACGGCGGCGTGTCCGCCGAGGACGGGTTCGGTGACGAGGACCTCGCCGAGCTGCGCGACGCGGCCGCCGACGACGGCGACGCCGAGCTCCGGGGGCTGCCCACCTGGGCCGCCCGCTCCGCCATGCAGCTCGTCGCCCACGACGGCACCGTCGCCGCCGGCGCGGTCGACCCCCGCACGGTCGGCGGCGCCCTCGCCGTCTGACCCGGCGTCGCTCGCTGCGGCCACGCCGCCCGGCCGCGGCGGGGTCGTCGAGGGGCACGGCG
This sequence comes from Actinomycetota bacterium, assembly GCA_034211175.1. Lineage (GTDB taxonomy): Bacteria > Actinomycetota > Acidimicrobiia > Acidimicrobiales > CAIXPF01 > JAXHUH01. Next base: position 60,418 of record JAXHUH010000301.1, read on the forward strand.
TGCCTCGTCGGTGTCGCGAGGTCCGGTGACCGTGCGCGCCCGGCGTGGCGGTGCGGTTCGACGGAATCAGGGTTGTTGCTGCGATCCTGGGGGTATCGAGTCGCCGATCGAACCCTCTGCCGACGCGTCCGCCGATGACCCGGAGCTGGACGCCGAACGTGCCGCCCTCGAGCGGATCCGCCGCGCCCAGGCCGACAACCTGGAGAAGGCCGTCGCGCGTGCCGAGCGGCTCGCCACCGACGCCGCCGAGATGGCCGAGGGTGGCATCCGCGACCTCTTCGACGCCGACGACGAGGCCGACGCCGCGGTCGAGGCCGCCATGGTGCGCCAGAGCTCCGACGCCGCCATGCACGCCATCCGCCGGGTCGAGGAGCTGCGGGCCGCAGGCAGCGCGCTGGCGTTCGGGCACACGACCGGCGAGGACGGCGAGCGCACCACGATCGGGCGCCTCACCGTGTTCGAGGGCGACGAGCCCCTGGTCATCGACTGGCGGGCGCCGGCGGCGGTGCCGTTCTACCGGGCGACCCCGCTCGAGGCCCGGGGCGTCGTGCGCCGCCGCAACCTCCTCTACGGCGACCACACCAGCGGCACCCCCGGTGAGCTGGTCGCCTACTCGGACGAGCTGTTCGACCCCGACGCCGCGGCCGACGAGATCGGCCTGCGGGGCGAGGCCGCGCTGCTCGCCTCGGTCACCGCACCGACCCGGGAGCAGATGCGCTCGGTCGTCGCCACGATCCAGGCCGAGCAGGATGCCGTCATCCGGGCCCCGGCCGACGAGCCGCTCGTCGTCCAGGGAGGCCCGGGCACCGGCAAGACGGTCGTGGCGCTCCACCGCGCCGCCTACCTGCTCTACGCCCAGCGCGAGGCCCTGTCCGACACCGGTGTGCTCGTGCTCGGGCCGTCGCCCGAGTTCCTGACCTACATCGCCGGCGTCCTCCCATCGCTCGGCGAGACCGGCGTCCTCTCGGTCACGCCGCCCGAGCTGTACCCGGGCGTGCGGCGGGGCCGCCCCGAGCCCGACGAGGTCGCCGCGGTCAAGGGCCGCCTCGACATGGTCGAGCTGCTCGCCAACGCGATCGCGGATCGTCGCCGGCTCCCGAAGGGCCCGTTCAACACCTGGTACGGCGGCCGCCGGGTGACGCTGGGCAGCGACCGGCTCGCCGAGCTGTTCGGCCGGGCCGGCCAGCACCGGACCCACAACGAGGGCGCCGACCACTACCGCTTCGAGGTCGTCGAGGCCCTGACCGCCGAGGTGTTCGACCCGTCGTTCCACAACCTCGACGAGGCCCGGGACCACTTCCGCAACGACCCGACGGTCACCGAGCACCTCATGGCCCACTGGCCGCCGCTCACGCCGGAGCAGGCGCTGAACGACCTGTTCGGCTCCCGCGCCCTGCTGCGCTCCGCAGCCCGGGGCACCGGTCTCGGCGCCGCCGAGCTCGACCTCCTCGCCCGGCCCCGCACGCCCTACGCCGCGGTCGAGGACATCCACTGGTCGAACGCCGACGTCCCGCTCCTCGACGAGCTGCTGTCCCTCGTCGGCATCTCCCTCGGCGATCGGGTGATGGACGAGCGGATCCGCGAGCGGGACGAGGCCGACGAGTTCGAGCGGGCGGCCGCCGCCGACGAGCGGGCGGCCGCCGACAGCTCGGACGACGACGAGGACGGCGACGCCAACACCGACGACAACGACGACGACGCCGGGTGGGACGACGACACCGAGTCCCTCGACGAGCTCGTCGGCACCGACCGCGAGCCCGGCGACCCGATGTTCGACACCAGCGTGCTCGACAAGCGCTACGAGGTCGACGAGGGCGGCGCCCCGGGGTGGTTCCGATGACCGACTGGACCTCCGACCGTCTCGCCGACCCGAACGACCCCGACGTCGAGGATCGTCGGACCGGCATCGACGTCTCCCACGGCGGCCAGACCACCGAGGGTGACGGACCGGTCCGCGAGCTCGACCTCGACCGCCCCGACGAGATCGCCGCCGAGGGGGCGACGGTCCGCCAGCTCGCGCTCGGCGAGCAGGTGTGGCGCTTCGGCCACGTGATCGTCGACGAGGCCCAGGACCTCACGCCGATGCAGTGGCGCATGGTCGTCCGCCGGTCCCGCACCGGCGCGGTGACCATGCTGGGCGACCTGGCCCAACGCTCGATCGGGGAGCCGGGCAGCTGGGCCGAGCACCTCCCCCCGCAGCTGAAGCCGCACGCGCAGCGCGACCTGACGATCAACTACCGGTCGCCGGCCGAGATCAACGACCTCGCCGCCGCGGTGCTGCGGCGCCTCGCCCCCGACCTGCCGGTGTCGCGCTCGGTGCGCCACTCGGGCCACGAGCCCGAGGTCGTGGCCGTCGACGACCTCGATCGCGACCTCGCGGCGGTGGTGGCCGACGTCGCCGCCCGTCAGAAGGAGCGGCCGGGACGGGCGGTGCCGCCGGCGGTGATCGGCTTCGACCTGCCCGATCTCGACCGCCCGAGCGGCCACGGCGCCGGTGAGGAAGCGGCCGGCGCCGACGAGCCGGGCGTGCCGTGGTACCGGGCGCTGTCGCCGTGGCGGGCGAAGGGCCTCGAGTTCGACGAGGTCGTCGTCGTCGAACCGGCGCGGTTCCTCGACGAGCCCAACGGCCTGAGCCTCCTCTACGTCGCCCTCACCCGCTCGACCGACCGTCTCACCCTCGTCCATCAGCGCCCCCTCCCGGACCTGCTCCACCAGGACGGCTGACCGGCCGGCTACCGGTGCGCGGTGCGGGCCGGTTCGAGCAGGCCGAGATCGCGCAGCGCCAGGGCGGTGGCGCGGAGCGCCTCGGCGTTGGCGCGTGGCTCCCAACCGAGCGTGCGCCGGGCCTTGTCGCTCGAGACCCGCCGAACCTTGCCGAGCTCTCCGACCATGCCGGCCATCCCCGGGTCGACCCTTGCCGCCTCGCGCACGGTCTCGTCGTCGAGCACGTCGGGGATCGGCGCATCGGGGGTCACGGCCTCCCGCAGGATCCGCGCCATCTCCTGGAACGTGATCGGCTCACCGGTCGACGCCAGGAAGCGCTCACCCGCTGCGTCGGGCGAGGTCATGGCGCGCAGGTGCAGGTCCGCGGCGTCACGCACGTCGACCACGGTCGTGGCCAGGCGCGGTACCGCGGGCATCGACAGCAGCTGGCGGGCGAGAGCGACCGACGCGGACAGACGACTCGTGGCCGGTGGGCCGAAGATGCCGACCGGGTTCACGACCGTGAGCTCGGTGTCGGTGCCGGTGTCGGTGTCGGGGCGGGCGGTCAGGAGGTCCCAAGCCGCCCGCTCCGCCACCGCCTTGGACCGGACGTAGGCACTCAGGGGTGCGTCGAGGTCGGTCCAGTCCTCCTCGGTGAACGGTTCGTCGGTCGGCGGGTGGCCGTAGCCGACGGCGGCGAACGACGAGGTCATCACCACCCGCTCCACTCCGGCGTCGATCGCGGCCCGCAGCACGCGCAGGGTGCCGTCCCGGGCGGGCACGATCACCTCGTCGTCGTCCTCGGGCAACGCGGGCGGGAACGGCGAGGCGACGTGGTGCACGTAGCGGACGCCGTCGAGTGCCTCGTCCCAGCCGGCGTCCACGGACAGGTCGGCGGCGACGACGGCGAGGTCGATGCCGCCGTCGCCGACATCGCCGTCGAGCCCGGCGTCGGCGAGGGCGTCGCGTACCTCGTGCGCGCGGCCGGGATCGCGCACCGTGGTGCGTACCCGGTAGCCGTCCCGGGCAAGGGCGACGATCAGGTGGGTGGCGAGGAAGCCCGTGCCTCCGGTGACCAGCACCGTGTCCTCGTTCATCGGATCCCTCGGTTCCTTCGGGGGTCGGTCGCCCTCGACCATCCCCCCACGGGGGACGACGGACCAGCCCGCGTTGCTCCTGGTAGGCGCAGGGCCAGGCAGCGCCCGGGACGCCGGCTACCGTCAGGCGGGTGGCGGCGAGCCCCGGACCCCTCGGCGAGTACCTCCGGGCTCGTCGCGACGCCCGGCGACCGGAGGACGTGGGCCTGCCGCAAGGTCGTCGGCGTCGGGTCGCCGGGCTCCGACGCGACGAGGTGGCCGTGCTCGCCGGGATCAGCGCCGAGTACGTGACCCGCCTCGAGCAGGGCCGCGACCGTCACCCCTCCGTCGAGGTGCTCGACGCACTCGCGGCCGTGCCCCGAGCGGCCAGCATCCCGAGGTGGGACCGTTCCTCGGCGTCGAGACCGAGCGCGCCCGCGAGTGCGTCGAGC
>JAXHUH010000302.1:0-22184 GCA_034211175.1 Actinomycetota bacterium
GGCTCGCGGTGGCCTGGCTCACCGGCTTCGTCGGGTTCCACGTCGCCGTCGGTGCCGCGCTCGGCTTCTCGTTCCTGGACTGGCTCGTGGTCGAGGCTGCGCTGCTCGTCATCCTGGCGCATCCCCACCACCGGGACCTGGTGAACGCCGCGTTCCGTCCCGGGGTGGCGGCCGTCGCGATCGCGACCGTCGTCGTCGGGGGCCGCGTTCTCGATCCACCCCGCTTGGCGTGGATCGACGGGCCCCTCGTGTACGACTACGAGATCGACGCCGTCGACGCAAACGGTCGTCGCGTCGCGCTCCACGCCGACGACTTCGCCCCGTACGGCCAGGCGTTCGCCTTCGGTGCGCTCCCGCTGGGACCGCGGCCACCGCTCGCCAACGGGTACGGCGCGATCGATCCGGTCGCCCTCGACGCACTGGCCGGGGTGGAGACGCTCGACGACCTCGATGCCGTGGAGCGCGACGCCGCCCGGACGGCCGGCTCGACGGGCACCTCTTCCGACGCGGCAGCCGAGGCGGTGTGGCTCCTCGAGCGGTTCCTCGACTCGACCGCGCGTTGCGTGGCGCCCGGGGACCGTCTCCCCGCGCCGCCGCGGCACTTCTGGACCGATCGCCCGGGGACCGACTGGGACGGCACCACGCCGCTCGTGCGCCTCGAGGTCGAGCGGGTGACCACCCTGCGCACCGACGATGGCGAGCTGCACCGGCGAGAACCGGTGGTGGTGATCGAGCGCGACGGCGTCGACCACACGGTCACGTTCGCGTCGGTGCCTCTCGGCTGACGCGGAGGTCCCCGTGCTCAGCGAGCGACGCCGCCGAGCGCCCGGCCGAGGCGCTCGGCCATCACCGACGCGTGGGGCTCCTCCATGAGCGTGACGTGGTCACCCGGGGTGCGGATCACCTCGATGCCGTCGACGACGACGGACCAGCCCCGGTCCGCGGGGAGGTGCTGGTACTTCCAGTCGTCGGTCGCCGACATCATGATCACCCGGCCGTCCCAGCGGGTCGGCCGGTAGCGGCCGAGGAGCGCCTTGTTGTGGACGAACAGGCGCCGCTCGCGCACCTCCCACGGTGGCGCGTGGCCCGGGATGTCCTCGTAGTCGTCGAGGGCCTCCGCTGCCGCCCGCCGGCCCGCCCGGCGGCGCCGTTCGAGCACCCGGTCGAGGAGGTAGGCCGGGCCCCGCCGGCGCAGCTCGCGCAGGTGGGTGAGTGGCGGGATGCGCGCCTCGGCGTGGTCGGGGTGGATCGTGTCGAGGAGGACGACCGCGGCGACGGACGCACCCTCGGCCTCGAGGCGTTGGGCGAGCTCGTAGGCGATGAGCCCGCCGTTGGAGTAGCCGGCGAGCACGAACGGCCCGCCCGGGTGGTGGGCCCGCAGCTCGGCCAGGTAGGCCTCGCAGATCTCGTCCGTGCTCTGGTGGAGCGGGCTGAGCCCGTCGACGCCGGCCGCCTGGATCCCGACGAAGGTCCACGCCGATCCGAGGCCGACCGCCAGGGCACGCATGTTGAGCACGTTGCCACCGAGGCCGTGCACGCAGTAGATCGGCGGCCGGCGCTCGTCGGTCCCCCGGGTGATGGGCACGAGGTGGGTCGGCTCGTCACCGGTGCCCGCGTCGCCGTTGCCGTCACCGGCGGCGAGCGAGGCGATCCGGGTGGCCAACGCCCGAGGGGTGGCCGCCTCGAACAGGACGGGGAGCGGCAGCTCCACGCCGAAGCGTCGCCGGATGCGGGCGAAGACCCGGATGGCGACGAGCGAGTCGCCGCCGAGGTCGAAGAAGTCGTCGTCGGGCCCGACCGTGGCGACGTCGAGCACCTCCCGCCACAGCCCGGCGACGGCGTGGGCGTCGACCGCCGCACGCGCCGCATCGGCGGTCGGCCCGCTGGTCGTCTCCGTCGGCTCGGTCGTCTCAGCGGCCGGGGAGCCGGGGAGCCGGGATCCGAGCGCGGCCCGGTCGATCTTGCCGTTGGTGGTGCGGGGCAGATCGGCCACGAGCTCGATGCGGGCGGGCAGGAGGTGGTCGGGCAGGACCTGCGCGCCGCGCCGTCGCAGCTCGTCCGACGTCACGGTGCCATCGGTGATCACGAACGCGACCAGGCGGAGCGACGCTCCGGTGCCCTCGGTGATGACGGCGGCCTCGCGCACGGTGTCGAGCGCGGCGATGGCCGCCTCGATCTCGGCCGGTTCGACCCGGTGGCCCCGCACCTTCACCTGGTGGTCGACGCGGCCGTGGAAGACGAGGTCGCCGCCGTCGGTCCAGCTCACGAGGTCGCCGGTCCGGTAGAAGCGCCCGGCGTGCGCACCCGCGGACCGCGCGTCGAGGTGGACGAACCGCTCGGCGGTCGCGTCGGGCAGGCCGAGGTAGCCGCGGGCGACGCCGGCCCCGCCGAGGTGGAGCTCGCCGGGTTCGCCGACGGGGACGGGGCGGCGGGCCTCGTCGAGCACGATTCCGACGACGTTCGGGACGGGCCGCCCGATCGGCACGACCGCGCCGGTGTGGTCGGCCGGGACGCGGTAGGCGTGGGACCACACCGTTGCCTCGGTGGGGCCGTACTCGTTGACCAGCTCGGCGTCGGGGCAGGCCCGCCGGTGGGCGGCGACGACCGCGGCGGTGCACGCCTCGCCGGCCACGATCGCCGTGCGCAGGCTGGCCAGCTCGCCGGCGTCCGCCTCCTCGACCAGCACCTGGTACAGGGACGGGACGGCGAGGAGGTGGGTCACCCGGTGGCGGGCGATCAGCCCGGCGAGACGGTGCACGTCGCGGTGGTCCTCACCGTCGGGCAGCACGACCGTGCCGCCGCCGACCAGGGTCCACAGCAGGCCGGCCATGGAGCTGTCGAACGCGAACGGCGAGACCACGAGGAACCGCTCGGGGTCGGCGTCGTAGACGCCGCGGCGGGCGAGGGTCGACGCCACGATCTGACGGTGCTCGACCATCACGCCCTTCGGTGCGCCGGTCGACCCGGAGGTGTGGAGCACGTAGGCGAGGTCGTCGGGTCCCGCGGTGGGTTCGGGCGGTGCGTCCGGCCAGGTGCGGCCGTTGGTGGCCCCGGTGTCGGCGACCGGACGCCCGTCGGCGCCCAGGGCGACGACCCGGACGCCCGCGGGGCGCTCCCAGCCCGGCCGGCCGATCGTGACGACGACGGTCGCCGCCGTGCTGGCGAGCAGCGCCTCGGTGCGGGCCCGGGGTTGGTCGAGATCGACCGGGACGTGGGCGCCGCCGGCGCGCAGCACACCGATGATGGCGGCGACCGCGCCGGCGGACCGGCGGGCGTCGACGACGACCGGGACCTCGGGCCCGACCGCGAGCGATCGGAGCCGGTGGGCGAGCCGGTTCGCCCGCCGGTCGAGCTCGGCGTGGGTGAGGACGAGCTCGCCGCAGGTGACCGCCGCGGTGTCCGGGTGGGCCGCTGCGGCATCGGCGATCAGCCGGTCGATGGTGACCGCCGGCCGCAGCGCCGGACGATCGGCGCCGTGCCACGAGTCCGGGACCGGCGAACCGGCGCCGGGGTCGGGGTCGGGCTCCGCACCGCGTGCGGTCGGGAGGTCCGCCAGCGGGGTGGTCGGGCGGGCGAGCCCGGCCGCGAGGACCGCGTCGACCTCGGCGAGCAGCGCGTCCGCGCCCGCGGCGTCGATCACCGTGGTGTCGTGCTCCAGGCCGAGGTCGACCCGCTGGCCGCGGACCTGCACGAAGAACGTGGCGTCGGCGATCGTCGAGCCCGAGGCGAGCACCTCGTGGTTGGCCTCCCGTCCGCCGAGGTCGGCCGGGGCGAGCTCCTCGTAGGCGACGAGGACCCGGGTGGCGGGTGGCGCCAGGCCGGCGGCGCGCCGGTCGGCCACGATCCGGGCGAACGGGTAGGTCCGGTGGGCGAGCGCCCCGCCGATCTGCTCGGCGCAGCGACGCGCGACGGTGGCGAAGGTGTCGTCCGGCCCGGCGTCGACGAGCACGGGCACCGTGTTGAGGTAGTAGCCGACGAGGCCCTCCGCGCCCGGGTGGTCTCGGGTCGAGGTGGTGAGGCCGACACCGACCGGGCCGCCGTCCGACCGGGCCGCGAGCGCGGCGACGAAGGCGGCGAGCGTGGTGGCGAACGGCGTGCGGCCGGGCCCGGTCCGCAGCGTCGCCAGGTCGACCGACGCCGGCCGCTGGCGATAGCCGCCGACCGCATCGTGGTCATCGTCGGACGCCCCGGGACCGTCGGTGCGATCGCCGCCACCTGCGGCGAGGTCGACCGTGGCCGCGGGCCGGGTGCGCTCGGGCGCGGACCAGAACGTGCGGTCGGCGTCGTCGAGGCGCGACTCGATCCACGCGTGGTGGTCGGCGTAGTCGAACGGCGCCGGCGGGGGTGTGGCGCCCTGGTAGCGCCGGCTCAGCTCGTCCCACAGCCGGTCGAAGCTGCCGGCGTCGATCGAGATGTGGTGGAAGACGAGCGCCACGCCCCACGTGCCGTCGTCGAGGGGCTGGACCAGTGCGCGACCGAGCGGCCCGGCGTCGAGGTCGAACGGTGCCCGGTGGAGCCGTCGGGTCGCCTCGGCGAAGGCCTCCGGCGCCACCGGCGACGTGGTGATCTCGACGGCGACGGCCTCGCTCGGAGCAAGCTGTCGCCGGGGCTCACCGAAGGTCCAGTGCAGCGGCACGTGGGCGTCGACGACGGCCTCGAGCGCCTCCCGGAACCGCGCCGGGTCGAGGTCGCCGGTGACGGTGTAGCGGCGGGCGACGTGGTAGCGGGGGTCGTCGGGCCGGCTCAGCTGCTCGAACAGGATCGACTGCTCACCGATCGACAGGGGCGGTGCGACACCGGCCGGTCGGGGCGCCGGGTCGTCGGACGCGACGGTCGGGTGCGACCCGGTGACGGTGCCGTCCTCCCCGGCCGGCTCGAGGCCGGCGACCGCGGTCCCGTCGGCCGCGCCCGCGTCGCCACCCTCGTGGGCGACGAGCGCGGCTGCGAGGTCGCGGGGTGTCGTGTGGACGAAGGCGAGGTCCTCGCGGACCGTGCGGCCGAGCTCCGTGCTCAGGCGCATCGCCATCTCGAGGGCGGCGAGGGAGTCGCCGCCGAGCGAGAAGAAGTCGTCGGCGACGCCGATCGGCTCGGTGCCCAGGACCTGCTCCCAGACCGCGACGACCTTCGCCTCCAGGGGGCGACTGGGCGACACGTACAGGGCGGGGCCCGGGCGGTGGACCCGGGCGGGAGCGGGCAGCGACGCGTCGTCGAGCTTGCCGTTCGTCGTCATCGGCAGCGCGCCAACGGCGACGAACGCCTGGGGGACCGCATGGGCCGGCAGGCGCTCGGCGAGGAACGTGCGCAGCTCGACCGGCTCGGGCGCCGCCGCGGTGCCGTCGGCCGGTTCGTACCAGGCGACGAGGACCTCCCGTCGACGGGGCCGGTAGCCGACCTCGTCGAGCAGGTCGGCGACCTCGTCGGGGTCGAGGCGATCGTCGAGCTCGGCCATGGCCTCGTCGCGCGTCTTGTGGCCGAGGCGGACGTCCCAGGCGTAGGGCACGGCGTAGTTGTGGAAGCCCTGCTCGGTGAGGTGGGTGGCGATCCCGGCCGCGTTGATCAGGCAGTTGGTCGAGCGGCCGGTGTCGCGTGGCCGCACCCACGGCGCCTGGGTGTCGAGGAACGCCAGCATCTCGGCGAGCTCGACGTCGACGTAGCGATAGAAGTCGAGGTACTCGACCCGCTCGAAGACGGCGTCGTCGTCGAAGTGCGACGTGTCGAGCTCACGGCGAACGGCGTCGTCGGCGCGGTGGTACACCGCCCGGGCGGCGACGACGGCGCGGTCGATGGCGTCGGGGTCGAACCGCTCGGCGCTGAACTGGGCCGGGACCAGCCTGGTCTCGAACAGCTGGCCGCGGGAGAGCCCGGTGACGATCAGCGGCGCACCGAGGTCGAGCGCCCGGCGGGTGGCGAGCGTGTAGATCGTCTTGTAGCAGCCGTGGCAGACGTTGGAGTGCCGCTCGAGGCTGTCCCGGAAGATCTCGTTCATGGCGTCGGTCGTGGCGAACTCGTGCTCGATGCCGAGGTCGGCCACCGACCGCCGGACGTTCTCCTTGGCGCCCTCGGAGATGAACCCGTTGTCGAGGGTGAGCGCGTAGACGTCGAAGCCCATCTCGACGAGCTGGTAGAGGGCGTAGGTCGAGTCCTTCCCGCCGCTCAGCAGGTGGATGCAGTCGTGACGGCCCGTGCGCCTCGCCCGTGCCCGGTCGCGAGCCGCCCGGAGGTCGTCGGGGGTGCGGAAGTACACCGCGGCCTGGTCGCGGATCCGCTCGTAGTCGTGGCAGCTGCTGCACACGCCGTCGTCGTCGAAGGTCGCGCCGGGCACGTCGGACGGCAGCCCGCAGCGCGTGCAGTGCGTGGCCGCGGTGCCGGGGCGGGGCGACCACAGGCGCACCGCCGCCCGTGCGATCGCGGGGTGCTCGGCCAGCGCGGCTGCGACCTCGTTCGGCTCGAGCCGGATGCCGCCGACCTTGACCTGCTGATCGGCGCGTCCGAGGTAGGTGAGCGTGTGCGGGTCGACGAGGCGGGCGAGGTCGCCGGAGCGGTAGAAGCGGACGCCGTCGAGCATCACGAACGGGCTGTCGGGATCGTCCCCCGCGGCGGCGCCGAGGTAGCCCTCGGTGAGTCCCTCGTGGGCGATGTGGAGCTCGCCGGGGGAGCCCTCGGGGACGTCGCTGCCGTGGCGGTCGAGGAGGCGCAGCGTCACGCCCGGCGCCGGTGAGCCGATCGGCACGTCGACCTCGTCGGGGAACGCCTCGGGGTCGTGCTCGTGGATCATGCACCCGACGACGGCCTCGGTGGGGCCGTACTCGTTGATGATCCGCACGCCTGCGAACGTGTCGTCCAGGCGCCGGGCGAGGGCCGCGGGGAACGCCTCGCCGCCGACGACCAGGGTCGCCAACGCCGGACCGGGACCGTCGCCGCCCTCGACGAGGCGGACCAGCAGCTCGAGGTGGGACGGTGTGGCCTTCATCCAGGTCAGGCGCCGGTCCCCGGCGATGCGGCGCAGCCCGGCGGTGCCGGCCTCGTGCACGACGACGAGGTGACCGCCGGTGCACAGCGGCAGGAAGAGGCTGGTGACCGTGAGGTCGAACGTGAGCGCGCTGAACAGCGGCACGACCGGTGGCGCGTCGGCCCCGGTGTACTGGCGTCGGGCCACGTCGAGGTAGCGGGCGAGCCCCCGGTGGGTGATCGGCACCCCCTTGGGCTCGCCGGTCGAGCCTGAGGTGAACAGGAGGTACGCCTCGTCGTCGGGCCCTGCCGGCCCGGGAGAGGCGCCGTCGGGGTTCTCGTCGGTGTGGAGCACGACGGCGTCGGGGTGGTCGATCACGGTGACCACGCCGGCGCGCCCGGCCAGGCGTCGCCGGCGCGCCTCGGGCTGGGCGGGGTCGATCGGCACGTAGGACGCGCCGGTGACCATCGTCGCGAGGATCGCCACGACGGCCTCGGCGCTGCGGTCGAGTCCCACCCCGACCCTGGCTCCGGGCCCGGCGCCGAGCCCGCGGAGCCGGCCGGCCGTGGCGGTCACGTCGGCCCACAGCTGCGGGCCCGTCCAGGCCCGGTCCCCGTCGCTCAGCACCACACCGGGCGTGGACGTGAGGCTGCGGGCCAGGGTGTGGGTGATCGGCGGGGGCATCGGCCCGGCGTCGGCGCCCCGGCCCCAGCGCCGGGTCGCGGCGAGCTCGTCGGGCCCGCACAGGCTGCGGTGGCCGAGCGGCCGGTCGGGGTCGGTGACCAGGTCCTCGAGCACCATCGTGAGGTGGCCCGGGGCCCGGTCGCGATGGCGCGCCCCGGCCGCGGCGTGGTTCAGGTCGAGCACGAGCTCGATGCCGTCGCCGTAGGTCGTGAGCTGGAGGCGGAACAGGTGCGACGGGTCGGAGGCCCCGGGGTGGATCCACTCGGTCGTCGCGGGGAGCGGCCCGAACGCCCCCAGACCGGCCCGGGGGATGACGTTGACCACCGCCTCGACGTCGGCGTTGCCCGGGGCGGTGCCCGGCACCGCGTGACGCAGCGTCGTCATCACCGCGCGCCCGACACGGCGGTGGAGGTCCCGGTAGGTGTCGCCCGGCTCGACGGTGACGTCGACCGGGAACACCTCCATGATCGGGCCGACCAATCGGCGGGTGACGCCGTCGGAGCGGTTGTGGACGGGCAGGCCGATCGAGAACCGCTCGGCACCGGTGACCCGGTGCAGGTAGGCGGCGGCCGAGGTGACGAGCAGCGATGCCCAGCTCAGGTCGTCGCTCAACACCCGCAGGTCACCCTGCAGGCGTTCGCCCACCCGGGACAGGAGCTGGCGGTCGAGGGGGACCGGTGCACGGCTGGACGTCGGTCCCGGTCGGGTCACGGCGCGGTAGAGGCGACCGACCCGGGGCGCGGGCTCGCGGCCCGCCCAGTGCTCGGACGCCCGGTCCCTGCGGCGATCGGGACGCGAACGGAGATCACGGGCCCATCCGTAGTACGAGTCGAGGTCGACGACCTCGCCCCGGTAGGCGGCCGCCGTCGCCTCGTACACCAGCAGCGACGAGGTGGCGTCGGTGATCACGTGGTGCAGCGCCAGGTACCACGAGACCGTCCCGTCGGCATGGACCAGGACGGCGCTGTCGTAGCCGCGGACGGCGAGATCGATCGGGGTGGCCACCCGCTGTTGCGCCCAGGCGTGTGCGTCGGCGCGGTTGAGCTCGATGACCTCGGTCACCGCGTCCTCGTCGCCGACGCGCACGGCGGCACCGGCGTCGTCGGCGACGACGCGGGAGCGGAGCACGTCCGACGCGGCGACGACCGCGGCGAACGCATCGCGGAGCCGGTCGGGGTCGACGGGCGCCTGCACGTGGGACAGCAGCGCCATGTTCTGCAGCGGTGCGGTCGGGTTGCGACGCTGTGACGTCCACAGGGCCCGCTGCATCGGCGTGATCTCCACGCCGCGCCGCAGCGCCACCGGCTGCCCGGCCACCGCGTGGTCCGCGCTCCACTGGGTCATTCCGCTCCGCCTCGCCTCGTGCCCGTCGCGTCCGTCGACGCGCCCACCCGGGCTGCACTGCTTTCACCTGGCGTGGTTACCCTACCGACGGCCGGTCAGGGATCGTGAGGTCGCGACCGGCGGCCGGGAAGCGCAGGACCGGCGCCCGGCGGGCGCGACGAACAGGGCGGGAGCGGAAGGTGGTCGACGACGAACGACGTGGCGGTGCGTCCTCCGATGTTCCCGCCGGCGCCACGGCGTTCGAGGCGATGCTCGACCTCGCGCACCCGCTGAAGGTCGAAGCCGCGGCATGGGCGGCGACGGAGCTGCCCGGCGCGGGCAGCGGGATCGACCGCGACGTCTGGCGGCGGGCCGCGACATGGGGCGTGCAGGGCCTGCTCGTGCCGACGGCGCTCGGCGGTGGGGCTCGCAGCATCAGCGAGGCACTGCTCGTCTTCGAGGGCCTCGGCCTCGGCTGCGTCGACAACGGGGTCGTGTTCGCGCTCGCGTCGCAGGTCTTCGCCATGCAACGGGCGTTGACGTCGGCCGGTTCGCCGGCGCAGCTCGAGCGGTGGCTGCGGCCGCTCGTCGCCGGGGAGCTGATCGGCTCCTTCGCCATGTCCGAGCCCGACGCGGGTTCGGACACGGCGTCGATCACGACGACCGCGACCGCGCTCGACGACGGCGGCTACCGCCTCGACGGGGTGAAGAGCTGGGTCACGCTCGGCCCGATCTGCGACGTCGTGATCGTGTTCGCCACGACCGACCCGGCGAAGGGTCGCTGGGGCATCACCGCGTTCGTCCTCGACGCGAACAGCCCGGGCCTGCGGCGCGGGCCGGTCGTGGCCAAGATGGGCCTCGGCACGTGCCCGTTCGGCACCCTCGAGCTCGACGGAGTGGTCGTCGGGCCCGATGCCGTGCTCGGCGCGGTCGGCGCCGGCGCCGCCATCTTCGCCGACGCCGTCGAGTCGGAGCGTGCCTACCTCTACGCCGCCCCGCTGGGCGCCATGGAGCGCGTGATCGACGCATCGATCCGCCGTGCCCGGGAGCGGCGGCAGTTCGGGGCACCGATCGGCACCTTCCAGGCGGTGTCCCACCGCATCGTCGAGATGAAGCTTCGTCACGAGGCGGCGCGGCTGCTCGTCTACAAGGCCGCCGCGCTCGCCGAGCGGGGCGAGAGCGTCGCGGTGGCGGCCGCGCTGGCCAAGTTGCAGACGTCGGAGATGTCGGTAGTCTCGGCGCTGGACGCGATCCGCATTCATGGCGCCGAGGGCTACACCGAGGCGGCGGGGGTCGAAGCGGAACTGCGGGACGCGATCGGCGGGTTGGCGTTCTCGGGGACCTCGGACATCCAACGGAACCTCGTCGCGCGCCTGCTGGGCGTGGACCGGCCGGCGCGGCGTCGGGCTCGGGGCTGAGGGCACGGCAGCCGGTCGAATCCGGGGGCCGCTCGGCTCCGTAGAAGGAGTTGGCGGAAGCAGCGGGCAGGGCGGTGCGGTGGACATGAACGGCGGGATGCGGGTGGTCCGGGCCGACGACGTGGCACGGCTCGTACGCCACCACGGTGTCGACGTCGTGCTCGACGAGCTGATCGGGCGGCTGACCGACGCGTTGGCCGCGCACGAACCGACCAAGGTGCGGACTCCGGCGCGTGCCGGGTTCCACTACGAGCTCCCGACGGCCGGGCTGATCGAGTGGATGCCGGCCATGGACCTCGGGCGGGTGGTGGCGGTCAAGACCGTCGGGTACCACCCGACCAACCCGACCGAGCGGGCGCTGCCGACGGTGATGTCGTCGACCAGCCTCTACGACACCGGTACCGGAAGGCTCCTCGCGGTCGTCGACTCGACCCTGCTCACGGCGCTGCGGACGGGCGCGGCCTCGGCGGTCGCCACCGACGTCCTCGCCCGGCCCGGCCCGGTCGTCGTCGGCCTCATGGGGTGCGGGGCCCAGGCGGTCACCCAGCTCCACGGCATCGCCCGCGTACGCCCCGTCGAGCGGGTCCTGGCCGTCGACGCCGATGCCACGGTCGCCGCGTCGTTCGCCCGTCGGGTCGCGTTCATCGACCGGCCGATCGAGATCGTGGCGCCGGCCGACCGGTCCCGCGTGCTCTCGGAGTCCGACGTCGTGTGCACGGCCACCTCGGTCGACGTGGACGCCGGCCCGGTCCTCGACGACGGCGAGCACCACGAGTGGCTCCACATCAACGCCGTCGGCTCCGACTTCCCCGGCAAGCGGGAGCTGCCCGGCCCGCTGCTGGACCGCAGCGTCGTGTGCCCCGACCTGCTCGAGCAGTGCGTGGTCGAGGGTGAGCTCCAGGGGACCCGCCCGGAGAACATCGGGCCCGACCTGGCCACGCTCGTCCAGCAGCGGGCCCGCTACGAGGAGCTGCGCTCGCGGCTGACCGTGTTCGACTCGACCGGCTGGGCGCTCGAGGACCTGGTCGCCGCGGAGCTGGCGCTCGACCTCGCCGGCGACCTGGGGCTCGGCATGACGGTGGCGCTCCACGACGTCGGCGACCAGCCCCACGACCCCTACCTCGCGATCCGATGAGCCCTGCCTCGACCGTGTCGGCGGTGTCCGGTCCGTACCTCCTGTCCCAGCTGGTCGTGGCCGGTGCCGAGCGGGACCCGGGTGCGTCGGCCGTGCGCTCCGGCGACGAGGAGCTGACCTACGGCGAGCTCGCGGCACGGACCGAGGCCCTCGCGGCCACGCTCCAGGGCCTGGGCGTGCGGCCCGGTGACCGGGTCGGGCTGTACCTCCACAAGTCGGTGGCCGCGTTCGTGGCGATCCACGGCGTGCTCCGGGCCGGTGCCGCCTACGTGCCGATCGACCCGTTCGCGCCGCCCGGGCTCGTCGCCGACATCACCGCCGACTGCGGGATCGAGGTGCTGGTCAGCGAGTCGCGTCAGCGGCGCAACCTCACCAACCTGGCCGCGCGTCCGGACGGCGCCGAACCGCTGCGGGCCGTGGTCGGCCTCGACGGGCCGCTCGACGGGCTCGAGACGGTCGGCCCCGACACCGTGGCCGGGGCCTCGGGCGGGCTCGTGGCGCCCCGGGTGCTCTCGGACGACATCGCCTACGTGATGTACACGTCGGGCTCGACGGGACGGCCGAAGGGCATCGTCCACACCCACCGCAGCGGGCTGCGCTACGCCCAGCAGGCGGTCGAGGTCTACGGGGTCCGCCCGTCGGACCGGCTGGCCAACTCGGCGCCGTTCCACTTCGACATCTCGACGTTCGAGGTGCTGGCCGGGCCGCTGGCGGGTGCGTCGACGCTGGTGATCCCCGAGCCGTACCTCAAGATGCCGGCCAGCCTGTCCCAGCTCCTGGCCGACGACCGCTCGACGTTCTGGTACTCCGTGCCGTTCCTGCTCGCTGAGCTGTGGGCCCGGGGCGCGCTGGCCGAGCGGGACCTGTCGGGCCTGCGGTGGGTGCTCTTCGGGGGCGAGGTCATGGCTCCCGACGTGCTCGCCGGGCTGATGGGGCTCTGGCCCGGGGCACGGTTCTCGAACTCCTACGGCCCGGCCGAGGTGAACCAGTGCACGTTCCACCATGTCGCCGAGGTGCCGGCGGCGGGGGAGGGGGTGCCGATCGGCCGGCCGTTGCCCGACGTCGACCTGCTGGTCGTCGATCCCGACGCCGAGCCGGGCGAGCCGCTCACGCAGGCCGCTTCGGCCGGTGCGGTCGCCGACGGTGAGGTCGGCCAGCTGCTCGTGCGGTGCTCGACGATGATGGACCGCTACTGGGCCCGCGACGACCTGACCACCCGGGCGTTCGTCCACCTGCCCCTTCCCGGCGGTGGGCTCGCCCGGTGGTACGCCACCGGTGACCTGGTCCGCCGCCGGCCGGACGGGGAGCTCGAGTTCGTCGGCCGGCGCGACAACCAGGTCAAGGTGCGGGGCAACCGGGTCGAGCTCGAATCGGTCGAGGCCGTCCTGGCCGCCCAGCCCGGCGTGGAGCACGCGGTCGCCGGGGTCGTCGACGCCGACGGCAACCAGGTCCTCGCCGCGGCCGTGGTGCCGTCGGGCGACGAGCCGGTCGACACCGCCGCCCTCCTCGCCGCTGCCTCCGCAGCGCTGCCGCCCTATGCGGTCCCGCACCGGCTCGTCACGGTAGAGGACCTCCCGTTCACCGCGAGCGGCAAGCTGGACCGTCGCGCCCTGCGCGCCCGGCTGGCCGAGCGCCTCGACACCACAGGAGCACACCCATGAGTGCGCCCCCGTCCCCCCTGGCCGCCGACCTCGTGAAGCTGATCGCCGACGAGGTCGCCGTCCACGACGAGGAGCCGGTCGAGACCGACACCGACCTGCTGCTCACCGGCCTGGTCGACTCCCTCGGCGTCATCCAGATCGTCGGCTGGCTCGAGGACCGCCTCGGCATCACCATCGAGCCCGCCGACGTCACCCTCGATCACTTCCAGACCGTCGAGCGCATGGTCACCTACGTCACCACCCGCCACGGCGTCGACGCGTAGCCGACCAAGGGTGGCCGACGCAGACGCACGCGGCGAGGAGTCGACCGAAATCCGATCAGCATGAACGGCATTCGTTGCCTTCGGGACGACGGTGTTGGTGAACAGGGGTGAAGTAGCGTTCCGCCATGGCGCCCGAACCCCCGTCGGATGCTCCGGTACTGCCGTCCGCCGCGTCCCCGTCCCGCCTGTTGTGCTGCTCCGGGGCCGATGACCCCCGGCTGCCCGATGTCGTCGCCGCGGTGCGGGCGCTGGAGCCGGCGGGGGAGTTCGAGGCCAAGCGCGAGCGGGTCGTCGCCGGGGTCCCGGCCGACCTCGGCCGCACGATCCGGGAGGGGTTCCGGGTCGAGCCGATCAATGCCGGCGGGGTCCGGGCCGAGCTGATCGTGCCGCCCGGTGCGCGCTCGCCGGGGATGCTCGTCTGCTTCCACGGCGGCGGCTACGTCGTGTGCACCGCCGGCACCCACCGGCGCCGCTTCGCCCACATGGCCGCGGCCGCCGGGTGCCTCGCCCTCAACGTCGACTACCGCCTCGCCCCCGAGCACCCGTTCCCGGCCGCCATCGAGGACGCCGTCGCCGCCGTGCGGTGGGCCGCGACCCGCGGCCCGGTCGTCGTGCTCGGCGACTCGGCCGGCGGCGGCCTGGCGCTGGCCGCCGGGCTCGCCCTCGCCGACGATGCCGATGCCCGGCCCGCCGGGGTCGTCGCCATCTCGCCGTGGAGCGACCTGACCCTCGCCGGGCGGTCCCACATCGAGCGGCGCGACCGAGACCCGTTCGCCCACATCGACGACCTGCCCGCCTACGTCGAGTGCTACCTCGGCGGTGCGACGCCACCGACCGACCCGCTCGCCTCGCCGCTGTTCGGCGACTTCTCGGGCTACCCGCCGCTGCTCGTCCAGGTCGGCTCCGAGGAGACGATGTACGACGACGCGCTGCTCGTCGCGGAGAAGGCGGCCTGCCAGGGCGCGGACGTGACGTTCGAGGAGTGGGAGGGCATGTTCCACACCTGGCACGCCCACGTCGGCGGCCTCACCGGCGCCGACGACGCCATCGCCTCGATCGGACGGTTCGTCGCCGATCACCTGGCACCGCAACCGCGCAACGGGCGGGCCCGCACCAACTGAGCCGGCGAACGAGCTCGCGCCCGGCCTCCCGCAACCATCGGGTACGGAGCTAACGTCGGTCCGGATGCGCATCATCGAGCTGATCGCCGACCGCCGCATCCGCGAAGCGCAGGCGGAGGGCTACTTCGACGACCTCGCCATGCACGGCCAACCCATCCCGGACCTCGACCGTCATCGCGAGTCCGGCTGGTGGGCGAAGCGCACGGTGGAGCGCCATCGCGACACCGACAAGGCCGACGACCTGCGGGCCCACATCAAGGCCACCCTCACCGCGGCGTGGCGCCTCGAGCGTGAGGCCGAGGTCCGCACCGTGGTCGCGGCGCTCAACGAGCGCATCGCCACCTACAACCGGTGGACCACCGTCGAGCAGCTGGACCCGCTCGATCCCGCCGACATCGCCCGCCGTTGGCGCGAGCTGCGCACGTACTTCCGCGACCGCCGCGCCGCGGGCTGAGCGCCACCGACGCTCCGGCGCCGGGTGACGATCTGCGTCGGGCGCCGGCCGATCGGTAGCGTCCCGGGCCGTGCGCCTCGGCATCCACCTCCCGCAGTACGGCCGCGCCGCCGGCCCCGACGCGATCCGCCGCGTCGCGGTCGAGGCCGAGGGCCTCGGCTTCGACGCCGTCTGGGTCAGCGACCACGTCGTCCAGCCCGCCGGCCAGGGCTACCCGTCGCCCTACCTCTACGAGCCGTTCCTCACGCTCGGCTGGGCCGCGGCGGCGACCGAGCGGGTCGGGCTCGGCACCAGCGTGCTCGTGCTGCCCCAGTACCACCCGCTCGCGCTGGCCAACTCCCTGGCCAGCCTCGACGCACTGTCCGGCGGGCGGCTGACGATCGCCGCCGGGGTCGGCTGGTCGGAGGGGGAGTTCGCCGCGCTCGACCAGAGCTTCGGTGACCGGGGCCGGCGGACCGACGAGATCCTCGACATCCTCCGCGCCGCGTGGACCGACGACCCGGTCAGCCACGACGGGCCCGCGTACGCATTCGAACCGATGCGGGTCCTGCCCCAGCCGGCGCACCCGATCCCGATCTGGATCGGCGGGGGCAGCGAACCGGCCTACCGGCGGGCGGTGGCCAAGGGCGACGGGTTCCACGCCATCGGGCGCACGCCCGAGGAGCTGGCGCCGATCGTCGCCCGCATCCGGGCCGAGCGCCCCGGCGACGACTTCGTCATCTCGCTGCGGACCGGCTGGGACCCCCAGGGGATGGACCACGGGCGCATCCGTGACGAACGGGCCGCCTACGCCGAGATCGGCGTCGAGTACGTCGTGTCCGCCCCGTGGCGCACCGACGCCGACGCCTGGATCGAGTCGATGCGCCAGCTCGTCGACCTCGTCGAGCCCGACACCCCCTGACCCACGATCACGTCCGCGCAGGGGCCCCGCGATCACGTCCGCGCCGGCCCCCCGGGTCGCCGCTCCCCGTGGCGAACCCCTCACCCCAAACCCGTTCTGGACCCCACAGAGTGCCACCGGTGGCATTCGGCGCGGTCCAGAACGGGTTGGGCGGGGGTCAGAACGGGTTGGGCGGGGTAGAACGGGTTGGGTGGGGGTCCTCGGGCAGGAGGGTGAGGGTCAGGCGGTGGCGAGGCGGGTGAGGGCGGTGGCGGCCGCGGCGGCGAGGACCACGACGACGAACGGGGCGCGTCGCCACACCAGGACCCCGGCGACGACGAGGCCGACGGCGCGGGCGTCGACGACGACCGCGCGGCCATCCGCGAGGGTGAGTTGGGCGATCACGGCGGCGACGACCGCGGCCGGGATCAGCTCGGCGGACCGGCGCAGGCCGGGACGGCGGTCGAGCAGCGGCCCGATGGCGAACATGCCGAGCAGGCGGATGCCGAGCGTGCCCAGCGCCAGGAGGAACACGACGGTCAACGTCACCGGTCGTCGTCCCCGTCGTCGCCGACAGCGCCCTGTTCCGCGTCGGCGGCACCGGGGGCCGGCGCCGCGTCCCGGGTGACGACCAGCGCGACCACGACGCCGCTGAGGCTGGCCAGGATCGGCACCCCACCGGGGGT
The DNA here is from genome assembly GCA_034211175.1 of Actinomycetota bacterium. Taxonomy (GTDB): domain Bacteria; phylum Actinomycetota; class Acidimicrobiia; order Acidimicrobiales; family CAIXPF01; genus JAXHUH01. The sequence continues at coordinate 16,575 of JAXHUH010000302.1, forward strand.
GAACGCGATCAGCGCCGTGCACACCACGAAACCGACGAGCGCGGCGATGCCGGCGTCCCGCCGACGGAGCTGGGGACCGACGATGGCCAACAACGCGGCCGGGAACACCGCGTCGAGGCCCCACGTCTCGAGGTCACCGATCACGTCGCCGACGGCCACGCCGACGAACGTGCCGGTGAACCAGCCGATCTGCATGGCGACGGTCATCCGCCAGAACACCCGGCGCACGTTCGCGGTGTTGGCCGCCTGCATGGCGAGGCCGACGTTGGGGTCGAACGCGTTGACCGCGGCGAGCGCCCGGTGGGCGACCCCGGCCCGGAACCGCGTGCCGAGGCTCGTCGCCAGCAGCCCGAAGCGGGACGCCACCAGCCAGCCCGACACCACGCCGGCGACGACCGAGCCGCCGGCGTCGTCGACCGCCAGGAACGCGAGCTCGCTGGTCGCCGAGTAGACGGCCACCGCGGCGAGGACGATCACCCAGGCGGACACGCCGCGATCGGCGAGCGCGACCGACACCGTCACCCCGACGGCGAAGAACGTGAACGCGAGCGTGAACCGCTCGCCGAGCTGCGCGAACCCCCCGGCCACCGGCGGCGGTCTACACCATCGGCCGCTGGTGGCTCGACCCGAGCGGCGGGCGCGGCGGCGGAGGACGGCGCCTCAGCGCAGGACGAGCAGGCCGGCGGTCACGATCGTCGCCACGACGACCACGACGATGAGGATCGTGATCGCGACGTCCCACGCCCGCGACCGTGTCGGGGCGGGTCGGGTCTCCGGGGTCGGGGGCTCGGCGCGTTGGGCCCAGACCGGCACGACCGGGCGGTCGCCCACACCGGTGCGGTCGGCGGTCCGCTCGCCGGTGCTGCTCCAGCGGTCCCGACGGTCCACGCCCTGGGGCGCGGTGGTGCGGCGCGGCGGCGTCGGCGGCTTGCGCTCCGCGGTCGCCGGCTCGGACGGGCGCCTCCAGGAGCCGGGCGGATCGGGCTGCACCACGTCGCCGATGCTCGTGTACACCCGGTGGGGCGGCGGTGCGCCCCAGTAGCCGACGTCGCGCCCGGCCACGTCGGGTCCGCGCCCGTCGCTCTCGTCGGCGGTTCCTGCCGCGTCGTCGTCATCGACGGTCGGGAGGTCGGCCGGGTCCGCGGGCGCCCCCGTGTCGTCCCCGTCGGCCGCGTCCTCGTCGTCGCCGTGATCGTCGCGTACGTCGTCCCCGGCGTCGACGAGATCACCGCCGGGATCGTCCCCGGTCTCGTCGTCGGCGGCGTCGGCCGCGGGCTCGTCGCCGAGGGGCCGTTCGTCCTCGAACTCGTCCTCGAGGTCGGCGTCGTCGGGCGGGGCGTCGGGCCAGCGGTCCTCGGCGGGTGGGCGCTCGAAGAACCCGAGGTTCGAGTCGACCTCGTCGAACACGGCCTCGGGAACCGGCTCCGGACCGGGTGGGGTCCCATGGGCGGCACCGGCCGCCACGTCCGACTCGTCCGCTTCGTGGAGGGCCTCCGCCGAGGTGTCGTCGGCGGGCGGCGACATCGGATCGGCGGAGCCCCACTCGCGGTCGTCGCCGGTCCGGTCGTGCCCGTCGGGGACGCCCTCGTCGACCGGGACCGCTTCGGCGACGTCCGGGGCGGGCTCGTGCGCGGGGGCGTCGTCCGGGGCCGGAGGCACGGGCTCGAAGACGCCGACGGCGATGCCTTCCGGACCGTCGGACGCAGCCTCGGCGACCGGTTCCTCGCCCCGCGGTGGGCGGTCGTGGTCCGGGCCGACCTCGGGCGGAGCCTCGTCCTCGGCGGGCGCCGGGGCGGGCTCGTCGAACGCCGGGGCGGGCTCGTCGACGACGTCGGGCGCCGGGTCGGCGATGAGCGAGCTGAGCGAGGACACCTCGATCGTGGGGGTCGCGTCCTCGAGGTCCTCGGCGAGCTCGCCGGCCGCGGCCCTGGGCACGGGCCCGGGGTGCTCGGCGACGGGCTCGTCGGTGGGGCGTGCCCAGATCGGCTCGATCGATGCCCCGCCGACCTGGTCTGCGGCGTCCGGCGCCGCCTCACCGATGCCCGCGGCGTCGGCCCGAGCCTGCGCTGCGTCGGCCCCGGCCGCCGCGGCCGGCGGGTCGGCATCGGGCCCCTCGTCGGTCCTCGGCCGGCGCATCCCGCCCTGGGCGACGGCGCGAACCGTGCGCGACGAGTCGAACCTCGCCTTCACCGGTGCCGTGCGCTCCAGGGTGAGCCGGTCGACCGGCAGCCCGGACTCCCGCTGCAGCTCCTGGAGCCGGCCACCGACCTCCGACGCGGACGTCGGCCGGTTCTCCCGGAGCGCGTCGGTGAGGTCGTCGATCAGCGCGATCAGCGGGTCGGGCACGCCGATCGTCGACAGGTCCACCGAGCGGCCGGTCATCGGCAGGCCGGTGAGCAGCACGTACATGGTGGCGCCGAGCGAGTAGAGGTCGGACAGGTGATCGACGACCTGCGAGCGTCCCAACGCCTCGGGGGCCGCGTACCCCACGCTGAGGAACTGGTAGGCGGTCCCGGTCAGCTCGTGTTCGGGGGTCTCGTCGACGAGCACGCCGGCGATGCCGAAGTCGCTGAGCTTGACCCGCACGCCGTCGGCCAGGGGCTCCTGCAACACGTTGCCCGGCTTCACGTCGCGGTGGAGCATCCCGGCGCGGTGGGCCGCCCCCAGCGCGGAGGAGAGCTGGACGCCGATCGACGTGACGTCCTCCCAGCGCAGCCGCCGCCACGGCAGCGTGCCGCCGGACCCGATCGACTGGGCGAGGCTGCCGTGGGGGAGGTACTCCATGCACAGGAACGGGCGACCGTCCTCGGTCCGCCCGGTGGCGTAGACCGACACGACGTTGTCGTGCCATCCGAGGCGCCCCGCGGAGCGGCACTCGCGCTGGAAGAGCTCGACGATCCGGGCGTCGAGGCGGTTGAGGACCTTGACCGCGACCTCACGGTCGAAGGCACGCTGGTACGCCCGGTAGACGTCCGCGAACCCCCCACGACCGATCGGTGCGAAGTCGGACAGCCCGGCGATCTCCGGGACCGGCGCGACACGCACGGTCTCGTCCGCGGCGGGTCGTTCCACGTCGTTCACGGTACTCGACCCCATCGGGCCGCCTTTCGAACGCGGCGTACGGCACTCGTCCCTCAGAGTGACGAGCGGCCGCCGGAGATGCGGGAACTTCGGCCGATCACCCCGAAGCGTGTACGCACTGCAACTCCGCGCGCTCTCCGATACAACATGGCGCGGGAAGCGACCTACGTTCAGTGTTCGATCGATCGTGGGTCGACGCGAGACCTCGACGGTCCGACCGGTCAGGGAGACGGCTGACGATGCAGGACCACGGTCAGGTTGCGACCATCGGCGACCAGGTGGACTGGTTCGCCGGGCGCTTCGGCGCGCTGCGCGAGAACATCGAGCTGTTCATGCAGGGCAAGCGGTCCGCGATCGAGGCCGCGCTGGTGTCGCTGCTGACCGAGGGCCACCTGCTCGTCGAGGACGTGCCCGGCGTCGGCAAGACGTCGCTGGCCAAGGCGCTGGCCCTGTCGATCGACGGCGAGCTGCGCCGCATCCAGTTCACCCCCGACCTGCTGCCGTCCGACGTGACCGGCGCCAGCATCTTCGACCCGGGCAGCGCCACCTTCGAGTTCCACCCCGGTGGGGTGTTCGCCAACGTCGTGCTGGCCGACGAGATCAACCGGGCGTCGCCCAAGACCCAGTCCGCGCTGTTGGAGGTCATGGAGGAGCGCCAGGTCACCGTCGACTCCGACGTGCTGGTCGTTCCCCGCCCGTTCATCGTGATCGCCACCCAGAACCCGGTGGAGCACGAGGGCACCTACCAGCTGCCCGAGGCCCAGCTCGACCGGTTCCTCATGCGGATCACCATCGGCTACCCGGACCTCACCACCGAGATGGCCATCGCCCGCAACCGTGCCCGCGGCGCCGACGTCGAGGACCTCCACGCGGTCGTCTCGACCGCGGACCTGACGACGATGATCGCCATCGCCCAGCAGGTCCACCTGGCCGAGCCGCTGCTCGAGTACGTGGCCACGCTCGTGGCCGCGACCCGCAACCTCGACGAGCTCCGCCTCGGGGTCAGCCCCCGGGGCACGGTGGCCCTGACCCTCGCCGCCCGGACCCGGGCCGCGGCGGCAGGGCGCCCGTACGTGACCGTGGACGACGTGAAGGCGCTGGCCGAGCCGGTGCTGGCCCACCGGATGCTCCTCGCGCCCGCTGCCCGCCTCGAGGGGATGACGGCGTCCACGCTGCTGGCCGACCTGCTCGCCCGGCTCCCGGTGCCGGATCGGGTGTCGACGTGAACCGGCGCCGCCGCGCCGCGCTGTCGTGGGTCGCGATCGCCGCGATCGCGGCGGTCGTGCTCGTCGGCGCGGTGCTGCGGTCGAACCGGTTCTCGGTCGCGGAGGTCGACGTCGCCCCCGGAACCGCGTGGTTGGCCCTCGTGGCGTCGGGTGAGGCGATGCTGGTGAACGGCGGCTCGGGTGAGGTCGCGCTGCGCGTGGCGGTCGCCGAGCCGGGCTCGCCGCTCGAGGTCGTCCAGCACGGCGACGGTGCCATCGTGTTGGACAAGGAGGGCGCGACCCTCCAGACGGTCTCCGCCCGGTCGTTCGAGCCGACCGGGGTCACACCGATCGGCTCGGTTCCCGACAGCCTGGTCCCGGGCGAGCGGACGGTGCACGTCACGACCGACGAAGCGATCCTGACCTTCGACCCGGCCACGCTCGAGCCCACCGGCGAGGTGGCGCTGGCCGGCGAGCTCGACGCGCTCGTCGACCGCGACGAGCGGCTCTGGGTGCTCGACCACGGCAACGACGCGCTGCACCGGGTCGAGGGCGACGAGATCGCCGAGAGCCTGGACCCGGGCGAGCTCGGCGCAGCGGCCGCGCTCACGCTGGTCGACGACCGGCCCGTGGTCGTCGACCCGGCGAGCGCGACGATCACGGTGGTCGACGACGACGGGCTCGGCCCCGCGGTCGAGGTGGGTGCGCTGGCCCCGGGCGGCGACGTGTTGGTCGTCGAACCGCGGCCGGGTGTGGAGCTGCCCGCCATCCTCATGATCGTGCCCGAGGAGGGCCGGTACCTGGCCTGCGACGTCGACGCCCCGGCGCGCTGCGAGGACCTGACCTTCGGCGGCGCCGGAGACTCGTTCGGCCCGCCCCAGTACGTCGACGACCGGCTGTTCGTGCCCGACCGCACCACCGGGCGGGTCGTCGTGATCGACACCAGGCGCAACGAGCACATCACGACCACGACGGTGCTGCGAGAGCCGACCCAGCAGCTCGAGCTCGTCGCCACCGACGATCTCGTCTGGTTCAACAACCTCGGCGGCTCCGAGGCCGGCGTGCTCGACGAGAACGGCGAGGTGCGACGGGTCGTGCGCAAGCTCGGCGACGACGTCGAGCTGACCGACGACGCCCTCGGCGAGGGCGACGGCGAGGGGACCATCGAACGTCGCGACGGCGGTGTCGGAGACGACGTCGCACCCGACGACGCCTCCGGGGACGAGGCCGACGACGCCGGGACCGACACGTCGGACACGTCCGACGCAGTCGACGACGGTGCCGCGGACGGCACCGACACCACCACCGGCGTCGATGACGGCGG
>JAXHUH010000303.1:0-3641 GCA_034211175.1 Actinomycetota bacterium
GGTCGGGGGGGGGGGGGCCCCCCCCCGCCCCCGCGCCGAGGGGGTCGCGATCGGCGAGATCTCGGGGCGAACGCCGTTGGGTCACCCGGCGTCGAGGGCTACCATCGGTCGACGCGCGGGCGGATCCCACAGCGCTGCGTCTTCTTCGACGCGGCCCGATCAGGAGGTCCAGGACATGGCGGTCGGCGGGCAGGTTCTACGCACGGCGGCGAAGCCGGTGTTGGTGTTGGCGGCGACGGCGTCGGCGGTGATGGTCACCGGCTTCGCCCGCAACATCGATCTGGCGTCGCGGATGCACACGACGCGCTCGGCGCGCAGCCCGCGCCCGGCGACGTCGACGGTGTACGCGGTCGAGGACGGCAGCACCGTCCAGCAGGAGGACGACGACCGGCGCCTGGCGCTCGGCAAGCCGTTCCGGGCGGTGCAGCCCCGGCTGCCCAGCCTCAGCGAGATCAAGCGCCGGGCCGCGGGGAAGGCTCGGAGCATGACGCCTTCGACCCCCGAGGCCGTCGTCGAGGTCGCGCACGGCGAGGCCGAGGAAGAGGCCGCGGCCGAGCTCGTCTGAGCGCTCCACACACGTCCCGCGGCCGGCATCGCGCCGGCCCGGGCCGACACGCCGATGCCCCCGGTCCGCCACTTGGCGTGTCCGGGGTGCTACGCGTTTTGGGGAATCTCTCGTGCTCGCTCCGGTGTGCATCGGCTCCGATGCGCAGGGTCACCGGTGTGCAAGGTGACGTCGCCGTGGGCGAGACGGGCCGCGTGAGGGATTCGAGACCGAGGATCAGCGCACGCAGTCCGTGAGGTGCTCATGTCGATGGTGGCTGTCGAGTTCGGACCAGGGATCGAGCAAGCCTGGTCCGATGTCGCGGAGTTCGTGCCGAAGGCGTTCGCCGCCGTGATCATCGTGGTCGTCGGCTGGCTCGTCGCCCGCGCGCTGCGCGAGATCGTGAGCCGGCTGCTCTTCCGGGCCGGTGTCGACGTCCGAGCCGAGAACGCCCGGCTCGGCTCCTACATCAACGCCCTCGGCTCCGACAGCCTCGCCGGGCTGTTGGCCACGGTCGTCTACTGGGCCGTCCTGCTCCTCACCTTCCAGTTCGCCATCGGGGTGTTCGGCGACTCGCCGGTCCAGGACGCGCTCGACGCGATGGTCGCGTTCCTGCCCCGCCTGTTCGCCGCCCTGCTGATCGTGCTGGTCGCCGGGATCGTGGCGAGCAAGGTCCATTCGCTGGTGAGCGTGCCGCTCGGTGGGACGTCCTACGCCCGCACCGTCGCCGGCGCCGCGTCCGCCGCGGTGTGGGTCGTCGGTCTGTTCGCCGCGCTCGACCAGCTCGACGTCGCCCCCGACATCGTCGACACCCTGTTCCAGGCACTCGTCTACACGATCGCCCTGATCGCGGTGATCAAGTTCGGCGTCGGTGGCATCTCCGCGGCCCGCGAGCGGTTCTGGCCGCGGGTGTACGACCGGATCGAGACCGAGAGCCAGGAGCTCGCCGCACGCCGGCACCGCTCCTCGTACCCGCCGCCCCCGATGGGCGGCTACAGCGGCGGTTCCGGCCAGCCGGACCCGACCACCCCGCCGCCCCAGGGCAGCCCGCCGCCGCCGTCGGCCGACAACGGTGGCCCCCAGGGCCGCCCCGGTGCCTCCTCCGAGTCGAACCCCGGCCAGGCATCCGAGCCGCGGCCGCCGACCCCACCGGCGTGACCCGCCGGCCCGGAACCGCCACGCGCCGGCGGGACGCGGTGGACGCGACCCGCCGGTGAGCACGGTCGACGTCGTCGGGCTCGACGGCGACGACACCCTGTGGCACAGCGAGATCCACTTCACGCTGACCCAGGAGCGCGTCCGCGAGCTGTGTGAGCCGTGGGCCGACGCCGCCACCTTCGACGAGCGCCTGCTCGCGACCGAGCGCCGCAACCTGGCGGTGTTCGGCTACGGGGTGAAGGGCTTCGTGATCTCGACGATCGAGGCGATGATCGAGCTGTCCGACGGGCGGGTCGCCGCGTCCGACCTGGCCACGGTGATCGAGCTCGGGCGGGAGCTGCTGACCCATCCGGTCGAGCTGTGCCCCCACGTCGCCGAGGTCGTCCCGGCGCTGGCCGAGCGCTATCGCCTCGTCGTCATCACCAAGGGCGATCTGCTCCACCAGGAGAGCAAGCTGGCGTCGTCCGGCCTCGTGGAGCACCTCGACGAGGTCGAGATCGTCGCCGAGAAGGACGTCGCCACCTACCGACGGGTGCTCGAGCGCCACGGCATCGACCCGGCCCGGTTCGTGATGGTGGGCAACTCGTTGCGCTCCGACATCGAACCGGTGCTCGCGCTCGGGGCCCGTGCGGTACACGTGCCGTACGAGCACGTCTGGGCCCACGAGGCGATGACCGACGACGAGGTCGGCGCCGGCTTCGCCCGGGTGGCCGATCTCTCGGAGCTGCCCGCCCTGCTCGCCTCGCTCGAGTCGAGCTAGCCGGGACCCTCGGCCGGTCCTCAGCCGGAGGTCGTCGTGGTGGACGAGGGCGCTCCGTCGTCGTCGCCGACCGTGGTCGGTGTGCCGTCGTCGGGCGTGCTCTCGTCGGTCGGGGCGGCGTTGGTCCCGGCCGGCGCCTCGACCGTGACCCGGGTGCCCGAGAGGTTCGGGTCCGAGTAGACCCGGATCGACTGGACCCGGCCGTTGTCGAGGTAGAAGTACTGGTGGGACGAGCCGCCCTCGTCGAGACCGAAGCGCGGGTCGGCGATGTCGCGGGGTGTCCAGCGGAGCGTGTCGAGGATGCGCTGGACGTCGGCCAGCACCTCGTCGAAGTCGCGGTCGACGACGTAGGTGGCCGACGGCTCGAAGTCGTCGGCCGGGTCGTCGATGACCTCGATGAGCCGGGCGCCCTCGGGCGGGTCCCACTCGGGCGGCAGCCAGTCGGGCCGGTCGACCGATTCCGCTTGCGCCGCCAGGTCGACCACGTCCGTGTCGTCGTCGTCGCCGCACGCCGTCGCGGCCAGGCCGAGCGCAGCACACAGCGCCACGGTGCGCAGGAGGGTCGTCCGAGTGGCCATCGGCAACGATTGTGCTCCAACGGCGACGCCTGACGTGATCGGCGGGCGCACGGACTGACCTCCGATCAGGAGCTTTCCTGCATCTTGTGAAGCCGAAACCCCTCACCTTCCGCTGACTCGGAGCCGACGGACACCAGGTCGGTTCCACATTCGCCTCGCGCCGAGCGGGCGCGTGCCGAGACGAGAGGAAACAATTGATGCGACGTTCCCTGACCGCCGTGCTCGCGGTGATGGCCCTGATCCTCGCCGGGTGCGGCGGGGACGACGACTCCGCTGACGGCGCCAGCTGCGTGGACCTGGCAGGCGAGATGATGGAGCTGCTCCAGGACACGATCGACGTGGCCTCCGACATGACCCTCGAGGAGATGATCGCCTCCGGGGAGGAGGACACCCCGGAGTTCCTCGTGGAGCTGGAGACCGAGGGCGAGGCCCTGGAGGAGCGCGCCGAGGAGATCGGCTGCAGCGACGAGGAGATGGAGCAGCTCATGTGCGATCGGGTCGACGAGATCGAGGCGGAAGGACCCTTCGCCGAGGGGATCATGGCGTCGGCGGCGGCAGAGTGCTGATCGGCCGTTGACCGGCGGGCCCGTCGGGGCGTGGC
>JAXHUH010000304.1:0-13008 GCA_034211175.1 Actinomycetota bacterium
GTCACGGCGGGCTCCTCGCCTCAGAAGGGGGGGGGGGGTCGGTTCGGAGCATGAGCGCCTCCCGCGCGGGCCACGAGCCCCCGCAGGGTCGATCCGCGTGCCCGCACGGGCGACCGGTGGCGGGGTGCGGGTCCCTCGGCCGGGTGATGGTGCGACCCCCTGCGGGTGGTCGACATACCGGGGTGTCGGTGCACACGATGAGGCGTGCACTGGCTCGGCATCGAAGGCCCGGCGTTCGACGGCGCGGGCGACGGCACCATCGGCGCGGTCGACACCGACGACGGCCAGCCCGTGGTCCACCGTCGGCTCGTGGCCATCGTCGTCGCGGCCGCCCTCGGTGCGGGCGCCGCCAACGTCGCCCTCGACCTGGGTGAGGGCGCGTACCGGGATCCCGGTGCGGCCGGGTTCGGGTTGGCCGCGCTGTCGGTCCTGGCGCTGCTGACCATCCCGTCGTCGCCGCTGATCGCGGTCGCGGTCACGTCCGGCGTCGTCGCGATCAACGCGATGGTGGGGTTCGACATCGGCGTCGTCCAGTGGCCGCCGTGGATCGCCCTGTTCGCGTGCTTCGCCACGTGCGGGGCCCGGGACCGCGCCGTGGGCGCCGCGCTCGCCGCCGCAGCGGTCGCGAGCTACGTCGGGTTCGATCGGGGCGACGTCGACCTCTCGATCGGCGTGGGCATCGCCACCTCGTTCCTGATCGCCGTCGTCGGCGGCGACGCGCTGCGGGCCCGACGCGCGGTCGCCGCGTCCGAGCGCGCCCGGCTCGCGGCCGAGGCCCGCGAGCAGGCGTCGGCCGCGGAACGGGTCCTGCTCTCCGAGCGGGCCCGGTTGGCGCGGGAGCTGCACGACGCGCTCGGGCACGCCGTGAACGTCATGGTGCTCCAGGCCGGCGTCGGCGGCCGGGTGTTCGACGACAACGCCGACTACGCGCGCCAGGCCCTCGGGACGATCGAGACCGTGGGCCGCGACGCACTGGGGGAGCTCGACCGGATGCTGGCCGTGCTCCACCCCGACCGGCACGAGGAGCTGGAGCTCGCCGACCCGACCATCGACGACGTCGCCGAGCTCGTCGACCGGGTCCGGGCGACCGGCCACGACGTCGAGCTGCGGCTCGACGGGCTCACCGCCGACGGCGCCGACCGCCCGCTCCCCGCCCGCAGCGCCCGGGCCGTCCACCGCATCGTCCAGGAGGCGTTGACCAACGCGGTGCGCCACGGTGCGGGCGGCGCCATCACCGTCGAGATCGGCCGCATCGACGGTGAGGTGACCGTCGTCGTGCGCAACGCCGGCGGCTTCGCCACCATCACTCCCGGCCGGGGCCTCGTCAACATGCGCGAACGGGCGCGGCTCGAGGGCGGCAGCCTCGACGCCGGCCCCGACGAGGACGGGTTCACGGTCGTCGCCCGCCTGCCGCTGGCGAGGGTCGACGCGTGATCCGGGTGGTCCTCGCCGACGACGACGCGCTCGTGCGGACCGGGCTGCGTGTTCTGCTCGAGGCCACCGGCGACGTCGAGATCGTGGGCGAGGCGCCCGATGGGCGCGAGGCCGTCCACCTCGCCCGGACGACCCGGCCCGACGTCGTCGTCATGGACGTCCGGATGCCCCACGTCGACGGCGTCGCCGCGACCCGCGAGATCGCCTCGTGGGCCGCGCCCCGGGTGCGGGTCCTCGTCCTGACCACGTTCGACCACGACGAGGTCGTCGACGAGGCGCTCGCCGCCGGCGCCGACGGGTTCCTGCTCAAGCGGGCGACACCCGAGGAGCTGATCGCCGGGATCCGCACCGTCGCCGCCGGCGACGCGCTGGTTGCCCCGGCCGTGACCCGCCGGCTGATCGAGACGTTCGCCGCCCGCCGCGCCCACGACCGTGAGGCGCTCGCCCTCGCCACCCACCTGACCGAGCGGGAGGCCGCGGTGCTGCGGGCGCTGGCCGACGGGCGGTCCAACGCCGAGATCGCCGCAACGCTCCACATCAGCGCCGAGACCGTGAAGACCCACGTCAAGCGGGTGCTGACCAAGCTCGGCGTCCGCGACCGCACCCAGGCCGTCGTCTGGGCCCACCGCAGCGGCTTCGTCGATCAGGCGTGACCGCCGGAGAAACTCGCTTGTCCCGCCCGCCGACGGCGCCGAGACTGCCGCCGTGGCACCGATGATGTTGACGGTGCGTCTCCGTGGCCGGCTCACGCCGGCGATGGGGATGGCACGAGCTGGATCCGACCTGGGCCGAGCGGCTCGTCGCTGAGGCCGGCGTCGGTCGGGGCGACCTCGTCCTCGACATCGGCGCCGGGCACGGGGCGCTCACCGCCCCGCTGCTGGCCTCCGGCGCCCGGGTCATCGCCATCGAACGGCACCCCCGGCGGCTCGCGCACCTGCGGGACCGCTTCGGCGACGACGTCCGCGTCGTGAACGCCGACGCCGCCGATCTCCGCCTGCCCCGCCGCGGCTTCCACGTCGTGGCCAACCCGCCGTACGGCGCCACCGCCCCGATCCTGCGCCGCCTGCTCCACCCCGGCAGCCGGCTCGAGAGCGCGCACCTCGTGCTCCAGCTCCAGGCCGTGCACCGCTGGGCCGACGGCGGCGACCGCAGGAGCAGGAACGGCCGCCCGTTCTCGGTGGTTGCCGGGGCCCGGCTGCCGCGCCGTGCGTTCCGCCCGCCACCCAAGGTCGACAGCGGCGTCCTCGTCGTCCGCCGCCGCTGACGGCCGGAGCGTCAGGGGAGCGGTCGCTCGAAGCAGGTGACCTCGAGCTCGCCGACCGGGAGGTAGCTGGTCACCGTGAAGCCCAGCGAGCGGTACCAACGCACCAGCACCTCGTTCGACGACACCGCGTCGAAGCGGAACCACGGGTGACCGTACGCCCGAGCCCGCTCGAGCGCGTCGTCGACGATGCGCGTGCCGAGCCCGCCACCCCAGAAGCCGGGGAGCACGGCAAAGCCGCCGAAGTAGACCGCTGGGACGTCGCCCGATGGCCAACGGTCCATCTGGTGGTACGGCTCGGGACGCTCACTCAGGTCGTAGGTGCCGGCGACGACGTCGTCGAGCTGCACCAGGTAGCTCGTTCGGCCCTCCAACCGCTCCGCGAAGCGCTCGGCGGAGCGGAACGGGTACCAGTGCGAGCGGTCCTGGACGCGGTGCATGTGCTCGCCGGCGATGGCGAGGATGCCAGCGATCACCGCAAGGTCGTCGGGCCCGGCCTCCCGCACGGTCATGGTCGTCATCGCCCGGACGCTAGCCCTGGTTGTTCATGGGCACGCCGAGGACCCACCGGTGACCTGCACGGATTCAGAATCCCTCTTGGCGGGCCAACAAACGTCCTGACCAGGCTGAACGTAGCGATTTGAACAATTGGGGCTACGCCCGCCGGGCCGATCAGCCCGCGCCGAGGGCCTCGGCCATGCGGGTGAGCTCGCCGGCGATGTCGGGGCCGGCGGGCTGGTAGACGAGCTCGGTGGTGCCGGTCGCCTCGAGCTGGGCGGCCCGGGCCCGCAGGTCGTCAGCGGTGCCGGTGAACGTCACGCTCGGCAACATCGGTGCGCCGTCGCGCAGCGCGATGCGGTCCTGCTCCGAGAGCGACACCAGATGGTTCTCGTGGGTGAGCAGGTGGCGCCGGGCGGGGTCGGCCTCCTCGACGCGGGCCCGCCACGCGGCGCCGGCGGGGAGCCGGTCGACGGCCTCGGCGCCGCCCCGCTCGTACAGACCGTGGTAGGCGACCGCGAGGCCGTGGCCGGCGGCGTCGAGCACCCGCTCGTCCATCGGCGTCTCGCCGTCGGCGAGGACGGTCCCGAACGTGAGGCGGGCCCGCCAGGTCGGCACGTCGTCGAGCTCGAGCGGCGAGCCGGGTGACGAGAACAGGCCGTCACCGAGCCGCTTCGCGACCGCCCACCCCTTCGGGCCGTCGCCGCCGATGAGGACCGGCACCTCGATCGGGCGCTTGGCGCCGAAGCCGTCGGGGTGGATCATGGCGATCGTGGCCCCGTCCCACTCGGCGTCCTCGCCACGTAGGAGGGCTCGCAGCACCTCGACGTAGCGCTCCACGTCGGCCCAGCGCATCGGGCGTTGGCCGAGCACGTGCCGGCCGGTGAACCCGGCGCCGAGCGCCACCGCCACCCGGCCCGGCGCCAGCTCGGCGAGCGTGGCGACGGCCGCGGCGTTGACCATCGGGTGGCGCAGCGACGGCACCAGGACCGCAGGACCGAGGCCGATCCGCTCCGTGCGGTCGGCGGCGAGGGCCAGCATCGCCCACACGTCGGGGTAGAGGGCGGGCGAGTCGTACAGCCAGGCCCTCGTGTAGCCGAGGTCCTCGGCGACGGCGACGTGCTCGGGTGTGTCGATCGACGTGGCGAACGCGCACGACAGGTCCAACGGTGCTCCCCCTCAGGCTCGCGGTGCCGGCCAGGTCTACTCGCGGGCACCCGACGCGGGCGAGTGCACGGCCGGCTCGGGCGAGGGCCGGGTCCCCGTGCCCGCCGCGAGCGAGTGGCCGATGGCGGGCTCAGTCGGCCGGGGGCGGTGGGACGATCACGTCCCACACCTCTCGGTCGACCAGGGTGAGCGACTCGGCCACGTCGGCGAGCTGCTCGTAGTCGGCCAGCCCGGACACGGTGACCATCCGGTTGGGCGACACCTGCCACGACAGCACCCGCTCGGTGCCCGCCTCGGGGTCGCCGGTGAGGTGCCACACGTCGGCGCCTCCGACGCGGCGCCGTTCGAAGTCGGAACCGAGCACGTGGTCGGGTGCCAGCTCGGCGGCGAACATGGCGGTCTCGACGGTGATCGGCGGGCCGACCCCGAACGGCGCGCGGACGATCACCCGGCTGCCGTGCATCACCGGCCCCTCACCGGCCACCGCGTCGACGAGCACCTCGACGGGTCCGTCCGCCGGGAGCGTGGCGTTGCCGGCGCCGTCCACGTCGATGCTGTCGAGGAGCCCGACGAGCTCATCCTCGGGTGTACCCCGGCCGTGCACGGTGACGAGGTACCCGTCGCGCCGTTGGTACACGGTCGTGCTCCCGGTGCCGTCGCCGGCCACGATCGCGGCACCGTGGGGCGTGTCGACCGTCCGTCCGTTCGTCCCCGCGGGAAGCTCCTCCTCGTTGACGAAGACCACGGCGGCGCTCCGGTAGACCCCGTCGTCGCCGGGTGTCGCGGTCACGAGAACCTGGACCGGCGAGGACGGGTCGAGCGGGTCGATGGTGAACGAGAGGATCTCGCCGGACTCGACCTCGAAGCCGGTGTCCGCGATCGGCAGCAGGAGCAACGGCCCCTCGGGGTCCTCGTCCGCGGCGACGAGGGTTCGGCTCTCCGGCGCGGTGACGACGCGGAAGATGCCGAACGCGGCGGCGAGCGCCAGGACACAGGCGAGGCCGATGACCACCGGGCGGCTCAGTCGGCCGGAACGGCCCTCGTCGGTGTCGACCCATCCGCTGGTCGCACCGTTGCCCCGGCCGTCGGCGGGCGCGGTGAACACCGGCTCCTCGGCGGCCGGCGCGGCCGGGGTGTACCTGGTCGCCGACGGGCGGAGGCGGTGGCCCGCCCGGTCCTCCAGCCACGATCCGTAGCGGTCGAGCTCCTCGCCCACCGACACCCGGACCGGTGCGGCGCCCTCGGCGAGCGCGGCGCCGAGCCGGTCACTCGCGTAGTTCGCATCGGCGCGCACGGTCGGGCCGTCGAGCCCGAAGAGGTCGGCGACGGTGGCGACCGGCCAGCCGAACGCTCGGACGAGCAGGAGGCTGGCGCGCTCGCCGTCGTGGAGGCGGCCCAGGAGGTCGGGGAGCCGGGGATCGAAGCGGGGCCGAAGCGGTAGGGCCGCCGGGCCGCCCCGGTGGCGTTCGCGGGCCGGCCCCGAGATGGCCCGCAGCCGGGACCGGGCGCTCCCGGTGCCGGCCCGTCGGATCAGATCGTCGTCGGCCGCGGCGGACGGACCGGCGAGGACAGCCAGCGCGGCGCGGAGCAGCGCAGTGACCTCGGCGTCGGAGGTTTCGGTGCCCACCGGTTCATCTCATCGCGGTACGACGCCAATTGCTCCCACTGCGTGCGCGAAACGGACGATTGGTCACCCGGTTCACCGTGTGCGACGTTGGCCGTTCGCGGGCCCGATCGGGGTCCGTCGCCACGTGACCGGGGGGATGGTGACCGGACGATGACGGTCAAGCTCACGTTCTGCCTCCGCCGGCGGCCCGACCTGAGCCTCGAGGAGTTCCAGCGCTACTGGCTGGAGACCCACGGGCCGCTCGTGCGGGAACGGGCCGTCGCCATGGGGGTTCGGCGCTACGTCCAGGCCCACACGCTCGATCTGCCCGGCCTCCACGACGCCTACCGGCGCCGCAACGACGGCTGCCCCGAGCCCTTCGACGGCGTCGCCGAGCTGTGGTTCGACGACCTCTCGGCGCTCGGAGGCGGTGAGGGAGCCAAGCAGGCGGCCGCCGAGCTGCTGGCCGACGAGCGCAACTTCATCGACCTGTCCCGCTCCCCGATGTGGATGAGCGAGGAGCACGAGCTCTACCCCGGCACCTGAGGCGCGCCCGGTCCGTCGGCGACCGGTCTCCCGGTCTCGGGCCCGGTCCGGATCGAATAAACCGGCCGGCGCGGCGGTTGCCGATGGTGGACCGTCGAGGTCGCGCTCCGGTCGTGAACCGGTGCGGCCCGCCCGCATCCAGGAGGCACGTCATGGCCGACCTGACCACCGCCGAGCCGACCCCGCAGGTCGCCGAGCCGCCGGTCGTGCGGATCGAGCCGTGCGCCCGGCGGGTGCGGGTGCTCTTCGGCGGCGAGACCGTGGCCGACACGACCCGCGCCGTCTACCTGTTCGAGAAGGGCCACCTGCCGCTCTACTACGTGCCGCTCGACGACGTCCGCACCGACCTGCTCGTGGCGACCGACCACTCGACCCACTGCCCCCGCAAGGGCGACGCCCGCTACTGGAACGTCGTCGTCGGCGACCGGGTCGCCGAGAACGCGGTGTGGAACTACCCCGAGACCATCCCGACGTGCCCCGACATCACCGGGTACGTGGCGTTCTACTGGGACCGGATGGACGCCTGGTTCGAGGAGGACGAGCAGGTCCACGAGCACGCCCGCGACCCCTACCACCGGGTCGACGCGCTGCGATCCTCGCGCCACGTGCAGGTGGTCGTCGGCGGTGAGGTCGTGGCCGAGACCCGTCGGCCCGTCGTGCTGTTCGAGACGAACCTGCCGGAGCGCTACTACATCCCCAAGGTCGACGTCCGCATGGAGCTGCTGACCCCGACCGACCACACCAGCACCTGCCCGTACAAGGGCACGTCCACCTACTGGACGGTCACCGCCGGCGACACGGTGCTCGAGAACGTGGCCTGGGCGTACCCGACCCCGATCCCCGAGTGCCCGAAGATCGAGAACCTCGTCTGCTTCTTCGACGAGAAGGTCGACGCCGTCATCGTCGACGGCGTCCCCCGCAACCGCCCGACGACCCCCTGGTCCTGACCGGGCGCCGAGCAGCGCGCCGTGCTCCGGGGCCGTCGATGTGGCGCGCTGTATGCTGCGCTGTATGTCGATCCGCACGCAGGTCTACCTGACCGACGACCAGCGGGCACGCATCGATCGGCTGGCCGACGCAGAGGGTGTCACCATGGCGGAGGTCATCCGGCGGGCGCTGGACGTCTACCTCGCTGATCAGGCGCCGGACCCGGACGCGGTCCTCGATGCGACGTTCGGGGCGCTCCCCGACGCCGCCGCGCCGCCGCGCGACGAGTGGGATCGTGGCTGACGTCCTCTACGACACGGACGTGTTCATCGATCATCTGCGGAGCGCGGCCCGGCTCCGCCCGGGACGGGATCGGGTCCACTACTCCGTCGTGACCCGCGCCGAGCTCTTCGCCGGCAACTCGGCGACCGCGTTGGTCGGCGAGCTCCTGTCGCCGTTCCGTGAGCTCCCGGTCGACCGTGCGGTGGCCGAACGGGCCGGTCGGATCCGCCGCGAGCACGACGTCCGCCTCCCGGACGCGCTCATCGCCGCGACCGCGGCGGAGCACGGACTCACGGTCGTCACCCGCAACGTCTCGGACTTCGCCCGTGTCCGCGGCGTGCGGACGCGCCGTCCCCGCTGAGCGCCGACGCCAGCGGGATCACCCGATCGACCGTGGCGGACGCGGCGAGCGGCTGCTCGGTCGTGTGCGGTGGGAGGGCGCGCGCAGCGGCGATACCGGTGGCGGGGCGGGCAGCATGGGGGCGTGACGTTCAGCCAGTTCTTCGGCGGTGCGGCGAGGCAGGACATGATCCGCCGGCTGGCCGCCCATCTGCGGGCGCCGCTCGACGGTGAGCAGATGCGATGCCCGGAGTGCGGCAGCGACGCGTTCCGTGCGTCGATGTCGCTCGACGAGCTCCAGGCCTACGACGAGGGCTACCTGCCCGGCGCCCCGTTCCTCGTCGGGATCTGCGACGACTGCGGCCACCGCGAGGAGCCGGCGTTCGACGTCGGCAACGTCGACCGGGACTGAGCGCACGATCGGGCCGGTCCGAGCGAGTCCCCCCCCCCCCCCCCCAGGTCACGCGCCCGTGGAGCTGAGGCGGCTTGCCGGACGTGCCGTCGAACGCCAGCTCGTCCACGGGCAGGCGCGCCGGATTCGTCGGGAAGGCCCTCGCCGGGTAGCCGACGCCGACCGGGCGGCCAGACTTGATCCGTGCTCGCCGATCCCCGCCTCCGCTCCGAGGTCACCGCCCGCCTCGCCGCGGCCGGGTGTGTCGACCCGGAGGGGGAGGCCGACGAGCTCCTCGCCGCCGCAACGGACCGTGACCAGCTCGACGGGTGGCTGTCGCGGCGGGAGGAGGGGGAGCCACCGGCGTGGATCACCGGCACGGCCGTGTTCTGCGGCCGCCGGCTCCGGGTCGATCCCGGGGTGTACGTCCCCCGGCCCCAGTCCGAGGAGCTGGCCCGCCGGGCCGCTGCCGTGCTCCCATCGAACGGCCGGGCGCTCGACCTGTGCTGCGGCTCGGGGGCGCTCGCCGCCCACCTCGTCGCCGCCGTGCCGTCGGCCACGGTGATCGCGGTCGACCTCGATCCGCGGGCGATCCGCTGCGCCCGCAGCAACGGCCTGGCTGCGATCCGGGGCGACCTGGCCGAGGCGGTGATCGAGGCGCCGGTGTTCGACGTCATCTGCGCGGTGGCGCCGTACGTGCCGACCGACGCCGTGCGGTTCCTCCCCGGCGACGTCCAGCGCCACGAGCCCCGGCTCGCACTCGACGGGGGTGCCGACGGGCTCGACCCGACCCGCCGCATCGTCGACGCCGCGGCCCGCCGGCTCCGCCCGGGCGGCTGGCTCCTCGCCGAGCTCGGCGCCGACCAGGACGACACCCTCGCACCGGCCCTCGCCGCCGACTTCGAGGAGCTCACCCCCTGGTACGACGAGGACGGAGACCTCCGGGGCCTCTCAGCCCGGAGAGCGCCCGGGTGACTCCCGCAGCCGGCGTCCCTGTGCTCGGCTGGCCGGCGACCTCCCGGCCGGTCGGCCAGTGACCCGACGAGGTGAAGGGATCGGCGACATCCGCCCCGTTCGATCGACGGTCTTTCGGCCCTCCCGAGCCAACTAGCCGAACGGCTACTTTCGTTGGCGTGTCGCTGCGGGCGCCGCCTCCGGTAGCGGCGCCCGCGAGCGGCACGCGCTCCGCGCAACCAACCGGGAGGAACGATGACGCAGTGGGACGAGACCGTCGACGTGCTGGTCGTCGGCTCCGGTGCCGCCGGGCTCGCGGCCGCCATGACGGCCGGCGACGCCGGCCTGTCGGTCCTGGTCCTCGAGAGCACCGACCGGTGGGGCGGGAGCACGTCCATGTCGGGCGGCGGGATGTGGTTGCCGAACAACCCGCTCATGGCCCGCGACGGCGCCGGCGACTCGCGGGACGAGGCACTCGCCTACCTCGAGGCCACGGTCGGTGACGCCGGCCCGGCCACGTCCGCGGCGCGCAAGGAGGCGTTCGTCGACACGATCGGCGAGTGGGTGGAGCTGGCGGAACGGCTCGGCGTGCGCTTCGCCCGGGCCACCGACTACCCCGACTACTACCCCGAGCGCGACGGCGGCAAGATCGGCCGGGCGCTCGAGGTCGAGCCGTTCGACCGCAACCGCATCGGTCCGTGGTGGGACAGCGCCCGGGCCGCGTCCGACGGGGTACCGCTGCCGGCCAAGACCGACGACTTCTGGCTCCTGTCCCGTGCCTGGTCGTCGCCGAGCGGGTTCGTACGGGGCGCCCGCTTCGTCGGGCGGACGGTGGTGGGCCTGGCCCGACGCCAGAAGCTCGTCGGCATGGGCGGCGCGCTGACCGGCGCGCTGCTCGATGTCGTCCTCGGTCAGGGCGGGCGGCTCTGGCTGTCGTCGCCGGCCACCGAGCTCGTCGTCGAGGACGGACGGGTCGTCGGTGCCGTCGTCCGGCGGGATCGCCAGGAACGCTCCGTCCGAGTGCGCGCCACCCGGGGCGTCGTGCTCGCCGGCGGCGGGTTCGCCCACCGCACGGAGTGGCGCGAGAAGTACCACGGCATCGACGGGTACTCGTCCGCCAACGAGGGCGACCTCGGCACACCGATCGAGATCGCCCAGGACCTCGGCGCGGCGGTCGCGCTCATGGACGACGCCTGGTGGGGTGCCTCGATCCCCGCGCCCGACGACGAGCACGCACCGGCGTTCCTGGTCGGTGAGCGCTCCTACCCGTACACGATCATCGTCGACGCCCGAGGGGAGCGGTTCGCCAACGAGTCGGCGTCGTACGTGGACCTCGGCCATCACATGCTCGAGCACTCGGCCACGGTCGACGGCCCGTACTGGATGATCGCCGACGCCCGCCACGGGCGGCGCTACCTCCGCAGCTTCGCGATCATGCCCGGCCTGACCAAGGCGCTGCGCGCCGCCGGCCTCATCCGCACGGAGCCCACCCTCGCCGAGTTGGCATCGGCCATCGGCGTCGATCCTGGCCGGCTCGCGGCGACGGTCGAGCGGTTCAACGGCCTCGCCCGGACCGGTGTCGACCACGACTTCGGTCGCGGCAGCTCGGCGTACGACCGCTACTACGGCGACCCGCTCGTCCACCCCAACCCGAACCTCGGCCCACTCGAGCGCGGCCCGTTCACGGCCATCCAGCTCGTGCCCGGTGACCTCGGCACCAAGGGCGGGCTGCTCACCGACGAGGACGCCCGGGTGCTGAGCGAGGACGGCAGCCCCATCGCCGGGCTGTACGCCTCCGGCAACAACGCCGCGTCGGTCATGGGCCACACCTACCCGGGCCCCGGTTCGACCCTCGGCCCCGCCGTGGTCTTCGGCCACCGCGCCGCCCGCCACCTGGCCACCCAACCGGCGGGCTGAGCGCCGCCTCGGAGCGTTCGATCGGCTCCCGGCGCGGTGCGGCCCCCGCTCAGCCCCGGGAGCCGGGAACGACCAGGCCGGACTCGTACGCGGCGATGACCGCCTGGGTTCGGTCCCGCAGCCCCAGCTTGTTGAGGATCCGACTGACGTGGGTCTTCACCGTCTCCTCGGTGACGACCAGGTCGGACGCGATCTCGCGGTTGGAGAGACCGTCGGCCAACAGGCGCAGCACGTGGGTCTCCCGTGTGGTGAGCGCGCCGAGCGCGGCGGGCGGGGGTTCCTGCGGGGCTCCCGGCCGCATGGACGCGAACTCGCTGATCAGCCGCCGGGTGACCGCTGGAGCGAGGAGCGCGTCGCCGGCCGCCACGACCCGCACGGCGTCGAAGAGGCGTTCGGCGGTGACGTCCTTCAGCAGGAAGCCGCTGGCCCCGGCGCGCAGGGCGTCGTAGACGTACTCGTCGAGGTCGAACGTGGTCAGGATCAGCACCCGCGGCCGGCCCGGGTCCCCGGCGCTGAGCCGCCGGGTCGCCTCGATCCCGTCCATGCGGGGCATGCGCACGTCCATCAGCACGACATCGGGGTCGTGCTCCGTCGCGACGCGAACGGCATCGACGCCATCGGCCGCGGTGGCGACGACACGAAGGTCGGGCTGGGTGTCGATCAGCGCCGCGAACCCGGCGCGCACCGTCTCCTGGTCGTCGGCGATCGCGACGCGGACCGCCCCGGTCGCCGCGCTCATGGCCGCGAACCCGCGGTGCCGACCACGCCGGCCGCGTCGGCGCCGGTCGCGGTGGCGGACGGCCGGCTGCCGGGGAGGTGCGCGGTCACCACGAAGCCGCCGAGGGTGCCCGCACCGGTCTCCAGCTCGCCCCCCACGGCGGCGGCGCGCTCGCGCATGCCGAGCAGTCCGTGGCCGCCCGGAGGCGCCGACGGCGCCGGGCCGGGGCCGTTGTCGCGGACACGCACGTGCAGCCCGTCGGTCGCGAAGTCGAGCTCCACGTCGACCGCCGCGCCCGGTGCGTGCCGCCGGGCGTTGGTGAGCGCCTCCTGCACGATGCGGTACGCGGCAAGCTCCACCCCCTGATCGAGCGGGTACGGCGCACCGCGGAGGATCAGCCGGGTACTGGCCGCCGATGCGGTCCGGGCCGTGTCCAGCAGCTCGTTCAGCTCACGGAGCCCGGGCTGGGGCTGGCGCGCCGGCGCGTCCGCCGCGGTGTCCTCACGCAGCACGCCGAGGAGGCGGCGCATCTCCACGAGCGCCGTGCGGGCCGTGTCCCCGATCTCCGACAGGCGGCGCGCCCCGTCCTCGGGGAGGTCGGGCGTGGTCAGCCTTGCCGTCTCGGCCTGCACCGAGATCATCGAGATGTGGTGGGCGACGACATCGTGGAGCTCGCGGCTGATGCGGGCGCGCTCGCCCCGCGCCGTGTGCCTGACGACGGAGTCGGCCAGGGCGTCGTCGCTGGCCCGGCGGGCCTCGTCGTCCCGGCGCGCCCGTCGTGTGGCGCCGAAGCCGGCGGCGGCCGGGGCGAGGGCGGCCGAGGCGACCGCCGGTACCAACACCGCGGTGTCGTCCGCGCCGACGAGCGCAGGGACGAGGAACGGCGCACCCAGGCACGGGCCCAGCCACGATGGCCCGTGGTCACCGGCCCGGAACGCGACGATCAGCAGGGCCGGGACCGCGGCGAG
>JAXHUH010000305.1:0-6291 GCA_034211175.1 Actinomycetota bacterium
CCGCCGGCCTCGCGGTCGGCGGCGCCGCCGAGGGCGGCGGAGCGGTGATGGCCAAGGGCACCCGCGTGACCGTGATCAACAGCCTCTTCTCGGGCAACGCCTGCGTCCCGGCCGGCGCCGATCCCGGCGGCGCCGCGGTCCGGGTGATCACCACCCCGATCGACGAGCCCAACCTGTTCGTCAACAGCACGTTCGAGGACGGCTCGTGCGCCAACGGCGGCGCCATCTCCGGCCTCCACGCCGACTTCGGTGTGTACAACAGCCTCTTCACCGGCAACCAGGCGACGGGCGAGGGCCAGAACCACCCCGACCCGAACGGCGGCGGTGACGGCGTCGGCCTCGACGGCAAGCCCGGCGGCGGCCTCGGCGGTGCCGTCTACATGGACGGCAAGTGGCTCGGCCTGACCATCGCCGGCAGCTCGTTCACCGCCAACTCGGCGAACGAGCTCGGCGGCGCCCTGTTCTTCGTGGACAACGGCCTGACCGGCGACGTGTCGATCACCGACTCGACCTTCGACACCAACCCGGCGACCGTCCAGGACGTCTGGGGCTCGACCCCGGGCCTGTACGTGCAGGGCGTCGAGGGCTACCCGAACCAGCCGCTCGACGGCGACGAGATCGGCGGCGTCATCTCGAACACGACGCTGAACTGATCCCGGGGCCGAAGCCGGCCCAGCGTTCACACACCGCACCCCGCCGGAGTCCCGACCGGCGGGGTGCGTCGCGCCCCGGCGGCGACGACACCCGCGGCGCGCACGGCGCGCACGGCGCGCACGGCGCGCGAGCATCGCCGACATGCTGCGCGACCCGCACCGCTTCGTGCCGACCATCGACGGCTTCGCCGTCGTCGAACGCTCCTACTCCGACGACGACCGCCTCCCGAGCATCGGGCTCGCCAACATCGCCGCCGTCGTTCCCGGCATCGAGGAGAACAAGGAGAAGATCACCCGCGCCGCCCGGGTGTTCGCCTCCCTCGACGTTGACGTGGCCGTCTTCCCCGAGTTCGCGCTGTCCGGCTACTTCTGGGACGACGAGCCCGCGTGCCGCGCCTACATGGACCGCGCCCTCATCGAGCACCACCTCGACTGGGTCCGCGACGAGCTGATGCCGTTGTGCGGCGACGGCGGCCTGCGGGCCATCGTCCTCAACAACCTGACCGCCGACCCGAGCGGCGCCGGGTACCGCAACCGCACGATCGTGGTGTCGCCGAAGGTCCCCGACCCGCTCGCGTCGGACAGCTCCTACGACAAGATCTACCTACCGGGCATCGAGAAGACGTACACGACCTCAGGCGGCGCCGACCGCTTCGTCGTCGACAGCGCCGAGCTCGCCGGCCGCTTCGGGTTCACGACCTGCTACGACTACCTCTTCACCGAGCTGCTGCGGCACTACGCGTTCGACGACCGCGTCGACGCCATCGTCCAGGTCGCGTCGTGGCGGGCGGTGGCGAGCCGCGAGTACCCGTTCATGAACGTCCGCACCGACCTCTACTACGGCGATCTGTGGGACAAGACGATGGCGGCGTCGTCGGCGCAGAACCAGGTGTGGACGTTCGCGTGCAACGCCGTCGGGCGCCACGGCGTGACCGGCGTGCCGTTCTGGGGCGGTTCGGGCGTGTGGGCGCCGTCGGGCATCTGCCTGGTCCAGGCGTCGAACATCGTCGAGGAGCTCCTCGTGGTCCACAACCTCGACATCACCGGCGCCCGCCGGTTCGAGCTCGACGACTTCGACTACGAGTTCGACTTCCGCGAGGTGCACCGCTCGATGGCCGGCGGCACGACCTGCCAGGAGACCGTGGACTGACCACGCCGCCCGCAGCGGGCGTCACTCGTCGGCGGCGAGTCCCCGGGCGAGGAGCACGGTCAGCTCCTCGGTGGCGTCCTCGAAGGAGATGCCCAGGTCCCGCAGGATCGTCGGGTCCTGGAGGCGTTCGAACGCGGCGTCGACGATCTCGGCGACGACGGCGGCGCGGAGGGGATGGAAGCGCCCCCGGGCGATCCCCTCGTCGATGATCTCGGCCATGATCGCCGACGCGTAGCGATGGTGGGCGGCCATGACCCGTTGCGCGGCCGGGAACCGGGCGACGTCCTCCCGGAACCGGATCGAGGCGCGCCGGAGCCTCGACGTGCCGGTCAGGACGTAGGCGGTGAGGCGCTCGGCCGGGTCGTCGACCGTGCGCAACACCTCGGCGGCGAGGTGGCCGGTGCGGCGTAGCCGCCGGTCGATCACGAAGAGCACCAGCTCGTCCTTGCTCGGCGCCAGCTCGTAGAGCGTCCGTCTCGAGCACCGCAGACGGGCGGCGAGTTGCTGGATCGTCAGCCCGGCGAACCCCTCGTCGACGAAGATCGTGTCGAGCTGATCGAGGATCTCGCGCTGTCGGGGCCGGAGCCGGCGATCGGGCAGCCCGATCCGCTCGGGAGCGAGGCGGGCAGCGACGGGCCCCGGCCCCCGGGCCACGGCGGACCATTCCGGATCGGACATCGCCGCCTCACCTCCACCTGGGGTACCAGAGCACCTGGAATGGTACCGTGACGTCCGTCGCACCGGGAGGGGCCGGGGCGGACATCGGGGCCTGACCGCTCCGATCACATCGGTGCGCCACGACGGGGTCGGGGCGCCGTCATCCGAGGGGGAAGCGGTATGCCGCTGGGAGTCACCGCCGCCGAGCGCCCGGACGCGATCGCCACGATCATGGCCCGGTCCGGTGAGCAGCTCACGTACCGGGAGCTGGACGAGCGCAGCCGCCGGCTCGCCAACCTGTTCCGGGCCGCCGGCCTCGGCCACGGCGACGTCGTCGCCGTGTTCATGGAGAACAACATCCGCTTCCACGAGGTCTACTGGGCCACCGTGCGCTCGGGCATGTACCTGTGCGCGGTGAACCGCTACCTCACGCCTGACGAGGCCGCGTACATCGTCAACGACTCGGGGGCGAGCGCGCTCGTGACCTCGGCCGCGATGACGACGGCCCCGGCGCTGCTGCCCCTCCTCGACGCCTGCCCGGTCCGCCTCGCGGTGGACGGCCCGGTCGAGGGGTTCGACGCCTACGAGCCCCTGCTCGCCGAGCAGTCGACCGACACACCGGAGACCGAGCCGCTCGGCGACTTCATGAACTACTCGTCGGGCACGACCGGCCGACCGAAGGGCATCAAGCGGCCGCTGACCGGCCGGACGTTCGACGAGCCGTCCAACCTCGACACGCTCACCAACCAGCTCTACGGGGTCGAGGCCGGGATCGTGTACCTCTCCCCCGCGCCGCTCTACCACTCGGCCCCGCTGGCGTTCACCGCCACGGTGCACAGCTGGGGCGGCACGAACGTGATCATGGAGCGCTTCGACGCCGCCGAGTCGCTGGCCCTGATCGAGCGGCACCGGGTGACGCACAGCCAGTGGGTGCCGACGATGTTCATCCGGATGCTCAAGCTCGAGGAGGCGGAGCGGACACGCCACGACCTGTCGTCGCACCGGGTCGCCATCCACGCCGCGGCGCCGTGCCCGGTCGACGTGAAGAAGCAGATGATCGACTGGTGGGGGCCGATCATCTACGAGTACTACGGCGGCACCGAGCTCAACGGCCTCACCTACTGCACGAGCGAGGAGTGGCTGGCCCACGAGGGCAGCGTCGGCCGGGCGATCCTCGGCACGCTCCACATCTGCGACTCGAAGGGCCGTGAGCTGCCGCCGGGCGAGGACGGGCTCATCTACTTCGAGCGCGACGTCAAGGCGTTCGAGTACCACAACGACCCGGACAAGACCGCCGGCTCCCAGCACCCGACGAACCCGATGTGGACCAAGCTGGGCGACATCGGGCGGCTCGACGAGGACGGCTTCCTGTACCTGAGCGACCGCGAGTCGTTCATGATCATCTCGGGTGGGGTCAACATCTACCCGCAGGAGATCGAGGACGCCATGGTGATGCACCCCGACGTCGCCGACGTCGCGGTGATCGGCATCCCCAACGACGACCTCGGCGAGGAGGTGCTCGCCGTCGTGCAGCTGGCGCCCGGTGTCGACCCCGACGACGCCACCCGGGAGCGGCTCCTCGCCCACGCCCGCGAACGTCTGGCCCGCTACAAGGTGCCCCGCGGCATCGACTTCAGCGACCAGCTCCCCCGCCTCGAGACCGGCAAGCTGTACAAGCGCAAGCTGCGCGACGAGTACCTGGCCGCGGCGGCCGCCGAGTCGTCCGGCTCGTGAGCACGTCCGACGTCCTCACCGACGTCCGCTTCGAGCGGGTCGGGGTCGACGGCGAGGTCGGGGTCCTCACCTTCGACCGCCCGGAGCGGCGCAACGCGCTGTCGGGGGCGATGCTCGAGTCGTCGTTGCGGATCGTCACCGACGTGTCGGCCGACCGGAGCGTGCGGGCGTTGGTGATCACCGGCGCCGGTCAGGGGTTCTGCTCGGGTGCGGACCTGGCGGCGAGCGGCGGGCCCCGCCTCGAGGACCAGGGCGGCCGGCTCGGCGACAGCATGCGGGCGACGCTGAACCCACTGGTGCTGGCGATCTGCGACGCGCCGTTCCCGGTGGTCGCCGCCGTGAACGGCGCCGCGGCGGGTGCCGGGGTCGGCCTGGCGCTGGCCGCCGACTTCCTCGTGGCGTCCGAGTCGATGCGGCTGCTCCTGACGTTCAGCCGCATCGGCATGGGTCTCGACGGTGGGACGTCGTGGTTCCTGGCCCGCCAGCTCGGTCTCCGTCGGGCGACCGCGGTGTCGATGCTGATCGAGCCGATCACGGCCGAGCTCGCACTCGACTGGGGCCTGGCCTTGCGCGTGGCGCCCGACGACGGGCTCGTCGACGAGGCGGTGTCGTTCGCGGCGGAGCTGGCGGCGGGCCCGACCCTGGCCTACGCGGCCCAGAAGCGACAGCTCCGCGAGGCGATGGAGATCCCGCTCGCCGAGGCGCTCGACCGTGAGGCGTCGGTCCAGGACCGTCTCGTGCAGACCCACGACCTCACCGAGGGCGTCGCCGCCTTCCGCGACGGCCGCCCGGCCCGGTACCGGGGCTCCTGAGCGGGCTCAGCCCGGGGTGGCGGCCCAGGTGGTGATCACGGCGGAGAGCGCGGCGGCGTAGGCGATGGGCTGGTCGAGGAACAGGTGGTGGTGCGCGGCCGGGATCGGGATGAACGGGACGGACGGGCCGGTGAGGCCGCGCACGTAGTCGACGGCGGCGGGCGTCATCAGCATGCTGTCGGCGCCGTGGATCTCCGCCTTGCGGGTGGCGAGGGCGGCGAAGCGGGGCGGCAGCCCGATCCACCAGTCCGGCCCGTGCTCGTCGTCGACCAGCACCTGCGGGTCGAACTTCCACTGCCAGCCGCCCTCGACCTCCCGCAGCGAGTGACGGCCGATGTGGCGGACCGCCCAGCCGTTGGCGCACGGCTGGGGCGGCGAGAGCCGGTAGCGGGACAGCGCCGTGGTCAGGTCGGGATGGGTGCGGTGGGGCCGGGCGACGCCGCGGGACAGGCGGGCCTCCTCGTTGCCGCCGCCCATCCATGCGCTGAGCACGTCTGGCGGCAGCATCATCAGGTCGCAGAGGACGAACCCGGCGAACGTCGTGGGGTCGGCCTCGAACGTGTCGATCCCGATGGTCGAGCCGTAGCTGTGGGTGACGAGGAACGCCGGTGCCGGCCCGTCGAGCATGCCGGTGGCGCCGGCGACGGCGACGACCTCGGCAACGCGGTCCTCGCGACGGTAGGTCGGCCGGTGACCGGAGTCGCCCATCCCCGAGAGGTCCATGGCGACGACGTGGAGGTTGGGCGCGAGCAGCGGGGCGACGAACTCGAAGCACCGGGCGTGGGCGAGGAAGCCGTGGACGAGGAGCACGTGGGGCTTCGAGCGGTCGCCCCACTCGAGGTAGTTGATGGCGCAGCCGTCGACGTCGACGGTGCCGACCCGCCGTTCGGCGGCGAGCGCCGCGGTGAACCACGGCGGCCCCGGCGTCTCGTCGAGCGCCGAGGCCATCGGCGGTCCGGGGTCCACAGGTTCGGCGGCGTCGTCCATCGCCCGCCTGTGCTAGCCCACCACCCCACCCCAAGTCACACCCACCGGACCAGACCCCCGAGCCAAGCGAAGACCCCGCGCCGATCCACCAGCGAGCACCCCGCTCCGAGGAGCGTCGAACCCCACACCGAGGACCCACGGGCCCAGACGGTTCGGAGGACCCGCGGCGATGCACCCGCGCGTACCCCCCTCCAAGGAGCGTCGAACCCCACACCGAGGACCCACGGGCCCAGACGGCCCCGAGCGGAGCGGAAGACATCGCGGCCCTCCCGTGCGAGGCGCCCCAGGCGCCGAGCAC
>JAXHUH010000306.1:0-4894 GCA_034211175.1 Actinomycetota bacterium
GGCGCCGCCGTGGTGGTCGGCGCCTCGGTGGTCGTCGGGGCCGCCGTGGTGGTTGTCGGCTCGCCGGTCACCGGGCCGGGCTTGTCGTCGCACGGCTCGGTGTTCTGGTCGATCAGCCGGCCGTCGCTCCACACGTTGCAGCGGATCTCACCGACCGCGCCGTGGGTGAGCGCCGCCGGATGGAACTTCGGCGTACCGACCTCGAAGGTGTTGCCGATGATCCGGCAGTCCGTCACGCCGTTGGCGCAACGGGCCGTGAACCCGAACCCGACCAGGTAGTTCCCGGCGATCTCGACGTTGGAGATCGAGCCGCCCTCGGCCTTGATGAACACGGCACCGTTGCCGTTGGGGCCGGAGTGGCTGATCGAGTTGTTCCGGATGATCACGTTGGACCCGCCGGACATCTGGATCCCGTCGTTGTGGGTCGGGCCGCTCGGGGTCATGCCCTCCCACAGGCCGTGGACCCAGTTGGTGTCCACCACCGTGTTCGAGCCGACCTTGAGGCCGTCGGCCGTGCCGGAGATGTCGTTGAACCTGGCGACCATGTTCGAGCCCGCCACACCGGCGGCGGAACCCTTGGTGCCACGGATGGTGTTGTGCTCGACCATGAGGCCGGCCCCCGATCGGAGCCAGACCGCCGGGATGGTGGCTCCGCAGGTGATCGACGAGTTCCTGACCACGACGTTGTTCGCCTCGATCACGATGCAACCATCGATCTCGATGCCGTCGAGGACCTGACCGTCGGTCGTGATCCGGTAGTAGTCGTCGCCCGGGATCCGCTCGAGGCTCGTCCCGTCTGGTACGCCCGTGTTCTGCGGACCCGCGAACGCCTGTCCCGTCGATTCACCGGTGGCCGGCCCGAGCCGGACGGCGATGATCGAGGACACGGCGACGAGGAACAGCAGAAGGGCGGCGCTGTTTCGGCGTTTCATTGGCTCCCGCACCTGGATGGAATTTGCATGATCCGCTCGCCCGGGTGCGCCCGGCCGCCTGCAGGAGTCCTCCGCCCGGTACCGCGCTCCCGCCTGCGATCCACCCGGTACAGCTCACGATAGTCAGAGCTCGTAATGATCGCAACATAACTGTAACGAATGCACAGGCGTTCGTAATAGATTGGTCACCGTTTGTGAAGGATCTGAAGGACCCCGGGCCGGCCGTAGTCGGCCGTTCACCCGACGGTTACGCTGAGCCGGCCCGCAGCAGGCTGCTCGGGCGGCGGCGGTAGCGGGTGCGATGGTCTTCTCCTCGGTCGAGTTCCTCTTCTTCTTCCTGCCTCTGACCCTGGCGGTCTATGCGCTGACACCTCAGAGCGCGCGCAATGTCGCGCTCTTGGTGGCAAGCCTGGTGTTCTACACCTGGGGCGGCGGGACGCTGGTCTTCCTGCTGTTGACGACCATCGGCGCGAACTACGTCTTCGGCCTGATGGCGGCCCGCGGCATCCACGAGGAGCGGCCGGCCCTGCGGCGGTGGGCCCTCGTCGGCTCCGTCGTGTTCAACGTGGGGATGCTGGCGTGGTTCAAGTACGCCAACTTCGCGGTCGACCAGGTCAACGCCATGGCCGAGCGGCTCGGGCTCGACAGCGTCGGCTGGGCCGAGATCATCCTCCCGATCGGGATCTCGTTCTTCACCTTCCAGGCGATGAGCTACACGATCGACGTGGCCCGCGGGCGGACGGAGCCGCTGCGCAACCCGGTCGACTTCGCCCTCTACGTCTCGCTGTTCCCCCAGCTCATCGCCGGCCCGATCGTCCGGTTCCACGAGCTCCACCAGGAGATCCGCTCCCGGTCGACCCGGCTGGAGGACTTCTCGGAGGGGGCCCTGCGGTTCGCCCACGGCCTGGCCAAGAAGGTCATCATCGCCGACGCCGCGGCCGAGATCGCCGACGGGGCGTTCGGCCAGCCGACCGACGAGCTGACCTTCATCGGGGCCTGGCTCGGCGTCGTCGCCTACACGATCCAGATCTACTTCGACTTCTCCGGCTACTCGGACATGGCCATCGGGCTGGGCCGGATGTTCGGCTTCCACTTCCCGGAGAACTTCCGGCGCCCGTACTCGGCCTACTCGATCACCGACTTCTGGCGCCGCTGGCACATCACCCTGTCCAACTGGTTCCGCGACTACCTCTACCTGCCCCTCGGCGGGTCCCGGGTCTCGAACCGGCGGACCTACGTCAACCTCTTCGCCGTCTTCATGGCCACCGGCGTCTGGCACGGCGCGAACTGGACCTTCATCGTCTGGGGCCTCTACCACGGCGTGATCATGCTGGCCGAGCGGGTCGGCGGCGGCCGCAGGGTCGACGACGCCCCCCGGCCGTGGCTCGCCCGGGCCACCACGCTCCTGCTGGTCATGATCGGCTGGGTGATGTTCCGGGCCCCCGACATCGGGTCGGCCTTCGGGTTCTACGGCGCCATGCTGAACCCGTTCGCGGGTGGCGCCCTCGACCCGGTCGGGCTGGGCCTCACGTACCGGACGCTCTTCGTCGTGGTCCTCGCCTGCGGCGTCGTGCTCCTCCCGCGAGACTTCTACGGCGGCCAGCTCATCGAGCGGTCCCGTGACGCCCGGGTCAACCCGGCCCGCATCGGGCTGATCGCCCTGGCCCTGCCGTACACGGCGATGCTCGTCGCCAGCGGCACGTTCAGCCCGTTCCTCTACTTCCAGTTCTGAGCCTTCAGGGGTGCATGGTCCATGACGGGACCGACCACGTCGAGGACGTCGACCGCCCGGCCCACCGAGGCCGTCCCACGGGGGAGCGCGGCCACGAACGGTGGCGGCGCGTCCCACGAGAACGAGGCCACCGGGACCGGCTCGTCGCCCCTGCCCCGGTGGCTGGCCGTCGCCGTGGCGGTCGCGTTCGGTGCCTTCATCGGTGTCCCGCTCGTCGCCACGGTGTTCGGTGTCAACCCGGCGAGGCTGGAGAACCGAGCCCCGTCGGCCCGGCCCCAGCTCACGCCGGGCGCCCTCCTCGACGACGAGACCTACGGCCAGCTCACCGAGTACCTGACCGACCGCTTCGCCTTCCGGTCCCTGGCGATCCGGGCCAACGCCCGCCTGAACGCCGACGTCTGGCACTCCGACACCGGACGGGTGCGGCGGGGGGTCGACGGGTGGCTGTTCCTCGACGAGTCGCTGCGCCGTCTCTGCACCGAGCGGATCGAGCCCGCGGTCGCGGTCGACGCGCTCGACCGCATGAACGACGCCGTGGCCGGCGACGGTGAGCGTTCGTTCCACCTGGTCATCGGACCGGCCAAGTCGACCATCTACCCCGAGCTGCTCGGCGAGGAGGCCGACAACGCCGGCTGTGTCCTCAACGCCGTCGAGGAGATGCGCGCCGACCTCGCCGAGCACGAGGGGGAGTGGTACGTCGACGTGTACGGACCGGTCCTCCGGCTGAAGGAGGAGCTCGACGACGAGTCCGGCGGTGTCTACCTCGATCGCGACACCCACTGGACCGAGTACGGCGGCATGGCGATGGTCGCACAGGTCCTCGACCGGGTCGCCCCCGGGGTGTTCGACCCGGCCGACGTGGCCGAGGTCGGCGTGCAGCCCCTCGAGGGCGACCTGAGCCGGATCCTCGGACTCCCCGAGACCTACGAGGTCGTCGACCTCGAGGTGGACCGCAAGGGTGTGAGCACGACCGAGCTCGAGTCCCGGGCCGTGGAGGGCTCCTACCCGATCCGCAGGTTCGTGTCCGAGGCGAACACCGCGCCGCTGGTCGAGGGCAGCACCCTCATGCTGTTCGACTCGTACACCTTCCCGGTGATCGAGGAGATGGCGCCGTACTTCGAGGAGCTCACCCTCGTGCACTGGGACGCGGTGGGCGCGGTCGACGTCGCCGCGATGATCGCGGATGCCGACCACGTGATCGTCCAGGTGGCGGAGCGCAACCTCACGTTCCGGGTCGGCGAGAAGCTCTTCGACGCCGACCTGCTCGACCAGCTCCTCGAGGGGCCCTGACGTGTCGGCCGTCCCACTTGATCACCGGGGCCCCGGCACCGGCGTCTCGCTGGTCGTGTGCACCCGCGACCGCGCCGGGTCGCTCGAGGGCCTGCTGGCGTCGGTCGGCGCCGCGGCGCGGCCGGCGTGGTTCGAGCTCGTGGTCGTCGACAACGGCTCCCGGGATCGGACCCCGGAGGTCCTGGCCTCGTACGCGGCCCGCGCCGATCACGCGGTGACGGTGGTCCACGAGCCGCGTCCCGGTCTCGGGCGCGCCCGCAACGCGGGTGTCGCCGCCGCCGGAGGCGGGATCATCGCCTTCACCGACGACGACTGCCGGCTGGAGCGGACCCACCTGGTGTCGCTCGCCGAGGCGTTCGCCGAGCACCCGATCGACCTGTGCGGCGGCCGTATCCTGCCGGCGAGCCCCCACGACGGGCCGGTCGCGCTCAACCCGGCGCCGGGGTTCCGCTACTTCCCGCCCCGCCGCCCGGTGGTCACCGGCCAGGTCCAGGGCGCCAACATGGCGGTGCGCCGCGCGGTCCTCCTCGAGCTCGGCGGCTTCGACGAGCGCCTCGGCGCCGGCACGCACTTCCGCTGCGAGGACATCGACCTGTGCGCCCGGGCGCTCGCCGCCGGCCACCGCGCGGCCCACGTCCCCGGCATCGTCGTGTGGCACGCCCACGGTCGACGGGGTGCCGAGCTGCGTGCGCTGGAGCGGGACAACGAGCGGGCGACCGGCGCGTTCGTGGCGAAGCGGGTCCTCGACGGCGAGCGCGCCTACGCCAGGGCGTGGGCCGCCGCCGCGGTGAGGAGCGCCGGTCGTCGGCCGGTGAACGTGGTGCGCTCGACCCGCTCCCGGCTCACCGAGCTGTCCGGCGCCGCGGCCTACGTCGCGGCCCGCCGTCGCGGCCTGGCCTGACCGGCCCGGTCAGGACTCCCGCGGCGCCCGGTCGCGCCG
>JAXHUH010000307.1:0-63856 GCA_034211175.1 Actinomycetota bacterium
GGTGCCGGACAGCTCCTCGATGCGGGCGCCGAGCCGGTCGTCGTCGTCTCTCTCTCTCTCTTCGTTTCGTCGTCGTCGTCGTTCGTCGTCGTCGTCTCTCTCTCTCGTTCGTTTTTTTTTTCGAGGTATGAGTCCCGCGACGTGGTGGGGTTTGGGTCCACCGCGAGGTGAGCCACCGGCGTGATGCTCGGTGTGTACGTCCAAGTGCACACCAAGGAGATCACACCGATGGCTCTTGATGATTCTGCCCTGTCCGAGCTGCTCGATGCGCTTCGTGTCGGCGAGGGCGTCGATCTGGTGCGTGAGCTGGCCCAGTTCGGGCTCCAGCAGCTGATCGAGCTCGAAGCGACCGAGGCGATCGGCGCGGGACGCTACGAACGCAGCGAGGGGCGGGTGACCGAACGCAACGGGTCCCGGTCGAAGGTGCTGACGACCAAGGCCGGGGATCTGGAGCTGAAGATCCCCAAGCTCCGCAAGGGCAGCTTCTTTCCTGAGCTGCTCGAACCTCGCCGGCGCATCGACCAGGCCCTGTACGCGGTGGTGATGGAGGCCTACGTGTTCGGGGTATCGACCCGCAAGGTCGACGCGCTCGTGGCGGCCCTCGGCGCCGACACCGGGATCTCCAAGTCCGAGGTCTCCCGGATCTGCGCGCAGATCGACGAACGCGTCGCCGCCTTCCGGGCCCGAACTCTGGGGCATGTGGCGTTTCCGTACGTGTACCTGGATGCCACCTACATCAACGTCCGCGACGACGCCCTGGGCCAGGTCGTGTCCCGAGCGGTCGTGGTCGCCACCGGGATCACCGCGAACGGCAACCGAGAGATCCTCGGCGTCGACATCGGCGACAGCGAAGACGAGACGTTCTGGACCCGGTTCCTGCGGTCGCTCAAGGACCGCGGCCTGGCCGGGGTCCGCCTCGTGATCTCCGACGCGCATGCCGGGCTGACCACCTCGATCCGCAAGTGCTTCTCAGGGGCGTCGTGGCAACGCTGCCGAGTCCACTACGCACGCAACCTGCTCGCCTGTGTCCCCAAGGCCCACACCGAGATGGTCGCTGCCGCGTTCCGGTCGATCTTCGCGCTGGCGGACCCTGACGAGATCGCCGCCCGCTGGGACGAAGTCGCCGCCATGCTCACCGAGCGGTTCCCCAAGGCCGCCGCATCGATGAACGCGGCACGCGACGACGTGCTCGCCTTCCGGACCTTCCCGCCCGCCCACTGGCGCAAGATCTGGTCCAACAACCCCATCGAACGGCTCAACAAGGAGATCAAGCGCCGCTCCAACGTCGTGGGCATCTTCCCCAACGACGCCGCCGCCATCCGCCTCATCGGTGCCGTGCTCGCCGACCAACACGACGAATGGGCCACCACCCGCCGCTATCTCTCCGAAGCTTCCATGGCGCAACTCACCCCGCCGCGCGACACTCCCGGAAGCCAGCCCCAACTCGAGGGCTGACCACACCGAACATCACCCACGAAACCCCACCACGCCACGGGCCTCTGTCTCGCGTCCTCCTGTCCGAGGACGAGGGTGGCGCTGCCCATGCGGTTGGCCAGCGAGCCGCCGGTGCCGTGGGCGAGTGCCAGCTGGCAGTCGGGTACCTGCACCTCGGTGTTGGCCTCGCCGCGCAACTGGCGCACCGCCTCGATGATCTTGGTCATGCCGCCCCGGTTGGCGGGGTGGTTGTTGCACAGGCCGCCGCCGTCGGTGTTGAACGGCAATCGGCCGTCCGGTGCTCGGAGTCCCTGGTCGGCGACGAACGCGCCGCCCTTGCCCTTCTCGCAGAAGCCCAGGTCCTCGATCGTCTCGAGCACGGTGATGGTGAAGGAGTTGTAGATGGAGGCGTAGTCGATGTCGACCGGAGTCACCCCGGCCTCCTCGAACGCTCGCTGACCGGACCACACCGCACCGGTGTGGGTGAGGTCGATGCGCCCGTTGTCGGTGTGCTTGGACGCCTCCCCGTGCCCCAGCACCTTGACGCAGCGTCGCTCGAGGTCCCGGGCGATCTCCGGGCTCACCACGACCACGGCCCCGCCGCCGTCGGTGATGACGCAGCAGTCGAGGCGGTGCAGCGGGTCGCTGACGATGGGTGAGTCGATAACCTCCTCGATCGTCACCGCCTTGGGCAGGAAGGCATCGGGGTTGTACTGCGCGTGGTGGGACGCCGCGACCTTGATCTCGGCGAGCTGCTCGCTGGTGGTGCCGAACTCGTACATGTGCCGTCGGGCAGCGAGTGCGTAGCCGCCGTGGATGGCCATGCCGTAGGTCATCTCGAAGCCGGCCTCGGGGGCGCTGGCGAACATCGCTCGGGCGCCGCCCATCATCGATGCCGGGTCGGAGCGGGGGAGGCCGGCGAGGGTCACCAGCGCGACCGAGCACTTGCCGGCGGCGATGGCGGCGGCGGCGTGCCCGACGTGGCACAGGTACGACGACCCGCCCGTCTCGGTCGTGTCGATGTGGCTCAGCTGCAACCCGAGGTACTCGGCCATGGAGAAGCCGCCGAAGCCGGGGGCATCGCCGGCGCAGAAGTAGCCGTCGACGTCGTCCATCGACAGGCCGGCGTCGGCGAGCGCGCCGACCGCGACGTCGGCGTGCACCTGGGCGACGGTGCGGTCGGGGATGACGCGCAATGGGTGTTCGTAGGCGCCCGCAATGAACGCCTTGTCGCGGATGGTGGTCAAGGACTCCTCGATCCGTTGTCGGGTGTGATTCGGTTGGGGCGGAGCGGTTGCGCTCTACGACTTCGAGCGGTGGACGACCTGGGGCTCGCAGAAGCCGAGCAGCCCCCACGTGCCGTTCTCAACGCCGATGCCGCTCCACTTCGCCCCGCCGAAGGGCTGGTGGGGTGCCAGCGCCAGGTGCGTGTTGACCCACGCCGTGCCGCACTCCAGCTCCTCGGCGATCTTCACCGCCCGGTCGACGTCGCTGCCCCACACCGACCCGGAAAGGCCGTAGTGGGTGGCGTTGGCCCGCTCGACGACCTCGTCGACGTCCCGGTAGGTGGTGACCGGCAGCGCGGGACCGAACTGCTCCTCGTCGACGATGCGGCTGCCGTCGGACAGCCCGGCGAGGATGGTGGGCTCGAAGAAGTAGCCGTCGCCGTCGATCGGCTTGCCGCCGGCGGCGGCCACGGCGCCCGATGAAAGGGCATCGGCGACGAGCTCGCTGACCCGCTCGAACTGCGGCCGGTTGTTGATCGGGCCGAGCTGCACGTCGGGCTCGGTACCCGGGCCCACCTTCACCGAGCGCGCCCGCTCGGCGAGGCCCTCGACGATGCGGTCGTGCAACGCCTCGGGCACGTACACCCGCTTGATGGCCGAGCACACCTGGCCGTTGTTCTGGAAGGCCCCCCAGAACAGCTTCTCGACCACC
Organism: Actinomycetota bacterium; assembly: GCA_034211175.1. Taxonomy (GTDB): domain Bacteria; phylum Actinomycetota; class Acidimicrobiia; order Acidimicrobiales; family CAIXPF01; genus JAXHUH01. The sequence goes on from JAXHUH010000307.1 coordinate 3,373, forward strand.
GCGTCGACGTCGACGTCGTCGAGCACGATCGCCGGGTCGTTGCCGCCGAGCTCGAGGGTGGTGCGCTTGAGGTCGGGGGTGGCGGCGGCGGCGACCTTCTTGCCGGTGGCCACCGACCCGGTGAAGCTGATCTTGCGGGGCACGGGGTGCGACGTCATCGACGCCCCGAGCGGATCCTTGCCGCTGACCACGTTGAACACGCCGGGCGGAAGAACGTCTCGCAGGATCTCGCCCACCTTCAGCGTGGCGCGCGGCGTGAACGGCGACGGCTTGAGCACCATCGTGTTGCCGGCGAGCAGGGCGGGGGCGATCTTCCACGACGCGAGCACGAGAGGGAAGTTCCACGGCGTGATGCCGGCCACGACGCCGAGCGGGCGCTGGATGACCTCGACGAAGGCGGCATCGTCGTCCTGGATCACCTGACGGGGGATCTCCAGGTCGGCGTAGTACTGGAACCACATCGCCGCCCCGTAGACCTCGAAGGCGGCCTCGCCGAGGGGCTTTCCCTGCTCGAGGGTGAGGATCGGGGCGATGTCGTCGGCCGCCGCCATGAGCGCGTCGGCGGATTGACGCAGGAGGTCCCGGCGGCGGCCCTCGTTCTGGCGCCAGTCGCGGTAGGCCTTGGCGGCGGAGGCCATGGCGGCGTCGAGCTGCTGTGCACTGCAGTCCGGGGCGGTCGCCTCCGGAGCGCCGGTCGCCGGGTTGACGACGTCGAACGTCGCCTCGGTGCTCGCTGCAGCGCCGTCGATCGTCATGGTGACTTCTTCGCTCATGGGTTCCCCTGTCCGGTCCCTGTCCTCGCCCCGTACGAGACATTCGGCTCGGAGTGTCGCACAGTACCGGACCGCCGTGCCAGTCCCGCCAGCAAGAGGGGTTCGTCGGACACAACGCCCGGGTCCGCACCGCATGCCCTGGGGGGCCGGGACCGCCCAGGACCGTGTGACCGTGCAGAGACGTGGACCGTCTGCCAGGGGCGCGAGGATCACATGCGGGTCAGGAACCGGCGAATGGCGAGGGCGGCGACGGCGAACGCGGAGCCGGCCCCGTACAGGAGCTGGCTGTCACCGCCGGTGCGGGGCAGCGAGGAGATGGCCTGATCGGCCGCGAGAACGGCCGGCGAGCCGGGGTCATCAGTCGAGCCGTCACCGTTCGGATCGTTGCTGTTCGGATCGTTGCTGTTCGGATCGTTGCTGTTCGGATCGTTGCTGTTCGGATCGTTGCCGCCGGGCGCGGGTTCGGTGGCGGCCTCCGAGCAGTTGAGTGCTGTGGCGAGTTCGGTCGACAGGTCCGCGGGCAGCGGGCCGGCGACGCCCTCGACTTCGGCTTGGATGCCGTCGGCGCCTTGTACGATCTGGACGGCGACGTCCGATCCGGCGGCGCCGGCCTGGCTGAAGACCTCGGCGACGGTGGCCTCGGCCCCGACGGGCAACGGGCCGGCAACGGACACGATCGCACCCTCGACCTCGGACACGAGCGTCGTGGCCTCGCCCTCGGCGTCGACGGGGACGATGCTGGTGATGCGGCACTCCATGCCGGCGGGCTCGGCCGCGGCCGGCTCGTCCGCCTCGGACGCACCGTCCTCCGTGTCGTCGGCGAGGCAACCGGTTGCCTGAGACAGGGCGGTCCCGAGTTCGGGCGGAAGATCGCCGGTGACGCCGCGGACGGTGACGATCGCCCCGTCGATGGTCGGTTCCACTGCCGTACGAATTGGACGCGTGACGGTCATGAGCTCGGCGGCGGTGTCGCTGACGGTCCTGCCGATGTCGGCGGGCACTGCGCCCTCCACGACGACGCGGACCCCGTCGACGTTCTCGTCTTCGCGCGGGTCCATCCCGACGACGGTCGTGATCTCGTCGATGGCGCACTCGGCAGAGTTTGCGGTGGCCACCGCAGCGGTGCCGAAGAAGAGGGCGGGGGTGACGGCGAGCGGGATGACGATGCGGCGCATGGTCGGGTCCTTTCTTGGTGCGGCTTTCCGGTGGGACGACTCGACCGGGCGGAAACTTGCGGGTGGGTCCGATTCTTTTCTGGTGCGACCCGCAAGAAGCGGTGGCTCTCGCTCGCTCAACGGGTGCCGCTCCACCGCAGGAGGTCCGGGGTCACATGGCGAATCCTGAAAGAGTGTTGCGTCGGTTGCTTGTCCGGGTAGACGACGACGGGCTCTGCCGTGCCGTCGCTCTCGGCGACGACCGCGCCTTCGCCGAGCTGGCGTCACGACATCGCGACTGGCTGGTCGGCCTCTGTCGAGGCAACCTCCGGGGTGATTCTCACCGGGCGGAGGACGTCGCCCAGGAGTGTTTGATCAAGCTCCACGCCACCCTGCAACGCGACCACCGGCCCCTGAAGCCGCGGGCGTGGCTGTCGGTCGTGGCTCGCAACGCGTGCATCGACGTCCATCGTGCGAGGCGGGCCGAGCCGACCGCCGAGGTGCCCGACGTCGGTGTCGACGCCGTGGACCCCTTCGAGCTCGATCCGATCCTCGCAGAGGCCTGGGAGGCGCTCACGGACCGCCATCGAGCGGTGCTCCAGCACCGCGAGTTGATCGGCCTCTCCTACGACGAGATCGCGATCGCCATGGATACGAGCGTCTCCGCGGTCGAGACGCTGCTGTTCCGGGCCCGCGCCGCGCTGCGGCGCAACTACCGCCGGGCCGGTGGTGAGCTCCTCGGTTGCGGTCTCTTCGGCCTGAGCTTCATGCGCCTGCTCGAGATGGGGAGGACACCGGAGGTCGATGACCACCTCGCCGCATGTGGGGACTGCTCACGTGCCGCAGCCCGCTTGATCGAGACGACGGACTTGCTTCGGGTGGGCACAGCGAAACCGATCGAGACCGCAGAGATGGCGTTGTCGCCGCTCCGGGCAAAGCTGGGAGAGTTCCTGCCGACCATGGGCTCGCTGAGCTCGACGCCTCAGATGGGCGACGTGTTGTCGGGTATGGGCGGCGCCGTTGCGGCCGTCGTCGTAGCCGCCGCTGCCGTGACCGGCGGTGCGATGGCCATGTCGTCGAGCGACTCAGCGGATCGACCGGCCGCGGTCACGACGGCGAACACCGTCATCGAGGACTCGACCTTCGACGCCCCGACACCGCCGACCGAGACGACGATCGCCGTCTCAGTCGTCGATGAGGTGTACGACGCCGTCACCGAACGCCTCCCGCCTCCGAACGATCGACGATGGTGGGAGTCGACCGACGACGACTTCACATTCACTCCACCGCCCGCCCCCCGTGACGAACCGGCGCCGTGCGAACGACCCGAGGGAATGGTGGGCGATGGCTTCCGCGGGCCCGAACAAGACGCCGAGGAGCAGCAGAGGTTCGAAGACGCTGAGGGCGATTTTGGCGAGCCTGAGTCGACCACGGAGTGGCCCGAATCGCAGTCCACGACGACTCCGTCACCGACGCCATGCGAGCCGCAGGATCCGTGTGATGACGACCCCCGATGCGGCCCGCACCGGTGAGTCGAGCGCGCAACCAGCCGGCAGGTTCCCGATGATCCCGACGTCACCGACGAGGAACGGACTGCGGGCGGCCCTCTCTTGCTCGTCAGGGCCGCCCGGGTCGTTCGCCGCGGCCGGTCAGCACAGCTCGAAGCCGGCCGGCCCCTCGCCGCCGGGCATCACCGTGACGGTCTGTCCCACCAGCTGGCCGCCGGAGAGCTCGGCGGCCAGGGAGGGATCGTCACGGCGCACGACCGCCCGTTGTCGGTCGGCCGTGGTGGCGTAGGCGACGACGCTGGCTGGGCCGGTGTCGCGGTCATGGAGGATCGTCCAGCCGTCGACGGTGGCCGGGCCGGCGGCGCCCGGTTCGGCTTGGGGCAGGGCGGTGGCGTCGATGGACGTCTGCTCCGCCGATAGGTCGGGTTTGGCGAAGCCCCGCTCGGGCGGCGTGGTGCTCCACAGTCCCAGCGAGTGCTTGGTGACGTACCAGCCGAGCCCGGTGGTCAGCCCGATGGCGCCCGGGTCGTCCCGCAGCTGCTGGGCCATGGTGGCGATGCTGTGGCTCGTGTAGTTGTTGCCCGGTCCGCCGAAGTACGCGTGACCGCCGGTCACGGTGAACGGGCGCGGGTCGTCCAGGGCCAGGCCCAGGGCGGTGGCGGAGATCTCCACGGCCACCGGGAAGCACGAGTAGAAGTCGAAGCGGGACACGTCGTCGAGGCCGCAGCCGACGGCGTCGAACAGCGCCCGGCCGGCGGTCTCGATGGCGGGGGAGCGGTGCAGCTCCGGCCGTTCCAGGGGGTAGAAGACGTCGTTGAGGTCGGCGACTCCTAGCGGGAACACCCACCGGTCCTGCGGGATGCCGGCGGCTTCGGCCATCTCCACCGAGCACAGCAGGAATGCGGCCGCCTGGTCGACCTCGATGATGGCGTTCATCCGCTTGGTGTAGGGCTCGGCGATCATCCGGTTGGCAGACGTCGGCTCGGACAGCTCCTCGGGGGTGGCCGGCTCGGGGAACCAGGCGAGATCCTGATGCGATGCGGCCACCTCGGTGGCCGGCGCCATGAACCGCCCGAGGAAGCGGCGCTGCTCGTCGAGGGTGCGCCCCGCCTCGTGGGCCACGGCCGATTCGAGGATGGGGTACAGGAACGGCGGCGGGGCCAGGCCGGCGTGGAGCTCCGCCGGCGAGGCGCCCATGCGGGTGTCGCCGATCTCGGTGTCCTCCCCGGCGGCCTCCGGCGCCGTCCGCGGCGGAACGCCCTGCTTGCGGGCCCGGCGCACCGACGCGCCGGCCTCCGCTCCGGCGACGAGAGCCACGTCGCAGCGGCGCTCGACGATGTCGGTGCCGAGCTTCCCCACCAGCCACTGTGGCGTGTTGCCCCCGATGGTGGACGACAGCAGGCGGCGGGGCGTCATCCCGAGCGCGGCCGCGAGCCGGTGGGCGGCATGCTCGGTGCGCGGCGCGAGGACGCCGGGCATGGCGATGGTGTCGACGGCGAGGTCGGCGCCGCAGTCGGCCAGGGCGAGGCGGGTGGCTTCGGCGGCGAGGGTGATGGGGTCGACCAGGTCGTCGCCCCGGTTGGTGACCTGCCCGACCCCGACGAGGACGGGTGTGCGGGGGGCGAGGCTGCTCACCGGGCGATCGCCCTGGCCTGGCTGAGGACCACGTTGCCCTTCTGGGTCGACGCCTCGACGACGGCACCGTCGCCGTCGCGCCACATCTTGGTGACGATCGAGTCCTGCGGCCACACCTGGTCGGCGAAGCGTCCCTCGAGGGTGCCGAAGGCGTCCACGTCGCCGCCGAAGACCCCGGCCAGCACCGCACGACCGACGAAGCCGAACGTGCACAGGCCGTGGTTGAACGGTGCGTCGAAGCCGGCCATCTTCGCGAACTCGGGGTCGATGTGCAGCGGGTTGCGGTCGCCGGAGAGGCGGTAGATGGCCGCCTGCTCCTTGCGGGTCTCGTGCTCGATGACGACGTCGGGCTCCCGGTCGGGGGGTTCGTTCTTGCCGCTGGTGGACGGGCCGCGCTCGCCCCCGAAACCGCCGGCGCCGCGGACGAACAGGGTGGCGGCGGCGGTGAACATCTTCCCGTCATCGTCGCGAGCCGTGCCCTCGAAGCCGAGCACGGCCGCCTTGCCCTTGTCCCAGACCTCGGTGATCCGCCCCTCGATCTCGACCTCCGCCTTCGGGGGCAGGGTGCGATGGCAGGTGATCGACTGCTCGCCGTGCAGGATCATGGCCGGGTTCACCTCGACCTCACCGAACACGCTGCCCATGGCCATGAGTCCGGGGATCACGCCGTAGGTGGGCAGGACGACCGGTCCCCGGCCCTCGTAGAGGAAGTCCAGGTCCTCGGGCGGGCGGGCGCCCACGCCGAGGGCGTAGAGCATCACGTCCTTTTCGTTCCAGGACGCCTGGACCGGCGGGAGCTCGAGGCCGACGAGATCAGAGGAGATCGGTTGGGGCATGTCCACGAGTCTGGCGATGCAGCCGCTGACGTGCAAGACACTCGAACGGCGGTGTATCACGCTGGCGTCAGTTGACCCCGGCGAGCACGATGCCGGCCTGGAGCAGGCCGACGGCGCCGCCGAGGGCACCGCCGATGAGCACGAGGATGATCTCGTCCTCTTCGAAGATGCCTCGCAGCATCCGCTCGAACTGGTGCTTGTCGAGCAGCGAGAGCCGTTCCTCGATCAGCTCGTCGAGCCGCAAGCTGTGGGAGAGGTGCTGCTCGACGACCGGCCGCGCCAGCGTCAGCAGGTCGCCGAGGCGCTGGGTGAGTACGAAGGTCACCTTGTCCAGCTGCTCCTCGGTCGGCTCGGTGCCGGCGAGCATCGCGAGCATCGGGCGAAAGGAATCCAGTTGGCCTCGGGCCGTGGCCACCAGCTCACCGGTCAGCTCGCCGGCTGCCGGGTTGGCGGCGACGTGGTCGATCAGGTTCGCCGGCGTGAGCACCTCGCCGGCGGCGATGCGGCCGTAGTCGTGAGCGATCTCGGCCTGGCGCTTCGGGAACATGCCCTGGTAGGTCACCAACCCGAGGTACCGGCGCGGCTCGAGGGGCCGGAAGATCATCTGGATCGCCAGCCAGTTCGTCCCCAGGCCGACGAGCACGCCGACGATCGGCATCGTCCACCACTGGGAGAACGCCCCGTACACGACCGCCTGGACGAGGCCGACGAGGAAGCCGAAGACGCCGCCGTACAGCTCGATGAACCGCAGCTCCCGGCGACCGACCTCCTGAGCCACGCGGGCGAGGCGGTCGGCGTTGGGGCCGCTCAGCTCCTCGACGACCAGGCGGTCCATGTCGATCAGGGCCTCCGTGCTCGCCCATGGCCACGATCGCCTCGCCCACGCGCTGCTCGACCTGCCCGAGGATCATCGCCCGGACCTGCTCGCGGGCCTCCGGTGCCATGTCGGCCCAGGTGCCCGGGCTGACCACGTCCAGCGCCTCGCCGAGCATGGCGTCGATCTCTCCCGGATGGGCGGCCACCAGCTGCTGCACGAGACCGTGGGCGTCGAGGCGCTCGACCAGGTCCTCGGGGCTGAGGACGTGCCCGGTGGTGGTGGCGATCTCGGCGGCGAACTTCGGGGCCAGCCGGTACACGATGCCCTGCCACTTGAGCGGTCCCACGCCCCAGGGCTCGCGAGGGTGGAACACCATCTTCACCGCCGTCCAGTTGGTGATGTACCCGATGAACGCCGTGATCAGCGGGACGGTGACGAGCAGAACCAATGTGTTCTCCATGGCGGCGGCCTCCGAGGAGCGGCGAGGTGTCAGGTGCTGGCGACGTTGAGCAGCTGACCGAGCTCCTCGTTGGCGCTGTCGGGGACGATGAGGTCGTCGACCGACGCGATCGTGTCCCAGTTGTCGTGCACCTGCTCGGGGGTCAGATCCTTGGAGTAGTAGCCGAGCGGTTCGGCCACCACGACCCGGCTGACCCGGCCGCCGGCGACGGAGAGGATCTGCCCGGTGACGTCGCACTGGTCCGACGCCAGGTACACCACCACCGGCGACACCAGCTCCGGGTCCAGGGCGTCGGCCATGGGGCCGAGCAGCTCCTCGGTCATGCGGGTGCGGGCCCCGGGCGCGATCACGTTGGCGAGGATGTTGCGCTTGCGTCCCTCCTGGGCGAGGGCCTTGGTGAAGCCGACCAGGCCCATCTTGGCCGCCCCGTAGTTGGTCTGCCCGAAGTTGCCGAACAACCCCGCTGCGGAGGTGGTGTTGATCACCCGGCCGTAGCCCTGCTCGCGCATCAGCTTCCACGCCGGCAGGGTCACCCAGAACGCCCCGTACAGGTGGACCTGGATCACCGGGTCGAGCAGCTCGGGGGTGAGGTTGTGGAAGGCCTTGTCGCGCAGGATGCCGGCGTTGTTGACGACGATGTCGACCCGCCCGAACGCGTCGAGCGCCGTCTGGACGATCGCCTCCCCGCCCTCCTGGCTGGCCACGGAGCTCGTGTCGGCGACCGCCTCGCCGCCAGCGTCGTTGATCTCGTCGGCCACCTGCTGGGCCGGCCCGGCATCGGAGCCGCTGCCGTCGACCGCACCGCCCAGGTCGTTGACCACGACGCGGGCACCTCGCGAGGCGAGCTCGAGGGCGTGCTTGCGGCCGAGGCCGTGGCCGGCGCCGGTCACGATCGCTACCTGTCCGTCGAAACCGATGTCGGTCATCTGATCCTTCCCGCCGAGGACGATCCCCGGCACATGTGACAGCAGGGATCATATGTCCTACCGTTGCGCTGACCTGAACCCGACCGTCAGGCGGGGACCAGCCCCTTCGAGGAGGACCGATGACGACGACGACGGCGACGAGCGTGCGAGAAGAGGCGGAGTCGTGGTTCCGGGAGCACTGGGACCCGGAGCTGCCGCTCGGGCACTGGTGGGAGCGGTTGGCCGACGGTGGCTGGGGGTTCCCCACCTGGCCCGAGCGCTGGTTCGGTCGAGGCCTGTCGAGCGACGAGGCCAAGCAGGTCGACGCCGCCCGTGCGGCCGTCGGTGCCGTCGGCCCGCCGAGCGGCATCGGCGTGATGATGGCCGGGCCCACCATCGTCGACCACGGCACCGAGGAGCAGTGCCAGCGCTTCCTGCCCAACATGGTCACCGGCAAGGAGATCTGGTGCCAGCTGTTCTCCGAGCCCGGTGCCGGCTCCGACCTGGCCGGGCTCCAGACCCGGGCCGAGCGCGACGGCGACGAGTGGATCGTCAACGGCCAGAAGGTGTGGACGTCGGGGGCGCAGTACTCCAAGTGGGGCATCCTCATCGCCCGGACCGACCCCGACGTGCCCAAGCACGAAGGGGTCACCTACTTCGTCATCGACATGGACCAACCCGGCGTCGAGGTGCGGCCGCTCAAGGAGATGACGGGCGGGGCCACGTTCAACGAGGTGTTCCTCACCGATGCCCGCGTCCCACACGACAACGTCATCGGTGACGTGAACCGGGGTTGGGGTGTGGCGGTGACCACGCTGGCGCACGAGCGGAACTCCCTCGGGGCCTCGGGCATGGGCGGAGCGGGTGGTGCCATGATCGGCCGCAACGACCTCGCGCGCCCCGCCGGCCAGCGCAGCCGGGGCGGCGGCGAGATGGCCGGCTTGGCCGCGGCCTTCGGTGGCGGCGGCGCCATGATCAAGGACCTCCCGGCGCTCGTCGGCCGCGCCGACGACCGGGTGCTGCGAGACAAGGTGATGCGGATCTACACCCTCATGGAGATCGCCCGGTTCACGAGCCTGCGTGTACAGGCGGCCAAGGCCGCAGGCCGCGGCCCGGGCCCCGAGGTCTCCACCGGAAAGCTCCTCGCCTCCGAGCTTGTCCGCCAGCTGCGCGACGTCGGCCTGGAGGCGCTCGGCGCCCACGGCCAGCTCATGGGCGAGGACACGCCGCTGGGAGGCATGTTGCAGCAGCTGGCGCTGTTCAGCCCGGCCATCTCCATCGCCGGCGGGTCCGACCAGATCCAGCGCAACATCATCGGCGAGCGGGTGCTCGGCCTGCCCGGCGAACCTCGGGTCGACAAGGGAGTCCCGTTCTCGGAGCTGAAGGTGGGCACTCAGCGATGAGCCCCAAGAGCGGCGACGTGCTGCGCATCCCCACCTCGTCCGGCGTCGTCCTCACCGCCGAGCGCTTCGGTGTCAGCAGCGACCGCCCACCCGTCCTGCTGCTCCACGGCGGCGGCCAGACCCGTCACAGCTGGGCCGGTACCGCCCAGCGCCTGGCGGCCCGGGGTCACGAGGCCTGGACGCTGGACCTGCGCGGCCACGGCGACTCCGACTGGGCAGCCGACGGCGACTACACCACCGAGGCCATGGTCGAGGATCTCGACGCCGTGTGCCCGGCCATGGGAGGGCCACCCGTCGTGGTCGGTGCCTCCATGGGCGGTATGGTCGGCCTCGTGAGCGAGGGGTCGATGCGGCCCGGCCGGTTCCGTGCGCTGGTGCTGGTCGACATCGCCACTCAGCTCGAGGAGTCCGGCGTCGATCGCATCGTGTCGTTCATGACCGCCGCACCCGACGGCTTCGCCTCCCTGGAGGAGGCCGCCGACGCCATCGCCGCCTACCGCCCGAACCGGCCCCGTCCCGCCAACCTCGACGGCCTGAGGAAGAACCTCCGCCAAGGCGAGGACGGCCGCTGGCGCTGGCACTGGGACCCGGCGTTCCTGTCCGGCAAGACCCGTGGCGACCGGCGTGATCCGCTGGCCCTCGGCGACGCGGCCCGGGCGCTGCGCCTCCCGGTCCTGCTTGTGCGGGGCCGCATGTCGGACATGTTGAGCCTCGACGGCGTGGCGACGTTCCTCGAGCAGTGCCCGCACGCCGAGTTCGTCGACATCGCCGAGGCCGGCCACATGGTGGTGGGCGACCGCAACGACGCGTTCACCGACGCGGTCGTCGACTTCATCGACGGCCTGGTCGACGACGAGGAGATGGCCAGCTGATGATCGCCACGGATCCCCACCTCTTCCGCCTACCGCGCCCAGGCGAGGACCGCCCCCGCCTGCTGGGCTCGTACGCGCCGGAGTCCGGCCTGCACTTCTGGCCGCGCCGGCGGCGCTGCCCGGTGACACGCACCCCGGTCCGGGATGTCGAGCTCGGCCCGCTCGGGACCCTGTACGCGTGGACGTTCCTCTCCGTGCCACGCATGGGCAAGGTGTCCTTCGGAGAGACCGGCGGCTACGGGGTCGGCCAGGTCGACCTGCCCGAGGGCGTGCGCATCCAGGCGCCGCTGATGGGCGCCCAGAGCGACTGGTCCATCGGCGACGAGATGGCCCTCACGTTGTTCCCCGTCGGGGCGGACGACGAGGGCAACGAGCTCGTGACCTTCCGCTTCGAGGTGGTCGGATGAGCCTCGGTCTGGGCCGGGACGTCTACGTGGTCGGCGTCGGCATGCACCAGTTCGGCAACGACGGCGTGGCGGTCGAAGACATGGCGTACACGGCGGGCACCGCTGCGCTCGATGACGCCGGTCTCGACTTCCCGGAGGTCGGCGCGCTGTACAACGGCTACATCGGCGGTGGCATCACCACTGGCGTGCACGTGGCCAAGGACCTCGGCCTCACCGGCCTGCCCGTCACTCACGTGGAGAACGCGTCCGCCACCGGATCCTGCGCCTTCGGCGAAGCCGTGCACGCGGTGGCCGGAGGCCGGGTCGACGTGGCCATTGCCCTCGGCTTCGATGACATGAACCGCATGGGCGGGCTCGGCAGGAGCCGCCGCCGGGCGATCGGCGCCGAGGACGTCATGCTGCCGGCGGCGTTCTTCGCCATGTGGGCGACCCGGCGGATGCACGAGGTGGGCACCAGCGTCGAGACGTTCGCCGCCATTGCCGCCAAGAACTGGAACCACGCCCGAGAGAATCCCATGGCGCAGCGGCGGGCCGACCACGAGGTCACCGTGGAGGAGGTCCTCGATTCGACGATGATCTCGTATCCGCACACCTCGAAGATGGCTTGCGCCGCCGGAGGAGGTGCGGCGGCGGCGATCGTGGCCACCGAGGAGGTGGCCCGGCGCCTCGGCGGACCGCTGGTCGAGGTGCTGGCCTCCCAGCAGCGCTCCGAGACCTACACCGACGGCCACGTCTTCCTCGGCGCGGTGATCGGACCGTCGCAGATGACCCGGGACACGGCGGCGGCCGCCTACGAGCAGGCCGGCGTCGGCCCCACCGACCTGGACCTGGTGCAGGTCCACGACGCCTTCCCGGTGGAGGAGCTGGTGTACTACGAGTTGCTCGGCATCTGCGCCGACGGGGAGGGCGACAAGCTCGTGGCCACGGGTGAGACGTCACTCGGCGGCCGCATCCCGTTCAGCACCGACGGCGGCCTCACCGCCCGCGGCCACCCTGGAGGCCCGACCGGACTGGCCCAGATCCACGAGACCGTCCTTCAGCTCCGAGGCGGCGCGGGGTCCCGGCAGGTCGAGGGCGCCCGCACGGGTCTGTGCCACATGGCCGGCGCCGGCTCGGTGTGCGTGGTCCATATCCTCCAGCGCTGTTGAACGCGAGCTGTCCAGGTTGCCAGCTATGAGACACAGAGCGTACTATGTGTCGGAACGTACGAACCCGAAAGGAAGCCTGACATGGCGAGCTACCGCGACCTCATCGGCCGCGAGAAGGTCAACGACCTCGAGGAGATTCTCGGGATCTCCAATCGGGACATCGAAGGCTCGATCCACGCCGTGCGCGACAACGCCGATGCGCTGTTCACCTGGAACTACGACAAGGGCGAGCGGCCGGCGCTGAACAAGCTTTACGAGAAGGCCAAGACCTCGCAGTGGAACGGCGAGACCGACTTGCCGTGGCACCTCGACGTCGATCAGGAGAAGCTCGCCGAGATGCAGGCGGCCCAGTTCGGCTGGACGTGAACGACGGTTGGCTCCGGCAGCGGTTCACCGAGCTCGGGGTGATCCAGTTCGAGGACATGGCCGACACCGGCGAGGAGTACGAGGCGTTCGCGCTTCCCGATGGCGCCGCCGCCAGCTGACGATCCCCCACCATGCGCGATGCGACGAGGTCCCGGCCGCCGGCCGGGACCTCGTCGCGACGGGAGGAGACCATGACCATCACCACCAGTGCCGGCACCACCGACGAGGCCGACCCGCGTCCTCGGATTGAGTCCACCAACCCGCGTGACGGGAGCGTGGTCGGCTCGGTTCCCGTCCACGACGAGGCCGATGTGTCTGTCGCCGTCGAGCGGGCGCGTCAGCACCAGGCGGCCTGGGGTGGGCGTTCGCCCGCCGAGCGGGCCGCGCACCTGCGCCGGGTCCGGGCCGGCTTCGCCGTCCGCTCGGAGCAACTGGCCGAGGTGATCGCCGCGGAGACCGGCAAGCCCGACTTCGACGCCATGGCGGAGGTGCTGTCGTGCGCGGTCCTGCTCACCCACGTCGCCCGGCGGGCACCGAAGGTGCTCGTTCCGGAACGGGTGTCGCCGTTCCCGCTGTACGTCAAGCGGGCCGAGATCCGTTCGGTGCCCTTCGGCGTGGTCGGCGTGATCAGCCCGTGGAACTACCCGGCGTTCGTACCGGTGCAGGCGCTGTCCAGTGCCCTGGCCGCCGGCAACACGGTGGTCCTCAAGCCGTCCGAGCAACACGCCCCTCACGGGCGTGTTGCTTGCCGAGATCATCAACGACGCCGGCGTGCCCCTCGTCGAGGTCGTCACCGGCGACGGCTCCACCGGTGCTGCCCTCGCCGGCAGCTCCGTGGACAAGATCGCCTTCACCGGCAGCCCGGGCACCGCGCGGCGCATTCTCGCCACGGCCGCTGCCAATCTCACCCCCACGGTCATGGAGCTGGGCGGCAAGGACGCCATGATCGTCTGCGACGACGCCGACGTGGAGGCCGCGGCCCGCACCGCGGTGGCCGGCTGCTTCGCCAACGCCGGCCAGACCTGCATCGCCGTCGAGCGGGTGCTCGTGACCCCCGGCAACCACGCCGCCTTCCGCGACGCCGCGGTCGAGGCAGGCCGCCGCCTGGCCGTCGGCCCCGACAGCGACGTCGGCGCCATCACCCAGCCCGCTCAGCTCGACGTGGTCGAGCAGCGCCTCCGCGACGCGGTGGCCGCCGGCGCCCAGGTGGTCCTCGGCGGGCGCCGCCGCGACGACCTCGGGGCGAGCTTCTTCGAGCCGACCATCGTCGACGGGGTCGCCCCCGACATGGCCCTGGCCGGGGACGAGACCTTCGGCCCGGTGCTGTCGATCCTGCCGGTCGCAGACGTGGACGAGGCGGTGCAGGTCGCCAACGACTGCGACTACGGCCTGGCCGGCAGCGTCTTCGGCCGCGACCGGCGCACCGTCGAGGACGTCGTGGACCGGTTCTCCACCGGGGCGGTCACGGTCAACGATGCGCTGGTCGCCGCCCTGCTCCCCGGCCTGCCCTTCGGCGGCGTCCGCTCCAGCGGGTTCGGTCGCCTCCACGGCGACGCCGGGATCCGCGAGTTCAGCGTGCCCAAGGCGGTCGCCACGAGTCGCTTGCACCGTCTGCCGGGAGTCGCTGCGTCGATGTTCGGGCCGGTCCGACCCACCGCGTCACACATTTCGACGGCGTTGCGGGTGCTGTGGGGGCGCGACAGGCGTCCCTGACCGTTCGTCGTCTTTTCTTCCTCGCATTGAGGTTTTTGGGACGATTGGCAGGAATCGTCCCACGGGACGCCGAACACCAATGTGACAGAGACCAAGTGGTGTCTCGCCAATCGCCACGCTCCGGGGGGACGCGATGGTCGGATTTCTCGATCTCGACGCAGTGATCATCGGCGTGGTCACCGGTGGCGGCTACGCGCTGCTGGCCGTGAGCATCACGCTGATGTACCGCTCGACCGGTTTCCTGTCGTTCGCCCACGCCGCGTTCGCAATGTCCGATCTCGGGACATCGTGGACAGTTGATCTCGCGCAGCATCGTTGACACCTGAGTGGCGGTGACCTTCGAGTGGGTCATGGCCAAAGAGGTGATCTCGATGTCGGTGAAGGCAACGGCGGCGGCCTACGCGCTGGACGAGACAGCGGGCTGCGATCAACGTGACGGCGGTGTGCCGCGAGGAGGGTGTCTCGCGGGCCGTCTTCTACAAGTACGTCGACCGGGTTCGACGCGAGGGTCTCGATGGGCTCGAGGAACGGTCTCGGCGACCGCACACCTCGCCGCAGCGGACCTCCGGCGAGGTCGAGGATCGGGTCGTGCGGTTACGTAAGGAACTCGACGACGCCGGTCTCGATCATGGGGCGACATCGATCCAGTGGCATCTGGGCAGAGACGACGAGGTTCCAACGGTGCCGTCGGTGGCGACGATCCACCGGATCCTGGTCCGGCGGGGCCTGGTCGTCGCCGAACCGAAGAAGCGTCCGAAGGCCACGTTCCGGCGCTTCGAAGCGCCAGCCCCGAACGAGATGTGGCAGATCGACCACACCGACTGGGTGATCGCCACCGGTGTGGTGAAGATCTTCCAACATCGCCGATGACCACTCGCGGGTGGCGATCCGGTCCCGGGCCGTGGCCGAGGCGACCTCCGAGGAGGCCTGGACCACGTTCTGTGAGGGCGCCGAAGTCTGGGGTCTGCCATCCGGGACCCTGTCGGACAACGGTCTGTGCTTCTCCGGCAAGCTCCGCCACGTCGAGGTGTTCTTCGAGGGCCAGCTCCGAGAGGCCGGCGTCCGCCCGATCACGAGTCGACCGTGGCATCCCCAGACCGCCGGCAAGGTCGAACGGTTCCAGCAGACCCTCAAGAAGTGGCTCCGCAAGCGCCGACGCCTGTACACGAACATCGCCGAGCTCCAGGCCGACCTCGACGAGTTCACCCGGATCTACAACACCGAACGTCCCCACCAAGGCATCGGCCGACAGATCCCCATCGACCGATGGAGGGCTACTCCCGTGGCCGGGCCCGCCGAGGCAGCCATCGCCCACCCCGACTGGTCCTCGAAGACCCTCAAGGTCCTCGTCCAGTCCAACGGATGCGTGACCGCCGACAACTTCAGGATCCACGTCGGTGTCGAACACCAGGGCCAGACAGCGCTCGTGACCATCGACCACAAGCGAGCGAACGTGTTCATCGACGGCGGCCTCGTCCGCCACCTCGAACTCGACCGCTCCCGCACCTACCAACCATCCGGTCGGCGACGGGGCGGCCCCCGCAAGCCACGCCTACGATCCTGACTGTCCACGATGTCCCGCGACATGAGTGTCCACGATGTTGCGCGACAGAACACACGCCGCGTTCGCAACGCTAGCCGCCTACATCTACGCCGATCTCGCCGGCGGCCGTGACTGGCCCGGCGCAGTGGCAGCGGCCGCAGCGGTCACCATCACCGTCGTCTACGGGTTGATCGTCGAACGGATCCTGCGACCGGTGCGCAACTCACCGGCGGCCACGAAGATGATCGCCACCCTCGGTGTCATGCAGCTCACCACCGCACTGGTCCTGTTGCTCTACGGCTTCCAGCCCACCAGCGCCCCGCTCCTCCTGCCCCAGGGGGCGATCACCGTCGGCGACCTGCGCATCAGCCACCAACAGAGCGCCACTCTCGCCCTGGCGGCAGTGTCCGCCGCCGGGCTCGGCTGGTTCCTGAAGTCGACCCGCTTCGGCACCGCCATCCGGGCGGTCGCCTCCAACCACGAGACATCCCGACTCATGGGCGTCAGCATCACCCAGGTCGCCCGGTTCAACTGGGCGCTGGGTGCCCTGCTCGCCGGCAGCGCCGGGGTCCTGCTCGCACCGCTCAGCCCCATCAACGCGTCCACGTTCACGCTGCTGCTGGCGAAGACGCTCGTGGCCACCCTCGTCGGCGGACTCGTGTCGCTGCCCCTCACCTTCGCCGGAGCGCTCGGCGTCGGCATCGCCGACAGCTTCACCGTGCTCAACCCCTCCGCACCGGGCGCCAAGGAGCTCGTCACGCTCGTCCTCGTGGTGGCGCTGCTGTTCCTGCGCCGCCGCTGGCCGGCAGATCTCGAACCGACGGCAGAGACCCGGCTTCGCCGCTCGCTGCCGCTCGTGGCGCGGTTCGCGCCCGTCGGCGCGACCGTGCGCCGCGGCCTCCGCAGCGCCCGGTGGCCGGCAGCAGCGGTCGGTGCCGTCCTGCTCGTCGTGGTCCCCGCGGGCTCCAACTACTGGGGTTTCGTCGGCGCCCGCGGCCTCTTCTTCACCATCCAGGCCCTCAGCCTCGTGCTGCTGGTGGGCTGGGGTGGTCAGGTCAGCCTGATGCACGGCGCCTACGTCGGCATCGGGGCGTTCACCACCGCCATGCTCGTCGGCACCCACGGCTGGACGCTGGAACTCGCGCTCGTCGGTGGCGGCCTGGCAGGAGTCGCGATGGGAGCGATCGTGGGCTTGTCCGCGCTGCGGCTCAGCGGCCTGCAGTTCGCGGTCGCATCGCTGGCCTTCTCCGGAGCGGCCTCCGAGTGGCTGTTCCGGCGCACGGAGTTCCCCAAGTCCCTCCCGCGCGGGACGCTCTTCGGCGTCGACATCTTCCCGGACTCCAACCTGTACTTCTTCATGCTTCCCGCCACGGTGGTGCTCTACGTCGCCGTCTGGAACGTCAGACGCTCCACGTTCGGCCCGCTGCTGATCTCCTCCCGAGACGCACCCACCACGGTGGCCCACTTCGGCGCGGATCCGGGGCGCACCCGCATGTGGGCGTTCCTGTTCGCGTCGTTCATCGCTGCCTTCGGTGGTGGCCTCTACGGCGTGCTCCTCACCGGCTTCCAGCCCTTCGACTTCTCCTTGATCCTGTCCATCGCCCTGCTGGTGTACGCCGTCGTCGGTGGCGTGCAGTCCCTCGCCGGCCCGCTCGTCGCCGGTGTGCTCTTCGGCGTCATCCCCCAGCTGCTCCAAGGGCAGTCCTCGACCGCGGCATCGGCGGTGCCCGACCTGGTGGCCGGCGTGGCCGTGCTCGCTCTCCTCGCGCTGCGTCCTGGTGGCCTGGCATCGCTGTTCACCGGGCTCGGCCGGGGGAGCGATGCCGAGGGGCGGGGGCCGTTCGGACGCTTCGATCTCGCGGTCACCCGGTGGAACGAGCGCCGCAGCACCGGGCAGGCAGAACCGGCCGCGGCACCGACTTCGACGGTGGCCGCTCCCGAGGAGGTATTGGCATGAGCGATCGTCCCCGACTGTTTCGCCGGCTCGCCGTCGCCGTGCTGTTCACCGTGGGCGCCGTCTGGCCGGTCCCGGCGCGGGCGCAGACGGCAGCCGCTCCGGACAGCTTCAGCATCAACGCCGCGGCCACCGGCGTGCTCATCGAGGTCTCCGCCCCTGCGGTCCTTCCGCTCGACGTCCAGGCCGGTCTGTCCTACGCCTAGCTAGGTGGGCATCAACTCGCAGCCCCGGATCCAGTCGACCGCCGCGCCGTTGTTCGTCCCGCTCGCCCAGGACACGGCCCTGCTCGGCGGCACATCGGGTGTGCTCGCCATCGCCGTGCGCCTCGCACCCGGCCTGGTCGTCGGCCTGCCGACGCTGGTCGGGCTGGACCCGCTCCCGGTGGACCCCAGCCTCGTCCCGGTCGATCCGGTGGCCGACGTCGTCTCCGATCTGCCGCTTCCCAGCCCGCCACCTCTGGGCTGCACGTCGAACCTTCCCGACGATCCCCAAGAAGCGGAGTGCGGCGGGGGCTCCCAGGACTTCTTCGGCTACCGGGTCGGCGCGGCCAGCGCCCGGACCGTTGCGGAGGGCGACACGGATGATCGCAGCACCTTGGCCTCCCGCTCCGATGCCAGCGTCGCCGACGTGTCACCCAGCGGCGGGCAGCCGCTGATGCCCGTCCGCTTCGCCACCCTCGGGGCGACCGCCGAGGGTGGGATCATCGACGGTCGGGCGGTGACCACCGCCAGCGCAGCCGTGAGCGGCCTCGACGTCGCCGGCCAGTTCACCCTGGACGCCGTCGAGGCAAACTACTCAGGTGCCGCGGGTGGCACGGCCGAGTCCCTCGACGAGGCCTTCGAGTGCCGCCTCGCCGGCGCCGCCATGGGCGGCGAGCGCATCGACCTGCGGACCGATGCGCTCACCATCCTCGACGACGACGTGCCCTTGCCGCTGGGGGAGGCGCTGGGTGCCCTGTCCGGCGCCGTCGCCGGAGGGGGCGGTGAGGTCGGCCCGGCCGACATCGGCAACGTCGTCATCACGCCCAACCCGGAGCCGGTCACCGAGGTGAGCGCCGACGGCACGTCGGTCCGACGCCGCTTCGGTTGCCTCGAGATCCGCTACCGGATCAAGACCTCCGGCACCGACGTGCGCCTGACGCTCGGCAACGTCGCCGTCTCGATGAACGCGTTCGTCGACGAGCCCTTCGCCGCCGAGAGCACGGACAGCACCGAGAGTACGGACAGCTTCGAAGACGCCGCGCCCGTGGCCGGCACCGACGTACAGAACGCCGGCCTGGGCGGCGGCCCACCAGCCAGCGGCGATTCCCAGCTCGCGCTCCCCGCACCGCCCACCGCCGGGGCACAGGCGCCGGAACCCTCCGAGCAGCCGTTCGTCCGCAGCATCAACAGGACCGCGGGGTGGGGAATCGACGGCGGGTGGATGGCCCCGTTCGCGCTTCTCGCCCTGTCCATCCCGCTCCTGGCAAAGGCCCGCACCTTCGCGCCCGTGCCCCGACCAACCCGAGGATGAGGAGAACCTGCATGGCCACCACGCGAACGTCTCCGCTGCGAGCCCGAGCGGCCGAGGGCGCTCTCGATGGGCATCCGTTGGACACGGTCGCCGCCGATGCCGAACCGGCGGCCACGTCGCGACCCGTCAGCCCGCCGGGCGTTGGCACCGCCGCGGCGCCGTTGCGGGGATCGCTGCATTCCCTGGACTGGCGGCAGGCCGTCGGCGGAGCGCTGGTCGTGCTCGGCATGCTCGCCATCGTCATTGCCTGGTTCGGCGTCTCGGGCACGCTCGATCCCGGGGAACAGATGCCCTACATCAGCTCCGGCGGCTTCGGCGGGTCCGCCCTCACCGCCGTCGGCGTCACGTTGCTCGTCTCCTTCGAGCACTCACGCGACCGCGATGCGCTCGCCCAGGTGCTCGAGGAGCTCGACGAGCTCCGCCGGCGCCTCGATGCAGGAACAGCCCAGGGCAACGGGCAGGACGCGGCCCGCTCACGGACGTGATGACCATGTCGCCCGCCACCAGCCCCATGGACGCCACCGCGGTGCTCGCGGCTCCGGCACCATCCGACGCACACCTCGACGTGCGGGGCGTCACCGTGCGCTTCGGGGGTATTGTGGCCAACGACGACGTGAACCTCTCGGTGCCCTACGGGGCCATTGCCGGGCTCATCGGCCCCAACGGTGCCGGTAAGACCACGCTGTTCAACGTCATCACCGGCGCCCAGGCGCCGACGGCGGGTCGGGTCGTGCTCGCTGGCGAGGACATCACCGACCTCTCCCGCCAAGCACGGGCCCGGCGGGGCATGGCCCGCACGTTTCAGAACCTGTCGCTGGTCCCCACACTCAGCGTGCTCGACAACGTGACGCTGGGCTTCGGCCGGTTCCGCTCGGCCGGGCTCCTGTCCGCGCTCGTCCGCTCGCCGGCCCTGCGGCGCCAGGACCGCCGCATCCGCGAGATGGCTGCGGTCGCCCTCGAGTTCGTCGGGCTCGGCAGCGCCCTGGACGTGACCACGTCCGAGCTGTCCTACGGCGACCGGCGCCGGTTGGAGATCGCCCGTGCGCTGGCGTGCGACCCCGACCTTCTGCTCCTCGACGAGCCGTCAGCGGGCATGTCGCCGGTGGAGACGGCCGCACTGGCCGAGGTGATCGCCCAGGCCCACCAGCGCTTCGGGCTCACCGTGTTCCTGGTCGAGCACGACATGTCCTTCGTGCGGGCGCTGGCGGCCGAGTGCACGGTCATCGAGTTCGGCCGGGTGATCGCATCCGGCGAGACGTCCGACGTGCTCGCCGACCCCCGTGTGGCCGAGGCGTACCTGGGAACGGGGGCGACCGGATGATCGAAGCCCAAGGTCTCTCGGTGAGCTACGGGCCGGTCACGGCGGTGCGCAACGTGGATCTCGAGGTGCGCGACGGCGAGGTCTTGGCCGTGCTGGGCCGCAACGGGGCGGGCAAGACGACGTCGATGAAGGCCCTCGCCGGTCTGCTGGCCGTGTCCAGCGGCCGCATCGTCCATGACGGCGCCGACGTCAGCGAGCTGCCCGCCGAGGAACGGTTGCGCCGGGGTCTCGTGCTCGT
Organism: Actinomycetota bacterium; assembly: GCA_034211175.1. Lineage (GTDB taxonomy): Bacteria > Actinomycetota > Acidimicrobiia > Acidimicrobiales > CAIXPF01 > JAXHUH01. The sequence continues at coordinate 23,941 of JAXHUH010000307.1, forward strand.
GCCCGAGGGCCGCGGCGTGTTCGCCGATCTCACGGTGCGCGAGAACCTGCTGATGGGCGCCTATCATCGACGCCGGCCGGCACGCGCCCTGCGCGACGACATCGACCGGGCCACCACCCAGTTCCCCCGGCTCACCGAGCGCCTCGACCAGCGGGCCGGCTCCCTCTCCGGCGGTGAGCAGCAGATGCTGGCCATCGCCCGGGGCCTGATGTCGGAGCCGTCCGTGCTCATGATCGACGAACCCTCCCTCGGCCTGGCGCCGGTCATCGTCGAACAGCTCTACGAGTTCCTCGGAACCCTTGCCGCGACGGGCATCACCTTGCTGATCGTCGAGCAGTACGTGCACGTCGCCCTCGGCATCGCCGACCGCGCCTACGTGCTCGACAAGGGCGAGATCGCACTGGAGGGAACCGCTGCCGACCTGCAGGCGTCACCGGAGCTGATCAACACCTACCTGGCCAACGACAGCGTCCCGGCCTGAGCACTGCGCTGGCCGGCTGGACAAAGGAGCGCCCGATGTACCATCCGCCCCGAAGGGAGCACAACAGCCGCAGAATCTCGATGTTCGTGACCGCCCTGGCGTTCGCCCTGGTGGCTGCCGCGTGCGGCACCCGGGTCACCGACGGGCAGGTGAGTGCCCGTGCCAGCGGTTCCCCCGACTTCCCCACCGACGCCTCTCGAGCGTCCGGCACGGACACCGCCGGCGAGGTCACCGACCGCGGCAGTGCGAATGTCGGCGACAGTGCCGATGTCGGCGGCCGTGGAGGCAGCGGTGGCACCGATCCCGGCGGGGCGAGCGCCGGCGGCACCGGGGACGGGCCAGGTGCCGGTACGGGGGAAGCCTCCGGGCCCGACCCCGCCGGTGGTTCGGGCGACGAGGCTCCGGCCTCCGCAGCGGCCAGCGGACCTCTGTCCCAAGGCGTCACCGACACCGAGATCCGCATCGGTGCATCCGGGCCCCTCTCCGGCATCGCCGGGTTCCTCGGCGAGGAGGCCTTCGGTGCCATCGACTCGTACTTCCAACTCGTGAACTCCCAGGGCGGAGTCAACGGCCGCAAGCTCCGACTCATCACCTACGACGACCGCTTCGACCCGTCCCAGACACTCGCCAACGTGCGCCGCCTCTGGGAACAGGACAAGGTCGCCGCCATCTTCCTTGCCTTCGGTGACCCGGTCGCTGACTACGCGACCCGCAACGAGATCCCCACTGTGGTCTTCGGCGTCACCCCGAAGTCGTTCTCGTCCAAGTACCCCACCGTGTACCCGATCGTCGGCAACGCACTGATCTGGACACAGGAGGTCATCCGCGGTCTGAAGGACCAAGGGGTGTTCCAGGAGGGCATGAAGGTCGGGATGCTCTACGACACCCAGATCCTCGACGTCAGTCCGTACCTGCCGTTCCTCAAGAGCGCGTGGGAGGACGCCGGCGCCGAGGTGGTCTCCACCGATCCGTTCAACCTGACCGACGGCGACTGCACGAACCTCGTGCTCAAGATGAAGGACCTCGACATCGACTACTGGGACTTCCAGGGCCTGGGTTGGGTGCTGTGCGCATCGGCGGCCCAACGCCAGCAGTACCGGCCCAACATCGGGTGGGGCAACTGGCCCACCAGCGTGGGCGGGCTCGCCTCGCAGGTCGGACCGTGGGTCGAAGGGATCTGGGGCGGCGCTCAGGGGGACCAGCCGACCGGTGCTCCACGTCAGAAGACCGCAGCCCATGACGAGTACGTCAACGCCATCAAGCGGTACCACCCGGAGATCGCCTCGTTCATGCACTACGAATCGCCGGCGACGCTCGGATACTGGGTCGGTGCCAAGCTCCTCGTCGCGGCACTGCAGGCCCAGGGGCCCCACATCACGCAGCAGGGCGTCCTCGACTGGATCGCGTCGGTGGAGAACTTCGACCCCGGCATCACGCCCCCCATCATCTCCATGGCGCCCAACTGCAAGACGGGTTCAGAGGTCGTCTGGATCGCCCAGTGGCAATGGGACGCCGAGAAGAAGGAAGCCGTTCGCACCCCGGCCACCGGCTACTTCACCAGCGACCAGAAGGACAAGTACGGCGGCAAGTGCTTCCTCACCAAGATCTCCGATGAGCTCGGCTGATGACGACGGCCACGCCGCGGCCCTTGTAAGACGTAGGACATTCGGTGTATAACGCCTTCATGGGACGGACGTTCAAGCGGCGCGCAGGCCCGCCCTACGTGATCACCGACGGCTGCATCGAGTGCGGCATCTGCGAGCGGGTGTGCCCCTACGACGCCATCTTCATGAGCGACGACTTCGAGTTCGTCGTGGACGGTGAGCAGTGCCCGGGCTGCCACCGCTGCTACGACCCGTGCCCGGTGGACGTCATCGTGCCGAATGGACGACCCACGGGCGGCACGGGTCCGAGCTTCCAACCGGCCCTATGTGTTCCACGAGTGGTCCATGACCACCGGTAGCCCCGCAGGAGGGACGACGTGAAGAAGTTCATGAAACCCGACGAGCTCGAGCGAGACACCCGGTTCTCGCGGACGCCCGTCCCCCTCGACTTCCTCATGGCCGAGGAGGTCACGGTCGAGCAGGTCGAAGAGACCATGAAGAATCTCATGGCCAACGACCAGATGCGCGAGATGATGGAGTCGGGGGACTCCGGCGCTTCGCAGTTCTTCAAGCGGGTTCGGCCCACCGACGACGAGGCGCCCCTGTTCATCAAGTAGCAGATGCACGGCATCTTCATGGGGGAGATGCAGGCCCTGGAGGCAGCGGGACGCTCGGCGTGGGATTTCTGCGACGACGAAGAGCTCCCGTGGAAGTTCCAGCTCGACATGGCTCGCCAGTGCTGGGACGAGACCCGCCACGTGGAGACGTACTCGGCGCTGCTCGAGCACGTCGACTGCGAGATCGGCGAGTTCCCCGAGAACCTGTTCCTCTTCGAGTTCGGGTGCTCCGATGACCCGGCCGAGCGGGTGGTCGGCGTCAACCGGTGCCTGGAGGGCCTGGCCCTCGACGTCTTCGACGACACCATCCGCTTCGGCAAGCAGGCCGAGGACGAAGCCATCTGGCGCAGCGTCGACTACGTCGCCGCCGACGAGGTCACCCACGTCCGGTTCGGCCAGGTGTGGTCCAAGGCACTCACCGAGGACGATCCTGAGCGGCGAAAGAAGGTGGTGGCCTTCCAGCGCAAGGTCGATCGTGCCTTCAGCCTCGGTGGCCTGCGCGGCTCCTACGACGGCGCGAACCAGGAAGCCTTCCTGCCGATCGCCGCTGAGCTCCGCAGGCTCGCCGGTTTCTCCGACGCAGACATCGCCGACGTCGCCGGCGCAGGTCCCAAGGTGACGGGCCGATGACCGGCGCCAACGGGAACGGTGCCGTCGCGGGTTACGGCCCCGAGCGCCACGCCCGACCCTTCCCGTACTGGGACCGTCGGCGGCTGATCGGGGAGTGGACGGTTGAGGAGTCCGTGCAACGCATCGTGCACTACCGGTGGGCACAGCAGCACCTCTCTGCGGCACTTGGCGGCTGGGTCGCGACCATCCCCGAGCTCGACGTGAAGGCGATGCTCGGTCCCCACTGCTACCAGCACGCCTGGCACGCGGACCTGTGGCGCCAGCGCCTCCCCGAGCTCAAGGAGCCCGACGAGCACCGCGCCGAGCCGGCGAACGAGGCATTCGTCTCGTTCATGGCTGAGCTGACCTCCCCCGAGGAAGGCGAGCAGACGATCGAGAAGCTGGTCGGGGTCTACCGTGTGCTCGTCCCGCACCTGCTGGCCGTCTACACCTTCCACCAGAAGGTCACGTCCGACATCGTCGACGCACCCACCGTCCGAATCCTCGGCTTCATGCTCGACGACCTCCACGCCCAGATCGCCGAAGGCGAGATGATGATCCAGGACCTCGCCCGCGATCCGCAACTCCGACGACGAGCGGGCGACTGGCAGACCCACCTCGACGTCCTCCTGGCCGGGGCTGGCGGTGTCGCCGGCGAGGGCAGCCTGGGTGGCCGACCCAAGATCCAGGCGCCGCCGAAGGCCGTGCTGGGCGCAGAGCTGCGAGCAAGGCGCGAAGCCGACGGGCAGCGCTCGGGCACGACGCCTGCAGAGGTCACGCGGGCGTGAGCGGCGCAAGCGACGGTCCGTCGGACCTCTTCGTCGACGACCCTCTCGTCCGCGAGACGCTCGAGATGGAGCACCGGCTGCGAGACAACGGCTACGCCAGCCTTCCGCACGTCCTCGAGTTGGGTGGCGAGTTCCCGTTCGAGGGCTCGTCGGTCGAGCAGATCGTCGCCGAAGCCCGCCGCTACCTGCTTCACCAGCAGTCCGTGGAGCTCTCCGGCGCCCGGATCCTGGCCTCGATCGGAGTCGTCGCCGTCAAGGCGGCGGCCTTCGACGCCATCATGAAGCTCCACGCGGATCGCCCGTCACCTCCGACCCCAGAGTGACGGTGCCGGCCACGGCATCCCACCGTGACCAGACGGTGCTGGGTGGCTGCCGCGTTTCCTGCCGGCCACCCAGCACCGTCGAAGCACTCAGCGTGGGTCCACGATCGTCAGCGTGGCCTGTGCGGCAGCGAGGATCCGCCGCTGCTCGTCCTGGCGGTACAGCTCACATCGCACGACGGCCGAGCGCTTCGTCATGGCGACCACCGATGCCTCCGCATCCACCGTCTCGGCCTTGAGCGGCGCCAGGTAGTTCACCTTGATCTCCGTCGTGGCCGCCCACTGCCCCCGCTCCATCAGCGGGTAGACGACCACTCCCGTGACGTGGTCCACGATGGCGGCGGTGACGCCGCCGTGGGCGTTGCCGAACGGCGTCAGTAGGGAGGGGTCGATGGTGGCGGTGCAGTAGAACCGGCCCGGTTCGAACCGGACGTGGGTGATGCCGAGGTAGCCGGGGAGGCCGCCAGCAGCAGCGCCGCTGTCGAGCATCGCACGGGCGACCTCCTCGTCGTAGCGTTCTTCGAAGCTCATGTGACACAACGTACCGCATGTCTTACCCTGGGTGACGCCGGCAGTGCTCCGTATACTGCGGCCATGGCCCGGACGCTCAGGGAATCATGGCGCAACGACACGCCCTCCACGATCGAGGAGGCGCGCGACCGCCTCATCGATGCGGCTGAGGCCTGCTTCTCGCGGTTCGGTGTGGCCAAGACCACCCTCGATGACATCGCCACGGAGGCCGGTGTCTCCCGGGCCACGGTCTACCGGTACTTCGACGGCGGTCGCGACGAGATCACCCTCGGGGTGGTCCTGCGCGAAGCGAACAAGTTCCTCGAGGCTCTCCAACGACGCGTGCAGCGCCAATCCGACCTCGCCGACGCCATCGTCGAAGGAGTCATGTACACGGTTGCGTCGGTGCGCAACAACGACCACCTCGCGTTGCTGTTCGCTCCGGAGGTCGCGGGCCAGACCACGACCATCGCCGGGGCATCCACGGCGCTGTTCGAGATGACCACCGACTTCCTCCGGCCCATCTTCGAGCAGGCCCGCCGGGACGGACAGCTCCGGGACGGCGTGATCGCCGAGGACGCCGCAGAATTCGTGTTGCGCATCATCCTGTCGGTGCTGGCCGTCGACGGACCGCGACGGCGGTCAGAGGTCAAGGAGCGGCAGTTCCTGCGGACGTTCTGCGCAGGAGCGATCGTCCGCGACGAATAGGGTCAGGGCGGTGAGCTCCCGCAGACGTGCCTGGCGGGCCTCCTGCTCCGGCGTGGTCGGGACCGACTGGAGCGCCATCACCTCGGTCATGCGTCTTGGACCGTGATCTACCCCGACATGAACGCCTGTATCGCTGCCGACTGCTCGCCTTCGACGAGGAGCTTCGTGGCCGTTTCGTACGGCACCGTGAAGGCTCCGCACTCTCGGCGCGCACCTCATGAGGCATCGGGGGACTCGGCCCGTTGAAACAGATGGCAGCATTCGTGTCATCGGCTCGTCCCTCCGGGGAAGCCCACCGGCAGCCGGGATCGGGTCCGTACGACTCGCCAACGAAATTCGATGGTGCCGTAGGAAGGAGGTCGTGGCGCCGGTGACGAACCCGTAGAACATGAGGCAGCCGTCACAGGGCCTACAGCATCACGTCAGACTCTCGAGCGCCGGAGCTCGCAGACTGCGCCGCCACCTGGGTCTGGCCGTCGTCGCCGCCCTTGCCGCGCAACTCGTCGGAGTCGCCGTGCTCGGCGGCAGCGCGGGGGCCCAGGAAGAACCCTTCGCCGCCGGATCCGGGCGCTCCTCGGCGCAGCTGCTGCGCGTGGGCCCGTCGCGAGGCTCCCTCGCCTTGGCGCCGACCTTGGGCCTGGCGCTGTCGGACTTTCTCAACACCCGCGGGCGCGGCGACGTTCGCACGGCGGACTTCGCCGCGCTCGAGGACTCGGTGCCGGCCGAGCTCCGCGACCAGTTCCCGACCGTGAAGGTGGAATCGACCGACGAGGACTCCGAGAACGGCACCACTACGTCGCTGGGCGTCCCGGGCGGTCCTGGCGTCGCCGAGCTCCACGCCGAGGCGGGCGACAACCCCTACGGGGCGTCGCGGTTCCGGGCGGCACCCATCGACCTGGCGGCGGTGAGCATCGATGGCGGCCGGGCGGAGGCCTTCAGCGGCGTGCGCGACGGCGACGTGCGCGAGGCGACGAGCCGGGTGCGGATCGGCACCCTGAACATCGGCGACGGGGCGCTGGTGCTGGAGGGCCTGGAGTGGCGGGCCGTTCACCGCACCGGTGCGGAGGAGGCCGAGCAGGCGCAGTTCCGGGTCGGCGCCGTCACCGTCGCAGGCCAGCGCTTCGCCGCACCCGAGGGAGCTGAACAGCCCCTGGCCGACGCGATCGCTGCTGCGGAGCCGCTCCTGGGTCCCCTGGGCATCCAGGTGCAGCTGCCGCAGGCCCGAGTCGAAGGCGGCATCGTGGAGATGTCGCCGCTGCGGGTACGGCTGGCAGATCCAGCACTGGGGTCGGCGATCGCCCCGGTGCTCGAAGCGGTGCAGCCGGCCCGCGATGCGTTGGTCGATGCGGTACGCAGCGGCACCGAGGATGCCGACGCTGCGATCCTCCTCGCCGACGTCGCCATCGGCGTCATCGCTGGAGGTTCGCGCCTCGACCTCGAGATCGGCGGTGTCTCGGCCCAGACCGCTGAGCCGGCCGCCCGGTTCGACTTCGGGGCGCTCGGTGGTGGCTTCGACCTGTCCGACCCGCCGGCGGACGTCCGCCCGTCGGCGACGGCCAGCTCGGGGTCCCAGTTGTCGTCGAGCCAGGTGTCGACGTCGAGGTCGGAGTCTTCGGTGGTGGTCATGGGTGTCGCTCCTGTCAGGCGGCGTTGAGGAGCCGACGGACCTCGCCGACGGCCCCGGGGATCATGGAGGGATCTGGGCTCTGGGTGAGCAGGTTGAACGTGCGGCAACCGGCATCGACGTAGGGGCGTAGGGCGTCTGCGACGTCGGCAGGCGTACCGGCTGGCACATACCGGGCGAAGCGCTCGAAGGGCAGCCCGTAGAGCCCCTCCATCGCCCGTGAGACGGTCTCGGTGGCCGAGAGCCGGTCGTCGGCCAGCCCGCACCACACCGTCATGCCGTGGTGCCAGTCGACCTCGCCCCGGCCGCAGTCGACGGCGACGGCTTCGGCCTCGGCGGTGGCGGCGGCGAAGCGCTCGGGCGAGACCCAGATGCCGAGCCAGCCGTCGCCATGGCGCCCGGCCCGGTGCACCGCAGCGGTGGAGCGCCCACCGACCACAACCGGTACGGGAACCGGTGGCGCCGGGCGGACGGATACCGACGACAGCGAGAAGAACTCGCCATCGTGGTCGACGGTGCCGCCCGCGAGGAGCGGACGCAGGACGGACAGGCATTCGTCCATCCGGCGCCCTCGCGTGGAGGGGTCGACGCTGCAGGCCCGTACCTCGTCGCGGTCCTCGCCCCCGATCCCCACGCCGAGCACCAGGCGGCCTGGCGCTCGCGCAGCGAGCGTGGAGATCTGCCGGGCGACCAGCACCGGGTGCCGGAGCACGAGCAGGTAGACGCTGGTGTGGACGGGCAGGGTGGGGTGCAACGTCGACAGCGCTGTGGCCTCCACCAGTCCGTCGACGCCCCAGCCCCCGAAGAAGCAGACGTGGTCGCCGACGACGAGGTGGTCGCAGCCGGCGTCGGCCATGGGCCCGGAGCACGCCGGCGTGCGCCTCCGGGCCGGGCTCGGCCGGTGGTGGTGGGATGGCGCCGACCCGGAGCGGGGCCACCATGCCGGTCACCGCGCCGCCGGCGATCGCAGCGCGGAGAGCCGGTCGAGCTCGCGCTCGGCTTCGTCGACGAAGCGGTGCACCAGGTCGCCGGCGGGGACGACCTCGTGGATGCCGCCGAGGCCCTGGCCGGCGGCGTAGCACTCCTTGGAGGGGTCGATGCCCTCGGTGTCGGGCGGCGCGCCGAGGTGCATGGCGCCGTCGCCCATCGACCGGCCGATCTGGTCGGGGAACGGCGCCAGGTCCTCCGGGTGCGCTTCGAAGTGCTGGGTGTAGGCGTTGCGGACCGCCCGCAGCGTCTTGCCGGTGTAGGCCCGGGTGATGACGGTGTCGTCGTCGCGCCCGTCGACCAGGGCCTCGCGGTAGCCGGACACCACGTGGGCCTCCGGGGTGGCGATGAACCGCGTGCCGACCCAGACGCCGTCCGCACCGAGCGCGAGCGCGGCGGCCAGCCCCCGGCCGTCGAAGATGCCGCCGGCGGCCACGACGGGGACCCGGTCGCCGACGGCGTCGACGATCTGGGGGACGAGCGGCATGGTGGCCACGGTGCCGGTGTGCCCGCCGGCCTCCGTGCCCTGGGCCACGACGATGTCGCAACCGGCCTCCACGGCGGCCACGGCGTGGCGCACCTTCCCGCACATGTTCACGACCAGCACGCCGGAGCGGTGGCACTGGTCGACGACGTCGCGGGGGACGCCGAGGCCGGCGACGAACACGGAGGCGCCGCCGGCGATGATGGCGTCGACCTGCGCCTCCATGCCGTCAGGGAGGGCGGTGAGCAGGTCGACGCCGAAGGGCTTGTCCGTGCGCCGGCGCACCTCGGCCATCTCCTCGCGCATGCGGTCCGGGCCCATCGGCGCTGCGCCGAGCGTGCCGAAGCCGCCGGCACCGCCCACGGCGGCGACGAGGGCGGCGTAGGACACGCCGCCCATGCCGGCGAGCATCACGGGGTGCTCGCAGTCGAGCAGGTCGGTGAGTCGGGTGCGGATCATGGCGTCGGTGACGGGTGTCCGTCTGCCTCCTGGCTCATGTGGTGGTGGTGGGGTCGGCCCACAGCAGGGCGAAGTCGTCGGAACGGGGCTCGATGGTGCAGGTGACGGCGGTGCCGATGGGCGCGTCCGTCGGGCGGGCGTGGGTGGCGGCCAGGACCCTCGGGCCCTCGTCGAGCTCGACGACCAGCGTCGCGAAGGGCGCCTCGGCCTGCCAGCCCGGGTCCATGCTGCGGTGGCTCACGGCCAGCGAACGCACGACGCCGGTACCGGCCACCGGCTCGAAGGTCGCCTCGGGCGAGGAGCAGTGGGGGCAGAACCTTCGGGGCGGGTGGCGCCACGCGCCGCACCCACCGCAGCGCTGGATGGTGAGCGTCCCGGCGTGCAGGCAGGCCCTCTGCCAGTCGAGCGCCAGCCACTCGGGCCGGGGGGTGAACGTGCCGCTCACCGGTCGGACCCCAGGATCGCCACGCTGCCGTCACCGAGGTCGCCGTAGCCGGTGACCAGCGCCAGCTCCGCACCGGGCACCTGGCCGGCGCCCGCGTCGCCCCGGACCTGGCGGGTGGCCTCGACGATGTGGTTCATCCCCCAGCAGTGGCCCTGGGACAGCAGGCCGCCGTGGGTGTTGAGCGGGAACCGGCCGCCCTTCCGGATCGTGCCTCCGGCGACGAAGTCGGTGGCCCCGCCGGGCTCGGCGTAGCCGAGCGCCTCGAGCTGGAGGAGCACCACGTAGGTGAAGCAGTCGTAGATCTCGAGCACGTCGATGTCGTGCGGGCCCACGCCGGCCCGCTGGAACGCCCGGGGCGCGGCCCGGTGGATCCCGAGCTCGAGCAGGTGCGGACGGTTGACGATCTCGTCGGCCGGGCTGGGGTGCCCCTCGGCGCCGCCGAGGTAGACCACGGGCGCGTGCCGCAGGTCGCGGGCCCGCTCCAGCGAGGTCACCACCACGGCGGCGGCGCAGTCGGTCTCCAGGCAGCAGTCGTACTTCCGCAACGGCTCGGCGATGAACGGGGCGGCGTCGTAGTCCTCACGGGTGAGCGGGCGGCCCCGCATCAGCGCCCGTTCGTTGTCGTGGGCGTGCTCTCGGCAGGCGAGGGCCACCTCGGCGGCGGCGTCGGCGGGGACGTCGAAGGTGTCGACGTAGTGGCGCAGGTAGAGGCTGTAGTGCTGGGCGGCGGACATGAGCCCGTACGGCGCGTAGAGGTTGCGCACCGTCTCGGCCATGGGGCCGAGATTCATGGTCCGCCTGGTGGGCCTGGCGTCGGGCTTTGGGCGCAGGGCCGAGTAGCCGTTCCACCCCATGGTGACCAGCACGGTGTCGGCCAGGCCGCTGGACACGGCCATCGCCGCCGTCTGCAGCGACGCCGTCGGCGACGCCCCGCCCATCAGCACGCTGACGTGGTAGGCGACGTCGGGGATGCCGAGGTTGGCGGCGATCTCCTCGGTGGGCATGTACCCGGGCGGGGGGATGATGCCGTCGACGTCGGCGGGTGTCAGGCCGGCATCGACGATGGCGTCCATCGACGCCGACAGGATGAGGTCGCACACGTGCTGGTCCGCGCCCCGCACGTAGTCCGTCTCGGCGACCCCGACGATGGCCGCCGCCCCCCACGGCCCCCGTCGGGCCGGTGCGGCATCCGTTGGCATGGTCCTCCTCCGACGCATCTTGCGACGGATCCTGTCACGTGTTCCGCGCAGAGACCAACCGGCGGTAGTGTTGCGCGAAGCCGCGCTGCGGCGCCGATCTGCCGTCCACCAGCACAGAGGCCATCGCCATGACCGCCACCGACCCGAGCTCCGAGGTCCAGGACTGGGCCACCGACTTCGACATCCTCGATCCCGACTACGTCGCCGACCCGGCGCCGGTGTGGAGCGAGCTGCGGGAGCGGTGCCCGATCGCCCACACCGACCGCTACGGCTCCACCTGGCTGCCCACCCGCTACGACGACCTCGCCGCCATCGCCCACGACGTCGAGCGGTTCTCCTCCCGTGACATCGCCGTCATCACCCCGGGCCGCGAGCTGAACCCCGAGGCGACGACCACGTTGATCGCCCCGCCGATCACCTCGGACCCGCCGGTGCACACCTGGGCCCGCCGCATGCTGCTGCCCCGGTTCAGCCCCAAGGCCATCGACGAGCTGACCCCCGTCACCCACCGCCTGGCCGACGAGCTGATCGACGCGTTCGTCGACGCCGGGCACGCCGATGCCGCGGGCGACTACGCCCAGCACATCCCCGTGCGGGTCATCGCCCAGATGCTCGGTGTGCCCCTGGAGGACGAGGAGATCTTCACGCGCTGGGCGGTGACGATCCTCCAGCACGGGTTCCAGAACATCGAGGGCGCCACCGACGCGGTCATGGAGGTCATCCAGTACTTCGGAGCCAAGCTCGACGAGCGCGAGCGGGTGCCCGAGGGCGAGCGTCCGGACGACCTGATCACCATGCTCGTCGAGGCCCGCCACGACGGCGACCCGCTCGACGACCGCCACCGCATCGGCAGCTGCTTCCTGCTCCTGCTCGCCGGCATCGACACGACCTGGAGCTCGATCGGGTCCAGCCTGTACCACCTCGCCGCCCATCCCGCCGACCAGCAGCGCCTGCGCGACGAACCCCAGTTGATCACCACCGCCATCGAGGAGTTCCTCCGCTTCTACAGCCCGGTCACCATGGCCCGCTACGTCGCCGAGGACACCGACTTCGCCGGGTGCCCGATGAAGAAGGGCGACAAGATCCTCATGGCGTTCCCGGCCGGCAACCGCGACCCCGAGCACTTCGAACGTCCCGACGAGTTCGTCATCGACCGGCAGCGGAACCGCCACTTCGCCTTCGGGTCCGGAATCCACCGCTGCCTCGGCTCCAACCTGGCCCGCATGGAGCTGCGGGTGGCGATCGAGCGGTTCCTCGACCGGATCCCCACCTTCGAGCTGGCCGACCCCGACGCCGTCACCTGGAGCGGCGGCCAGGTCCGCGGCCCCCGTCGGGTCCCGGTCCGCTGGTAGACACCCGGGGCCCGCCAGGGACACGGGCGGGCCCACAACCGAGGGAGACGATGACGATGCCACCGGACCCCCGAATCCCGATGCTCGACCCGGACGAGGCGCGGGCCGCTGCCGAGCGCGTCGGGGTGCCCACCGGGATGGCCGACCTGTCGGTGTTCCGGGTGCTGCTCCGCCACGAGGATCTCGCGGCACGGGTCAACGGGCTGCTCCACCAGCTGCTGTGGAACGGGACCCTCGACGCCCGCCTGCGGGAGCTCATCATCATGCGCATCGGCTGGCGACAGGGATCGGTGTACGAGTGGACCCAGCACTGGCGCGTCGCCCGCATGCTGGAGATCCCCGAGGACGACCTCGTCGCCGTGCGCGACTGGCACGGCAGCGACCGCTTCGGCCCTGCGGAGCGCGCCGTGCTCGCCGCCACCGACGAGACCCTCGGCGTCGGCGCCATCAGCGCCCGGACCTGGTCCCAGCTGGAGGCCACCGTGACCGACGAGCGCGCTCGGTTGGAGGTGGTCATCGCCATCGCCAACTGGTCCATGTTCGCCCAGCTCCTCCGCTCGCTGGAGGTGCCCTTGGAGGAGGGGGTCGACCCTTGGCCGCCCGACGGGGCCGTCCCCGATCCGGCGCAGACCCCGGTGCAGAGCGAGCTCGACCGCTGACCGCACGGGCGGGCGAGCGGAGCAGTCGTCCGACCGGAGGTACCGGCGAGCTCGTCGTTACAGTTCTGGAGGGTGTGTCGCGCCGGCGGAGCGTGACCTGGGACAGGAGACGTGGCCGTGCCGAGTCAGACGAAGGCTGAGCCCCAGCTCGAGCGCATGCGGACCGCCTGTGCCGCCCTGCTCAACGCAGCCGGGGCCCGCCGCGTCTCGGTGTGGGCCCACGACCAAGGGTCGAGCACCGTGTCGCCGCTGGTCTCCGTCGGTGCCGAGGTCCCCGCCACCCGGGTCGCCCGCCGCTGGTCGCGGCTACCGGTACGAGAGCTGGGCGGGCTCGCCAGCGTGCTGGACGATCGGCGCCCGGTGCTCGTGGAGGACGTGGAAGCGCCCGGCATCCCGACTGCGGTGTGCCGGGACTTCGGCATGTCGTCGGCAGGGTCGGCCCCCTCGGCGCCGGCGACCAGGTGCTCGGGCTGCTCGTCGTGGAACCGCTGGCCGCAGGCACCGCCACCGACCTGGACGACCACATCGACGCGGTGGCCGCTGCGCTCAGCGAGGCCCGGGCGTGGTACCTGGCCGACCGGCGCCAAGCCGAGCTGGACCTGCTGCTCGACCTCACCCGCAGCGCCGTCGAGCCGGGTGCCGGCGGCCGGGCCATCGAGCACCTGTGCCAGCGCCTGGCCCAGCACCTCCAGGTGGCGCGGGCGTGCGTCTTCCTCGCCGAGGATGGCCGTCTCGCGGCCGCTCACGCCCACCACGCCGATGGGTCGGTCGACCGGGACCAGTACCGGGCGTTCACGCAGGCGGCGCCGCCGACCGTCGTGCAGGAGGTGTTCCGTCGCGGGACCACCCTCGTCCTGGACGAGCGCAGCTCCCACGTCGAGGACGAGTGGTGGCTCGACACGTTCGGCATCGGCTCCGCGGTCGCCGTCCCGATCGGGACCACCGCCGGGCCACTCGGGGTCCTCACGCTCGACGACCCCCGACCGCGCCGATTCACCGACCGCGTCCTCGCCCTGGCCGAGGCTGCCGCTGCCCACTTCGGCTTCCTCTACGAGCGCGCCCGTCTCCTCGACGACCAGGCACGCCGCATACGGGCCGCTGCGGCGGTGCGGCAGCTGCTCCGCGAGGGGAGCTCCGCCCGCTCGCCCGTCGCCGCCACGGAGATCGTCGCCCGGGTCGGGCGCTCCGCCCTGGAGGCCGACCACGCCATCGCACTGCTCGTGGACGACGATTCCCGCATCGTCGCCGTCGAGACCGTCGCCATCGACGAACCCTGGTCGAGCGAGTTGAAGCGTCGCTGCCATGGGCTCCAAGCCGGCGACGTCCCGCTCGGCCGCAGGATGATCGAGGACAGGGCCCCGGTGGTCGTGGTCGACGCCTCCCAGGACGAGCTGATCCCGCCCGCGCTGCTGGACGGCATGCCCATGCGTTCCTACGTCGCCATGCCCCTCGCCACCTCCCGCCGCGTGATCGGTGCGGTGCTGTTCACGTCGAGCACCACCCAACGGCGCTGGTCGCAAGCCGACGGTGCGCTGATCGAGCAGCTCATGCTCGAGGCCGAGCTGGTCATCGAGAACGCCGCCCTGCGGCAGGCAGAGGCGGAACGAGCGCAGGAGCTCAGCTGGCAGGCCCTGCACGATCCGCTCACCGGTCTCCCCAACCGGGCACTCCTCGACGACCGCCTGGGGACGGGCCGGACCTCTCGGATGGACTTCCACGTCGAGATACCGGTCTCGGCCGCCCGCGAGAACAGGTCGCGCTGGACGAACAGCCCCACGAGGATGACCGCCACGAGCAGGGCGTCGACGAAGTCCGTGTCGGAGTACTGCCAGGCGGCGGCCTCCTGGAAGATGCCGATGCCGATGGCGGCCGCAACGGTGCGGGGTAGGCTCTCCATGCGGCCGAGCACGGCCGCGGCCAGCGTGCGCAGCAGCAGGGCGTTGCCCGAACCCGACACGGACTGGAACGAGGCGAAGCCAACGAGCGGGACGCGCAGGATCACCGCCGTGGCCGACAGGAACCCGGCCAGGGCCCACACCAGCGACGACAGGCGCTTCACCGGGATGCCGAGCAGGTTGGCCCGGTCGCCGTTCTCGGCCGAGGCCCGGATGGCGATGCCGTAGTCGGTGAACCGCAGGAACGCGGCCAGTCCGAGCACGGCCGCGGGGACCAGGAGAAACACCATGAGGTGGTCGGCTCCGAAGACCTGCGGGTAGATGTCGACGGTGAGCGACACGGGCGTGCCGAAGCTGCCCGTGGCCAGTCCGCCGAGCACGAGCGGGATCAGGATGGAGACCGCGTTGAGGATCTGCGCCAGGCCGATGGTGGCCACGGTGAGGATCAGCCGCGGCGCCGTGTGGAAGCGCCGGATGACCACGGCGTCGATCAGCGCGCCCAGCCCGGCCGCGAGCATGAACCCGAGCAGGACGGCCGC
Source organism: Actinomycetota bacterium (assembly GCA_034211175.1). Lineage (GTDB taxonomy): Bacteria > Actinomycetota > Acidimicrobiia > Acidimicrobiales > CAIXPF01 > JAXHUH01. The sequence continues at coordinate 39,221 of JAXHUH010000307.1, forward strand.
GAAGTAGTTCCAGCCGTAGACGAGCCGGAACTGGATGGCGAGCACCGCGGCCACCGAGCCAAGCTCGGCCTGGGCGAAGTTCACGATCCGGTTCGCCCGGTACACCAGCACGATGCCGATGGCCAGGAGCGCGATGAGCGAGCCGAACACGGTGCCGCGGAGCACGATGCCGACGGGCAGGCCCCGCTCCATGACGGCGGCGAGCGCTGGCCACAGGGCGAGGGCGGCAACCGCACAGAGGCCGGCGCGGACCGGTCCCGCCAGCCCGCGGAGCGATGCGAGTGAGGTGGTGGCCATGGCTCAGCTTCCGGGATAGACCGGCGGGTCCTCGGCGGGCCACTCGCCGTTGCGGAACCGCCTGCCGTCGTACGTCTCCATGAAGGTCCCCGGGCTGCCGGTCACGGGCGAGACGAAGTCCCGGGTCCAGTAGATCTCCCGCGAGTCGTCGACCGCGGTGTGGTCGCCGGCACCGGGCGTGCCCTGGGGCCCGTCGGCGAGGGACCAGTAGCCGAAGGGATAGTCCGGTGCGCCACCCGGCGGGAGCGACCGGGCACCCGCCGCGATGGCGTCGGGCGTGAGGTTCGGCCCGGCGGCCTGCAGGAGGTTGAACACCATGTGCAGCCCGGCGTAGCCACCCGAGGTGCCGTCGGGGATCTGCTCGCCGGTGATGAGCTCGTACAGGCGGCCGGGCTCGCTCGACGGGCCCACGACCTTCGCGGTTGACCCGAGCTGGCTCATGCCGAACATGTGGCCGTCCACCTGTTGCTGGTCGTAGAGCTGACCCATGTTGTCGGTGTCCTGCAGCGCCGTGCCGATCAGGAACCATTCGGGGTAGTAGTCCTGCGACGTGGCCGCCTGGGTGAGAAAGACGACCGAGATCGGGTCGGAGGCCAGCACGACCGTGGTCACGCCATCGGCCTTGAACTGCACGACGGCCCGGTTCGCCTCGTCGGGGAACCGGCTGACGTCGAGCGTGTAGTTGTACCGGGAGGTCGAGGAGTAGCCGTGCTGCTCCTCACCGACCCGTTCGGTGATGTCGACGCAGGCCTGGTACCCGTCGTTGTTCGGCACGGAGGTGCCGAACGCGCGGGTCTGGGAGGCGAGCGCGGGATCGCCGGCGAACCGGGCCGGTTTGCCGGCGAGGCGCTTGCCGAGGTACTCGGCCACCTGGTACGCGATCCGCTCGCACTCCATGGCGACCGACCACACGAACGGGTGCCGTTCGGCGAAGAAGCGCTCCGGGAAGTACGAGGCGCCGTTGAAGACCACGAGGCCTCGCTGGGCGGCGCACTCGGCGAAGGGGCTGCTGACGGCCCCGCCCCGGGTGCCGATGACGCCGAAGGCGCCGATTTCGTTGGCCACCACGTCGGCGTCGAGGCAGGCCTCCTCACGCCCCTTGCTCTGGGCCTCGGTGGTGGAGTTGCCGAACTGGCTCTCGTAGGTCACCCACCGGACCGAGCGCCCGTACAGCTCGAAGTGGCTGTTGAAGTACTCCTTGAACGTGTCGAACACGACCTGGTCGACGTTGTCGCTGGCTGCGCCCGCCTGCTCGCTGATGGCGTCGACCGCCTGGCTGTTGGCCGACTCGGGGAAGGTCCGCTCGACGATCACGATCTCGTCGGCGGTGACGCCGCGGTAGGTCGCACCACCGTTGTCGCCCGAGAAGGCGGCCACGCAGGGCGCGGCGTAGGTGGAGACGGGGATCTGGCGGACGCCCGGTTCACAGGCCATGCCACCCCGGGTGGTGCCCGTCGAGGCCGGCTGGACCGCAGCTCCCGCCGCGCCCGGGTTGTTGCCCCCGTCAGCGCCGCCGTTCGGCGCGGCGTCGCCTGCAGCGGATGCCCTCGGGGCCGCAGTGCCGTTGGCGCCGACTGGGGCAGCGGTGGGCACGCCGGCCGGTGTGATGCCGTCGCCGACGGGAACGTCGACGCCGCTGGTCGCAACCCCCGAGGGCCCCGAGGTCACCACGGCGGCGGGTTCCTCCGTGGGGAAGAACACGGTGACCGCGACCCAGACCGCCGCCACGACGGCCAAGGGACCGATCTTGCCCAATGAAGATACCGCACCCCCACTCGTTGCGGTCCCGCCACTTCCGGATGCTTCGGTCACCATTCCCCCCCGGGAACTAGCTCGTTGGGCTTGTGTAGAGGCTTCGTCACCGTCCCCGCGCGTTCCTGCCCGATGAGGAAGAAGATCGAGTTGTTGCGCGCCCACGATCCGAGTTGGTCGTGGTGCTGCCCGACATCGACGGAGCAGCCACCTGCGCCACCGTCACCGGCAAGCTCCTGGCCGAGATGCGCCGACCAGTCGACATCGACGGGGCCGCCTTTCCGATCAGGGCGAGCATCGGTGCCGTCGCCGGATCGGGCCGCGACAGCTACGACGCACTGCTGCAGCCGGCTGATGCCGCCATGTACCGCGCCAAAGGAGCCGGCGGCAACACCTCCGTCGTGGTCGACCGAGAAGACGTCCGCTTGGTCATCGCTGTACCCGGTCATCTGTTCCGGCGTGCGCCTGAAGTCGGGGCCGAGGGCCTCGGTGGCGAAGGCCGAGAGGGCCACGGCCACGGTGTCATGGAGCCACACCGGTGGCTCGCCCTGGCCGCCGGCGAGCTGCTGCTGTCAGGAGGTCTTCGCGAACCCGCGCACCAAGCGCCCTCGCGCGGTCCGGCGGATCCACTCGATCTCGGCCAGCTCGCCCTCCAGGCCGGTGCTGGCAGCGAGCTCGAGGTACACCCGCCCGTGGTGGGCGTTCATGCGGTGGACGGCCACGAACGCTTCGTGGACGGTGTGGGTGACCGGGTGCCCCAGCTGGTACCTCGACGACCGGGGCATCCCGGCGGCCTGGCCGTGGAGCATCGACCGATTCCGCAACGTCATGCAGCAACCCGACCTCAGCCAGTACCAGGTGACCGGCCCGGTACCGGCGGGAGCCCCGGCTGACACGCTCCCGGCCTGCGGTGCGGCCGGCCTACTAGCTCTGGGCTAGGCGAAGGGCTAGGCGGGCACGACGACACCGTGGATCGGCGGCGTCCCCGCCTCCCCGGCCATGATGCGGAGGAGGTCCTCCACGCCGTCGAGGCCGACGGTGGCCCGTTCGAGCTCGGCGAAGGGATACCGGCCAGCGTCGAGCAGGTCGAGCGCGGCCCGGTACGCGACCACGTCCACGCCGAGCGCGCCCTCGATCCGCAGCTCCTTGTAGACGACGTGGTCGGGTTCGAGGCCCGGCGCCCCACCGCCACCGCGAGTGCCGGCGATCACGATCCGGCCGCCGGTGGCCGCGAGTTGCACCGCCTGGGCCACCACCTGCGGGGCCTTGGCCGTCACGTCGACGACCACGTCGGCGCCCGGGTGGCCGGTGGCCGCCCGGAACCGGTCGATCGGGTCCGCCACCGTCACGTCGACCACCAGGTCGGCCCCGAACGCGGGAGCGGCGTCGAGCCGGGGCCGGTCGCGCTCGCCCGCACCGGTGACCATCACGAAGTCGGCACCCGCCTCCTTGGCGGCCACGGCCGCCGACAGTCCTCGAACCCCGCAGCCGAGCACAGCGACCAGGTCACCCGGCCCGGTGCCCGGCACAGTGGCCCCCCAGCGGATGCCGGCGCCGAGGGGGTTGAACAGCGTGGCGACCACCGGGTCGAGGCCGTCGGGCACGGGCAGCACCATCGAGTCGGGGGCCAGGTACTGGTGGGTGGCGTAACCGCCCCACAGCCCCGGGGCCACGTCGACGGAGACGAAGCCGTACATGGTGGCCAGCCCGTTGCGCTCGCAGCGCCGGTACGCCCCCGACCGGCAGGGGTCGCACTCCCGGCAGGACTGGAACACCTCCACCGCTACCCGCTGACCCTGCGACACACCCCAGCGCTGCTCGGCGGTCGGGCCGATGGCCTCGATGACGCCCACCGCCTCGTGGCCGGGGATGAACGGCTGCCCGGGGTGCAGCTGGCCGCTGTACTGCTCGTGGTCGGTGCCGCACAGGCCGCAGGCCTCGACACGGACCACGGCGTCGTCGTCGCCGACCTCGGGCAGGGGGAAGTGGCGGGGGCGGAGCGTGTGCGGTGCTTCGAGCACCATGGCTGTCGCGTTCATCAGTCTTCCTCTCGGCGGTGGCGGACCACCGGGTGTGAGTCAACGACAAGGATCTGTTGCATGTCTCGCCCAGGGATCCTACGCTCCCCGGCAGCTCGCTTCGGGGAGGAACCCGTGTCGACCCTGACCCCACCCACCATCCCGAACCTGTTCTCGGCCGACGTCACCCAGGACCCCTACAGCGCCTACCGGACCCTGCGGCAGCTCGGACCCGTCTACGACGACGCCAATGACCTGTGGATCCTGTCCCGCCACGCTGATGTCCTCCAGGCCTTGCACCAGCCAACGGTGTTCTCGTCGGCCGGCGGGTACGGGCAGTTCATGTCGGGCGGCATCGGTCCTGCCGGTGGCTCCGACCGAGCTGGCGTGCTCGGCTTCGACCAGGTCGGCGGATCGCGAGTCATGATCGCCAGCGACCCACCCGACCACACGATGCTGCGCCGGATCGTGAGCCGCCCCTTCACCAAGCGCCGCATCGCCGAGTGGGACGAGATGGCCCGCCGGCTCGCCGCCACGCTCGTCGACGGGCTCGTCGAGCGCATCCGGGGGGAGGGAGCAGCCGACTTCACCAAGGAGCTGGCGATCCCGCTGCCCGTCACCCTCATCGCCGAGATCCTCGGCATCCCCCCGTCGCAGATGCAGGACTTCCGCCGCTGGTCCGACGCCCTGGTCGGCAGCCTCGCCGCCGACATCGACGTCGCCCGCGTCGGCGCCGACCTGGCGGAGATGTTCCAGTACTTCTGGGCCATCGCCGAGCAGCGGCGGGAGGCGCCGGGCGACGACCTCATCAGCGCCATCGCCGTGGCCACGCCTGACGGCGAGCAGCTCTCCACCACCGAGGTGGTCATGTTCTGCGTGCTGTTGCTCGTGGCCGGCAACGAGACCACCACCAACCTGCTCGGCAACCTGCAACACGCGTTCTGGGACCACCCGGACCAGTGGCGTCGCGTCCGGGACGACCGGTCGCTCACCCCGGCGGCGGTGGAGGAGGCGCTGCGCTACTGCGGGCCGGTGCAGGGCCTGTTCCGCCGGACGACGGAGGAGACGACCGTTTGCGGGACCGAGATCCCCGCGGCGCAGAACGTGTGCGTGCTGTTCGCATCGGCGAACCGGGACGAGGACGTCTTCGACGATCCCGGCCGCTACCTGATCGGCCGCCCCGACGGCGACCACGTCGCCTTCGGCCACGGCATCCACTACTGCCTCGGCGCGCAGCTCGCCCGCCTCGAGACCCGCGTCGTGCTCGACACGCTCGTCGATCGCCAGGTCGATCTGGAGCCGGCCGGCCCGGCGGTCCGCACGGCGAACACGGTGCTGCAGGGCTACAAGAGCATCCCGGTGACCATCGCCCGGTGAGGGCGGGCGCGGGGCACCAGGTGCCCCCGCTGCGCCGCTCACACGTTGGCCGTCGCGTATTCCCGTAGCCGCTTGTAGTCGACCTTGCCGTTGGGGGCCCGGCCGATGGTGTCGACGAAGACCACCCGGCGCGGCGCCTTGTACGCGGCCAGGCGCTCGCGCACGTGGCCGATCAGGTCCTCCTCGGACGGCGGCTCGTCCTTGGGTTCCACCACGGCCACGACCATCTCGCCGAACCGCTCGTGGGGCACGCCCACGACCACGGCGTCGCGCACGCCCCCGTGGGTCTTCGTCGCTTCCTCGACCTCCTCGGGGAAGACCTTCTCGCCGCCGGTGTTGATGCACACCGAGCCCCGGCCGAGCACGGTGATGGTGCCGTCCTCCTCGAGGACCGCGTAGTCGCCGGGGCAGGAATACCGCTTGCCGTCGACCGTGATGAACGTGCGGGCCGACTTCTCCGGGTCCTTGTAGTAGCCGATCGGCTGGCGGCCACCCACGGCGAGCCGGCCCGTGACCCCGGGCTCGGTGATCCGCTCGTTGTCGTCGTCGACGACGATGGTGTTCAGGCCGGGCTCGAACTTGGCCGTCTTGGCCGCCGCGCCGCCGCCGGAGACCGACTGGCCCATGCCGAGGGCCTCGGATGAGGAGAACGCGTCCATGAGGAACATGTCGGGGTTGTGGCGCAGCAGACCCTGCTTGGTCTCCTCGCTCCACATCACGCCCGACGACGTGATGGCCATCAGCGACGACAGGTCCCAGCGCTGGGGGTTGGCGTCGAGGGCGCCGAGGATCGGCTTGGCGAAGGCGTCTCCGACGATGGCGATGGCGTTCACCTTCTTGTCCTCGACTTCGTCGAGGAGCTCGTCGGGATCGAAGTGGCGGCTGGGCAGCAGGACGACGCAGCCACCGGCCGACAGCACCGAGAACGACGTGAACGCACCGGTGCCGTGCATGAGCGGGCACGCGGGCATGCCGACGGCCCCGGGGTTCTCGAACATCGAGTCGAGCACCGACGGATCCCGCTCCTCGGGTAGCGGGGTGCCGAGGCTGCCGCACAGGACGATGACGAGGTCGTCCTGGCGCCACATGACGCCCTTGGGCATACCGGTGGTGCCGCCGGTGTAGAGCATGTAGAGATCGTCGCCGTCACGGCCGTGGTCGGGCAGCACCTGGTCGGTGTCTCGGCTGGCCGCATCCTCGTAGGGCATCGCCCACTCCGGGCACGGGCCGCTGCCGTCGTCGACCCACAGCCACGTCTGCACCTTGGGCACGCGGTCCCGGATGGCCTCGATGGTCTCCACGAAGCAGCCGTGGAACACCACCGCGACGGCATCCGCGTTGTCCCACAGGTACACCAGCTCGTCCTTGGTGTACCGGTAGTTGGTGTTCACCGGGACCAGCGAGGCCTTGAAGCAGGCGAACACGCTCTCGAGGTACTCCGGGCAGTTGTACAGGTACTGGGCCACCTTGTCCTGCTTGCCGGCGCCCCCCGTCGAGCAGCGTGCGAGCGACGCCATCAGCGCGCCGGTCGGCCTCGCTCCAGGTGACGGTGCGGTCACCCTGCTCGGCGAACGGGGCGTCGGGCAGGTGGTCGGCCGCGGCCTCCCAGATCTCGGCGAAGGTCCATCCAGGCATCTCGTTGTGCTCCTGCGGTTCTTGTTGCGGTCAGATTCGGGACTGGCGGCCCTGCCAGTACTGGTCGCGCAGCTTGCGCTTGTACAGCTTGCCGGTGGGGAGGCGGGGCAGCTCGTCGAGGAACGTGAAGCTCTTCGGGCACTTGTAGTGGGCGATGTGCTCCCGGACGAACGAGCGCAGCTCGCTCTCGAGCTCGGCCCCGCCCTCGACGCCGTGCGCCGGTTGGACGGCTGCCATCACCGACTCGCCCATCTCGTCGTCGGGGATGCCGAAGACGGCGACGTCGGCGACCTTCGGGTGCATGATGAGGCAGTCCTCGATCTCCTGGGGGTAGATGTTCACGCCCCCGGAGATGATCATGAAGGCTTTGCGGTCGGTGAGGAACAGCCATCCGTCCTCGTCGAGGTAGCCCACGTCGCCGAGCGTGGTCCACCCGTGGCCGCCCGGGTCCTTGGAGCTCTCCGTCTTCTCGGGGGCGTTGTGGTACTCGTACGGCGGCCCGCCGCCGAAGTAGATCGTGCCCGCCTCGCCGGGCGGGAGCTCGTTGCCCTCCTCGTCGAGGATGTGGATCTCCCCGATCAGCGGCTTGCCGACCGTACCGGGCCGGGCCAGCCACTCCTCGGGCTTCACCAGGCAGAAGCCGTTGAGCTCGGTGCCGGCGTAGTACTCCCACAGCACCGGGCCCCACCAGTCCATCATCTGCTGCTTGACCTCCACCGGGCACGGGGCGGCGGCGTGCACGGCAACCTGCATCGAGGACACGTCGAAGCGCTTCCGGTCCTCCTCGGGGAGCTTCAGCATCCGCACGAACATGGTGGGGACCCACTGCGAGAAGTCGGAGCGGTGCGCCTCGATCAGGCGGAGGGCCTCCAGGGGGTCGAACTTCTCCATGATCACCGTCGTGCCGCCCATCGACTGCACGCCCAGGTTGAACCCGATCGGGGCCGAGTGGTACAGGGGTGCGGGGGACAGGTACACGGTGTCGGCGGAGGCTCCGAACACGCCGCCGAGCAGGCCGGCGATGAGCATGCCCTCCTCGATGGTCTTGCCCGACAGCGGGCGCTTGATGCCCTTCGGCCGGCCGGTGGTGCCCGACGAGTACAGCATCATTTCGCCGGCGGGTTCCTCGTCGAGGCGCTCGGTCGGCATGGAGGCGACGGCGTCCACGTAGGCCTCGAAGCCGGGGCGGGCGTCGCCGATGACCAGCGGAAGGGTCACCCCCGGGGCCTCGGCCAGGGCCTCGCCAGCGACGTCGGCCTTTGCGGTGGTGGTGACCAGCGACCGGCTCCCCGAGTCGTCGAGGATGTAGGCGACCTCCTCGGCCGACAAGTAGCTGTTGATGGTCGTGATGTAGAGCCCCGAGCGCAGGGCGGCCCACATCACCTCCAGGTAGCGCGGCTGGTTCTCGCTGAAGATGGCGACGTGGTCACCGGGCCGCAGGCCGTGGTCGCGCCACAGGCGGGCGAGCTGGTTCGACCTCTCGTCCAGCTCGCGGTAGGTGACGACCTCGCCGCTGCCCCCCATGATCAGGGCCGGCTTGTCCGGCGTGTTGTTTGCGTGGACTCCTGGATACACGTTCCCCCCCTTGGATCGTGGCGCTTGCGTTGGTCTCGGCGGATCAGTCGCCGGTCGTTCGGAACACCGGCAGGCGCCGGCCGTCGGAGAGCTCCACCGACCAGTCGATCCGTACGCGCTGGTCGCAGCGCAACGAGCTGTCGACGGCCCCGACGATGTTGGTGGTCATGCGGATGCCCTCGTCCAGGTCCACCAGAGCGACGACGTAGGGAACGTCGTCGGCCATCATCGGGTTGCCCGGCTTGCGCATGACGTTGAACGAGTAGATGCTCCCGGTCCCGGCCAGGGGCTCCCAGCGCAGGTCGCCGCCGAGGCATCCCGGGCACGCCTCCCTCGGGTACCAGATGAAGCGGTCGCAGGTATCGCAGCGCTGGGCGACCAGCTCGCGGCGGCGGGTGGCATCCCAGTACGGCTCGGCGAGGGGGGTGACGGGGGGTTCGATGCGCGGCATGTGGTCTCCTACCGGGTCGACTCGGTGCCCAGGACGATGGTGGACGTGCACGACAGGACGCCACCGCAGCCGTTGGCCACGGCGATCTCGGCGCCGGGGACCTGGCGGTCGCCGCCCTCTCCTCGCAGCTGGCGGACGGCCTCGACGAGGATGAACATGCCGTACATGCCGGGGTGGGTGTAGGCGAGGCCGCCGCCGTTGGTGTTGGTGGGCAGGGCACCGCCGGGACCCAGGCGACCGTCGGACACGAAGTCGCCGCCCTGGCCCTTGGCGCAGAAGCCGAGGTCTTCCAGCGTCATCAGCGCCGTGATGGTGAACGAGTCGTACAGCTCCACGACGTCGACGTCGTCGGGCGTGATCCCGGCCATCGCCATGGCCTGCGGGCCGGAGACAGCGGCCCCGGTCGTGGTGACGTCGCCCATCTGGCTGATGGACATGCCGTGGGTGTGGGCGGTGCCGGCACCGAGGACGTACACGGGTGGCCGGGCCAGGTGGCGAGCCCGCTCGGCGCTGGTCACGACCAGCGCACCCGCGCCGTCGGTCACGAGGCAGCAGTCCAGCTTGTGGAGCGGCTCGGCCACCATCGGGGACGCGAGCACGTCGTCGACGGTGATGGGGTCTTGGTGGTACGCGTTGGGGTTCTTCGCCGCCCACTCGCGGAAGGACACCGCGACCTGGGCCAGGTGCTCGTTGGTGGTGCCGAAGTCGTGCATGTGCCTCTGGGCGGCGAGGCTGTAGCTGGCGGCTGGGAGCCCGAGCCCGTAGGGCAGGTCGAACTGGAACAGCGCGGAGTCCTTGGCGCCGATGCCCGGCCCGCCGCCGGCGAACGGGTTGGAACCGCTGCGGGGCGTGGCCGCGTACACGATGACCGCCACCTCGCACAGCCCGGCCGCGATCGCGGCGGCGGCGTGCTCGACGTGCACCTCGAAGCTCGACCCTCCGGTCATGGTGGAGTCGGTGAAGCGTCCCTGCACGCCGAGCCGTTCGGCAAGATCCAGCGACGCCATCATCCCGTTAGTGGACATGACGCAGTCGACATCGGCGATGTCGAGGCCGGCGTCGCCGAGGGCAGCGCGGATCATGTCCACCTCGAGCTGGTGGTCGCTCCGGTCGAGCTTTCCCGTGGGGGACACGGCGTCCACCGCACCGACGATGGCGGCGGCGCCTCGAAGCGGGTTGGTCACTGGCGGCTCCCTCGGTCGGGTCGGTGTCGCCTCGCGACGCGGAGGCGGCACGGAACATAACAAGTTCGATGTCTCGTGACGAGCCGGCGACGTGTGAGGCCCACTCCTCACGCGCCGCCGGCAGATCCAGCCCTCGTCGCGCGCAGCACCATCGGCGGGCGCCCGGTTTGGGCGCATCGCGGCATGTGCCCGTACAGTGCATGCCCGTTGTCTCATGACGAGATCGGGAGTCGCAGGTGGCAAGACTCGGGCGGTGGTGCTTTCAGAACCGGCGTGGAGTGCTCGCCGCCTGGTTGCTGGCACTGGCGGTGCTCGCCGCTGTCTCGCAGCTCTTGGGCGGTGAGTTCCGAAACGACTTCAGGGTGTCGGGTGCAGAATCGCAGCGAGCGCTCGAGTTGCTCGACGAACGGTTCCCCGAGTTCGCCGGCGACCCGCTGGCGCTGGTGTTCCGCAGTGAGACCACCGTGGACGACCCAGCCGTGCGCCAGCAGATGGAGGCCCTCTTCGCCGAAGTCGCCGCGCTCGACGGTGTGCGTGAGGTCGTCTCGCCCTACACCGGCTTCGCCCCTGTAAACGCCGACCGGACCACGGCCATCGCACAGATCCGCCTGCTCGAGTTCGGTCCCGAGGCAGATCCTGCGTTGGTGCGGACGATCATCGAGCGCACCGAGGAGCTCTCCGAGCGGCCCGGTCTTCAGGTCGACGTCGGCGGACCGACGGCGATGTTCGCCGAGATGGAGCCGCCCGGGGAACGGGAAGCGGCAGGCGTGCTTGTCGCACTGGTCGTGCTCGTCGTGACCTTCGGCTCCCTGCTCGCCGCGGGTCTACCGGTGGCGGTGGCCCTCGGGGGCCTCGGGGCGGGCATGGCCGGGGTGCTGCTGCTGACGCGTGCCGTCGAAGTGTTCACCTTCGCGCCTCCCATGGCAGCGATGATCGGCCTCGGCGTCGGCATCGACTACGCCCTGTTCATCCTCACCCGCTACCGGCACGAGCTCGGCGCGGGCGTCACGCCCGAGGATGCTGCGGCCACGGCCATCGGCACGGCCGGCCGAGCGGTGGTGTTCGCCGGAGCCACGGTGGTGGTGTCGCTGCTGGGCATGGTGCTCATGGGCGTGTCGATGGTGGTGGGCATGGCGCTGAGCGCCGCACTGGTCGTCCTGTGCACGGTGCTCGCTGCTGTGACCCTGCTCCCTGCGGTGCTCGGCTTCATCGGTCCCGCGATCGATCGTTACACGGTCCGGGGACTCCGTCGCGGCGATGCCGATCCCGCGCAGAGCCGCTGGCACCGCTGGAGCCGGGCCATCCAGGCCCGTCCGTGGCCGCCCCTGCTGGTCGCGCTGGTCGCGCTCGTCGGACTGGCCCTGCCCGTCCTCGACCTCGACCTCGGGGGCCCGCACTTCGGTGCCGGGCCGACGTCCCAGAGCAGCCGCCGGGCCTACGACTCGATCACCGAAGGATTCGGCGAGGGCTTCAACGGGCCGCTGATCCTCGTGGCCGAGCTGACCCCCGGGGAACCGTCCCAGCGCCAAGCGCTCGATGCCGTCGTCGCCAGGGTCGCCCGAACCGACGGGGTGGCCCTGGCGACGCCGCCACTGACCAACCCGGCCGGTGACACGGCGGTCATCACCGTCGTGCCGCGCAGCGCACCCAACGCGCCCGAGACCGAGGCACTCGTCGAGTCGCTGCGCGAGGACGTCATCCCCACCGCAGCGGGCGCCGTCCCCGTCTCGGTCTCCGGGGTCACCGCGCTGTTCGCCGACATGTCCGAGCTGCTCGGCCGGCGACTACCGGTCTTCATCGCCGCCGTCATCGGGGTGTCGTTCCTGCTACTCATGGCCGTGTTCCGATCGGTGCTCGTGCCGCTGAAGGCCGCGATCATGAACCTGCTGTCGATCGGAGCGGCCTACGGCGTGGTGGTGGCCGTCTTCCAGTGGGGCTGGGGTGCCTCGCTGATCGGCGTCGATCGTCCAGGTCCGATCATGGCCTTCGTGCCCATGATGCTCTTCGCCATCCTGTTCGGTCTGTCGATGGACTACGAGGTGTTCCTGCTGTCCCGGATCCGCGAGGAGTACGACCGCACGGGAAACAACGCCACCGCCGTCGCCGATGGTCTCGCCACCACGGCACGGGTCATCACCGCAGCCGCCGCCATCATGGTGGTGATCTTCTCGTCGTTCGTCCTCGGTGACGACCCCGTCGTGAAGATGTTCGGCCTCGGGCTCGCTGTCGCCGTGCTGGTCGACGCCACCGTCGTCCGCATGGTCGTCGTGCCCGCCACCATGGAGCTGCTCGGGGATGCGAACTGGTGGTTGCCGGCCTGGATCGACCGGCGGCTCCCACGTCTCCAACTGGAAGAGGCCGGCACCACCGGCCGACCCGGAGCGGGAGCAGACAGCCACCTCGCGTCTCCCCAGGCGGCACCGAGACCGGCGCAGCTCACGGAGTCCACGCTGCACTGGCTCGAGTCCCTGCACCACGACGACCGCGGGCAGGCGCTCGCCCATCTCGAGCACGCCCTGGGCAACGGTGCCCTTGCGTCCGTGCACCGAGACGGGTTGGCCGAGGTCATCGTGCCCCTTGGGAGGCGCACGCGGCGGCTCGACGTGACCGGTGACGGCGCCACGCTCGTGGTCGACGTGAAGACCGGCAAGGCCAGCGCAGAGCGAGCCGACTGGGACGAGGTGCACGCCGAGCTGCTCGAGGACCGGCGAACGGGTGCCGCCTACGACCGGGCGCGCCGAGCGGTCCGGCTCGCTCACGAGCTTCGCTGCGCCCGGGAACGAGCAGGCATGACACCGGACGAGGTCGCAGCTGCGGCCGGTACCTCGGTGGACGTGGTTCGCAAGCTCGAGCGAGGTGACGGGTCCGTGCCGGTGCTCGACCTGGTCCGCATCAGCGCCGTCCTCGACCTGCGCATCGATCTCACGTCGGTCGGCGCCGTCCACGGGCAGCCCGCCAGCGAGCAGCCGGCGTCTCGTCGAGGCGTGTCTGCTCTCCACTGAGCGGCGCCGAGCCGTGGTGCGGGAATGTCTCTCCAGGGTGTGGCGTTCCCCCGGAGGCCGACAACCGGAAGTGGGAGGTTCCCCGATGTTGCGAGAAGGTGACACCGCGCCCGAGTTCACCTTGGACGATCAGTCCGGCCAGCCGGTCACGCTCTCCCAGGAGCTGGAGAACGGACCGGTGGTCGTATTCTTCTACCCGCGGGCACTGACGCGAGGCTGCACCGCCGAGAGCTGCCACTTCCGCGATCTGCGAGCCGAGTTCGAGCAGGTTGGTGCGCGAGCGATCGGGATCAGCGCTGACAGCACGGACCGTCAAGCCGAGTTCGACCGGCGTCACTCGCTGGGTCTGCCGCTCCTGTCCGACCCGGACCGTGCCGTCGCTCGGCAGTTCGGGGTGAAGCGCCCGGGCCCGCTGTTCAACCGGCGGGCGACGTTCGTGATCGACACCGACCGGCGCATCCTTGCCGCGTACAGCTCGGAGCTGAACATGGACCTGCACGCCGACCGTGCCCTCGACACGCTGCGGGCGCGCGCCGCGAGCACCTGACCGGGGGCACCGCCGCTCGGCGCGCGCGGGCGCCGGCCGGAGCCAGCTCCAGCGCGTGCACGTGGTCGGCCGCGGTGGCCGCGGCGTCTGTGCGGATGGTGGTGGCCGACGTGGTGGACACCGTGGGTGCCGGACAGTCAGTGCATGGGTTCGCCGCCGGCGGGGAGCCACTGGTTCGCCCACGCCGACAGCGCGTCGATGACCGGGCCGAGCGCCCGGCCCATGGCGGTGAGGACCCAGAGCCAGCTGTTCTTCCGGAACCTGACCTTCATCGGTGCCTGCATCGCCCTGTTCGCCGTGTTCACCGGGATCGGCGAGGACCTGCGCTACGCCATCACCGACGCCCTGATCGACCTGCAATGACGGGCCACCACACCCCGGGCACCGTCGTCGAGTTGGGCCACGTCGTGTTGTACGTGCGCGACCTCGACACCAGCCGGGCCTTCTACGCCGACGTGCTCGGCTGGCCCGTGGCTGCGGAGGTCGACCTCGGCGGCGCCCGCGCCGTGGCGTTCTCGGCCGGGCGCACCCACCACGAGCTGCTGCTCATCGAAGTCGGGCCCAGCGCCGCCCCCCTGCCGGCGGGCCGCCGGGTGGGCATGTACCACTTCGGGGTCAAGGTCGGCGACAGTGACGACGACCTGCGGGCCGCCCTGGGTCGCCTGCACGACCGCGGTGTCACCGTCGTGGGCGCATCGGATCACACCATCACCCACAGCCTCTACCTCCAGGACCCCGACGGCAACGAGGTCGAGCTCTACGTCGACGTCCCCGGCGTCGACTGGCACTCGAACCCCGAAGCCATCCTCGCCCCCATCCGTCCCCTGCACCTGTAGGGACGTGCCCTCGAGATCTGCTCAGTTCGCGCCGTCGAGCTCGAAGCCCCGGTAGCCGGCCTCGGCCGCCTCCCGGCACGACGCCAGGTACAGCTGGAGGCCGCCCGGCCAGTTCAGCATCTCCCGGGGCTTGCCCGGGATGTTCGCCCCCATGTACCAGGAGTCGGCCCGCGGGAACAGGGTCATCTCCGCGATCGAGTGCACCATGGTTCGCCACTCCTCCTCGGCCTCGGCCGTGGCCTCGATCCGGGTGGTTCCCGTGTCGCGGAGGTGTGCGAGCAGCTCGACCACCCAGTCGCCCTGCACCTCGGCGCAGGTGGGCCCGTTGCAGAACCCCGACGGACTCTGCGGCCCGTAGAGGTACACGAGGTTGGGGAAGCCGTGGCTGGCCAGGCCGAGGTGGGTGCGCACCCCGCCGTCCCAGTGCTCGCGCAGGGTCTCGCCGGCGGATCCCCGCAGGTCGATGCTCACCAGGCCGCCCGTGACGGCGTCGAAGCCGGTGGCCATGACCAGCAGGTCGCACTCGTGGTGGCCGTCGGTGGTCCGCACGCCGGTGGGGGTGATGGCCTCGATGGGCGTGGCCCGCAGGTCGACGAGGTCCACGTTGTCCTGGTTGAACGCGTCGTAGTACCACTGCTCCAGCGAGGGGCGCTTGACGCCGAAGGGGTGGAGCGGTTCGGCCGGTGCGAGGGTCTCGGCCACGGCGGGGTCCTGCACTCGCTCGTGGACCTTGCCTCGCCAGAAGTCGTACGCAGCGCGGTTGGCCGCCTCGTCGAGGAGGAGATCCGAGAAGCCGCCGGCCCAGAAGGCGAACCCGCCCTCCTGCCACAGCTCCTCGTAGGTCCTGAGGCGCTCGGCCTCGGAGACGTCGAAGGTGTTGACGCCCCGCTCGGGGTACGCGAAGCCGCTGTTGGTCTGGGTGCGCCGCTCGAAGACCGCCGGGTACTCGGTCTTGGCCTCGTCCTGCTCCTGGCGGGTGAGCTGTCGCTGCTGCATGGCCAGCGCCGTGATCGGGGTGCGCTGGAACACGGTGACGTGGTCGGCGACCCGGGCCGCCTCCTGGACCACCTGCACGCCGCTCGCGCCCGTGCCGATGACGGCCACGTTCCGGCCGGTGAGGTCCATGCCCTCCTGGGGCCAGTGGGCGGTGTGCGACCACTCCCCGGCGAAGCTGTCCAGGCCGGGGATGTCGGGCACGTACGCCTTGGCCGCGAACCCGGTGCACAGCACCAGGAACCGGGTGCGCAGGGTGTCGCCGGCGTCCGTGCGCAGCTGCCAGCACCGCTCGCCCTCGTGCCACGTGCCTGCCGTGACCCGCGTCCGGAAGCGGATGTCGTCGCGCAGGCCCCACACCTGGTCGACGTGGTCGAAGTAGCGTCGGAGCGACCGCCAGTCGGGAAAGCGCTCGTCCCAGTACCAGTCCTTCCAGACCGCCGGGTCGGAGTACTCGTACAGCGGCACGTGGGAGTCGACGCGGGCACCCGGGTAGCAGTTCCAGTACCAGATGCCGCCCAGCGCGCTGCCCGCCTCCAGCAGGGTGACGCGCAGGCCGAGCCGGCGCAGGTGGTGCAGCTGGTACAGGCCGGCGAAGCCGGCGCCCACGACGACGACATCGTGCTCGGGGGCGCTCATCGCCGGCGAGCCTCTGCCCAGGTGAGGCCCTGCTCCACGTCGACGTCGTGGGGCAGGCCGAGGACCCGCTCGCCGATGATGTTGCGCTGCACGTCGCCGGTGCCGCCGCCGATCGTGAGGGCCGGGGCGAACAGGTAGCCGTGGGTCCACATGTCGGCGTCGCCGCCGAAGGGGCCGACGTCGGAGCGCACGCCGGCGGTACCGGCCAGGTCCTTGGCCAGCTCCATGATGTGCTGGCCGTGCTCGTCGGCCATCACCTTGCGGATCGACGCCTCCGGCCCCGGCGGCCGGCCCTTGATGGCCGCGGTCACCGTGCGGAGGCGGATCAGGCGCAGCAGCTCCGACTCGATGTGGAGTTGGGCGAGGCGCTGGCGCACGAGCGGATCGTCGACCCGGCCGTGGGCGCGGACCAGGTCCAGGAGGTCGTCGGCTGTGGGCCCCATGCCCCACAACGCACCGCCGGAGGACAACGACACCCGCTCGTTGCCGAGCGTGACCTTGGCCAGCGACCAGCCCCGGTTCTCCTCGCCCACCAGGTTCTCGGCCGGGATTCGAACGTCCGTGAGGAACACCTCGTTGAACGTGTGCCCGCCGGTCATCTCGATGATCGGGCGGATCTCGATGCCCGGGGTGTCCATCGGGCAGATGAAGTACGACACGCCCTCGTGCTTGGGCTGGTTCGGGTCCGTGCGGGCGATGAGGATGCCGTAGCTGGAGAACTGGGCGAGGGAGGTCCAGATCTTCTGGCCGTTGACCACGTACTCGTCGCCGTCGCGCACCGCCCGGGTCCCGAGGTTCGCCAGATCCGATCCGGCCTGGGGCTCGGAGAACAGTTGGCACCAGATCTCCTCACCTGCGAGCAGCGGCATGAGGTACCGGTCCTTCTGCTCCTGGGTGCCGGCGTGCAGGATGGTCGGTCCGGCCCAACCGATGCCGATCGGGTTCATCGGCCGGCGCACGTCGGCCCGCTTGAGCTCGTCGTCGATCACCAGCTGCTGGATCGGGTCGGCGTCCAGTCCCCACGGAGCCGGCCAGTGCGGCGCCACGTAGCCCGCCTCCGCCAGCTGGCGCCCGCTCGGTGCGGGGTGCTCCTCCAGCCACTCCCGCACCGCCTTGCGGTCGGGGTGGTCCGGGCCCGGCAGGTCGAAGTCCATGTGTGCTCCTGTGCGCTCGGTCGTCTGCGGCGACAGTAGCGGCGCGCGACATCCGCAGGGCAACGTCTCGTCGCGACAGCGGAATCCCGTGCCGACGCGTCCGCGGCGCGTGGGCAGGGGCTGGCGGCTGCACCGGCCAAGGTTGCGCTGCAACGGATCTCCGTTACTACGTTTCACGTTTCGTCGTTCCAGGAGGCCCCCATGTCCGTCGCGTCCCCCAGCGTCGTGTCGCCCATCACCACCCGCCGGATGTCCTTCGAGGAGTCGCTGCAGGAGGTCCCCCGCCACTTCGGCGCCGACGGCGACCTGCTGTCCAGCCACATCGCTGCCTGCCTTTCGTCGGTGTTCCCCGACGGGGAGGACTTCTTCGTCCGGTCGGTCCGGAACTTCCGCGGTGAGGTCGCCGACCCGCTCCTGTCCCAGCAGATGCGGGGCTTCATCGGCCAGGAAGCGATCCATGGCCGTGAGCACCGGGCGTTCAACCGGCGCCTCGCCGAGCTCGGCTACCCGACCAGGTTCATCGAGGCGGTGACCGAGCGGCTGCTCGCCCTGGCCGACCGGGTGCTCAGCCGCAAGGCGCGGCTCGCCGTGACCGCCGCCCTCGAGCACTACACCGCCACTCTCGCCGAGCAGCTGCTCCGTGACGACGAGACCAAGGCGCTGTTCGGTCAGCCCAAGGTGCTCGAGCTGTTCCTGTGGCACGCCCTGGAGGAGTCCGAACACAAGACCGTCGCCTTCGACGTGTACCGGGCCGTAGGCGGTACCGAGCGCATGCGCCGCGTCGTGATGGATGCCGTCACCGTCGGGTTCCTCGGCGGCATCGAGCTCGTCGTCGACGGCGAGGAGGTCGAGCTCAAGGACCGGCTGGCCTACAAGGGCATGATGCTCGAGCGTGTGCCCAACCTGGCCATCGCCATCGGGTACACGAACGCGTCGTGGACCCTGAAGTGCGACCTGACCTGCCGGTACGTGATGCGGCTGCTCAACCACATGCGGGACACCGGTCTGCGCCAGTGCACGCCGGTGAACACCGACCCCGACGTCACCGCCGAGCCGCTGCTCAACCTGAACTCTGGCTACATCACGCGGCCCTGGACCGCATGCCCGCCCAGGGCAACCGCTTCCCGTGGCAGCTGTACCAGAGCTACCTCCAGGACTACCGGGCCACCCGCAGAGCCGACGTCGACGATGGCGTCGTGCAGTTCACGAATCCGGCGGATCGGTCCGAACGCCGAGCCCCCGTCGCCGCCGGGTGAGCGACGCGACCGGGCGCTGATGCGCCCGCGGGTGTGCCTCCAGGACGCCGGGCCGTGGCCGCCGACCTGGGCGGCCCGGACACCCCAACTGCGCTGGCTGGCCAGCCGGCACCCGAGCTCTGCCGCCTGGACGGCCGGTCAGCGTCAGTCCTGCCGGGCAATCGGGCCGGCTCGGCGACCTCGGCCCCTCCGGATGGGCGGCCGGGCGTGGCCGCGGGCTCGACGCCGTAGGGCACCGGCGGCACCCGGTCGAGGGACGATCGCAGCTCGTCCGCGAGCACGTCGGGGAACAGGCCGGGGCTCGAGGCGACGAGCTGGGCCAGCTTCACGTAGGTGGGGCCCAGCTCCTCGAAGGCGTCGCGCACGGCGCGGGACGCCCGGACCGACCGCGGGGCGGTCCCGGGCCGGGTCGCCGCCACCGCGGCGCGGCCGAGCACCCGGGCGGTGGTCGTCGCCCGGCGCAGCTCGCGGGCACGGAACTGGTTGATGTCCTCGGGAACGAGGCGCTCGATCCGCACCCGTCGAGGTCCGCCTCGACCTCGACGGGATCCACCCGGGGGACCTGGCCCGGCTGGCGGAGGTGGTGTCCGCTTGCCCGCCACGGCGTGGTCACGGCGGCCCGGCGGGGCCCGTACATCGCGCTGCGGCTGCGGCTGCGGCGCCGCGCCCCCGCTCCCTCGCCGTGGCCCTGCGTCGCAGCTTCGTGGACCTCGGACCGACGTTCGTGAAGTTCGGCCAACTCATCGCGTCGAGTCCCGGCCTGTTCCCCACGGTGGCCGCTGACGAGTTCCGCAGCCTCCTCGACGAGGTGCCGTCCCTGCCGACCCCGGTGGTGCACCGCATCGTCGAGCGCTCGCTCGGCCGCCCCGTCCACCTGGCGTTCGATCACTTCGACGACGAACCGCTCGCCGCAGCTCCATCGCCCAGGTGCACCGCGCCCGGCTGCTCGACGGAACCCACGTGGTGGTCAAGGTCCGCCGCCCGGGGTTGCGGGGCAAGCTGTCCCGCGACGTGCGCGTGCTGCGGGCGGTCGCTGCGGTGCTGGGACGGATCAGCGGCCTCGGGCAGGTCATGAACCCGGTCGCCGTCGTCGACGACTTCGCCCAGACCCTGCGCTTCGAGCTCGACTTCCGCAACGAGGCCCGGTGATGGCCGAGTTCCGGGCCAACCTGTCCTCCTTCGGCGACAACCGGCACGTCACCACGCCCGAGCCCGTGTCCGGCATGTGCCACGAACGGGTCCTGGTGATGACCTACGTCGAGGGCCATCCGGTCGGTGGGCGGATGACCGCCGGCACGAGCATCCCGGCTGCGCCGACGGCGCATGCGAGAATGGAGGTCATGAGCGACTCCCCGGCGCTCGCCGCGCTCGGCCTCCCTCCAGTCCCCGCACCGGCGCTGGACCCGTACCTCGACGCCGCCGCGCGGTGCTTCGCCCGCCACGGTCTGCGCCGGACCCGTGTCACCGACATCGCCGATGACGTCGGGGTGTCCCGGGTGACGGTGTACCGGCAGGTCGGAACCGTCGAGGACGTAGCCCGCCTGCTGCTGGCCCGAGAGCTCGACCGCCTGGTCACCTCGCTCGTGCCCACACTCATGGCCGCCGACGACGCCGACGGCATCGTCTCGGTCATTGCTTCCGCCGTCGAGTTCGCCATCGAGCATCCGGTGTTGTCGAAGGTCCTGCGGGACGAACCCGACCTGGTCGGCGCCTTCGTCATCGCCGAGCTGCCCACCCTGATCGACCGTCTGCTCGTGCTCGCCGACCCGGTGGTGCGCCGCCTCGCCGAGCTTGACCGCAGCTCGAAGTTCGACATCCCGGTGCTGGGCGAGTGGGTGGCCCGGGTCGTGATCACGATGGTCGTCGCGCCGCCGGCCGACCCACCCGAGCAGTTCCTGGGCAAGGTGCTGCTGCCGGTGCTCGGCGGCTGAACGCCGCCGCGGACCGCACCGGGTCAGCCGGTCGTCTCCAGCCGCCAGGTGTGGCCCGGCTCGAGCACGTAGGGCCGCGACCGGGGCCGGTCCAGGACCAGCCCGAGCGCGTCGGCCGCCCACAGGTCGGCGACGGGGCCCCGGGCCCGCTGGGCGAGGGACGCGCCGAAGGGGCCGTCGAGCAGTTCGCCGAGCAGCGCCGGCAGGCTGTCAGGGTGCTCGATCAGCCAGGAGTGACCGGCTCGCTCCACCCGCACGAGGGTGGCACCGGCAGTGCGAGCGGCGATCCTGGCGAACGGCCACCAGATGGCCAGGTCCCGGTCGCTGTGCACCACCACCACCGGCACGCCCGCGTCGCGCAGGGCTTCGAGCCGCTGCTCGGAGCCCTGGTCCCCGATGGTGGCCACGAACGCGGCCGGCAGCGACGGCAGGGTCCGGAGCCGGTCGCCGAGCGACGGCGCGGCGAGCCGCGCGAGCGAACCGACGTGGTGGCGGGCCCGCACGACGGTCATGGCGATGTCGGCACCGAGCAACCCGATGCCGAGCGGCACGAGCCCGGGCACGAAGCGACCCAGATACGTGAACCGGTCGAACCCGCCACCGATCGCGGCATTCACCGGGATGACGCCGAGGGCCCGCTCGGGCTCGGCGGTGGCCGCGTCGACCACGATGCGCCCGCCCCCTGTTGCTCTGTAAACCAGCGGTGATCGGGTCAGCGGCCGAGGCTGTCGCGGTTGGTGCGAACCTCACGGAAGGGGATGTCGGCGTCGACCGAGGGCTCCTTGGGCAAGCCGAGCACCCGCTCGCCGATGATGTTGTGCTGGATCTCGTCGGCACCACCGGCGATCGACTGCCCGGGCACGTCGGGGTGCCAACCGGCCGGCGCGGTCACGTCGAGCAGGTGCGCTGCCGGCTGGGCGGCTCGAGCCTGCCGACACCAGCCGCGGCAGCGACGACAGGCTCCACCGGCCCGCCTCCGCTCCGTACCGGCCAGTGGTTGGTTGCCCCCAGGCACGCCAGCCACGG
This sequence comes from Actinomycetota bacterium, assembly GCA_034211175.1. Classification (GTDB taxonomy): domain Bacteria; phylum Actinomycetota; class Acidimicrobiia; order Acidimicrobiales; family CAIXPF01; genus JAXHUH01. The sequence continues at coordinate 60,894 of JAXHUH010000307.1, forward strand.
CTGCCAGCGAGTACTCAGGGGAGGACGTCTACATCAGGTCAGGACGTGGTGACCGCCGGAACGGAGTGCTCCCAGTCGGCCAGCAGGGCGCGCAGCGCGGCGATGAGCGCCAGCGGCTGGTCCAGCGGCACGTGGTGGTGGGCCTGGGGGATCTCCACGAAGGGAGCGTTCCGGCCGAGCAGCTCGTTCATGTGGTCGACGACGTCGGGTGTGACGATGACGCTGAACTGGCCGTGGAGCACAGCGATGCGCGTCTGGACCATGGCCAGGTACTCGTGCAGCTCGTGCACCGTCACCCGCTCGAACACCGTGCGATCGAACTTCCAGGTCCAGCCGTCCGTCGTCTCGCGGAGCGAGTGGCGGGCGATGTGACGGACGATGTAGTCGTTGTCGCAGGGCTGGGGCGGCACGAGGTGGAAGTGCTCCATGGCCTCCTCCAGCGACGGGTACGTCTTCGGGTTCGAGAACGCCCGGCCGCGGCTCGCCTCCTCGGTCTCCGGATCTGGTCGCCGGACGGGCGAGTCGATGATGATGGTGCCGGCGATGTCGTCGCCGTGCAACGCCGCGGTGAGTATCGCGACGAAGCCCCCCATGCTGTGCCCCACGGTGATCGGTCGCTGCATGCCCAGGGCCGTGGCGACGTCCAGGACCTCCCGCGCCCACTGCTCCATGGCGTAGCTGCTGCGGTGGCCGCTGTCCCCGTGGCCGCTCAGGTCCACGGCGGCCACGTGGTAGTCGTGGGTCAGCTGCGGGGCGATGAAGTCCCACCAGTGGGCGTGGGCGGCGCCGCCGTGCACGAGCACCAGCCCGGGCTCGGCCGTGTCGCCCCATGACAGGGCGTGGACGGGGCAGCCTTCGACATCGACCTGGGTGCTGCGGGCCGGGGTCGCCGTGGCGCTGGTGAACCAGGCCGGGGGGTGCGCGCTCGACATGCGGGCACGATAGGGAGGCTGGTCCTGCGGCCGAGAAACCGGCCCCGGCCGGACCCGCGCACTGGCGAGCAGCCGCAGCTGCGCGCACGACATGCGACGTGCGTCGTCGTGTGACCCGCACAGCGGCTAGGTTCCGGTGCCGGACCGAAAGGGGGGCTGTGCCGGTGGACGGTGTCGCGGTGGAACACGAGGGTCTGGTCGGGGTGGTCGAGCTGCGGTGTCCGCCGCACAACTTCTTCGACGCCGGACTGGTCGGGGAGCTCGCGTCCGCGTTCGAGGCGCTCGACGCCGACCCCGATTGCCGGGCGATCGTGCTCGCCGCCGAGGGGCGGTCCTTCTGCGCCGGGGCGGACTTCTCCGGCCGGCGCCCCGACGCCGGCTCCTTCTCTGGCGGCGGCGACGGGTCGGGCAGCACCGGCGCTGGCTCGCTGTACCACGAGGCGCTGCGGCTGTTCGCCATCGCCACCCCCGTGGTCGCCGCGGTCCACGGCCCGGCCATCGGCGGTGGACTCGGGCTCGCGCTGGTCGCCGACTTCCGCGTGACGTGCCCCGAGGCCCGATGGTCGGCCAACTTCGCCCGCCTGGGCTTCCACCCCGGGTTCGCCCTGACGGTCACGCTGCCCGAGCTGGTCGGCGGCCAGCACGCGCGGCGGTTGCTCTACACCGGCGCCCGGATCGACGGACGCGAGGCCGCCGCCATCGGGCTCGCCGACGACTGCGTCGACGACGCCTCCGGGGTCCGGACACGCAGCCTCGAGCTCGCCGCCGAGATCGCCGGCTCCGCGCCGCTGGTGGTCCAGGCCGTCAAGCGCACCCTCGCCGGCGACCGGATCGAGCGGCTCCGGGCCGCCACGGACCACGAGCTCGCCGAGCAGGTCCGCTTGCTCGGCACCGACGACGCCCGAGAGGGCATCGCCGCCTATGCCGAGCGGCGCCCGCCCGTGTTCAACGGGCGGTAGCGGCTCGGACCGCACAAGCCAGGAGAGACCGACATGGAACAGCTCGAGGAGAAGGTCGCGGTCGTGACCGGCGGTGCGAGCGGGATCGGCCGGGCGGTCGCCACCCAGCTCGCCGGCGCCGGCATGCACGTGGTGATCGCCGACATCGAGCAGGACGCTCTGGATGCGACGGTCGCCGATCTCGTCGGTGCGGGGCACCGCGCCATCGGCGTGCGCACCGACGTGTCCGACGGGGCGTCCGTGGAGGCGCTCGCCCGAACCACGCTCGACGAGTTCGGCGCCGTGCACGTGGTCCACAACAACGCCGGCGTCGGGGTCGGCGGGCCGGTGTGGACCCACACCGAGCGCGACTGGGAGTGGGTGCTGGGGGTGAACCTCTGGGGCGTCATCCACGGCATCCGGGTGTTCGTCCCCCTCATGATCGAGCAGGGCGGCCCCGCCCACGTCGTGAACACGGCGTCGATGGCCGGGCTCATCTCCGTGCCCTACCTGGCGGCGTACAACGTCTCCAAGCACGGCGTCGTGACGTTGAGCGAGACGCTGCACCGGGACCTGGAGCTCGCCGGCCACGGCGACATCGGCGTGTCGGTCCTGTGCCCCGGCCTGGTCATGACGAACATCTTCGAGTCGCAGCGGAACCGCCCCGACGAGCTCGCCGACGACGACGGCCCGCGGGGCCTGTCCGCGTTGCTCGACGTGGGGGAGGGCGGTGGTGCCACCGAGGAGGCACTGGGCGCGTTCGGGCAGGTGCTGCCAGCCGACGAGGTCGGCGCTGCCGTCGTCGACGCGGTGCGCACCGACCGGTTCTACGTGCTGACCCATCCCGACATCACCCGCACGCTGGTCCGCACCCGCTGCGATGACATCATCGAGGCCCGCCACCCCACGCCGCTGCGGTGAACCAACCCCGCATCCGACCAACATCCCGACCCCACCCGCGAGGAAACCATCCATGAGAACACCGTTGCTGGCGCCGCCGCTGCCGTCGAGCGTCGACACGACCAGCGAGCAGTTCCGCAAGAACCGGGATGACGTGTTGGAGCAGCTCGCCGTCATCGAGGAGCTGCTCGGC
>JAXHUH010000308.1:0-72843 GCA_034211175.1 Actinomycetota bacterium
GGCGGCCGCAGGCCGCTCAGCGCAGCCGGGCCAGGTTCAGCGAGAAGTCACCCGCCGCGTCGGTCCACTGCTCGACGAGCTCGAACCCCGCGGTCGCGAGCTCGGCGTCGATGTCCTCCGGGCGGAACTTGCAGCTGATCTCGGTGCGCATCTGCTCGCCGGCCTCGAACGTGACGTCGAGGTCGATGGCCTCGAGGCGCGACGCCAGCGGCCGGGTCGCCTCCAGCCACATCTCGATGCGCCGCTCGGTGTCGTTCCAGCGGGCGAGGTGGCCGAACGCGTCCGGCGGCAGGTCGCCGTCGAGCTCACGGTCGAGGACCGAGATGACGTTTCGGTTGAACCGGGCCGTCACGCCCGCGGCGTCGTCGTACGCGGCGATCAGCCGCTCGGGCTCCTTGACCAGGTCGGCCCCGAGGAGCAGCCCGTCACCGGGGGCGAGGCCGCCGGCGAGCTCCGCATAGAAGCCCTTGCGCTCGCCGACGTCCATGTTGCCGATCGTGCCGCCGAGGAACGCCACGAGGCGTCGACCGCCGTCCGGGATCGTGCCGAGATGGTGATCGAAGTCGCCGACGATGGCGTGGACCGACACACCGGGGTGGCGCTGGGCGATCTCCGCCGCCGAGGTCCGCAGCGTCGCCTCGGACACGTCGAAGGGGACGTAGCGACGCAGGTGGCCCGCACGTGACATCGCATCGAGCACGACACGGGTCTTCGTGGCCGTCCCCGCGCCCAGCTCGACGAGGGTGTCCGCGCCCCATGCGGCGATCGCCGGTGCCTCCCGCTCGAGGATCTCGCGCTCGCGCCGTGTCGGGTAGTACTCGGGCAGGCGGGTGATCTCGTCGAAGAGCCGGGAGCCCACGTCGTCGTAGAACCACTTGGGCGGCAGGGTCTTGGGCCTGGCGGTCAGCCCGGAGAGTGCGTCGATGCGCAGCGCCTCGGTGATCGCCTCGGGGTGCAGGTGCACGTCGACGCGCACGTCGGCGTCCCCGGCGCTCGATCGTTCATCGGTCACGGCGGTCTCCTCTGGTCGTGGTCGCGGCGGGCCCGAGCGAGCGGGCGCAGCGGAAGCCGGCGAAGATCTGCCGGCGGATGGGCAGGTCCCAGTTGCGGAACGTGGTGCGCACGGCGAAGGGGTGGGTGGCCCACGAGCCGCCGCGCAGCACCTTGTGGTCGTCGCCGAAGAACACGGCGGAGTACTCGGGGTAGGGGTCGACCTCGAAGCCCGGGTAGCCCCCGAAGTCCGACGACGTCCACTCCCACACGCCGCCGACCATGTCGACGCACCCCGAGGCGGCGGCGCCCCGGGGATGGCTGCCGACCGGCGCGGGGCCGGCCACCGGCACGACGTCGCCGAGGTGGCGCTCGTCGAAGGCCAGCCGGGCCAGCTCCGGGGTCGGGTCGTGGTCACCCCACGGGTATCGGCGGCTGCGGCGCCCGACCGGATCCCAGGCCGCGGCGCACTCCCACTCGGCCTCGGTCGGCAGGCGCTTGCCCGCCCACCGGGCGTAGGCGTCGGCCTCGAACCAGCACACGTGCTGCACCGGCTCGTGGGGATCGAGCGCGATCCGCCGGCCGAACCGCAGCACGGTCCACACCTCCCGCTCGTCGTGGGCCCAGAACTGCGGCGCGACGAGCTCGGCCTCGCCGCGCCACCGCCAACCGGCGGTGCTCCAGTGGCGTGGGTCCCCGTAGCCGCCGTCCTCGACGAAGCGGGCGAACGCGGCGTTGGTCACCGGGGTCCGGTCGATGGCGAACGGTGCCAGCTCCACGGCGTGGGCGGGCCGCTCGTTGTCGAGGGTGACCGTGTCGTCGTCGGTCCCCATGACGAAGCCGGTGGGGTCGACGACGACCTCGCCCGCCGCCACGGCGCGCTCGGCGGTGGTGACACCCGGCGACGCCTCGACGACCAGCGCACCGGGGGCGCTCGCCCGTTCGCCCATCAGCTGGCGCGTCGCCATCATCGTCTCGGCGTGCTGCTGCTCGTGCTGGGCGACCATCGCGGCGAGGAAGGCGGCCCGGGCCGCGCCCTCGCCGCCGCTCCCCATGCGGTCATCGAGGATCGCCAGGACCTCGGCCCGAACCGCCCGCCCGTAGCGGCGGGCGCCGGCGGGGTCGAGCAGGTCGAGACCGGGCCGGTCGGCGCGGGCGTGGCGGAAGGCGTCGTAGACGTCGTCGATGCCGGTACGCAGTCGCTCCCGGCCGTCGAGGTTGCCGCGCAGCCACAGGTCCTCGTAGTTGGCGACGTGGGCCAGGTCCCACACCAGCGGCGACATCAACGGTGAGTGCTGGGCGACGAGGTCGGCGTCGGGCAGGTCACACAGCTCGAGCGAGCGGCGCCGGGCGGCGTCGAGCTCGGCGGCCAGCGCGGTGAACGACATCGCTCCCGCCCGCTCGGTGGCCGGGTCGGTCAGGGTGAGATCGGCGGTCACGCGTGGCTCCTCGGAATGGGTCGGGTCTGCGGTGGCGGTGCCTGCCCGTCAGGGCGGGGCGGCGCCGCCGGGCGGGACCGCGCCGCCGGGCGGGGCGGCGCAGCGGCCCACTCGGCGAGCACGTCGTCGGCGGGGCACCGGCCCTCCGCGGGGTAGCGGTCGGCGAACTCGTCGACCGCATCGGCGAGCGCCCCGTCGCCGCCGCGGCGCAGGGCCGCGGCCGCGGCCGACAGGCAACGGACCCCGGCCGTCGCCAGCCGCGGGTCGGTCGGACCACAGCGGGCGGCGGCGTCCCACGCGTCCTCGACCCCGGCGACCGCCTCCAGCGCCTCGGCACCGGCGTCGTCGTCGACGAGGAGCGCGGTCACCGCGGCGACGACGACGTCGCGGGCCGGCTCCGGCACGGCGTCGATCATCCGCAGCTCGAGCCAGCCCCTGGCCCGCACCGGCGGGAACAGGGTCGTCAGGTGGTAGCGGAAGTCGGCGCCGGTGGGTGCACCGACGGCGTGGCCCTCCTCGAGCCAGCGGCGGAACGGGAACGGCGGCGCGACGGTGACCGCGTCACGGTCGGGCCGGCGGATGAGCAGCACGTTGGCGTCGAGGGCGAAGTCGCGCCAACCGTCACGGGGGTCCGCGGTGAGCTGCGGCTGACGGGTGCGGCTCGGGTCGATGGCGAGCCACGCCGCCTGGCGGACCGAGCGGTGACCGCTGGGCAGGCCCTCGGCGATCGGGGCGTTGGCGAAGCACGCCGCCACCGTCGGGCCGATGGCGTTGGCGAGACGCCACCGCCGCCGGGGCTCGGGGCCGTGGCCCACGTTGAGCTGGATCGATGCCGTGTTGCACATCATCCGGCGCCCCTCGGGCCCGCCGTGGTCGAACGACGCCTCCATCGCCCGGTAGCGGGGGGCGTCGACGAGCCGGCCCGGGCGGCGGACCGGGTCGGCGCCGATGGCCACCGGCTCGATGCCGTGGGCCGCGAGCCGCTCGTGGAGTCTCGCCGTGTCGGTGCGCAGCGCCTCCAGGGCGAGCCGGGCGGTCGCGTGGGGCGACGTCGAGAGCTCGACCTGGCCGCCGGGCTCGATGGTGATCGAGCCGCCGGCGTCGAGGGACCCCTCGACCGCGCGCTCGATCTCGGACAGTCGGGGTCGGCGGTCGGGAGCCCCGACCGGGTGCAGGAGCCACTCGACCTCCACGCCGACGCGGTCGTCCCCCGCTGCGAAGCAGCGGTCCACGACGTCGTCGATGTCGGCGGGGGTCAGGGGCCGCTCGTCGGCCTCCACAGGTCAGCGGTGACCGAACGCGGCACACACCCACACCGGGTTGCGCACCGGTGCGAGCCATTGGCGCGACGGAGAGATCGTCGGTCGGGCGGACATCGGCGGTCCTTTCGGACGAGGGCGGCGACTCGCCCGGATGGGCGAACCGATCCAACGGAAGTGTTACAACCCGGTTGCGGACGAGGTCATTCCCCCGAAAGGTGCCGGTCACCCCTGCCGGCCGCCCCGGCCCCCGACGGAGGGCCCGGCCGTCGCCGTCGTTCGTCGACCCCTCGGCCCGATCCTCGGCGGGCCGCTGCAAATCGCTTGCCAACCGGGCGGCACGTGGCGCAGCGTCGTGCACATGGACGCTCCCGCCTCCGACCCGTCGCGCGCCCCCGCACGGAAGGACGAGGGCGGCGGCGAACGGGACGACCCGGTGCACGCCGAGCAGGTCCACCTCGACCACGCCCGTCGGTGCCTCGAGGAGATGCGCGAGCGCACCACCCGGGCGGTCGCCTCGCTCCACGACTCCGACGAGCCCGAGGCCCAGCAGGCGCGTCTCAAGCTGCAGCAGCGGCTCTTCTCGCTCGACGAGAAGCGGGCGGCGCTCGTGTTCGGCCGCATCGACCTCACCGACGGCGGCGAGCGGTTCCACGTGGGACGGCGTCACGTGGAGGACGGCGCGGGCGACCCCGTCGTCATCGACTGGCGCGCCCCGATGGCCGCGCCGTTCTACCGCGCGACCGCGGCCAACCCGATGGAGCTGCACCTGCGTCGGCGCCTGGCGGTCGACCGGGGCGAGGTGCTCGACGTCTTCGACGAGGTCTTCGACGATCCCGACCATCCCGAGCGGGCCGTCGCCGGTGGCGTCCCCGACCCGTTGCTGGCCGAGATCGAGCGGGGCCGGGCGGGCGAGATGCGCGACATCGTCGCCACCATCCAGGCCGAGCAGGACGTCATCATCCGGGCCCCGCTCGCGGAGGCGGTGATCGTCCAGGGCGGCCCGGGGACGGGTAAGACCGCGGTCGGGCTCCACCGCGCCGCCTTCCTCCTCTACGAGCACCGCGACGAGCTCGGCGACACCGGGGTGCTCGTCGTCGGCCCGAACCGCGTGTTCCTCCGCTACATCGGCGAGGTCCTCCCGTCGCTCGGCGAGACGAGCGTGCGCCAGGCGACGGTCGAGTCGCTCGTGGCCGGGGCCCGGGTCCGGGCGACCGAGGCCGACGACGTCGCGGCGCTCAAGGGCGACGGCCGCATGGCCGAGGTCCTGGCCCGGCTCCTCGCCGACCTGCGCCGTCCCGCCCCCGACGAGATCGAGGTCGGCCTGCCGTGGGGCACCGTGCGCCTGCGGGGTGCCGACGTCGACCGCCTGGCCACCGAGGCGACCGAGCGCACGTCGACCCACGCCGTCGCCCGTGACGTGTTCCGCCGCCGCCTCCACCAGCTGCTCCTCGATCGCCAGCGGGAGCGCCGACCGGACGCCGACATCGACGACGCCAGCTTCCTGGCCGCGGTGCGGGCCGAGCGGGTCGTGACCGGCCTGGTCCAGGGTGCGTTCCCGTCGGCGAGCCCGCCGACGCTCGTGCGCCGCCTGCTCGGCAACCGTGCCGCCCGCCGCCGCTGCGCCGCCGGGCTGCTGGCCGCCGAGGAGATCGAGCTCCTCGGGCGCCGCAACGCCGCCAAGGCGGCCGACGAGCCGTGGACGCTGGCCGACCTGCCGCTGCTCGACGAGGCCGCGGGGCTCATCGACGGACCGGCGGTCACCTACGGCCACGTGGTCGTCGACGAGGCCCAGGACCTCTCGGCCATGGCCCTGCGGATGATCCGCCGCCGGGCGCCGAGCGGGTCCCTCACGATCCTCGGCGACCTGGCCCAGGCCACGAGCCCGGGCGCCCAGCACAGCTGGGACGACGTCGCGACGCTCCTCGACCCGCCCCTGCCGGTCCGGCGCTGCGAGCTGCGCACCGGCTACCGGCTGGCGGCGCCGGTGCTCGACCTCGCCTCACGGCTGCTGCCCGAGGCGGCACCGGGCATCGAGCGCTCGACGTCGGTGCGCCGGGGCGGTGAGGCGCCGAGCGTCGTCCTCGCCGGGCCCGACGAGCGCCACACCACCGTCGCCGGCGAGGTCGCGGCGCTCGCCGACCGCTACGGCCTCATCGGCGTGGTCACCCCGGCGAGCGACGTCGAGGCCACCCTGGAGGCGCTGCGCGCGGCCGGGATCACCGCGGGCTCACCCCGACGGGGCGCGCTCGAGCACCAGGTCACGGTCCTCGACCCGGCGGGGGCGAAGGGCCTGGAGTTCGACGCGGTGCTCGTCGCCGAGCCGACGACGATCATGGCCGCCGACCACGGCGCCCGCGCCCTCTACGTCGCCCTCACCCGTGCCGTCCACCACCTGGTGGTGGTCCACTCGGACGGGCTGCCGCCGGCGCTCGTCGACGCGGCCTGAGCCGACCTCACCACCTGGGCCGGCGGATCTCCCGGGCGAGGCGGTCGATCAGCGGCCGCATCGGCGGGGTCGACGCCCCCGCGGTCGCCTCGATCGTTGCGAACACCTCGGTGACGGTGCCCCGCGGCTGGACCGTCAACGTCAGGTACGACCACGGGCCGCCGCGGCCGTCACCGACGAGCGCCTGGAGGATCCGGGCGCGCCGGTCCTCGTAGCGCAGGTCCCCGACCACCTCGGCCGCCTCCCGGAGCAGGGCGAAGGTCTCCGGCATGGTCGCGGAGACGACGAACGTGCCGTCCTGGCCGACCGACACCCCGATGGTCTCCTCACGCTCGCCCCGGCCCTCGCCCACACCGCCGGCGCGGGCCGAGCGCAGCAGCAGGCGGTAGGCGTTCGTCGCCTCGATGGTTCGGTTGACCGCGTCGTCGAGCGCCTCACCGCTGCCGGCGTGGTTGTCGGGGTGGTGCCGGCGCATGAGCTTGCGCCACGCCGCCTTGACCTCGTCGAGCGATGCGCCGGGCCGAACATCGAGGATGGCGCGCGCCTGCGCCTCGTTCACGGATCGACCCCGGTCACGGCCGGGGACGGCACGGCGTCGGGCGTCCTCACGACGCGCATCGTAGGCGCTTGGGTGAATTGCTCAGTGTGATCTCAGCGCGCGAACGGGTTCACTGAACGTAGTGGCGGGCGACCAGGCGGGTCGCGCCGAGAGGTGCGGACATGCGAGAGCGGCGAATCGCAGTGATGGATCGGTTCCAACGGCTGAGCATTCGGTTCTGGGCGGCGCTCACCGTGTCGGGCGCCCTGACCTCGGCGGTGGCGGCGCCGCTCGGCGCCCGTGCCCTTGATGCCCGGGAGCTGGCGACCGACGTGCGGCTGGCGGCCGAGCCCGCCGATCTGCACGACTGGGACCACTCGACGACCACCGACGACGACGGGGCCTCCGGTCGCGACGAGGCGGGCCCGGCGGGGGGCGATGCGACCACGACGTCGTCCGTCACGCCGAGCCGGCCCGATGCCGCGGGTGCCACCACGACGGCACCGGCGACGACGGTGCCTCCGACCGCACCGCCGACCACCAAGGCCCCGCCGCTGCCACCGGCACCGACGACCACGACGGCACCGGCGACCACGACGGCACCGCCTCCGACCACCGCCCCGGCGACCACGACCTCGACGACGCCGACCACGGCGGCGACCTCCGGGCTCGGCGGTGTCCAGGTGGTCGTTCCCGGACCGGACGAGCCCGCGCTGGCCGTCGAGCTGTGGCTGGGGCCCGCGGGCGCCACCACCGTGCCCCTCACCGAGGCGGCGTGCCGGGACGGCGGGTGGGCGACATCCGAGGTCGACTTCACCAGCGAGCAGCAGTGCCTGGCGTTCGTCGACGGGCTCGACCCGACGATCGCCGCCAGCGTCGACGCGGGCGTGCCGTTGACCGACCTGCAGCTCGCGTCGCTCCGGCTCCACCTGGACCTGTTCGGCCTGCTCGAGGGCCTGCTGGGTGGCGTGCTCGGCCTGTTGGACTGAGCCGGTGGCCGCCGGGGATGGGTCCGGTCTGCTCGGCGGCGGGCGGCGGCGGCCGCCGACCGACGCGGAACCGGCCCCGGACGCGGGGAGAGGCCGGGCGACGAGCACATCGCCACCCGGCCCCTCGGTCCGCCGTGATTCCGCCTGATTCCGATGCGCTGCGATTGCGCCGCAGCACACGCTGATGAAGAGTTCCGCCTATGTGAGATTGCGGCCGTCGCCGACGTTGTCGGCTCGGGCCGTCACTCGTGCCCGTTCGGACCTCAGCGGGTGGCCACCTCGTCGGCAGGTTCCGGTCCCGGGCTCCGCTCGCGGGGATCATCGCCCGACGTCCTCCGTCGGAAGGGGCGGATGGCGCCACCGAAGGTCGCCGCTGCCGCCAGGATGATGACCACCACGTCGATCGGTCCCGGGTCCATCGTGTCTGCTCGCTCGGCTCCTGCTCGCGTCGTTCGATCCTCGAGCCGCATGTCGCGTCTCGCCGGACATCCACAAGAACGGTGATCGAACGTCCCGATTGCACCGTCGGTCGGATGGCCGGACCAAATCGGACGCCCACCAGGTGAGACGAACACGCATCAGAACCGTTCGGGGCCTGTCGAAGGGGGCGGCCGGCGCACCCTGAGCGGTGGATCGGCCCGGACGCGACGTGGGCCCCACCGTGTCGGTGGGGCCCACGTGCGCAGCTGGTGGCCGTCTCCGGGCCGTTGTCGTCCCTGAGCGTGTCGCCGACCGGCCGCGCGGCCGGTCAGGCGGTCACGCGGATCAGACGAAGGCGGAGGCGAAGATCAGCGAGACGATCGTCATCACCTTGATGAGGATGTTCATGGCCGGGCCCGAGGTGTCCTTGAACGGGTCCCCGACGGTGTCGCCGACGACGGCGGCCTTGTGGGGCTCGGAGCCCTTGCCGCCGTGGTGGCCGGCCTCGATGTACTTCTTCGCGTTGTCCCACGCGCCACCGGCGTTGGCCATGAAGATGGCGAGGGCGAAGCCGCTCACCAGCGCACCGGCCAGGAAGCCGCCGAGGGTGTCGACGTCGATGAAGCCGATGACGAGCGGCACGGCGACGGCGAGGCCGCCGGGGATGAGCATCTCCCGCAGCGACGCCTCGGTCGAGATGGCGACGCAGCGCGACGAGTCGGGGATGACGCCGACGCGGCCCTCGCGCAGGCCCGGGATCTCGCGGAACTGGCGACGCACCTCCTCGATCATCTTGTTGGCCGCCCGGCCGACCGCGTCGATGGTGAGCGCGGCGAACAGGAACGGCAGCATGGCGCCGAGGAAGAGGCCGATGAAGACGTCGACCTCGCCGACGTTGAGGGACAGGAACCGCCCCTCGGCGATGAGCGCCTGCTCGAACGACTTGAACAGCGCGAGCGCGGTGACCGCGGCCGAGCCGACGGCGAAGCCCTTGGCGACGGCGGCCGTGGTGTTGCCGAGCGAGTCGAGGGCGTCGGTGACCTCACGCACCTTCGGGTCGAGCTCGGCCATCTCGGCGATGCCGCCGGCGTTGTCGGCGATGGGGCCGTAGGCGTCGACGGAGACGACGACGCCGGTCGTGGCGAGCATGCCGACCGCGGCGAGCGCGATGCCGTAGATGCCGAGGCCGTCGCCTGCCTGCTCACCGCCCCAGTAGGCGATGCCGATGGCGACGAGGATCAGCGCGACCGATGCGGCGACCGAGATCATGCCGGCGGAGATGCCCGAGAGCACGGTGGTGGCGGGCCCGGTCTCGCTCTGGGCCGCGATCTTCTTGACGGGGGAGTAGTGGTCGGAGGTCCAGATCTCGGCGACCTTGCCGATGCCGTAGCCGACGAGGAGGCCGCCGACGATGGCGACCGGGAGGCCCCAGGCGTTCTCGACGATCTCGTTGTCGCCGCTGAACATGACGAAGCCCATCACGAACGCGCCGATGATCGTGATCGCCATGGCCACGTTGGTGCCCATGTGCAGCGAGCGCGAGAGCGACTGGATGTCGGTGCTGTTGCCGCTCTTGACGGTGAAGGCCCCGATGATCGAGGCGATCATGCCGATGGCGGCGATGGCCAGCGGGAAGAGGAGGAGGTCGCCGGCGCCCTGCTGGTCGGCGGCGGTGAGCCCGAAGGTGAAGGCGACGAGCGAGATCGGGGCGATCAGCGACCCGGCGTAGCTCTCGAACAGGTCGGCGCCCATGCCGGCGACGTCGCCGACGTTGTCACCCACGTTGTCGGCGATGGTGGCCGGGTTGCGGGGGTCGTCCTCGGGGATGCCGGCCTCGACCTTGCCGACGAGGTCGGCGCCGACGTCGGCCGCCTTGGTGTAGATGCCGCCGCCGACACGGCTGAACAGTGCGATCGAGCTGGCGCCGAGACCGAAGGTGGTGACGACCTGGAAGGCGTCGTCGACCTCGAGCAGCTCGACGAAGACGATGTAGCAGATGGCGAGGCCGGCCAGCGAGAGCCCGGCGACGGAGAAGCCCATCACCGCGCCGCCCCGGAACGCGAGCGGCAGCGCCTCGGCCGGGCCGGACTGCGCGGCCTGGGTCGTGCGGGCGTTCGCCATCGTCGCCACGGTCATGCCGATGTAGCCGGCGGTCGCGCTCAGGCACGCGCCGAGCACGTAGGCGAGGGCGCCCCACGGCCGGCCGTAGTCGAGGAACACGAAGATCAGCACGGTCATGATCCCCACGAACCCGGCGACCCAGGTGTACTCCTTGGCCAGGAAGGCCCGGGCACCCTTCTGGATCTCCGTCATGAGGAAGACCATGCGTTCGTTGCCGGGATTGGCGGCCTCGACGTTCTTGAAGAAGAACGCGGCCAGGCCCAACCCCGCCAAGGCGGTGATCAGGGCGATGTACGGTATGGCGCCCACGTCGGTGCTCCTGTGGATGTGTCGTTGCGGATGGTGGTCCTGCGGTCGAAGCCGGCCGTGATGCTCACGCGACGGCCTCCGGCGGCTGCACGAAGACCTGGTCGGCGATGAGCTTGCTGAGTGTCCGGTCGGTGCCGTCCACCCGCACGACGAGCGGGCCGTCGAACGGGTGCTTCTCGACCACCTCGACCTCGATGCCCGGCTGGAGGCCGAGCGTGTCGAGGAACTCGACGACAGCCGAGTCGGTCGATCCGGGAACGGCGACGAGTGCCCGATCGCCGGGCTCCAGCGCGTAGAGCGGCGGGCTGACGGGCAGCTCGGACGCCTCCAGGCCCGGGATCGGGAAGCCGTGGGGGCACGTACCCGGTCGGTTGAGGGCCACGTAGAGGCGATCCTCGATCTCCTGGGGGAGATCGTGCTCGAACGTCGCGGCCAGGCGCGACGCGTCTCGCCAGTCGTAGCCCAGCATGTCGGCCAGGAAGCGCTCCACGATGCGGTGACGGCGGATGGCGGCGAGTGCCGCCCGCCGGCCGTCCGGTGTCAGCTCGGCACCCCGGTACGGGCGATGGTTCACGAGGCCGCGATCAGCCAGCTTCTTGACCACCGCGGTCACCGAGCCCGGGCTGACCCCGACGTCCTCGGCGAGGCCACCCGTGAGAGCCTGACCACCGTCGCGCACGGCGCGGTAGACAGCTTTCAGAACCTCGCGTTCGGATTTCGTGAGTATCGCAGGACCGTTTTGGATGGCCGAAATCTAGAGTTTCGACCTTCGCGGTTCAACCACGCCCGGCGCCGCCCGTACAGTCGCGCCGGTGAACGGCCCCGAGCAACGAACCGACGAGCGCCCCGCCGTGGCGGGCGCCGAACCACTCGTCACGATCGTGGCCGTCCACGGCGACAGCGCGAGCGCCGCGCGCTTCGACCGGGTGACGCCCCACCTGCCCGACGGCGTGCGGCTCGTGCCGGTCACCCTGCCGGGCTTCGGAGGCACCCCGGCGCTCGGCGACGGCACCGTGACCGACCACGCGGCCCGGCTCGCGGAGCGGATCGGCGGGCTCACCGGTCCGGTGGTGGTGCTCGGCCACGGGCTCGGGGGCACGGTCGCGATCGAGATCGGCCAGCGCCACGGTGACGCGTGCGCCGGCCTGGTGCTCCACGCCCCGGCGATCCCGGACGGGCGGGGGAGGGCGGAGCTGCGGGCCGGGTCGCTCCCGCCGCTGTCCCGTGTCGTCAACGCCGCGTCGAACGTGCCGTTCGCCGCGGTGGCCGCGCGCGCGGTCGCGTTCCGCGACCTGCCGGCGGACGTCGTCGAGCGGGCCTGCGAGGACCTCGGTCGCGCCGAGGGGTCCGCAGCGCTCGCCGCCAGCGCCGACGCCGCGTGGTACGACGCGCTCGAGCCGTCGTCGGTGCCGACCGTCATCCTGTGGGGCGACCGTGACCACTGGCGGGGCCCGGCGAGCGCGACCGGGCTCGCCCACCGCATCGGCGCCGGGCGCGTCCGGGTCGTATCCGGCTGGGGCCACCTGCCGATGCTGCGTCGGCCACGTGACTACGCGGTCGAGATCGCGCAGCTGGCCCGCTGGGTCGCGACCGAGGCCGGTTGAGCCCCTCCCGACCGTGACCGCCGACCTGCTCCTGGTGGCGAACCTCGTCGCCACGTGCGTGATGACCGGCGTCATCTGGTTCGTCCAGGTCGTCCACTACCCGTTGTTCACCGAGGTCGGCACGGGCACCTACCGGGCCTACCAGCGCGAGCACATGCGCCGTACGACGTGGGTCGTCGGCGCGCCGATGGCGGTCGAGGGCACCACGACGTTGGCGCTGCTGGTCACCCGGCCCGACGGTGTCCCCGCGTGGGCGCCGTGGGCCGGTGCCGTCCTCGTCGCCGTCGTGTACGGGACGACGGCGATCGTGTCGGCACCCACGCACGGCCGCCTGACCGACGGCTTCGACGAGCGGGCACATCGCCGCCTGGTCGCCACCAACTGGGTCCGCTCCATCGGCTGGTCGGCCCGCGCCGTCCTCGTCGCGGCGATGACCCTCGCCGCCCTCGACGCCGACCCGGCGGGCGTGGCGGCGACCTGACGGCGTCCGGCCCGGAGTGGTCGGCGCGGGCGACGAGCACGACGGCCGGGAGGTAGAACGGGGCGTGTGAAACCGGCCAATCCCGTCCTGTCCGGCCTCGGTACGACCATCTTCGAGGTGATGAGCCGCCTCGCGGAGTCCCACGAGGCGGTGAACCTGGGCCAGGGCTTCCCCGACGATCCCGGCCCCGACGACGTGCGCCGCCGCGCCGCCGAGCTCACCGTGGACGGCTGGAACCAGTACCCGTCGATGCTCGGCACGCCGGAGCTGCGCCGAGCGGTGGCCGACCACGCGAAGCGCTTCTACGGCATCGAGGCCGACTGGAGCAGCGAGGTGATGGTCACGTCGGGCGCGACGGAGGCACTCGCCGCGTCGATCCTCGGGCTGACCGAGCCCGGTGACGAGGTCGTGCTGCTCCAGCCGCTCTACGACGCGTACGCCCCGATGGTGCGCCGGGCCGGCGCGGTGCCCCGGTTCGTCCCGCTGCGGCCACCGGAGTGGCGATGGGACCCGGCGGAGCTCGCCGCCGCGTTCGGGCCGCGCACCAAGGCCGTGGTGCTCAACGACCCCCTCAACCCGGCGGGCAAGGTGGTCGACACCGACGAGCTGGCCGAGCTCGCCGCGCTGGTCATCGAGCACGACACCTACGTCATCTGCGACGAGGTCTACGAGCACCTGACCTTCGACGGGCGGCGGCACGTGCCGCTGATGACGCTGCCGGGCATGCGGGAGCGGACGGTGAAGATCGGCTCGGCCGGCAAGACGTTCTCGTTGACCGGCTGGAAGGTCGGCTACCTGGTGGCGGCACCCGAGATCCACCGTGCGGTGGCCCGGGCCCACCAGTTCCTGACCTACACGACCCCGCCGAACCTCCAGGACGCCGTCGCCTACGGGCTCGCCAAGGACGACGGCTACTTCACGTCGCTGGCGTCGTCGCTCCAGCGCTCACGGGACCGGCTGGCCGACGGGTTGCGGGGCCTCGGCCTCGACGTGCTCGACACGGCCGGGACCTACTTCCTGGCCGTCGACGTGTCCGAGCTCGATCCCGACGGCGACGACGCCGCGTTCTGCAAGCGGCTGACGACCGAGGCCGGGGTGGCGGCGATCCCGTTCAGCGCCTTCTACGAGACCGACCACGTCCGCCACGTCGTCCGCTTCTGCTTCTGCAAGCAGGATGCGACGCTCGACGAGGCGCTCGAACGCCTCGAGCGCTACCTCTCGTGATCGATCCACCCGCAGCGGCGTCGCATCCTGCCCGGGATCGCGACGCTCGACGAGGCGCTCGCCAGGTTGGAGCGCTACCTCTCCTGATCCCCATCGACCAGCGACGGCGTCGCATCCTGCCCGGGATCGCGACGCTCGACGAGGCCCTCGAACGCCTCGCCCGCCACCTCGGCTGAGGGCGTTGTGGGCGGGGGACCAATCCTTCAAGACAGGGGGGGCGGCCGACCGTTGAACCGGTCATGTCGCGTCGCGCTCCGAGTGCTTCCGGTTCATCGTCCACCCGAAGCATGAGCCGGCTCGTCGCGCGGCTGGGGGAGCTGCTGGAGCTGAGGGCCGAGGGCCCGGGCGGCGACGACCCGGCGAGCGTCGAGCGGCGACTGTCCACGATCGTCGACCGGCTCGAGGAGGACCTCCTCCGGCGCCTGGCTCCCCAGATGCTGGATGCGGTGCCCACGAACGTCATGTTCTCGGACCTCGATCACGTGGTCCGCTACGCGAACCCGGCGTCGATAGAGACGCTGCGCGGCATGGAGCGGTACCTCCCGATCCGTGCCGACGAGTTGGTCGGCACGTCGATCGATCGGTTCCACCGCCGGCCGTCCCACCAGCGGTCGATGCTCGACGCACCGGAGCAGCACCTGCCGGTCAGGACCCGCATCCAGGTCGGCGAGGAGGAGATGGAACTGGTCGTGGCACCGGTCTACGACCGGGGACGCCACGCAGGCACGATGGTGTCGTGGGCCCTGGTGACCGACCGGGTCGCGCTCGAGCGCGAGATCAGCGAGTCGTCACAGAGCCAGGCCAGCGCGGTCGCCGAGCTCGAGGCGTCGATCGGCGAGATCGAGCGCACCGTGCAGCGCTCGTCGAACATCGCCGGCTCGGCCGCCGCGTCGGCCGGCGAGGCCCGCGAGGTGATGGCGCAGCTGAACGAGGCGTCGACCCAGATCGCCACGGTCGTCGACTTCATCACCGACGTCGCCCAGCAGACCAACCTCCTGGCGCTGAACGCGACGATCGAGGCGGCGCGGGCGGGCGAGACGGGCCGGGGCTTCGCGGTGGTCGCCAACGAGGTGAAGGAGCTGGCGGGCCAGACCGACCAGGCGACGGAGAAGATCCGGGCGTCGATCAACCTGGTCCAGCAGCGTGTGGATGACGCCCAGGCGTCGATCGAGGAGATCGACGAGCTGACCGATCAGCTCAACGAGGTGATGGCGTCGATCGTCGCGGCCATCACCGAGCAGGGCTCGACGACCCAGGAGATCGCCCGGGTCGCCGAGATCGCCGCCGCCAAGGCCAACGAGGCCATGGACGGCTGACCCTCCCCTGCGCCCGGGCCAGCGGCTGTCGAGCGAAGCTCGACCAAGCCGACAAAGGCCGCCCTGCGGCCACAGTTGGCCGCTACCAGGCCGGGTTGGCGGGGTCGAGGCCGACGAGGGCGCGGCCGGCGACCTCCCAGGTCGCGGGGGCGACCATGATGTGCTGGGTCGGCACGTGCACGTCGCGCAGGTGGCGCTGGAGCGGGTTGTCGGCCCGGATCGCGCTGCCGCCGCCGGCCGTGTACATGGCCCCGACGACCTCGGTGGCGATGGTCGCGGCGTGGGTGGCGGCCAGCCGGAGCGAGGTGCGGTGCTCGAGCGACAGCGGTGCGCCGGTCGTCGCCACGTCCCATGCGGCGGCGATGCTCTCGTAGAAGTACGCCCTGGCGGCTCGCAGCGATGCCTCGGCCCTGGCCACGTCGACCTGGGTCATGGCCCGGTCGCGCGGGAGGCGACGGTGGCCCGTCGGGGTCTTCGCCCCGGCCAGTGAGACGAGGTCGTCGATGGCGGCGCGGGCGATGCCGAGCGAGACCGATGCCACGCCGAGCGCCAGCAGCCCGAAGATGGGGAAGCGGTAGAGCGCGCCGTCGATCCGGGGCCGGTCGATGCCGAGCTCGACCGCCCGGCCGGCCGGGGCGACGGCGCCGTCGACGACCAGGTCGTGGCTCCCGGTGCCCCGCAGGCCGGACACGTCCCAGTTGGGGGCGATGCGCACGTCGTCGGCGGGCAGGAGGACGAGGCGCACCGACGGTTGCCCGGCCGCGTTGGTGACCGTGTGGCCGTTCTCGGTGACGAGGCAGCCGAGGGCGAACCAGGCGCAGTTCTCGCTGCCGGAGCCCCAGCTCCAGCGACCTTCCACGCGCACGGTGTCGCCGTCGATCGTCGCGGTGCCGCTCGGGGCGGTGACCCCGCCGACGATGGTGGCCGGGTCGGCGAACACCGTCGCCGCGTGCTCGGGGTCGAGGTAGGCGGCGAGCGTCGAGGTCGTCGAGGCGATCATGACGCACCAGCCGGCGGAGGCGTGGGTGCGCGACACCAGCTCGATGGTCTCGCACAGCTCGGCGCACGGGGCCTCCGGGCCGCCGTGGCGTCGGGGGAGCCCGAGGGTGAGCAGGCCGGCGTCGGCCAGGCGCCGGGCGAGCGGCGCCGGCATCCGGGCCGAGCTCTCGGACTCGGCGATGGCTGCGTCGACGGCGTCGAGGTGGGGGGCGACGCGCGCCGCGGCGGGAGAGGTGCTGAGGTCGGGGCTCACCGCGGTCACGAGAGGTACGCCGTCAGCGCTCGGGTGAGCTGGTCGACGGCCACGACGCTCGTGAGCTCGCGGGCCGAGTGCATGGCGAGCTGGGGTGCGCCGACGTCGACGGTCGGCATGGCGAGCGCCGAGGCGGTGAGCGGCCCGATGGTCGAGCCGCACGGCAGGTCGGTCCGGGTCACGAAGCGCTGCATCGGCACGCCCGCCTGCCGGCACGCCTCGACGAACACGCCGGCGCTGGCGGCGTCGGTGGCGTAGCGGACGTTGGCGTTCACCTTGAGGACGGGGCCGCCGTCGAGGGTCACGGTGTGGCTGGGCTCGTGGCGGTCGGCGTAGTTGGGGTTGGTGGCGTGGGCTCCGTCGGCGGAGACGCACACCGACCCGGCGATGGCGGCGAGGTGGGTGGCCCGGTCCCAGCCGGCGGCGAGCGAGATGCGTTCGAGGACCGACGCCGAGAACGCTCCGGCGGCGCCGCGGTCGGAGGTCGAGCCGACCTCCTCGTGGTCGAACAGGGCGAGCACGGCCACGTGGTCGGTGGCGATGTCACCGGCGGCCGCGCGGCGGGCCATGGCGGTGGCCCCGGCGAAGCACGAGAGCAGGTTGTCGATCCGGGGTGCGCTCACGAACTCGCGGTGCAGGCCCGTGATGCGGCTCGGCTGGAGGTCGTGGGCCATCACCTCCCAGGCGAGGACCTGCTCGGGGGCCACGTCGAGGTGCTCGGCCAGGGTGCCGACGAACGTCGCCTCGTCCTCGGCGCCGTCGCCGGCGAGTGCCCACATCGGGCTCAGGTGGCGCTGGCGGTCGAGCTGGAGGCCCTTGTCGTTGATCTCGCGGTCGAGGTGGATGGCGAGCTGGGGGACCCGCAGGAGCGGTTCGTCGATGCACACGAGCCGGACGCGTGGCCCGTCGTCGGTGGCGACGGTGACCCGACCGGAGAGGCCGAGGTCCCGGTCGAGCCAGGAGTTGAGGAGGACGCCGCCGTAGATCTCGACGCCGAGCTGGCGCAGGCCGGCCGAGACGACGTCGGGGTTGGGCTTGACCCGGAGGTTGGGCGAGTCGGTGTGGGCGCCCACCAGCCGGAAGCGGACGGGTCCGTCGATCCGCTCGGGCGTGGCCCACGCGACCAGCGATCCGCCGCGCACCACGTAGTGCCGGCCCGACGGGGGGAACGGGTCGGCCTCGTCGACCTCGGTGAACCCGGCGGCCCCGAGCAGCCGGGCGGCCGTCTCGGTGGCGTGGTACGGGGACGGGGAGTCGTCGACGAAGGCGCAGAGCTCCTCGGCGACCGCGGTCTCGCTTGGCGATGGCATCGGTGGCCATGCTGGCACGATCCGGCCCCTTCGGACGGCTCGCCGCGCCCGCCGGTGGGCACCGTCGCGGCCGCGACGCCCGGTCGGGCGCAGGTCAGGGGTCGAGGTCGGCGCAGTCGGCCAGGGCCTCCCACTCGGCCAGGGCGCGGTCGGCCTCGGGGCCCTCCAGGCGGTCGGCGACGCCGTTGCGGAGGCGTGCCGGGGTCCACCGATGGTCGAGGACGTCGCGGCCGGCGACGGTCACGGTGAGCACGCCGGAGGTGGCGCCGGACGGCGACGGTGCGGCGAAGACGAAGTTGCCCAGCCCGTAGCCGACGACCGCGCCGCCCTTGCGCCCGGCGGCCTGGACCCGGTGGGCGTGGCCGCCGACGATGATGTCCGCACCGGCGGCGACGAGACGGTCGGCCAGTGATCGCTGGGTGGCGGACGGGCAGGTGTGGCCCTCGATGCCCCAGTGGAGGAAGACGACGACCGTGTCGGCCTGCGCCCGGGCCGCGGCCACCTCGGCGACCAGGCGGTCCTCGTCCTTGGCCGAGGCCAGGCCGGGCTGGTCGGGCGTCGCCGTCCAGGAGCGGATGAGCGAGCTGTCGAGGACCTGGGTCGCGCCGAGCACCGCGACCGTCCAGCCGCCGACGTCGCCGATCCACGGGCGCCACGCCTCGGTGTCGTCGCGGCCGATGCCGACGAGCGCCAGGCCGGCGCGGCGGCCGGCGTCGATCGTGTCGACGAGCCCGTCGACGCCGTAGTCGAGGCCGTGGTTGTTGGCGACCGATGCCACGTCGACGCCCGCGTCGACCAGGGCCTGCAGCAGCGCCGGGTCGGCCCGGAAGTTGAACTCCTTCGGCGCGGGCTCGCCGCGGTCGGTGATGGCGGTCTCGAGGTTGACGATCGCGAGGTCGGCCGGCGCCAGCATCGGTGCCAGAGGACCGAGCATGGCCGGGCCCTCGGCGGCGAGGCGCCCCGCCAGGAAGCCGGCGGCGTGGACGTCGCCGCCGAACGCCAGCGTGATCGGCTCACGGACGGGGTCGTCGCCGACTTCCTCGCCGGCCCGGTCGGCGGGGGCGTCGCTCCGAGCGGCGCCGGCGCGGACAACCGGGCGGTCGCGGGTGGGTCGGTCACAGGAGCGGCGAGGTCGCCGACGGCTCCGAGGTTGCTCCGCACGGCCGTGGCCGCGGACCCGGCGGCCGCCACGAGCACGACGGCCACGATCACCACGGCGAGGGCCAGGAGCGCGACGACCCCCTGGTGCTCCCGCCGGTACTGTGGCCCCCGCATCGGCGGTGACGGTAACGCTGCGCGCGACCCGCGCGGGGGACCGCTCCGTTCGCGGTCGCATCGCCACGAACACCCCTCGTCCGGGTGATCGCCGGGCGATGCCCGGCGGTGAAGTGGAACGCCGATGTCATCTATCGAATGGATCGCCCACCACCCGGGCGTCTACAATCGACCGAGCTTGCTCGCGGGCCAACGACGTCCCCGATGCAAGGGCTCGTCCCGTTCTCACGAATTTCTTGGATGGACGCACCCATGCACCGGACCTCCGCAACGCCTCGAGGCCTGTACGACCCCCGCTTCGAACACGACGCCTGTGGCGTCTCGTTCGTCGTGGACATGCACGGCCGACGCAGCCACCGGCTCGTCGAGCTCGGCTTCGGCGCCCTCTGCAACCTGGACCATCGCGGCGCCAAGGGCGCCGAGACGAACACCGGCGACGGCGCCGGGATGTTGCTCCAGGTACCCGACCGCTTCTTCCGGGACGTGGTCGACTTCGACCTTCCCGAGGCCGGCTCGTACGCCACGGGCATCGCGTTCATCCTCGGCGACGAGGCCGAGGTGGCCGAGACCCGCGCCGACATCGAGCGTGTCGGCGCCGAGCACGGGCTGCGCTCGCTCGGCTGGCGCGAGGTCCCGACCGACGCGTCGGGCCTCGGCTCGATGGCCATGGCGACGATCCCGAGCTTCTGGCAGTGGTTCGTCACCGTCGACGACCCCGCCGGTGGGCTGTACTCGGGCGCCGAGCTCGAGCGCCTCGTCTACCTCGGCCGCAAGCGGATCGAGCACGAGATCGGCCCGCTCGACGACGTCGCACGCCGGGGCGTCTACTTCCCGAGCCTGAGCTGCCGCACCTTCGTGTACAAGGGCATGCTCACCACGCCCCAGCTCGCCGACTTCTTCCCCGACATCACCGACGAGCGGGTCGAGAGCGCCATCGTGATGGTGCACTCGCGCTTCTCGACGAACACGTTCCCGTCGTGGCCGCTGGCCCACCCGTACCGCTACGTCGCCCACAACGGCGAGATCAACACGGTGATGGGCAACGAGAACTGGATGCGGGCCCGCGAGGAGGTGCTGGAGAGCGACCGGCTCCCCGGCCTGCGCGACGTCTTCCCCATCTGCACCCCCGGTGCCTCCGACACCGCCCGCTTCGACGAGGCGCTCGAGCTGCTGCACATGGGTGGCTACTCGCTTCCCCACGCGGTGCTGATGATGATCCCCGAGGCGTGGGAGAACCACGAGTCGATGACGCCGGCGAAGCGGGCCTTCTACCGCTTCCACTCGGCGCTCATGGAGCCGTGGGACGGGCCGGCCTCGGTGGCCTTCACCGACGGCACCGTCATCGGCGCGGTCCTCGACCGCAACGGCCTGCGCCCGTCGCGCTTCTGGGTCACCGCGGACGGCATGGTCGTCATGGCGTCGGAGGCCGGCGTCGTCGACGTCGAGCCGTCGAAGGTCGTCCGCAAGGGCCGGCTCGAGCCGGGCCGCATGCTCCTCGTCGACACGTCGCAGGGCCGCATCATCGCCGACGACGAGATCAAGAACGGCCTGGCCTCCGACGAGCCCTACCAGGAGTGGCTCGATCGGGACGCCATCTCCTTCGCCGACCTGCCGGCGGCATCGCCGCCGCCGCGCTCCGGTGAGGGCACCCTCCTCAGCCGTCAGCAGACCTTCGGCTACACGCTCGAGGACCTGCGGATCCTGATGGAGCCGATGGCGGCCAACGGGGCCGAGGCGATCGGCTCGATGGGCACCGACACCCCGGTCGCGGTGCTCTCCCAGCGCCCGCGCCTGCTCTACGACTACTTCTCCCAGCTCTTCGCCCAGGTCACGAACCCGCCGCTCGACGCCATCCGCGAGGAGCTCGTCACCTCGCTGCGGGTGCGGCTCGGCCCGGGCAAGAACCTGTTCGACCCGGGCCCGGGCACCGCCCGCCAGCTCGAGCTGGACACGCCGATCCTCACGAGCGAGCAGCTCGACCGGATCCGCCACGCCAACGACGACGGCGACGTGCCCGATCTGGCGACGCACACGATCGCGGGCCTGTACCCGGTCGCCGAGGGCGGCGCCGGCCTGGAGGCCGCGCTCGACCGGGTGCGCGCCGAGGCCGTGCAGGCGGTCCACGACGGCGCCCGGGTGCTGATCCTGTCCGACCGCGGCTCGGACCCGACGATGGCGCCGATCCCGTCGCTGCTGCTCGTCGGCGCGGTGCACCACCACCTGATCCGGGAGCAGTCCCGGCTGCGGGTCGGGCTGGTCATCGAGACGGGAGAGGCCCGCGAGGTGCACCACATGTGCCTCCTCCTCGGCTACGGCGCCCGGGCCATCAACCCGTACCTGGCCATCGAGACCGTGTGTGACATGGTCGATCAGGGCCTCACGACGGCGCCGGACCACGCCACCGCCACGAAGAACTACGTGAAGGCGTGCGGCAAGGGCGTGCTCAAGGTGATGTCCAAGATGGGCATCTCGACGGTCGCCTCCTACACCGGCGCCCAGATCTTCGAGGCGCTCGGCCTCGACCAGGAGCTGGTCGACGAGTACTTCACCGGAAGCACCAGCCGCCTCGGCGGCGTCGGGCTCGACCAGCTCGCCGAGGAGTGCCGGCGCCGCCACGCGGTCGCCCACCCCGACAACCCGCTCGAGCGCGCCCATCGCGACCTCGACGTCGGCGGCGAGTACCAGTGGCGCCGCGAGGGTGAGCACCACCTCTTCAACCCGGAGACGGTCTTCAAGCTGCAGCACGCGACCCGGACGCGCCGCTACGAGATCTTCAAGGAGTACACGGGCCGGGTGAACGACCAGGCCCGCGACCTCGCCACCCTGCGCGGCCTGTTCGAGCTGCGCACCGGCCAGCGGACGCCGGTGCCGATCGAGGAGGTCGAGCCGGTCTCCGAGATCGTCAAGCGGTTCTCGACCGGCGCCATGTCCTACGGCTCGATCTCGGCCGAGGCCCACGAGACCCTGGCGATCGCCATGAACCGGCTCGGTGCCAAGTCGAACACCGGCGAGGGCGGCGAGGACCCGGAGCGGTTCGTGCCGCTGCCCAACGGCGACTCGAAGCGCTCGGCGATCAAGCAGGTGGCGTCGGGCCGCTTCGGCGTGACCAGCGAGTACCTGGCCAACTCCGACGACATCCAGATCAAGATGGCCCAGGGCGCCAAGCCCGGCGAGGGCGGGCAGCTCCCCGGCCACAAGGTGTGGCCCTGGATCGCCAAGACCCGCCACTCCACGCCCGGTGTCGGCCTGATCTCGCCGCCGCCCCACCACGACATCTACTCGATCGAGGACCTGGCCCAGCTCATCCACGACCTCAAGAACGCCAACCGCGACGCCCGCATCCACGTGAAGCTGGTGGCCGAGGTCGGGGTCGGGACGGTCGCGGCCGGGGTGTCGAAGGCCCACGCGGACGTCGTGCTCATCTCGGGCCACGACGGCGGCACCGGGGCCTCGCCGCTCACCTCGCTGAAGCACGCCGGCGCACCCTGGGAGCTCGGTCTCGCCGAGACCCAGCAGACGCTGCTGCTCAACAAGCTGCGCGACCGCATCGTCGTGCAGGTCGACGGCCAGATGAAGACGGGCCGCGACGTCCTGATCGCCGCACTGCTCGGTGCCGAGGAGTACGGCTTCGCCACCGCACCGCTGGTGGTGTCGGGCTGCATCATGATGCGGGTCTGCCACCTCGACACGTGCCCGGTCGGCATCGCCACCCAGAACCCCGAGCTGCGGTCCCGCTACAACGGCAAGGCCGAGTTCGTGGTCACGTTCTTCGAGTACATCGCCGAGGAGGTGCGCGAGCTGCTCGCGGAGCTCGGCTTCCGCAGCCTCGACGAGGCGATCGGCCAGGCCGACCTGCTCGACACGACGAAGGCGATCGACCACTGGAAGGCCGCAGGGCTCGATCTCGGGCCGATCCTGTACGTGCCGGAGCTGGAGGAGGGCGAGTCCCGTCACCAGGTGGTGGCCCAGGACCACGGCCTCGACCGGGCGCTGGACAACCTCCTCATCGAGAAGTCGCAGGCCGCGCTGGAGCGGGGCGAGAAGGTCGAGCTCGACCTGCCGATCCGCAACGTCAACCGCACGGTCGGCACGATGCTGGGCCACGAGGTGACCAAGCGCTACGGCGGCGCCGGCCTGCCCGACGACACGATCACCATCAAGTTCAGCGGCTCGGCCGGCAACAGCCTGGGGGCCTTCCTGCCCCGGGGCATCACCCTGCGGGTCGCGGGCGATGCCAACGACTACTGCGCGAAGGGCCTGTCGGGCGGGCGGATCATCGTCCACCCGCCGGAGGGCTCGCCGTTCGTCGCCGAGGACAACATCATCGCCGGCAACGTGGCCCTCTACGGCGCCACCGGTGGTGAGGTGTTCCTGCGCGGCGTGGTCGGCGAGCGCTTCTGCGTCCGCAACTCCGGTGCGCTCGCGGTCGTCGAGGGCGTCGGCGACCACGGTTGTGAGTACATGACCGGCGGCCGGGTCGTCGTGCTCGGCAAGACGGGGCGCAACTTCGGCGCCGGCATGTCCGGCGGCGTCGCCTACGTCTACGACCTCGACGGGACGTTCCCGTCGCTCGTGAACCCCGAGATGGTCGACCTCGACCCGCTCGACGACGAGGACCGCGAGCTGCTCGTCGACGCGGTCACCCGCCATCGCGACGAGACCGACTCCGCGGTCGCGGCGCGGCTGCTCGACGACTGGGACCGCTCGATCGAGCGGTTCGTCAAGGTCATGCCCCGGGACTTCAAGCGGGTGCTGGAGAGCACCAGGCTCGCCAACGAGCAGGGCATCCCCGCCGACCAGGCCGTCATGGCCGCCTCGCACGGCTGAGAACCCGAGGAGACACCACATGGGCGACATCAGAGGGTTCCTCACCCACCCCCGCGAGCTGCCGAGCCGGCGCCCGGTCCCCGTGCGCCTGCGCGACTGGAAGGAGGTCTACGAGGACTTCCCCCACGACCACCTCATGGACCAGGCCAGCCGGTGCATGAACTGCGGGATCCCGTTCTGCAACCAGGGCTGCCCGCTCGGCAACCTGATCCCGGACTGGAACGACCTCGTCTACCGGGACCAGTGGCGCCTCGCCATCGAGCGGCTCCACGCCACCAACAACTTCCCGGAGTTCACCGGCCGCCTGTGCCCGGCGCCGTGCGAGGCGGCCTGCGTGCTCGGCATCAACGCCGACCCGGTCACGATCAAGCAGGTCGAGGTCGAGATCATCGACCGGGCGTGGGACGAGGGCTGGGTCACGCCGCTCCCGCCGCCGATCCACACCGGCAAGCGGGTCTCGGTCGTGGGCTCGGGCCCCGCCGGGCTCGCGGCGGCCCAGCAGCTGACCCGGGCCGGCCACGACGTCACCGTCTACGAGCGGGCCGATCGCATCGGTGGCCTCCTCCGTTACGGGATCCCCGAGTTCAAGATGGAGAAGCGCCACATCGATCGGCGCATCGCCCAGATGGAGGCGGAGGGCACGACCTTCCGCACCGGCGTCGACGTCGGCACCGATCTGCCGGCCGCCGAGCTGGTCGACGGCAGCGACGCCGTGGTGCTGGCCGGCGGGGCCACCCAGTGGCGCGACCTGCCGATCCCGGGCCGTGAGCTGTCGGGCATCCACCAGGCGATGGAGTTCCTCCCGCTCGCCAACCGCGTGCAGGAGGGCGATCTCGACGCCTCGCCGATCGACGCCTCGGGCAAGCGGGTGGTCATCATCGGCGGCGGCGACACCGGCGCCGACTGCCTCGGGACCTCGCACCGCCAGGGTGCGGTGTCGGTCCACAGCTTCGAGATCATGCCCCGCCCGCCCGAGTCCCGGCCCGACTCGACGCCGTGGCCGACGTGGCCGATGGTCTACCGGGTGGCGTCGGCCCACGAGGAGGGCGGCGAGCGCGTCTACTCCGTGTCGACGAAGCGCTTCGTCGGCGACGAGAACGGCAACCTGACCGGCCTGGTCGCGGCCGAGGTCGAGATGCAGACGGTCGACGGTCGCCCGCAGTTCGTGGAGGTCGAGGGCACCGAGTTCGAGCTCGAGTGCGACCTCGTGTTCCTGGCGCTCGGCTTCACCGGCCCGGACGAGAGCCCGCTGCTCGCGGACCTCGGCGTGACCCAGGACGCCCGCACCAACGTCGAGCGCGGCGACGACTACCGCACCAACGTCGACGGCGTCTACGCCTGCGGCGACATGGGCCGGGGCCAGAGCCTGATCGTGTGGGCCATCGCCGAGGGGCGGGCGTGCGCCGCCTCGGTGGACGCCGCGCTGATGGGCGACTCGCTGCTGCCGTCACCGGTGCGACCGACGGACCTGCCCCTGCGTTGACGAGTACCTGACGGGGACGACGGGAGGCAGGGCCCGTCAGCGATCCTCGAGGCGGACGAGCCCGGCGGTGATGAGCTCGTGAAGGATCCGACACACGGCGAACGACCCGGCGGCGGACCAGGCGATGATGTCGCCGACGGTCCGTCGCCCGTCGACGCCCGCCAGCACCTCCCACTCGTCGCGGTCGAGCGCGATCTCGTCGACATCGTCGGGGAGGCGGGCCACGACGTGGGGGACGAGCGCGGTCGACGGGATCGTCGCGACGATCCTGCGCCACTCGTCGATCCGGGCCGCCGCCGAGCCGAGGATGTCGGCGGTGTCGAACCGGAAGCGAGCGCCGAAGGGATGGACCCGGCCGACCCGCACGTCGAAGGTGCCGCGGCTCGGGGCGAGCAGCTCGGCGACGGTCGCGACGGTGTGGTCGCGCACCGCGGCCTCGAGCCGGCGCTCGTCGGTGCCCGAGTCGACGAGCGTGTCGGCGACCGACCGGCCCGGCGGTGTGCCGGCGGCGGCCGCGGCCCAGCCCTCGGCGCTCACCGTACCGCCGCGCACGAGCGCGGCCGGGAGCACCGCGCTGTCGGCCGACGTCGCCAGGTACACGGCACCACCGGCGAGGCACACGACGCTCGCCTCGCGCCCCGAGACGTGCACCGTGCCGGTCTCGCCGCGCTCCGCGAGGCGTACGAGGAGCGCGTCCAGAGGGATCTCGTCGAAGGTCCCGCTGAGCGAGGTCTGATCGGTCATGTCCACATTGGTCACGAGATCGACACATCCAGCCGGAGAGGTGACCGCCAACGCGTGTTTGCGGTCGTCCCGGGACTCGCGCTGGCCAGCGGCGGGCACGAAT
The DNA here is from genome assembly GCA_034211175.1 of Actinomycetota bacterium. GTDB lineage: Bacteria > Actinomycetota > Acidimicrobiia > Acidimicrobiales > CAIXPF01 > JAXHUH01. The sequence goes on from JAXHUH010000308.1 coordinate 26,134, forward strand.
CAGTGCGTTCGTGCTGGACAAACGACGGTACCGGTCGCTTTCCGACTTCCTGCGGTTTAGCATTTCACGTGGCGGCGGCACACCCGTCCCACCGCGTGAGCTGGTCGGAGTCGGGCTCACGACGCTGGCATTCTTGCCGACAGGCACCAGCGGGTACCTCGTACACGCACACGAGGCTCACCTGGTCCGGAGGCGAGGCGACGGGAAATCGAGGAGCTCGATGCTCAGGAACTTGAAGGTCGGGACCAAGCTGGTGGCCATTCTCGTGGCCCCTCTCCTGGTGCTCGGCGTCCTGGCCGGCATCGGAGTGGCGGAACGTCTCGAGGCCCGTGGCCGGGCCGATGACGTGACCCGTCTGACCGAGGCCTCCGGCGCCGTCTACCAGGTGATCCACGCGATCCAGCTCGAGGAGATCGTGACCGCGATCTACCTCGCGGATCCCAGCCAGCAGAACTTGCAGACCGTCACCAACGTGCGCGTCAACACCGACGAGGCCATCCTCACGGTGAACGAGAGCTTCGCGGCGATCACCGACGTCTCCCTCAGCTCCGAGTTCGACGCGGCGTACGAGGGGGCCGGCCAAGCCCTCGCCGTGCTCCAGGGCGAGCTGCGCCCCGACGTCGACGCCAGCCCCGGGACGCTCGAGCTCCTCGAGGTCGTCGAGGACTTCGGTGCGCTCTCGCGGGCCATCTCGGCCGCCTCGTTCATCATCGGCGTCGACTCCGGTGTGTCGGAGCTCGCATCCGACTTCACGAACCTGGCCGAGCTGACCGACGCGAAGCAGGCGGCGGCCGACGCCCTCGCCATCGGTGCGGCGGTCAGCTCCGCCGGCGCCGGAGCGGTCGAGGGCAGCACCGGCGGCATGGCCCTCGAGCCGGTCGACGTCGCCAACACGCTCGACGCCGACCTGCGGGCTGCAGAGGACGGCAAGGAGCGCTTCCTCGACCGGGCCGGGACCCAGCTCCAGTTCGAGCTCGAGAGCCGGTGGGCGGCACCGGACGCCACGGCGGCCCGGGCGTCGCTCGAGTCGATCCGGCAGTCGCTCGACACCGGCCAGCCCCAGGAGTTCACCGCCGCGCAGGTCGACCAGCTCGTCAACCAGGGCCAGTCGTGGCTCGTCGACGTGCTCGAGGTCAGCCTGCGCAGCAACGCCGAGATCGCGGCCAACGCCGCCGACGTCCGCGACGACGCCACGGCCACGGTGCGCCTCTACCTGCTCGGCGCCGCCATCGGCATCATCGTCGCCGTCCTGCTCGCCTTCCTCGTGGCCCGGGCGACGACCCGGCCGCTGCGACGGCTCACGGTGGCCGCCAACACGCTCGCCACCGAGCAGCTGCCCGGCCTGGTCGAGCGCCTGCGCTCGGCCGGCGCCAACGACACCCGGGCGTTCGAGGCCACCCCGATCGAGATCGACTCACGGGACGAGATCGGCCAGCTCGCCGCAGCGATCAACTCGATCCAGGCGACGACGATCGACGTGGCCGAGGAGCAGAGCTCGCTGCTGCGCAAGGGCATCAGCGACATCTTCGTCAACCTGGCCCGACGCAACCAGACGCTCCTCGACCGCCAGATCGAGTTCATCGACGAGCTCGAGGCGAACGAGGAGGACCCGGACCAGCTCGACAACCTGTTCCGGCTCGACCACCTCGCGACCCGGATGCGACGCAACGCCGAGTCGCTGCTCGTGTTGGCCGGCGCCGAGCCGACCCGCCGCCGCAGCCGACCGGTCCCGCTCGCCGATGTCGTGCGGGTCGCGGTCGGTGAGGTCGAGGACTTCGCCCGCATCAAGCTGGTCGCGCTCGACGACGTGCTCGTCAGCGGCGGCGCCGCGGTCGACCTCGCCCACCTCCTGTCCGAGCTGATGGAGAACGCCACCCAGTTCTCCCCGCCCGAGACCACGGTCGAGGTCATCGGTCACCGGACGAAGGACCAGGGCTACGTCATCTCGGTGTCCGACCAGGGCATCGGCATGAGCCTCGAGCAGCTGGCCGACGCCAACCACCTCCTGGCGAACCCGCCGCTCGTCGGACTGGCCCTGTCCCGGTCCCTGGGCTTCACCGTGATCGGCCGTCTCGCCGCCCGCTTCGGCATCAGCGTGCGTCTGACGACCTCACCGGCAGGCGGCGTGACCGCCCTGGTCGCCGTGCCGCCCAGCCTCATGTCGGAGAGCGAGGGCGGCGCCGTCGGCCAGGGCGAACCGGCAGCCGCCGGGCGCCTCCCCGCCGATGCCGCGGCCGCGGCGCTCCCGGCCGGGGCCCCCGATGCCGCGCAGGCCGAGAACGATGCGATGGACGAGGCGATCGCCTCGCTGCTCGCCGAGCAGGGGCCGGGCGCGGCGCCGCCGGCGACGCCGACCAACGGCTTGCCCACCCGGGGCGGCGTGACGACGCCGACCGCCCCGACCGGCCCGCAGGGCTTCGATGCCGGCCCGGCGGACCTGCCGACCCGGCGTGGTGCGCCGGCGGACGAGGCCGAGCCGTCCGTGCCGGAGTGGGTGGCCCGTCAGCCCCAGTACGACGAGCCGATCCCCGACCAGCCCTTCCGCGAGCAGCTCCCGACGCGAGGGGCCGCCCCGGCGGAGGACGAGCGCGAGATGTACGCACCGCCGGCCGCCGAGGCCCGCCACGCCGAGCCGCAGTACGCGGACGGCGGTCAGGCGTTCACCTACTCGGACGTCGACGAGGGCTGGTCCGAGGACGACGGGTACGAGGACTACGACGAGTACCAGGACGACTATGCCGAGGAGGGCTACGTCGACGACGGGCGTGACGGCTACGTCGATGACGGGCGTGACGGCTACACCGACGACCGGCGCTACGACGACGGCGCCTACGTCGACGACCGGCGCTACGACGACGGCGGCTACGCCGACGACGTCCGCGCCGACGACGGTGGCGGTGCGCCGGCGGGCCACGCACCGTGGGACCGCCAGCCGCTGCCCGCACGCGGCGACGCCCCGTGGGACCGTCCGGCCGAGCCCCTGGCCGACGAGCCCCGCTGGGAACCCGACTCGAGCCCACCACCGTGGGACCCGGAGCCGGCGACCGCCTACCGCGACGAACCGCAGCCGCGGCCACCGGCCCACGACGGCGACGGCGCCTACCGCGACCGTCAGCCGCAGGCCTACGGCCACGACGGTGACCTCCCGGCGCGGGAGCAGGTGCCGGAGCCCGCATCGGTGGGCGCGACGTCGGCGCCGGGTGGCGAACCGAACTCGCTGACCGCCGCGGGGCTGGTGCGCCGGGCGCCGAAGCGCCAGGTGCGCGGCTCGGACGACGCACCCGCCGGGCCGCTGGCCCGAGACCGCGTGGGCCCGTCCCAGCGGTCACCGGAGGAGGTCCGAAGGATGCTCTCCCGGTACCGAACCGGACTTCACAGGGGACGGACCGAGACGCCGCCAGGCGACCTCGGGCGCTCATCCAACTCGGAGGACAGTGCATGAGCGGTATGAGCCCGGAAGCCAGCAACATCAACTGGCTCGTCTCCAGCTTCGTCGACCGGGTGCCCGGCGTGACCGAAGCCGTGGTGGTCTCCGCCGACGGCTTGCCGATGGCCAAGTCCCGCGGTCTCGACCGTGACGCGGCCGATCGGTTCGCCGCCGTCGCCTCCGGCCTCATCGGCCTGGCCTACGGCGCCGCCGGGCGCTTCGGCGGTGGTGCCGTCAACGAGGTGATCGTGGAGATGGAGAACGCCTTCATCTTCGTCACCGGCATCAGCGACGGGTCCTGCCTCGCGGTGGTCGCCTCGGCCAACTGCGACGTCGGTCTCGTCGGGTACGAGATGGCACTGCTGGTCGAGAAGGCCGGCGGCGTCCTCACCCCCGAGCTCCGTGCGGAGCTCCAGGCCACTCTTCCGCAATGAGCTACGACGGCGACGGAGACGAGTACGACGGCGGGCTGGCCGGCCGTATTCGGCCGTACGCCCTGACCGGTGGGCGGACCAGGTCAGGATCGGACCTGCCTCTGGAGACCCTGGTCAAGCGCACGGCGCATGGCCTGTCGGCGCTGCCGCGCCTCGCGCTCGAGCGCAAGCGGATCGTCGAGCTCTGCGAGCGACCCCTGTCGATCGCCGAGCTCTCGGCCCACCTGCGCGTCCATCTCGGCGTGGCGCGCGTCCTGGTCGGCGACATGCGGGCGGAGAGCCTGCTCGACGTCTACCAGCCCCAGCCCGTGTCCGATCGTCCCGACATCAAGCTGTTGGAAAGGGTGCTCGATGGCCTTCAGGCGCTCTGACACCGCGCCGCGGAACGAAGAGCCAGCGTCTTCGTCGACCCCGCTGCCGGTCAAGATCATCATCGCCGGTGGCTTCGCGGTCGGGAAGACGACGTTCGTCGGCTCGATCTCGGAGATCACCCCGCTCACCACCGAGGCGGCCATGACGACCGTGGCCGCCGACGTGGACGACCGGGGCTCGGCCACGACGAAGACCTCGACGACCGTCGCCATGGACTTCGGTCGCATCACGCTGGGCGACGACCTGATCCTCTACCTGTTCGGCACGCCGGGCCAGGAGCGGTTCCAGTTCATGTGGGACGACCTGGTGCGGGGCGCCATCGGCGCCATCGTGCTGGTCGACACGACCCGGCTGGCCGACTGCTTCCCGGCGGTCGACTACTTCGAGCAGACGGGTGTGCCGTTCATCGTGGCGGTGAACACGTTCCACGGCGTGATCGCCCACCGGCTCGAGGACGTGCGGGAGGCCCTGGCGGTGCCGCCCGAGGTCCCGATGATCTACACCGACGCCCGCGAGCGGCTCTCCGCCAAGGCGGCGCTGCTCGAGCTCGTCCAGCACGCGCTGGTCCAGGCGTCCCACTAGCCCCGAGGTCGCCGCCGGCGTCGGTCGGCGGCGACGCTGGGCGACGTGGCGGCGTCCCGGCGGGCACGCACGGGGTCCCGCCTCAGTCGCTCGGCCGGCCGAGCTCGCCGCGCTCGATGGCGGCGATCACGGGCCGGACCCGGATCAGGTACCACAGCGAGACGACCATGCCCGGCGCCAGGCACATGACGCCGCAGAGCACCGCGACGAGCCAGACGAGCTGGTTCCGCTGCCCGAGCGCCCACGCCCAGCGCGGGCGCTTGGCCGCGTCGAGGAACGCCCAGGCGCTCAGGCCGAGCGGGATGCTCACGAGGAGCAGCCAGCCGGTCGCGGCGGCGAGGTCGGCGTAGGGCACCCGGCCAGTATGGGAGGCCGGCGGACGCCATGACCGGCCGGGACCGTCGTCGGGCGTGCGCGGGGGCGGGACGACTACGGTGCCGCCGATGCGCACCGACAGCACCGATGCCCGCTCCATCGCCGGTCGAACGGCGATCGTCACCGGCGCGGCCAGCGGCATGGGCCGGGCCACGGCGACGCTCTTCGCCGCCGAGGGCGCCCGGGTCGCGGTCGTCGACCGTGACCGTGGCGGGGTCGACGAGGTCGTCGCGGCCATCACCGGCGACGGGGGCACGGCCGTGGGCTTCACCTGCGACCTCGCGGTCGGCGATGCGATCCCGCCGCTCGTGGCCGACGTGCGCGACCAGCTCGGCCCGATCGACATCCTGGTCAACAACGCCGGCGTGAGCGTCCCGTCGCCCATCTCCGACCCGGACTGGGAGGACGCCTGGGCGTTCACGATGGACGTCAACCTCACCGCCCAGGCCCGCCTGGTCCGGGCGTGCGTCGACGACCTGCTGCGCAACGGTGACGGCCGCATCGTGAACATCGCGTCGACCGAGGGCCTCGGCGCCACCAAGTTCATGAGCCCCTACACGGCGTCGAAGACCGGGGTGATCGGCCTGACCCGGTCGCTGGCGCTGGAGCTGGGCGACGCCGGCGTGACCGTGAACTGCATCTGCCCGGGCCCGATCATGACCGGCATGACCGCCGGCATCACCGACGAGCACAAGGCCAAGTTCGCTCGTCGACGGGTGCCGATGCGGCGCTACGGTCGTCCCGAGGAGGTGGCCCACATCACGCTGTCGCTGGTGCTGCCGGCCGCCTCGTACCTGACCGGAGCCATCATCCCCGTCGACGGTGGCATGATGGCGCAGAACACCTGAGCCGGTCCCGCCGGCTCACGCCGCGCCGTCCGACCGCCGTTGTGACGCCGCCGCGGCGACTGCGATCGAGATACCCCCGGAGGTTGCACCCGTGAAGCGAGCGCTCGTCTGCGGAGCCGGTGGCTTCATCGCCCACCACCTGGTGCGGCGGCTCAAGGCCGACGGCTACTGGGTACGCGGCGTCGACCTCGTCGAGCCGGAGTTCTCGCCGACCGCGGCCGACGAGTTCGCCGTCCTCGACCTGCGCGACCGCCAGGCGTGCGGCGCCGCCCTCGACGGCGGGTTCGACGAGGTGTACCAGCTGGCCGCGGACATGGGCGGCATGGGGTTCATCCACTCGGCCGAGTGCGAGATCATGCGCAACAACGTGCTGATCAACGTCAACATGATCGACGCCGCCGCCGAGGCCGGGGTCGAGCGTTACTTCTACTCGTCGTCGGTCTGCATCTACCGGGACATGGCGCCGGGCGAGCCGGAGCTGACCGAGGCCGAGGCCTATCCGGCGATGCCCCACAACGAGTACGGCTGGGAGAAGCTCTACTCGGAGCGCACGGTGAGCGCCTACGGCCGTCGTTACGGCATCGCGACCCGCATCGCCCGGTTCCAGAACACCTACGGGCCCGAGGGCACGTGGCGGGGCGGCCGGGAGAAGGCGCCGGCGGCAATCTGCCGGAAGGTGGCCGAGGCACCCGACGGGGGAGAGGTCGAGGTCTGGGGCGACGGCTCCGCCATCCGCTCCTACACCTACGTCGACGACCTCATCGACGGCATCCTCCTGCTCACGCAGTCGGACATCTCCGAGCCGGTCAACATCGGCAACCCCGAGTACGTGAGCGTCGACGACCTCGTGCGCACCGTCGCCGAGGTCGCCGGCAAGTCGGTCACGATCCGCCACATCGACGGGCCGGTCGGCGTGCAGAGCCGCAACTTCTCGAACGACACGATCGACTCGCTCGGCTTCGTCGCCCGCCACAAGCTCCGCGACGGGATCGCCAAGACCTACCCGTGGGTCGCCGAGCAGGTCGCCGCCGCCGCGACCGCCGCCGGCTGAGCACGGGCGCCCGGGCCGCGCGCCGCGGCCTGAGCCGGGCCTCGCTCAGCGGGCGGGGTCGAGCACGACCTTGCCGACGGTTCCCCGCGACGTGACCGCGGCGAGCGCCTTCGGCGCGTCCGACAGCGGGACCACCTGCGACACGAGCGGCGCGATCGCACCGCCGGCGGCGAGGCGCATCAGGTCGTCGTGCCACGTGCGCACCAACTCCGGCGCCCGGCTTCGGTAGCCGCCCCAGTGCACGCCGAGGACGCCGTAGTTCTTGACGAGCACGTGGTTGGTGCGGGCCTCGGCGATGCGGCCGCCGGCGAAGCCGACGATGAGGATGCGCCCGCCCCAGGCGATGCACTTGGTCGAGCGGTCGAACGTGTCGCCACCCACCGGGTCGAAGACCACGTCCGCGCCCCGCCCGTCGGTCAGGTCGTTGACGACCTCGACGAAGTCCTCGCTGCGGTAGTCGACGACCTCGTCGGCGCCGAGGCGTCGGCAGACGTCGGTCTTGTCCGCCCCGCCGGCGGTGGCGACGACGCGGGCACCGATGGCCTTCGCCAGCTGGATGGCGGCGGAGCCGACGCCGCCGGCTCCGGCGTGGACGAGCAGCGTCTCGCCGGGCTCGAGCCGGGCCCGGTGGGCCAGCGCGCACCAGCCGGTCTGGTAGGTCACGAACAGCGCCGCCGCGGCGACGTCGTCGAGCTCGTCGGGGATCTCGAACGTGTCCGACGCCCTGGCCAACGCGTGGGTGGCGTAGCCGCCGTGGGCCAGCTGCGGCGCAGCCAGGACCCGCCGGCCGACCGCGAGCTCGACACCCGTCCCCACGGCGGCGACGACGCCGGACACCTCCATGCCCGGCGTGAACGGCAGCGCCGGCTTCTCCTGGTAGGTGCCGCGACAGACGAGGTCGTCGGCGAAGTTCACCGCCGCGGCGCGCACGTCGATGACGACCTCGCCCTCGCCCGGCCGCAGCGGCGCCAGGTCGTCTGCCCACACGAGCACGTCCTCGGGTGGTCCGTTCTCGTGCACCTGCCAGGCCTGCACCGGTCGCGCGCTCCCGTCGGTCTCGTCAGCGGGGTCTGTCGTCAGGGGTCCTCGTCGGGGATCTCGTCGCCGGCGGTGACGGCGGCGGCGCCATCAGGATGCGTCGCCGTCGATCTCCCGCTTGAACGAGAGCCGGACCTTGGCCCGGAACGCAAGGATCCGGCCGTCCTCGATCAGCACATCCTGCTCGATGACCTCGGCGACACGCAGATCCGAGTGGGAGGTCGCGGCCTCCCGCACGGCGTTGGCGGTCGCCGCCTCCCACGACTCGGGGCTCGAGCCGATGAGCTCGATCACCCGGTAGACGCTGTTCGACATGGTCCCCCCATGTGCCGTGCCCCTCGCCCGGGACCGGCGTCGGCGCCCCGGATCGGGGGCGTGCCGACGGACGGCGCCGGAAGTGCCAGCATGGTAGCTGTTGTGACCAACATCACAGCTCGTGGGGGAGCACCGGTGGCAGAGCAGGTGAGCACGGACCGCGGGTCGCGGACGGACGCCGACCGCGTCGATCAGGTGATCCGCCTCGTCGGGCATCACCCCGAGTCGTGGGAGGCGGCGACGTCCGGGGCGGTCGCGGAGGCGGCCAAGAGCATTCCCGACCTGGAGTGGGCCGGCGTCGAGCGGCTCGACACGATCCGCGCCGAGACCGGCCTCGAGTACCGGGTGCAGCTGCGGTTGTCGTACCGACTCGACCGCCGCCGCGAGACCGCCGGGTCCCACGAGCGCACCGAGGTCCGCCGCTACCTGGTCGTGGCCAACCGGACCGTCGGCGGACCCGAGCTGACCGAGGCGCTCGAGGCCCGGATGCAACGCGGTCCGACCGAGTTCCACGTCGTGGTGCCGGCGACGTGGTCGCAGCAGGCCACGGCCATCCACCGCCTCGGAGTGCTGGCCGCCGACCCGACCTCGGGCCTCGCCATCCCCGAGACCGCGCTGATCGAGTCCATCGCCGCCGGCCGCCGCAGCGCGGAGAAGCGGCTGGTGCACCAGCTCGAACGCCTGGCGAAGGCCGGCGTGGTCGGCACGGGCGAGGTCGGCGACCCCGACCCGCTCAACGCGGTCGGTGCGGTGCTCGACCGCGCCAGCTTCGACGAGATCATCGTGTCGACGCTGCCCGCCGGCATCTCCCGCTGGCTGGGCATGGACCTGCCCAGCCGCCTCGAACGCCGCACCGGCCTCCCCGTCGTCGTCATCGAGGCAACCGACGAACCACCCGACGGCGCCTGACCGTGGCCGAGCTCGGTCGCAGGGCGACCTACGCTCGGCTGTCGAACGTGATGACGCTGCGGGCGACGGAGCCCTTGCGCAGCTTGGCGAAGCCGTCGTTGATCGCGTCGAGGCCGATCCGGGCCGACACGAGCTCGTCGAGCTTCAGGCGGCCGTCGAGGTAGAGGTCGACGTAGCGCACCATGTCGACGCGGAACCGGGTCGAGCCCATCGCCGAGCCCTGGATTCGCCGCTCGTTGAGGAAGTCGGGCCCGTGGAGCTCGATCTTCGTGCCGACCGGGATCATCCCGACGACCGTCGCCGTGCCGCCGGGGCCGAGCATCCGCCACGCCTGCTCGGTCGCGACCTTCAGACCGATCGCCTCGAAGCTGTGGTCGACGCCGCCGCCGGTCAGCTCGCGCACCGCGACCACCGGGTCGACCGCGCCGGCGTTGACGAGATCGGTCGCCCCGAACGTGGTCGCCAGCTCCAGCTTCTCGTCGAGCAGGTCGACGGCGATCACCCGGGTCGCGCCGGCGAGCCGCGCCGCCTGCACGCAGTTGAGCCCGATGCCGCCGCAGCCGATGACGGCGACGGTCGTGCCCGGCTCGACCTCGGCTGTGTTCCACACCGCGCCCACCCCGGTCGTGACCCCGCAGCCGAGGAGCGCGGCCCGGTCGAGCGGCATGTCGTCGCGGATCTTCACGACCGCGTGCTCGTGGACCAGCATCATCTCGGCGAACGACGACAGGTCGAGGAACTGGTGCATCGGCGCGTCGGACGACCCCAGCCGCGGCGTGGCCTCCCGGGGCCGGCGCGTCGCCACCTTGTTCTGGCAGATGGCCTGGCGGCCGGTGAGGCAGTGCTCGCAGGCGCCGCAGTAGACGGCGAGGCAGGTGATGACGTGGTCGCCCGGGCGCACGTAGGTGACCTCGTCGCCGACGGCCTCGACCACACCGGCGGACTCGTGGCCGAGCACCGCGGGCAGCTTCGTCGGATAGGCGGCGTCGATGAAGTGGAGGTCGCTGTGGCACAGCCCGGCGGCGACGGTGCGGATGAGCACCTCCCGTGAGCCGGGCCGGTCGACGGCGACGTCCTCGATACCCAGCTCACCGGGAGCCTCTCGCAACACCGCTGCTCGCATGGCCACCTCACCTCAACCTCGGATCGGGCGTGACACTCTCGCACACCCCACCCCCCAACCCGTTCTGGACCCACCCCGATACCACCGGTGGCACTCCGCGCGGGCCAGAACGATGACCACCCGAACTGGACCCACCCCGATACCACCGGCGGCACTCCGCGCGGGCCAGAACGATGACCACCCGAACTGGACCCACCCCGATACCACCGGTGGCACTCTGCGCGGGCCAGAACGGTGACGGGGGATGGGGTATCGGTCGGGGTGGGATGCTTAGGCTCGCCGCGATGGCCGACGAGACCTCGCCGACGACCGCACCGCCGATCGACGTCCCCGACGGGGTGCCGGACCTGCTCACCGGGCTGGCGACGACCCGGGCCATCCGCCGCTACCGCCCCGAACCGATCCCCGACGAGGACCTGAACCGCATCCTGTTCGCGGCGACGCGGGCGCCGAGCGGCTCGAACCGCCAGGGGTTCCGGTTCCTCGTCCTGCGCGACGGGCCGAAGGCGACCGAGGCCAAGGCGCTGCTCGGCGAGGCGTTCCGCTCGGCTTGGGGCACCAAGCGCTCGAACGACGGCTACGACGCCGGTTCCGGCGCCGACGCCGACTCGCCCAAGGCCCGCCAGGCCCGGGCCATGCAGCACTTCGTCGACCACTTCGAGGAGGTGCCCGCCGTGGTCCTGGCCGTCCTGCGGATGCACCGCCCGAACGACCTGATGATGGGGGCCAGCGTCTACCCGGCCGTGCAGAACCTGCTGCTCGCCGCCCGGGCGCTCGGCTACGGCGGCGTGATCACCGGGTGGCACGGCATGGTCGAGGACCGCCTCCGCGAGATCGTCGGCCTGCCCGCCGAGCGCGACGAGTGGCGGATCGCGGCGACCGTCCCCCTCGGGCGCCCCCAGGGCAACCACGGCCCGGTCCGGCGCCGCCCGATGCCCGAGCTCGTCTTCGAGGACGGCTGGGAGGAGCCGGCCCCGTGGGCCACCGACCCGCCCGGCACCCGCTTCACGTCCGCCGGCCCCGGCCGGGTCTGATCAGCCCGATCACGCCGGCGGCTCGACCTTGACCCCCGACGTGGCCACCCGGACGTGGCCAACCCGACGTGGCCGTCCGGACCCGGGACCGGGGCCGGGCCGCCCGCACGCATCGGTACCCGGACCACGCCGCCGGTGAGCGCTCAGTCCGGGGGCTTGACGAAGACGGCCTCGCCGCCGTCGGGATCGAGGGTGGAGAGGTCGGGGCGGAACCGGTAGCCGGCGGGGTGGTCGAAGTCGACCAGGCCGGCGGGGTCGGTGAGCCCGGTGAGCAGCAGGTGGCGGGCGAGCGCGCCCTTGAGCGCCTTCGACCAGTGGCTCACGGTGACGAGCTTCGGCCCGTCGGGGCCCTCCCGCTGGTCGAGGAACCGCACGGTGATGCGGGCCCGCCAGCCGCCAGCGCTGGTCCACGCCGCCGAGTGCTCCTGGGGGAGGAGGTCCCAGACGACGCCATCGCGCACCCGGGCGTCGAGCACGGGGGAGAGGCGCGGCCGCCACCAGGTCGACACCTTGCCGAGCGGGGCCAGGTTGGCGCCCATCTTCAGGCGGTAGTCGGGGATCGGGTCACCCGGCGTGACCAGGCCCCACAGTCCCGAGAAGATGACGACCGACCCGGCCGCGGCCTCCCGGGCCCGCTCGGGCAGGGTCGCGTGGTCGAGGTGGTCGTAGAGGACGCCGGTGTAGCGCTCGATCGCGGGCAGCGTCGGGGCCACCGCGACCGAGAGGTCGGCCTCGCGGGCCCGTTCGAGCGCGTCGCCCTTCACGCCGAGGAGCTTCGACGCCACGGCGTCGGGTGCGGCCTCGAGGACGGCGACCAGCGCCTCGCGCACGGTCCGTCGGGCGTCGCCCAGCTCGTCGTCGAACGTCGAGCCGGCCTCGACGATCGACGGGCCGTCGCCACCGAGCTCCTTGCCCTCCGACGGAGGGAGCAGGATGTGCAGCCCGCTCACACCGGCGAGGCGCCGAGGAACCCGAGGGCCGCGTCGATGAAGCCGAAGTCGTTCGGCGTCGCGAAGTGGTCGACGTTGCGCAGCACCTTCAGACGGGCGTTCGGTAGCCGCTCGACCAGCGGGTCGGCAGGGCCGGCGAAGTCCCGGTCGCCGATCACGACGAGCACCTCGTTCGTCACCCGGGCGAGGCCCTCGTCGGTGAACGGTGCGGGCTCGGGGCGGCTCAGCAGCGCGACCAGCGCCTCGCGGTCGACCTCGGGCGAGTCGGCGAGGCGGCCGAAGTAGGCGGCCTCGCGGTCGTCGGGGTCGTCCTTGCCGGCGAGCGACTCGGCGATCGCCCGGCCCCGGGCCTCGTCCCGCTCGAACAGGTTGCGGCCGACCCCGGCGAGGACGATCCGCCCGAACCGCGACGGGTCCTCGACCGCCAGTGCGAGCACGGTGCGGGCGCCGAGCGAGAAGCCGATCGCGTCGACCGGGCCGTCGGGCAGCTGTGCGGCGAGGTGGGCCTCGAGCTGTGCGTACGCCGCCGGGTCGTGGGGCTTGGGCGATGAGCCGTGGCCGAGGAGGTCGACGGCCAGCACCTCACGACCGGACTCGCTCAACAGGTCGATCCACCCCGGCTCCCGCCACGTTCGTTCGGCCGAGGTGGCGAGGCCGTGGACCAGCAGCACGGGAGGCTCGGACGCCATGGCCGGCCAACGTAGTCGTCGGCGCCGCCCGCACGCCCGTTCCGGTCGCGCCGGTTGCCCGGTGCGCGCACGAACCGGCGACGAGCGTCCACACTGGGAAGGTGTCCGGCTCCCTGCGCGTCAACCGATCCCTCACGATCCCGCCCGACGAGCTGGAGTGGCGCTTCAGCGCCTCCGGCGGCCCCGGGGGCCAGCACGCCAACAAGGCTGCGACCCGCGCCGAGGTCACGTTCGACATCGAGGGGTCGCGCACGTTGTCGGCCGGTCACCGCCGGCGGCTGACCGATCGGTTGGGTCCGTCGGTCAAGGTCTCGGTCGACGACACCCGCTCCCAGGCCCGCAACCGGGAGATCGCCATGGAGCGCCTCGCCGCCCGCCTCGCCGGCGCGCTGCGGACGTCCAAGCGCCGCAAGCCGACACGCCCGTCACGGGGAGCGAAGGAGCGGCGGCTCACCGCGAAGAAGCAGCGGGGCGAGCGCAAGAAGCAGCGATCCTGGCGACCCGAGTAGCCCGCCACTCCCCGAACCGGCCCCCACGACGTGCCACCGGCGGTCGTGAGCGTTGGCCAGAACGGTCAGGGCGCGACGGCCGGCGTCATCACTCGATGATGACGTGGACCCGCCCGCCGGCCAGTGACACGACCCGCATCGGAACCGTCGACCGGCGGCCGTCGTCGCCCACCATGAGCGCCACGAGCTGGTCGCGTGCGGTCACCTCGGAGGTGGCGATGCCCTCGAGCGTGACCCCGGTCGGCCGGATCGTCGCCTGGAGCGGGCCCCGGAGGCCGTTCGAGGTGACGATCCAGCACGTCGCCGCGCCGACCTCGACGCGCACCGGCCGTGCCGCCTTGGTCGACGCGGCGACCCCCTGGCGCACGTACTCGAGCAGCAGCTGCTCCTGGCGCGGGTCGAGCCGCCACTCGACGCCGAGCCGGCGCTCGTCGCCCCGGTCGTCGACCGCGACGACGGTGGCCGGCGTGGCCACGAGGGTCCGGCCCTCGGCGTCGACGACCCGGACCGCGACCTGCTCGCCGGAGGAGGGCACGTCGACCGCAGGTGTGAGGAACGAGCCGCCGAGCACGGCCAGGTCGTTCGCCCGGGCCTCGACGCACTCGGGGCGACCGCGGTCGTGCCACGCCAGATGGGCTGCGAAGTCGACCGGGTAGCGCCGGGCGCGGCGACGGTCGACCCGTTCGAGCACCGGCGGTCCGAGCTCGATGCGGGTGCCGACGACCGAGCGCACCGACGCGAACGCCCGGAGCAGGCCGCTCGCCTGCTCCCAGGTCATGCGCAGGGTGTCGTGGACCGAGACGGCGAGCGGCTCCTCCACGACCAGCGTGGCGCCGTCCTCCCGGAAGCGGGCGGTGCCGTTCAGGCTCCGACCGTTCGGCGCCACGACCGCGACCGCTCGGGCGTCGTCCACCCGGTCGTGGGGCGTGCGGCGCTCGTCGGGGCCGGACGGCGTCGGTGTGCGCGCCGTCGCTCCGCCGGGCCCCGCAGGGTCAGCCAACGGAGGTGTGGACCTGGCCCCCGGCCCGCGAGACGATCCGCAGGGAGACCGTCGAGGTCTGGCCGGCGGAGTCGACGAGGATGGCCGCCCACCGTCCCCGGGCGGGGACGTCGATCGGGTCGATGTCGGTGAGGGTGACGCCGGTGATCTTGACCGACGCCTTCAACGGGCCGATGACGCCCTCGTCCTCGACGAGCCAACAGCTCGCGTCGCCGTAGGCGATGCCCCGGGTCTGGGGCGTCTCCTCGCCCCGGCGGCGGAGGTGGCGCAGCGACGTGAGGTACTCGACCATCGACGCCTCCTGGCGGGCGTCGAGGCGCCACTCGAGCCGCAGCACGGGATACTCGCCCGAGCGCTCGACGTCGATGACCGTGGCCGGCCCGGCGACGACGACGTAGTCGGCATCGGCGACGTGGGTCGCGACCGTGGCACCGTTGGGCGGCAGCTCCATCGAGTCGGTGACGAACGAGCCGCCGAGCACGGAGATGTTCTGGGTCCGGGCCGCGAGCGCGCGGGGCCCGTCGCCGCCCATCCACGCCAACCGGGCCTCGCAGAAGACGTCGACCCGCTCGACGCGTCGGCGGTCGCCGCGCTCGAAGACCGCGCGGCCGAGGGTGAGGGTCTGCGACCCGTTGTGCTGGACGACGTCGCGGACCGCGGCGTACGCCCGGATCACCTCGGCGCCATCCTCCCAGCTCAGCCGGATGGCGTCGCCGGCGACCACGGCGAAGTTCGACTCGACCTCGGCCGTCGCCCCACCGTCATCCCGCCAGCTGAGCTTCCCCGGCGAGAAGTCGCCCGTCGGGGCGTGGGCGTACACCGACACAGCGTGTTCCATGAGCCACTTCCGTCACTCCGCGTCCTCGGACCGCGTCCGGCGCGGGACCGGTCACGGGTGGGCCGACCCCGCCCGGGGCCGACCCACCCGGTGCATCGGTGGGCGCTCGGCCCGCCTGGAACGGATTCCCCTGGATCGGAGGTCGCGCGCCGACCGCTCAGGTCCCGTCGGGCCCGACGCCGTAGCCGGCGGCCAGCTCCCGCAGCGTGGCCAGGCACTCGGCCGCGCACTCGCGCACGATGTCCGCGACCGGTCGCACCTCGTCGATGCGGCCGGCCACCTGGCCGCACAGGGCGATCGACGCCTCCATGTCACCGCCGAAGTACAGGTCGAGCGCGGAGCCGAGGTCGGCCATCGCGTTGTGGCTCGCGTCGTGCTCGAGCGCGCTCGTCCGCTCGGTGCGCAGCGCCCGCAGCTGCGGCGAGGTGTGCCCGTTGAGCACCAGCGTGTCGGTCTCGGCCGCGCCGATGATCGCCTGCTTCCAGTTGTCGTGGACCGGCGACTCGGCCGCCGACACCATGCGGGTCCCGAGCTGGACGCCCTCGGCGCCGAGCGCCAGCGCGGCCGCCATCGAGCGGCCGTCCACGAACCCGCCGGCGGCGATGATGGGCACGTCGACCCGCGACCGGACCAGCGGCAGGAGCACCATCGACGACACCGGGGTCGGGCTCTTGAAGCCACCGCCCTCGCCCCCCTCGACGATGAGGCCGTCCACGCCGGCCTCGACGGCCTTGATGGCGCCGGCCAGGGTCGGCACGACGTGGAAGACGGTCAGGCCGGCCTCCTTGAGCGGCGCCGTGTACCTGGTGGGGGAGCCGGCCGAGGTCGTGACGAACCCGACGCCCTGCTCGACGACGAAGTCGGCGATGGCCGGATCGCGCACGAACGCCTGGGCGATGTTCACCCCGAACGGCTTGTCGGTCAGGTCGCGCATCTTGGCGATCTCGCCCTTGACCGCGTCGAGCTCGCCGGAGGACGTCTCGATGATGCCCATGGCCCCGGCCTCGGACACGGCCGACGCGAGCTGGGCGCGGGCGATCCAGCCCATCGGCGCCTGCACGATGGGCACCTCGATGCCCAGCATCCTCGTCACCCGGTTGTCGAAGCCCATGGGACCGTGCCTCCTCGTCGCGCTCGCCGGCGGCACCGGTCACCGTGCCCGCCGCAGCTCGATCGAACGATCGATCGGTGCCGCCCGGACCGTAGCGGGCCGCCGTTGGCCCGTTCGAACCCGGTTACCTGTGGAAAACTCCGCATTCCACAGGCAATCAACAGGGTTGACGGTCTGGATGGCCACAGGGCCGTCGTCGTACGGTCGACCAATGAAGGACCAGAAGCCCTGCCACGAGGTCACGCTGCTCGACCAACGGGTGGAGCTGGTGCACGGCGCCGACGCCTACCAGCCCGAGGGTCACATGACCACGTTCTTCCGGACCGACGGCGAGCGGGCCGTCGTCGATGCGTGGTCGACCCGGGTCGCCTCCTTCCGAACGGCGGAGATCCTCATGATCCGGCGAACCGACCGTGCCGTCGAGGCGGCACCCGGCCACGTCCCGACCCTGCGCTCGGCGTGAGCGCGTCATCGCCCACGGCCGGCGGGCCCCGCGCGAGACTCCTCCGGTGAGCATCGACAGCGACACGCCGCTCGAGTTCGACTGCCCCCGCTGCGGCTCGGGTGCGAGCGAGCGGTTCTACGGACCGTGCAGCGACTGCCGGGCCGAGTTGCGGGCCACGCTCGGCGGCGAGTCGCAGCACTACGCCGCCGCGGCGTTCGAGCCCAAGATGAACGTCACCCCCAACGCGGTCGCCCTCAAGGACGACTGACCACGGTCAGGGGGCGGCCGGCTGGCGGCGCTCGGTGAGCGCCCGGAGGCGCTCGCCCGGTACCGATCCGTCGTGGCGGTGCCGGGCCGGCTCGAAGATCTCGACCCCGGCAGCCGAGGCCGCCTTCGCCGCGTACATCGCCACGTCGGCCTCGCTGAGCAGGATCGAGGCGTCCTCGAGGCCGGGCCGGCACAGCGACACGCCCACGCTCGCGCCGACCTGTACCGCGCTCCCGCCGATGTCGAAGGGCTCACGGACCGCGTCGACCACCCGGGCCGCGACCTGCCGAGCGTCCTCCTCCCCGGCGGGTGCGGCGAGCAGGACGGCGAACTCGTCACCGCCGAGGCGGGCCACGAGGTCGGTCCGACGGACGGCGCCACCGAGGCGGGCGGCCACCTCGCGCAGCAGCGCGTCGCCGGCCGCGTGCCCGAGGCCGTCGTTGACCAGCTTGAAGTCGTCGAGGTCGATGTACATCACGCCGCCCGGCGTGCCCGCGGCGACCAGCCGCTCCAGGCGCTCGATGAGCGAGCGACGGTTCGGCAGGCCGGTCAGGCCGTCGGTGTAGGCCTGGTCGGTGAGTCTCCGACGGTGCTCGTCGAGCGACGCCGCCATTGCCTCGAACGCACGGGCGACGTCGGCCAGCTCCTCCACACGGAACGAGCCCGGTCTGGCCCGCAGGTCGCCCCGGCCGTAGCGCACGGCCGTGTCGTGCAGGTCGCGCAGCGGCACGAGGACGTCACGCCGGGTGTGGCGGAAGAGGTGGATCGCAACGGCGGCGAACGCCGCGAACAGGGCTCCGAACGCCACCGTGAGCCGGCGGGCCCGGACACGGGCCTCGGCGAGGCGCTCGTCGATCTCCGAGCTCGACTCCTCGGCGAGCTCGTCGGCGACCATGATCAGCCCGTCGGCCGTCATCGCCAGCTCGAAGTGGAAGCCCTCCCGGTCCGCGAGCCCGGCGACGTAGCCGTCGATCGCATCGTCGGCCACCGCGGCGCGCAGGTCGCCGAAGGTCGCGTCCCAGCGATCCCGCGCCTCGGCGACCAGCTCGAGCTCGGACCCGCCATCGAGCACCTCGTCCACCCGGCCGAAGAGCTCGGCCACCGCGGCATCGGCGGCCACGAAGCGCTCGGTCCCGACCGACCCCTCGTCGACGAGCCCGTGGGCCGCCGACTCCTGCTCGGAGAGGGCGACCCGGAGGGAGGAGGCGTAGGCGAGCTCGCGCGAGGCCTCGGCCGCGGACTGCTCGAAGCTGCGGACGAGCCCGGCGACCGCGCCGTAGCCGAGCGCGCCCGCTGCGACGAAGAGGACGCTCACGACGGCGGACGCGCGCCGCCAACGGTTGATCAGGCTCGCTCCGCCGTGCCGATCGCCCGCGGCCCCCGGCGACGACCCGGGGGCGTGGCTCCGCGTCTCCACCTCCGCCGATCGGTCATCGCGCGCCGGACCTTGAGCACTCCCGAACCCGGTTCAGGCACCGCCTCGAGGTCAGGCCGACGCCGACGAGCCGCGGGCCCGTTCGCTGGCCCAGCGGTAGTTCGCCTTCCCGTTCGGGTTCCGCTCGACCCGGTCGACGACCACGACGGCCTTCGGCAGCTTGTAGCGGGCGATGGTACGCCCGGCGGCCTCGCGCAACGTGTCCGCGTCGGCGTCCGAGCCCGGTCGCAGCTGCACGACCGCGACGACCTCCGAGCCCCACCGCTCGCTCGGCCGCCCGACGACGACCACGTCGACGACGTCCGGATGGGCCTTCAGCGCCTGCTCGACCTCCTCGGCGAAGATCTTCTCGCCACCGGAGTTGATCGTCACCGAGTCTCGCCCGAGCAGCTCGATCGTGCCGTCGGCGCGGAGCCGGGCCCGGTCGCCGGCGACCGCGTGGCGCACCCCGCCGAGGGTCGGGAACGTGGCTCGTGTCTTGTCGGGGTCGTTCAGGTAGCCCCGCGGCACCCGTCCGCGCTGGGCCAGCCAACCGACCTCGGGGTCACCGGGTGCCAACGTCCGATCGAGGTCCGCGCTGAGCACGACGGTCGTCGTGGAGGGCCGGAACCCCGATCCCTCGGACGGCTCGCGGCCGCCGCCGGTCGACGCCACCCCGTGGCGCCCGGTCTCGGACGACCCGAGCACGTCGACGACGGTCAGCCCGGGGACGAGCTCGGTCAGCGCCGCCTTGCGCTCCGCGCCGAGCACCGCACCACCCGTCATGAGGTGGCGCAGCGACGACAGGTCGTAGCGGTGGCGTCGCAGCTCCTCGATCAACGGGAGCGCGAAGGCATCGCCGACGATCAGCAGCGAGGTCACCCGCTCCCGTTCGCAGGTCGCGAGGACGTCGGCCGGATCGAGGTGCTCGACATCGCTCTGGATGACGACCGTGCCGCCCGCGACCCAGGCGCTGATCGCGTTCCAGTGCGCCGCGCCGTGCATGAACGGGGGAGCGGGCAGCGCCCGCAGCCCTCCGCCGCGGGCCCGCTCGACGATCTCGTCGATGTGCTCGTAGTCCGACCCGTCCCGGCGACGGACGCCGAGCGCGGCCACCAGGAAGTCGGCCTGGCGCCACAGCACCCCCTTCGGCGCCCCGGTCGTGCCGCCGGTGTAGACCATGTACTGGTCGTCGCCCGACCACGAGGCGACGAGGTCGGCGGGCAGCGCCGGGTCGGCGGCGGCCAGCGCCTCCTCGTAGTCGACGGCGCCGTCGAGCAGCGGCGCACCCGACCCGTCGTCGACCTGGAGGAGCAGCTCGAGGCGGTCGAGGCGATCGCGCACCGCGGCGAGGGTCGACGCGAACCGGCCGCCGTAGACGATGGCGCGGGTGCCGGCGTCGGCGAGGACGTAGGCCAGCTCGTCGGCGACGTAGCGGTAGTTCACGTTGAACGGGACGGCCCGGGCCTTGTAGGCGCCGAGCATCGCCTCGAGGTACTCGGTCCCGTTGAGCAGGTACAGGGCCACGTGGTCCTGGTGCGAGCGCCACCCGTCGGTCGGGACCGGGCCGGCTCGTCCGGCATCGGCGATGCCGAGCCCGGCACCGCGCAGCACCGCGGCCAGGCGGCGCGAGCGGTCGTCGACGTCGGCCCAGCTCAGGCGACGATCGCGCCACACGAGGCAGTCACGCTCGGGCACCTCACGGGCGATCGCCTCGAAGCTGGCGGCGAGGTTCAGTTCCATCGACCGACGATGTTGGCACGCCGGCCGCAGCGGACACCCGGTCCGCGGCCCGGCTCAGGACGCCGTGGGGCTCAACGGCTCCGCGCTCTCCTCGGTCGGGCGGTCGAAGGCGTGCGACAGGCCGACCCAGAGGAGGCGATGGATGATGTCGATGTTGCGGTCGTCGTCGATCGCGCCGTCGTCGAGCAGCGCGCCCAGCGCACCGTCGATGAGCCCGCCGACGGCCGACACCGCGAGGCGCGCGTGGCGACCGCCGCCCCACGCCTCGCCCAGCTTCTCGGCCCGGGCGCGGCGCGCGTCCTCGAGCGGCTTCTGCGGCGTCACCCCGAGGATGCGGATGAACCGCACCATCTGCGGGTCCTCGCGGGCCTGCTCCACCCGGACCTCGACGATGCGGCGCAGGCGCTCCTCGGGCGTGGCGTCGCTCGCCATCGCGACCATCGACTGCTCGTCGAGGTCCGCGACGCAGCGCTCGTAGAGCTCGGCCAGCAGCCCGCCCTTGTCGCCGAAGTAGTTGTAGACGAGGGCGCGCGAGACACCCGCGTCCAGCGCGACCTCCTCGAACGTCACCTCGGCGGGGTCACGCCCCAGGAACACCCGGAGAGCGGAGTCGAGCAGTTGGGATCGCCGCTCCTCCGGAGAGAGCCGGCGGCGTCTTCCCACACCCTGCGTCTCCACCGCCACTCGGTCCTCCTCCCGGCTCCGCTCGATCAGGAGCCGCCCACGGCAACACGGGTCTGGGCCAGGCCCTTCTTGAGGTTGGCCTCCAGGGCCTCCTCGTTGGCCTTCGTGCCCACCGGGTACCAGCACGCGAACGTGTGGCCCGGCGTCTCCGCCTCGACGAGGGGTGGCTCCTCCTCGTGGCAGCGAGGCTGAGCGTAGGGGCACCGGGGGGCGAAGTTGCAGCCCTTGGGCGGCGTGATGAGGTCCGGCGGACGGCCGCCGATCACCTGGAGCCGCGTGTGGCTGCGGTTCTCGAGCTTCGGGATCGACTTCAGCAGCGCCTCGGTGTAGGGCATCCGCATCTCGGAGAACAGCACCGACGTGGGCGCCTTCTCCACGATCTTGCCCGCGTACATCACCGCGATGTCGTCGGAGCGGCCGGCGACGACCCCGAGGTCGTGGGTGACGAGCACCATCGCCATGAACCGCTCCTCCTGCAGATCCTGAAGGAGGTTGAGGATCTGGGCCTGGACGGTCACGTCGAGCGCGGTCGTCGCCTCGTCGGCGAAGAGCACCTTGGGCCCGCACGCCAGCGCGATGGCGATCGTGACCCGCTGGCGCATGCCCCCGGAGAGCTGGTGCGGGTACTCCTCGAGCCGCCGCGACGGCTCGGGGATGCCGACCGAGGTCAGCAGGGCGAGGGCCGTGGCGTTGGCCTCCTCGCGCCCCATGTCGAGGTGCTTGCGCAGGGACTCGGTGATCTGGACCCCGATCTTCATGACCGGGTTGAGCGAGGTCATCGGGTCCTGGAACACCATGGCCATCTCGGTGCCCCAGACCTCCCGCATCTTCTTCTCGGGCACGTCGGTGATCTCGCGGCCCTCGAAGAAGACCTGGCCCTTGCTGACCACGTTGCGGCGGGGGAGCAGGCGCATGATCGAGCGCGACAGGACGCTCTTGCCGGAGCCGGACTCGCCGACCAGGCCGAGGGTCCGTCCGCGATCGAGCGTCAGCGAGACGCCGTCGACCGCCTTGACCAGGCCGCGTGGCGTCTTGAACCACGTGCGCAGGTCGCGCACCTCGAGCAGCTTCTCGGTCGCCGGCGCGCCATCGGGCCCGGTCGCCGCCTTCTCGGTGATGACCTTCCGGCTCATCGGTTGCGCACGCCCCCTCGTTCGGTGCCGCCGCGGCGGCCCCTTCCTGCACTTCCACATCCGGCGGGACCGCCGGCGGACCGACTGCGGCCCGCAGTCGGGCTCGGCACGGAGCCCGCACCTCTGTGCCACCGGTCACGGTAGCGCTGAACGTAGGGCCGCACTGTCAGTTCGTCAAATGTCGATCGCCCGTCGACGATCGTTCAGGCAGGTCGGACGGGTGAGCCCCTCCGGCGCGGCACCGGGTCGGACGCGACATCGGCTCAGGTGACGCGGGTCCAGCACACGACGCGGCCGACACGCTCGCCGACGAGCTGGTCGCGCAGCAGTCGGTGATCGACCGCACCGAGCTGGTGGCACTGCGCGAGGACCTGCTCCGCGACGACGGCCCGGCCGTCGACGACGAGGTCGGGGCCGTCGCAACGCCGCATCCGCTGTCGATCGGCGGGTTCGACCTCGGGTTCCGCTGGCTGCCGGCCAGCCGCTACGTGCCCTTCGGCGAGGACCCGGTCCTGCACTTCAAGCACATGCTGCTGCCGGCGCTCGCGCTGGCCCTCGGCCCGATCGCCGTCTACATGCGGCTCCTGCGGACCGACATGATCGCCACGCTGCAGGAGGACTACATCAACGTGGCCAAGGCCAAGGGCATGGGCACCATGCGGATCCTGGTCGGCCACGCCCTGCGTCCGTCGAGCTTCACGCTGCTGACCGTCCTCGGCATCAACATCGGTGCGCTGATCGGCGGCAGCCTCATCATCGAGGCGATCTTCACCCTGCCCGGCCTCGGGTCCTACATCTACACCGCGGTCTTCCAGCGCGACTACATCGTCATCCAGGGGATGGTCGTCGTCATCGCCGTCGGCTACGTCTTCGCCAACTTCGCCGTCGACCTCCTGTACGCCGTTCTCGACCCGAGGGTGCGCCATGCTCGAGCAATCGCCTAGCCCGAACGCCACCGGCGTGCGGTCCGACGAGGACTCGGAGTTCGCGGACCCGGCCTCCGAGGCCGGCATGGACGCCGAGGCGATCGAGGCGCTCGACGCCGAGCACGTCTACCAGGGCCGCAAGCTCGGCATCCTCTTCTGGTGCTGCGTGGGCTGGCTCGTCGTGCTGGGGCTGGCCGCCATCTTCGCCGACCTGCTCCCGCTGAAGGACCCGTCCGCGGCGTTCGCGGGCACGAGCCGCAACGGCCCCTCGGCCGAGTACTGGTTCGGCAACTCCAACATCGGCGCCGACATCTTCTCCCAGGTGATCTACGGAGCCCGCCGCTCGCTCGGCGTCAGCTTCAGCGCCACGGCCGCCGGCCTGCTCGTCGGCGGGGCGATCGGCCTCACCGCCGGCTTCTACCGGGGCTCGCTCGAGAGCTTCATCACCTCCGCCCTGGACGTGCTGCTCTCGTTCCCCGCGCTGGTGCTGGCGCTGGCCCTCGTCATCTTCCTCGGCCAGGGCGCCCCGACGGTCGCACTGGCCCTGGCCATCCTGGCCGTGCCCTCGATCGCCCGTGTCACCCGGGCCGCGACGCTCGTCCACTCCCAGCGGGAGTTCGTGCTCGCCTCACGCACCCTGGGCGCCCGCAACGGGCGGATCATGGTCCGCGAGGTGCTCCCCAACGTGCTCCCGGCGATGTTCTCGTTCGCGCTGATCAACGTCGCGGTGCTCATCGTCGTCGAGGGCGCCCTGGCGTTCCTCGGCATCGGCGACGCCACGGAGCCGGCGTGGGGCGTGATGATCAACAACGGCCGGGCCAGCCTGGACGAGGCACCCCACATCGTGCTGTTCCCGGCGCTGTTCATGTTCCTGACGATCCTCTCGCTGAACCTCATCGGCGACAAGCTCCAGGAGATCCTCGACGTGCGGGAGGCCAAGCTCTGATGGCGGGAAGCGGGAGCGCCCACCTCCGTCCCAGTGACGAGACCCTGCTGCGGGCCGAGAACCTCGTCGTCGAGTTCCCGGTCGGGACCACGGGCCTCAAGGTCCACGCGGTCAGCGACGTCAGCTTCGACCTGCGCGAGGGCGAGACCCTCGGCCTCGTCGGCGAGTCCGGCTGCGGGAAGAGTACGACGGGCCGCGCGCTGATGCTCGTGCCCCCGCCGACCGCGGGCAGCATCGCCCTCGAGGGCGAGAACCTGCTCGCCCTCGACAAGGACCAGGTCCGCAGCCTCCGGTCCCGGCTGCAGATGATCTTCCAGGACCCGATCTCGTCGCTGAACCCGCGGCGCACGGTGCGCGACATCGTCGCCGAGCCGCTCACCATCCAGTGGGGCGAGAGCTTCCAGCGGCCGTGGGTCGCGCGGACCTGGGAGCGCTACGCCAAGTGGATGGTGCGCACGTGGCGCTGGGCGTGGACCTACGCCCGCTACGCGCTCCCGGTGCTCGGCATCGGCCTGCTGATGTGGCTCATCGGTGACGCCGCGACCGGCCGCTCGCTCGACGGCGCGCTCGGTTGGCTCAAGGACGTGTCGCCCTTCGTCTACATCCCGGGCCTCGTGGCCGTCGCCCCGTTCGCCATCGGGCTCGCGGCGACGTTCGCGCTGTGGCTGGTGTTGGTGGTCCTGCTGCCGTTCGCGTCGATACCGCGGATGCTGCGCATGCGCTCCGGGCGCGCCGAGTTCAACGAGCGGGCCGACGCCAAGGTGCACGAGGTCCTCTCGACGGTCGGCCTCGACCCCGACACCGCGATGCCGAAGCGGCCCCACGAGTTCTCCGGCGGCCAGTGCCAGCGGATCTGCATCGCCCGGGCGCTCGTGCTCGACCCGAAGGTGATCATCTGCGACGAGCCGGTCTCCGCGCTCGACGTGTCGGTCCAGGCCCAGATCCTCAACCTGCTCGAGGACATGAAGGCGGCCTACGGGCTCACGCTCGTGTTCATCGCCCACGACCTGGCCGTGGTGAAGAACGTGAGCGACCGGGTGGCGGTCATGTACCTCGGCAAGATCTGCGAGGTCGCGCCCTCCGACGACATCTACGAGGAGCCGGCCCACCCGTACACCGCGGCGCTGCTCAGCGCGATCCCGGTACCCGACCCGACGATCGACCAGCGGGAGATCCGGGGCATCGGCGGCGAGCTGCCGTCCCCGATCGCACCGCCGAGCGGTTGCCGGTTCCGGACCCGCTGCCCGAGGGCCCAGGAGCGGTGCGCGACCGAGGAGCCGGTGATGCGGGGGCTGAACGACGGCCACTTCGTCGCCTGCCACTTCCCGCTCGTCGGCGAGGAGGCCCCGGCCTCGGACCTCGGTGGCGAGCAGCTGGCCGGCGCCGTCTGAGGACCACACGCCGCCACTGATGAGCGACGCCGACCGCTGGGTTCGCCCGGCGGTCGGTCGCGTCCGGCCCGGGTTCCCGCTGCCGGCCCGGCCCGGCGTGGCGAGCCCGATCTGGTACGCGCAACTGGCCACCAGATGGCGAGCTCGCGGACCAGATCCAGGTGCCCGTCCCGATCCGGGACGCGCATCGAACCACCACGTGGCGAGCTCGCGTACCGGATCCGGGTCGAGACGGGGTGACGTCGCCCGTGGTCGGGCAGCGAGGTTCGGGCGGCGGCGTTCAGCCGGCGCGCCGGCCGCTCACCAGCGCAGCGCCTCGTAGCGGGAGCGGTGGGCGATGACCTCGTCGACGTAGACGTCGGACTGGTTGTACCGGCGGATCGCGGCGCGGAGCCCGTCGTTGGTCGAGGTGTCGAGCCCGGTCCGGCAGAGCAGGTCTGCCGCGGCGAGGGCGGCGTCGTAGTAGTTGTGGGGATCGGCGATGCCGTCGCCCGAGCCGTCCCGACCGACGATCGACCACGTCGTCGGGATGAACTGCATCGGGCCGACCGCGCGGTCGTGGGTGCCGTCGCCGTCGACCGCACCACCGTCGGAGTCGAGGACCTCGGCCACCCCGTCGGAACCGTCGAGCACCCGCCCGTACACCCGAGGGGTCACGTTGCCCTGCGCGTCGACCGACGCGCCGCCGTGGTTGCCGTGCTTGGTCTCCACGTAGGAGATCCCTGCGAGCACCGTCCAGTCGAGGTTGCACCCGGGATGTCGTTCGGCGTTGCGTGCCGCGGCGCTCCACAGGGCGTCGAGCACGACCAGGGCGAGGTCGGACCCGACGACCTCCGCCTCCAGGCGGGTCGCCCGCAGGCGCTCGGCGAGGTCGGTGAGCGCGGCGCTCAGCTCGTTCTGGCGGGCCGCCGCCCGGTCACGCTCGGCGACGGTCGCGACCCGGCGCTCGCCGAGCTCGACGAGCAGGCGCCGGACGAGTGCGAGCTCGGCCCGAGCCGCGGCGAGATCGGCTTCGGCACGGTCGAGGCGGTCGTAGGCACCGGTCCTCGCCCGTTCGAGCTCGTCGAGGCGGTCGAGGGTCACGTCGATCGCGGCGTTCGAGTACTTGTCGACCCGGGCCGGCTCCGATGCGTCCTCGGGGTCCGGTCGGAGCCGCTCGGCGAGGTCGTCACCGGCCACGTAGCCGGCGACGGCGACGGCCTCGACGTCGTCGGTGGCCAGGCGGATGGCCAGGCCGAGGTCGTCGAGGTCGACCTCGGCACCGTCGATCCGCCCGCTGGCATCGGCTGCGGCGACGATGGCCTCGGCCTCGCGCTGGCGCAGCGTGGCCGCGGCCTCGTCGAGCTGGACGAGCACGTCGGCCGCGTCGGCCTCGGCCGCGACCGCGGCCTCGAGTGCCGCCTCCGTGGCATCGATCTCGGACAGGACGGCGTCGAGCGCCGGTGACCGGACCGCGATCGTGTCGAGGTCGGGCGCGCCGGGGGAGGGCTGGGCTCCCGCCCGGTCGAGGACGGAGACGGAGCAGGCGGCGTAGACCGCCAGCACGACGGCTCGACGTCTCGCTCGGCGACGGTGGCGGGACCGTCGATCGTCACTGGTCGGTTCGCTCATGCGTGGTTCCGGGCCCACAGCGGCTCGGGCCGGACGCCTCAGGCTAGTCCCCAACGCAGGGGTGAACATCGACGGGCCCCGCCCGGCCGCGCTCCGGGGTCGTCCGGGCCGGCGGATGGCGTCGGGCACATCGACGCGGCCATGCTGTCGGGGCGCCAACACCCACCGCCCATCAAGGGGAACCGAGCCGATGTCCGACCGAGTCACCGTCTCCGTCACCGATGGCGTCGCCGACGTCCGCATGAACCGCCCCGACAAGCTGAACGCGCTCGACCCGGCGATGTTCGCGGCGCTGGGCGAGGCAGGCGACGCCATCGCGGCCGACCCGTCGGTCCGGGCGGTCGTGCTGTCGGGCGAGGGCCGCGGCTTCTGCGCCGGCCTCGACTTCGGCAGCTTCCAGTCGATGGCCGAGCGCGGCGGCCCGAAGCAGGGTGACGGTGACGGCGGCGGCGAGCGCAAGGTCGACCTCGGAGCGCGGCCCGAGGGGCGCATCACCAACACCGGCCAGCACGCCGTGTACGTGTGGACGTCGATGCCGGCGCCCGTGATCGCCGCCGTGCACGGCGTGGCGCTCGGCGGCGGCTGCCAGATCGCGCTCGGCGCCGACCTGCGCATCGTGGCCCCCGATGCCCGCATGTCCGTGCTCGAGATCCGCTGGGGCCTGGTGCCCGACATGTGCGGCACCCAGCTGCTGCCCCGCCTCGTCGGCCTCGACGTGGCCAAGGAGCTGACCTTCACCGGCCGCATGGTCGAGGGCACCGAGGCCGTGCAGATCGGTCTGGCCACCAAGCTGAGCGACGATCCCCGCGCCGCCGCGCTGGAGATGGCCGGCGAGATCGCCGCCAAGAACCCCCACGCCGTGCGGGGCGCGAAGTCGCTGCTGGAGCTGGCCGGCGAGGCGTCGCTCGAGGACGGGTTCAAGGCCGAGGAGCGGACGATCTCGTCGCTGATCGGCACGCCGAACCAGGTCGAGGCGGTCATGGCCTACTTCGAGAAGCGCGACCCGGTCTTCACCGACCCCACCCCCTGAGCGCCCCGGCCCGCCCGGCCCGCCCGAACCGACGCCGTCGACGCCTCGGGGTCAGTAGCCGACCGTGGCGCCGGTCCGGGCCCGGGGGTCGGCGCCGCCGGCGAGGACCTCGCCGTTGCGCTCGAGGTCGATCACGTGGGCGTGGCCGTAGTTGGCGGCCCGCCGAGCCACGACGTGGCCCCGGCCGGTGAGGCCGGCGTCCCAGCCGGCCGGTGCGTGGGGCTCGATCTGCACCACGGTGGCGTCCGGGTCCTCCCAGGTGTCGAACCCGGTGCCCTCGGTGGCCAGGGCCCAACGCGCCGAACCCACGGCGGCCCCGGCGCTCCGGTGCCGTCGCAGCAGGCGCTCGAGCAGCTGCAGCACGACCTGGGGCTGCGCGTCGCCGCCCATCGTGCCGAGCACGGCGCGCAGGCGGCCGTCCGGGTGGGTGACGAGTGCGGGGGCGAGGGTGTGCGGCGGTCGGCGGCCGGGCCGGTACTCGGCGGGGTGGCCCTCGTCGACGCTGAACCCGATGCCCCGGTTGTGGAGGAAGATCGCGGTCCTCGGCTCGATGACGTGGGCGCCGAACCCGGACGCGTTGGACTGGATCAGCGAGACGCCCATGCGGTCGGCGTCGACCGCGCAGAGGTACATCGTGCCGCCACCCGCGAACCGCTCCCGCAACACGGCCCGGCGGTCGGGGTCGATGGCGGCGCGGCGGGGCGCCAGGCGCTCCGGGGAGATCAGCCGGGCGCCGTCGGCGTCGTCGGCGAGCACGGCCGGGCGGTCGTGGCCGGCCTGGCGGGCCGCCTCGATCAGCAGGTGGGCGCCGAGCGGGTCGTCGCCGTCCGCGGGCAGATCGAGCCCGGCGGCGATCCACGCGCCCGCCAGGTTGAGGTAGCCCTGCGAGTTCGGCGGGACCGTCCACACCCGGTGGCCCCAGACGTCGACGCCGAGCGGTGCCACCCAGTCGGCCTGGGAGCGGGCCAGGTCGTCGGTCGTGTACTCGCCCCCGCCGAGCCCGAGCAGGCCCTCACCGAACGGGCCCCCGTAGAAGGCGTCGCGTCCACCGGCGGCGATGGCGACGAGCGCTGCCGCGAGCCCCGGGCGCCGGACGAGCTCACCGGAGGCCGGGGCCGGCTCGAAGTCGTGGGGCCCGGCCACGCCCGCCAACGCGTTGACCACGGACGCGGCGAGCAGCGGCGACGCGGGGAAGCCGTTCGCCGCGTAGCCCGCGGCGGGGGCCAGCACCTCGCGCAGCGGGAGCCGGCCGAAGCGCTCGTGGAGCGTGGTCCAACCGTCGACGCAGCCGGGCACGGTCACCGAGCGGATGTCGCCCCGGAACGGCATCTGCCGATGGCCCTCGGCGCGCAGGCGCTCGGGATCGGCGCCGCTGCCGGCCCGGCCCGACGCGTTGAGCACCGCCGGGGGCCCGTCACCGGTGTGCACCAGCGCGAACAGGTCGCCGCCCATGCCGCACATGTGCTGGCTGGTGACCGCCAGCACCGCCGACGCGGCCACCGCGGCGTCCACGGCGCTGCCGCCGGCACGCAGCATGGCGATGCCGGCCGAGGAGGCGAGGTGGTCGACGCTGCACACCATCCCGCCCGGGGCCCGCAGCGTCCACGACCGGCGCGGCTCGCCGGCGGCGGGGCCGCTCATCGCCACTCGCCCCGCCGCTCGAGGACCTCGCGCAGCAGCGCCGGGCGGTCGGTCATGATGCCGTGGGCCCCGAGGTCGAGGAGGCGCTCCATCTCGGCGGCCTCGTCGATCGTCCAGACGTGGATGTGGATCCCGAACCGGTCGGCCGAGGCGACGAAGCGCTCGTCGACGATCGGGATCTCCGGGCCGGGGCCGAGCTTCTGCGACGGTGGCACGGAGGCGACGAGCCCCCCGATGCCACCGACCGGGACCTTGAAGCTGGCGGCGCGCAGCTTGGCGACCTCGGCGGGGGAGAGGGCGGTGCACGCCGCCGGGCCGAACACCTCCCGCACCCGGTCGAGGCGCGTGCCGGAGAACGAGCCGACGCACACCCGATCGAGCGCACCGAGCCGGTCGAGCAGGACGATGAGCGGCTCGGTGGCGTCGTCCGACTTCGGATCGATGCTGAAGCGGGTCTCCGGCCAGGTGACGAGCAGCTCCTCGAGCGTCGGCACCCGCTCGTCGGACGGCTCGCCGTCGGGGTCGAGGAGGCGCGCCTCGCGCACCTCGTCGAAGGTGAGCTCGGCGATCACACCGTCGCGGTCGGCGATGTCGTCGAGCGCATCGTCGTGCACGGCGACGAGGACGCCGTCGCGGGTCAGGTGGCAGTCGGTCTCGAGGTAGCGGTACCCGAGGTCGACGGCGCGCCCGAACGCGGCGAGCGAGTTCTGGGGTGCGTCGAGGGCACCGCCGCGATGGGCGATCGCGACGGGCGGCGCCTCGGCGAGGTACGGATGGGCGGGCACGGGGCGTTTCCTACCACCTGGTCCCCGGGCCGCGACGAACGGGCACGCGCCGCCGGCCAGCCCCCGGCGGCGACGTCATCCCGTTCTGGCCAACCCGCCGACCACCGGCGGCGCGATCCACGGGCCGGTTCGGCGACCTCCCGTTCTGGATCGGCAGGGACAGCGCTCGCCTCGGCTCAGCGGCTGGCGACCGTGCCCCGGTCGTGGCCGTTCGCCCTCGCCGGGAGACCGGCGGGGGTGGACAGCGGCCCCAGGTTCTCCCAGTCGGGGCGCATCGGCAGGCCCGACATGCCTTCGCCGGCGTCGAGGTTGATCGCCATGACCTGGTGGATCTGGGTCTTGTTGGCCTCGAAGTTCACGGCAGCCCCGGCCATGTAGAGCCGCCACGTCCGGGCGCGACCGAGCGACGTCTCCGCGACCGCGAGGTCCCAGTTGGCCTCGAGGTTGGCGACCCAGTGGCGAAGCGTCCGGGCGTAGTGCTCCCGCAGCGACTCGTCGTGGCGTACCTCGAACCCGCAGTCCTGCATGGCGGAGACGAGCTTGCCGATCTCCATCAGCTCACCGTCGGGGAACACGTAGCGGTTCATGAACCCGGCGCGCTCGAGCGCGGCCCGCTTGAACGGCGGGCGGGTGATCTGGTGGTTGAGCAGGCGACCGCCCTCCGGTACCAGCGTCTTGAGCTGGCCGAAGTAGTCCTTGAGCCGCGACACCCCGACGTGCTCGAACATCCCGATCGAGCTGATGGCGTCGAACGGGCCGTCGGTGATGTCTCGGTAGTCCTGGAAGCGGATCTCGACGCGGTCGGCGAGCCCGGCCTCGGCGACCCGCTGCGCCGCGAGGTCGGCCTGGCGACGGGACACCGTGACGCCGACCGCGGACACGCCGTGATGGCGGGCCGCGTGGATCACCATGCCGCCCCACCCGCACCCGATGTCGAGCAGGCGTTGGCCCGGCCGGAGGGCGAGCTTGCGACAGATCAGCTCGTACTTGTTCTCCTGGGCCCGGTCGAGGTCGTCCATGCCGTCCTCGAACACGGCGCAGGAGTAGGTCATCGTCCGGCCGAGGAACGCCCGGTAGAAGTCGTTGGAGACGTCGTAGTGGTGGGCGATCGCGTCGGCGTCGCGACGGCGGCTGTGGCGTCGGCCACGGACCCTGGCCTCCTCGGGCGGCGGCGGCACCGGGCGGAGGGCGTCGCGGCCGAGGTGGCGGGCCAGGGCCACGAGCGCCTTCGGGCCGACGTTGACGTCCTGCATGTGGTCCTGCACGGACAGCGCGGCGTACAGGTCACCCTCGATGTCGATGTCGCCGGCGACGAACGCCCGGGCGAAGCCGAGCTCGCCGGGTGCCTGCACGATGCGGCGCAGCGCGTTGCGGTTCTTGACGACGACGGTGGCGGGGGCGTCGGCCGGGCCGACGTCGGTGCCGTCGTAGGCCTTCAGGCGAAGCGGCAGCTCGTCGCCGAGGATCTCGTCGATGACGGTTCGTAGGCTCATCCTGGTTCACTCCACAAACGGTGTTCGACCACGATGCTTCCACGCCCGCCCGAGCGGATGGCGGGCGAATGGACGATGTTCACATGCCGTGCACGAACGATGTGGCCGGCACCACCTCGTTGCCGCGTGATGACCACGCGCGGTGTGCTTCTCGGCGACGCGGCGTCACAGCAGGGCCGCCGCGCTGGGTAGCCTCGGGTCCGGTGGACGTGTCCGATCGCTTCGCGTCGTTGGTGCAGGGCGCACCCGAGAACATCCACCTCGATCTCGGGTCGGCGCTCATCGCGGCGCACGCCCATCCACAGCTCGACCCGACCGCCGTGCTGGCCGAGCTCGACGCCCTCGCCGAGAAGGTCCCGGACCCGACGCTCGAGTCGGTGTGCGGCTACCTGTTCGACGAGCTCGGATTCGTCGGCAACGTCGACCACTACGAGGACCCGGCCAACTCGTTCATCGACGACGTGCTGGCCCGGCGGACCGGTATCCCGATCAGCCTCTCGGTCGTGCTCGTCGAGGTGGGCCGCCGGGTCGGGCTCGACCTCGACGCCGTGGGCATGCCGGGCCACGTGCTCGTGCGCGACCGCGAGGAGCCGCCGACCTTCGTCGATGCGTTCGGCGGTGGCCGCCGCGTCGACGCCGAGGGCGCGCACCGGATCTTCACCGCGGTGACCGGTGGCCGCCCGTTCGTGCCGTCCTACCTCGACCCGGTCGACGGGCGGGTCGTGCTCGCCCGCATGCTGGCCAACCTGAAGATGATCTATCGCAACCGCACCGACCGGGCCGCGCTCGAGTGGGTGCTGCGGTTGCGCGTCGCCATCCCCGGCGTACCCGCGACCGAGCGCAAGGAGCTGGCGGCCGTGCTCGCCGCCTCGGGCGGGTTCGACCGGGCCGCGTCGGAGCTCGAGCGCCTCGCCGACGACGACCCCGGCCAGCGCGACGACCACCTCGCCGCGGCCGAGCGGTTGCGCGCCCGGCTCAACTGAGCGGCCCACCGTTTCGACCGTCCGGGGTCGGTGGTCCAAGCTGACGACCATGATCGACCCCGAACTGAAGCGGTGCCTCGGGCAGATGATCAAGGGCGTCCAGGTCGTCGGCGCCGCGCACGACGGCGTCGTGCGGGCCTACACCTCGCACTGGGTCACCCAGGTGTCGTTCACCGAGCCGATCGTGATGGCCTCGATGTCGCCCCGCCACGACACCCACCCGCTCGTGGTCGCCTCGGGCGTCTTCGGGGTCTCGCTGCTGGCGGCCGACCAGATCGCCGAGGGCCAGTACTTCTCCTACCCCGGGCGCCGGTTCCGCCGGATCGCCACGGAGATGGTCGAGCTGGTCGACGGCGTCCCGTCGGTCGTCGGCTCGATCGCCTGGCTTCGCTGCGAGGTCGAGGACCGTCTCGAGCGCTACGACCACGACCTCTTCTTCGCCCGGGTGACCGACGTGCGCGCCGGGCGACTCAAGGAGCCGCCGCTGCTCTACAGCTCCCGGCTCGGCTGGCGGGCGACGGGCGAGCGCGCCCGGGAGCGGGGCCGGTCGATCCGCGACGAGCTCCTCGCCCGCCTGCAGGAGGAGGGAGGACACGAGGGAGACGAGCACGGAGAAGAGGAGAACGAGTAGGAGGAGAACGAGCAGGACGGGAGGGGGCACGCGCACACCGGGTGATTCGGCGTCAGGGCGCGCCCCACCGGTACGCTGCCGGGCCATGGCTGTGACTGATCTCACGTCCGAGGAGCAGCTGGTCGAGGACCGCTGCACGCAGCTGCTCGCGGAGCACGACCCGTCGTCGACGCCGGCGCGCGAGTTCCTCGGCCACCAGTTCGACCTGGGCCTCGCCTGGGCCCACTTCCCGGAAGGCTGCGGCGGGCTGGGCCTCGGGCCCCGCCTCCAGCGGACGATCAACGACCGCCTGTCCGCCGCCGGCGCACCGAACCCCGTGATGCGCAACCCGATCGGCCACGGCATGGGCGCACCGACCATCGTCGCCCACGGCTCCACCGAGCAGCAGCAGCGCTACCTCCGCCCGCTGTTCACCGGCGAGGAGGTGTGGTGCCAGCTCTTCAGCGAGCCGGGCGCCGGCTCCGACGTCGCGTCGCTGTCGACGCGTGCGACCCAGGACGGCGACGAGTGGGTCGTCGACGGCCAGAAGGTGTGGACCACCCTCGCCCACATCTCGCGCTGGGGCATGCTCCTCGCCCGCACCGACCCGACGCAGCCCAAGCACAAGGGCATGACCTACTTCGTCGTCGACATGCACGCCCCCGGCGTCGAGGTGCGTCCGCTGCGCCAGATGACCGGCGAGGCCGAGTTCAACGAGGTCTACTTCACCGGTGCTCGCGTCCCCGACGTCGAGCGCCTCGGTGATGTCGGCGACGGCTGGCGGGTCGCCATCACCACGCTGATGAACGAGCGCGTCTCGATCGGCGGCACGATCCCGCCGCGGGGCTCGGGCCCGATCGCGTCCGCGGTGCGCGCCCACCAGGAGAGCGGTCACGCCTCACCCGCGGCGCGCGACGAGCTGATGCGCCTGTGGATCGAGGCCGAGGTCGCCCGGCTCACCAACATCCGCGCCGCGCAGAACCGCCGCCAGGGCACCCCTGGCCCCGAGGGCTCGATCGGCAAGCTCGTCTACGCCGAGCTCAACAAGCGGATCCACGACTTCGTGGTCGACGCCATGGGCGCGAACGGCATGCTCTACGGCAGCTACGAGATGGCACGCCCCGAGATCGCCATGGGCTCCGACAGCCCGCAGAAGTCGTTCCTGCGCGCCCAGGCCAACTCGATCGAGGGCGGGACCTCCGACATCATGCGCAACATCCTCGGCGAGCGGACCCTCGGGCTGCCCGGCGACGTGCGCGTCGACAAGGGCCTGCCGTGGTCGGAGGTGCCCCGCAGCTGAGCGCGGGGCGAGTCCCGCCGGGCCCGAGCGGCCGAGAGCGGAGACCCGGCCCGAGCGGCCGGGAGCCGGGACCCGGGCCCGAGCGGCCGGGAGCCGGGACCCGGGCCCGAGCGGCCGGGAGCCGGGACCCGGGCCCGAGCGGCCGGGAGCGGAGATGAACGCCGTCCCTCGTTCGGGTGAACCGTCGCGCGGAATCCGTGTGGCGCCTATCACACCTGGTCGTCCGGGTGCCAGATGCGCCCCGACCGCCGCGCGATCAGGGCTACCGTGGTCGTCGTGCAACGCCGAACCAAGATCATCGCCACGATCGGCCCCGCGTCCGAGTCCGAGCGCACGCTCCGGGAGATGATCGCGGCGGGCATGGACGTCGCGCGCATCAGCTTGTCCCACGGCAAGCTCGAGGACGCCATGACCAAGTACGAGCGGGTGCGCAAGCTCTCCGCCGAGGCCGGCCGCGCGGTCGGCATCATGGTCGACCTCCCCGGCCCGAAGGTCCGCTGTGCCACCTTCGGCGAGGACGGCGTGCACCTCTCGACCGAGTCGCGCATCAAGCTGCGTCCCGGCAACACCTCGAGCGATGCGGAGAACATCGAGGTCAACTACGAGACGCTCCTGCGCGACATCGAGATCGGCGACCACCTCGCGTTCGGCGACGGTGCCATCGACATCGACATCATCGACAAGGACGGCGACAGCCTCACGGCCATCGTCGCCCACGGTGGCCGCCTCATGGGCCGCCCGGGGCTGCACATCCCCTCGGACCGCCTGCGCATCGCGTCGCCGACCGACGACGACCTGCGCATGCTCGACGCGTTCGTCGAGGCCGGGGTGGACATGGTCGCGGTGTCGCTCGTGCGGTCGGCCCACGACGTGCGCCGCATCGGCACCGAGCCCCACCCCCGGGGCCCGCTGGTCATCGCCAAGGTGGAGACCCGCGCCGCGGTCGAGAACCTGACCGGCATCATCGACGCGTCCGGTGCGGTGATGGTGGCCCGTGGCGACCTGGGCAACGAGTTCCCGATCGAGGACCTGCCCCACCTCCAGAAGCACATCATCCAGGAGTGCATCGCCCACGGGCGCCCGACGATCACGGCGACCCAGATGCTCGAGTCGATGGTCCACGCCCCGACGCCGACCCGCGCGGAGGCGTCCGACGTCGCCAACGCCGTGTTCGACGGCTCCTCCGCCGTGATGCTCTCGGGCGAGACCGCCGTCGGCAACGCCCCGCCCGAGGTCGTGCGCACGATGTCGCGCATCGCGGAGCGGGCCGACGCCGAGTTCGACTACAAGGGCTGGGCCCGCAACATCGCGCAGCACCGCATGCACGAGGCCGGCCACACCGACACCGACATCACCGACACGATGACGATGGCGGCCTGGCGCGCCGCGACCGAGCTCGGCGCCGGCGCCCTCATCGCCATCACCCGGGCCGGCTTCACCGTCCGGGCCATCGCCCGGTTCCGGCCCGAGGCCCGCATCCTGGCGTTCAGCCCGAACGAGCGCACCCTCAACCAGCTCACGCTGAGCTGGGGCGCCACCCCGATGCCGCTGTCGAAGTTCGGCGACAACGAGTCGATGGTCCAGGAGGCCGTCGAGGTCGCCCGCGCCGCCGGGCACCTGCGCAGCGGCGACCGGGTCGCGGTGCTCGCCGGCTCGAGCGGCGGCGCCCGGGCCACCGACGTGCTGCGCATCGTCCACGTGCCGTGATCGACCGCGTCCGGGCGCGGCCGGCGACGCGGTGACCGTCCGGGTGGGGTGGTCGCGGTGAAGGTGGTCGACCGGCTGCGGCGCCGGATGCGGGAGACGACCGCGTTCGTGCTCGGCGGCGGCGGCAACCTCGGCGCGCTCCAGGTCGGGATGCTGCGCGCCCTGACCGAGCACGACATCGTGCCCGACGTGGTGCTCGGCTGCTCCGTCGGCGCCATCAACGGCGCCGCGTTCTCGGCCGACCCGACCGTGCGGGGCGTGCGGCGCATGGAGGCCCTGTGGCGGCGGGTACCGGAGTTCGACATCATGCCGTCGCGCCGCATCCCGCCCGCGGTCAACCTGGGCCGCCGGGGCGGCGCGATCTTCGAGAACGACGGCCTCCGCCGCATGCTCGAGGCCGGCCTGCCGGTGGACCGCTTCGAGCAGCTGGCGCTGCCGTTCCAGTGCGTCGCCGCGGAGGTCGACACCGCCCGCGAGCGGTGGTTCACGACGGGGCCGCTGATCGAGCCGGTGCTGGCGTCGGCCGCGCTGCCGACCATCTACCCGATGGTCACGATCGACGGGCGCCGCTACCTCGACGGCGGGCTCGTCGACGACATCCCGATCTCCCGTGCCGTCGCGCTCGGCTGCCGCCAGATCTTCGTGCTCCACATCGGCCACAACGAGGAGATCCCGCCCGACCCCCGGCGACCCTACGAGGTCGGGCTCATCGCCTTCTGGGTCGCCCGGCGCAACCGCCTCACCCGGGACCTGGCCGACCTGCCTCTCGACACCCGGTGCACGGTCCTGCCCTCCGGCGGGCGGCCCGCGATCCGCTTCGACGACTTCTCCGCGAGCGACCAGCTGATCGAGCAGGCGTACGTCGCGGCCAGCGAGCACCTGAACGGCGAGGACGACGGACGCGACGAGGACCTGCTCGTGCGCCTGCTGCCGTCGCTGGCCGAGAAGTCGTCGAAGCGCCGCCGCTGAGCCGCGGCCGACGTGCCGGACCAGCCCGAACGGGCCCGGGCCCGGCCGCTACGCTCGCCCCATGGCCGACCAGCCGATCCAACTGTCCCGCTCGGGCCCGCCCGAGACGGTGCTCGAGCCCGAGCCCGCCGAGGTGCTCGGGGCCCTGGCCGCGGCGCTGGGCGCACCGGAACCGGAGCGGCGGGCCGCGGTGGCCGCGGTCGTCGCCGACAACCCGCGCTTCCTCGACGGCTGGGCCCGCCTGGCCGCGCTCGGGCGCGACGACGTGGAGCGCTACGCGTACAGCCGCGTCGGCTACCACCGCGGGCTCGACCGACTCCGCCAGAGCGGTTGGCGGGGGAGCGGCTACGTGCGGTGGGCCCACGAGACGAACCGCGGGTTCCTCCGCAGCCTCGCCGGGCTGGCCGCCGCGGCCAGCGCCATCGGGGAGGACGACGAGGCCGAGCGCTGCCGCACGTTCCTCCACCAGTGCGACCCGGACTGGCCCCCGGCCGATCTCGACGCCTGAGCGCGACCGGGTCGCCGGCGCCCGGTCCGGCGCCCGACGGCGTGCGCCCCGGCGGTAGCGCCCCGGGCCCCGACTACGGTCGGGGCCATGGCCGGATCGACAGGTGAGCCCGTTCCCCCGTTCCCGCCGGGTGCCGACCCGGAGGAGTACGACAAGCTGCGGCGCCGGGTGTTGTGGTCGTTCCCCTACGGCCTCTACGTCCTCGGCAGTCGCGACGGCGAGCGCCGCAACGGGATGACGATCAACTGGGTGACCCAGCTCGCGTTCGAGCCGAAGCTCGTGGGCGCCGGGGTCGAGAAGAGCGCCTTCACCCACGAGTTGGTCGAGGCCGGCGGCGTGTTCACCCTGTGCACGATCAGCCGGGAGGACCGGGCCACGGTCCGCAAGTTCACCAAGCCGGTGGACGTCGACACCGAGGCGTCGACGCTCAACGGCTTCGCGTTCCACGACGGGCCCGTCACCGGCGCGCCGATCCTCGACCAGGCGCCGGCGTTCATCGAGTGCGAGGTGCGCCAGGCGGTCGACTGCGGGGGCCACACGCTCTTCGTCGGCGAGGTCGTGAACAGCGGGTTCCAGCATGCGGAGGAAACCGAGCTGCTCCGGATGGAGGACACGCGGATGAACTACGGCGGCTGAGGCCCGCGTCGACGCCCACGCCGCGCCCGATCCCGCACTGTCGCCCGGGGCTCCGGCTGAGTAGCGTCGGGGACGTGAAGGTCGGAGACCGGGTCCCCGGGTTCGAGGCACAGGACCAGACGGGCGAGGTCGTCCGCTCGGCCGACCTGCTCGAGAAGGGCGCGGTCGTGCTCTTCTTCTACCCACGGGCGATGTCGCCCGGGTGCACGACCGAGAGCTGCCACTTCCGCGACCTGCAGGCGGAGCTGGCCGAGCTGTCGGCCCAGCCGGTGGGCGTGAGCGTCGACCCGGTCGACCGCCAGGCGGCCTTCGCGGAGCGCAACGACCTCGGGTTCCCGCTCCTGAGCGACCCCGACCGCCACATCGCCCGGATCTTCGGCGTCAAGCGCATCGGCCCGTTGTTCAACAAGCGGGCCACCTTCGTCATCGACCGCGACGGCACCGTCCTCGATGTGATCACGAGCGAGCTGAACATGGCGGTCCACGCCGACCGCGCCATCGACTGCCTGCGGGCCCGCACCTGACACCGGGCGACCGTGCCCGCGGGGCGTCGACGCCCTTCAGCGGCGCAGTGCTCTGCGGCGGGCGAAGCTCCCGCATGGGACGGGACAAGGCGACGCTCGAGATCGACGGCCGGCCACTCGCCGTCATCGTCGCGGCCGCGCTGGCACGGGCCGGTGCGTCGGAGGTCGTCACCATCGGCGGCGACGTCGCCGACCTCGGGGCCCTGGGGCTCGACGCCCGCGCCGATCGCTGGCCCGGCGAGGGCCCGCTCGGCGGGGTCCTCACCGCGATGGGGGAGACGACCGCGCCGGTCGTGGTCGTCCTCGCCTGCGACCTGCCCGACGCCGACGAGGCCGAGATCGCGCCGCTGGTCGCGGCCGTCGCCGCGCCGGGCACCGACCTGGCCGTCACCACGGTCTCGGACCGCCCGCAATGGGCGCACGCGGCGTGGAACCGGACCGCCGCCGAGCGCCTGCACGGTGCGTTCGCGCACGGTGAGCGCTCGCTCGCGCGGGCGGCCGCCGCGCTGCGCGTTCGCCACGTGCCCGCCACCAGGGCGTCCCGTCTCGCCGACCTCGATACCCCCCGTGACATCACGAGGCGTGATCGAGCGGTACCATGCGCCGCAGTCGACGGCGCAGGAAGGGAGCACCGACTCGTGGGAGCGGACCAGCAGGCGGTCCCGGAGATCGACGTGTCCGAGCTGGCGTCCCGCCTGCCGGGGGCCACGCTGATCGACGTCCGAGAGCCCGACGAGTACGAGGAGGGCCACGTCGCCGGCGCACGGCTGATCCCCCTCGGCCAGGTGCCCGATCGGCTCGACGAGATCCCGACCACCGAGGTCCTCCTCATCTGCCGGAGCGGGGCACGGTCGATGCGTGCCGCCCAGTTCCTCGTCGCCCGAGGTCATTCCGCGGTGAACGTCGCCGGGGGCACGCTGGCGTGGATCGACGCCGGCCGCCCCGTCGTGACCGGGATGGATCCGGGCTGACCACGGTGACGGAGCCTCTCGATCCGATCACGGAACCCCACCAACTCGCCGACCTCGTCGAGAGCCTGCGTGGCGAGGATCGCTACGCGATCGACACGGAGTTCCACCGCGAGCGCACCTACTTCCCCAAGATCGCGCTCCTGCAGATCGCGTGGTCGGGCGGGATCGTGCTCGTGGACCCGCTCGCGGTCGACCTCCACCCGCTCGCCGAGGTCCTCGACGGGCCCGGCGTGGCGGTGGTCCATGCGGCGTCCCAGGACCTCGAGGTCCTGGAGCTCGCCTGTGGCACCGTGCCGTCGCGCCTGTTCGACACGCAGATCGCCGCCGGGTTCCTCGGCCTCGCCACCCCGTCGCTGGCCACGCTCCACGAGCACGAGCTCGGCATCCGCCTCCCGAAGGCCGATCGCCTGACCGACTGGCTGCGCCGCCCGCTGACCGAGGACCAGCGCTCCTACGCGGCGAGCGACGTCGCCCACCTGCTCGAGCTGCACACCCTGCTGTCCGACCGGCTGCGGGAACGGGGCAGGCTCGGATGGGCCGAGGCCGAGTTCGAGCAGCTGCGCCAGCGCAGCCGCTCGACCCGCGACCCCGACGAGGCGTGGCGGCGCATCAAGGAGGCCCGCCACCTGCGGGGCAAGTCGGTCGGGGTCGCCCGCATGGTCGCCGCGTGGCGCGAGCGACGGGCCGCGGAGATCGACCAACCCGTCCGCTTCGTGCTCCCGGACCTCGCGGTCGTCGGCGTCGCCCAACGGAGCCCGTCCTCGACCAGCGAGCTCCGCAAGATCCGCGGGCTCGAGGACCGCCACCTGCGCAACGGGGTCGCCGACGAGCTGCTCGGCGTGGTCGAGTCGGCGCGCAAGGCCCCGCCGACCCCGACCAAGGAGACCCGCCGGCCCGAGCTCGCCCGCGAGCTGCGCCCGGCCGTCGGGCTGGTCTCCTCGTGGGTGAGCCAGCTCGCCCGCGATCTGGAGATCGAGACGTCGCTGCTCGCCACGCGCTCCGACCTCGAGGCGCTGTTGCGCGGCGACGAGGACGCCCGGTTGTCGGTCGGCTGGCGTGCCGACCTGGTCGGCGTCCCGATCCGTCAGCTCGTTTCGGGTGATGCCGCGCTGGCCTTCGACGGCAACGGCCGCCTCGCGCTCGAGGTGCGTTCACACCAGCCGCTGCCAATCAGCGGCACGAGCGCATGAATGGCCACGAGAGGTGACACAATTACTTGTGGGACGGTGCTGGCCCGGCACCAGGCGAGCTGCGTAAGCTGACATGGGGCGCCCTGGCCGGTGGCCAGCTCGGCGGACCTCGAGACCCAGCGAAGAACAACGAGATGGGTCGTACGGGGTCGAAAGGGCGCGGATGAACGGAACAGTGCTCGAGCGTCACGTGCTGCTAGACTTGCTCGGGCCGACAAGCAGACCAGTGGGAGTAGGCCCATGAAGAAGGGTCGCCATCGCCGGTTCGAGGAAGCTCGGGCGCTGAAGCGCTCGACGGACTTCAACGTCGACGCCCTGATGGAGAGCCTCAAGGGCGGCGAAGGCCGCGACGAGGTCGAGGACGTCGAGGAAGACGATCCGTACGACCCGTACGCCAACGCGTCAGAAGACGATTGGCGTTGAGCCCTCGGGCTCGTCGACTTCCCTCAGCCCCCGGTTTCGTCCAGGATCTCGTCCAAGCGCAGGATCTCTGACTCGGACACGACGCCGATGAACAGACCCTCGGCGTCGGTCACCGCGAGCACGTCGATGTCGTGGTCCTCCATGGCCGCAACAGCGTCTCGCAGGGACCAAGACGGTCGACCGGAGGGGAGATCATTCCGTGTGATCTCCCCGACGGTGACCGTGTCCCACTCCTCCCGGTCGATTGTCGACGTCTCCTTCACGCCGCACATCCCCAGGTAGCGGCCGTTCTCCACGACGGGAACGTTCAGGGCACGCCGCCCGATGGCGTGGACGTACACGAACTCCGCCAACGTGGCGTCCGGCGGCACGGTCAGGACCTCGGTGTTGAGCACCGTCGTGATCGACAGCGTGAACCGCCGCTCCAGGTGTCCCAGCCGCACGTTGCGCTGGTACTTCGACACCGACGTCGACCCGACGACCAGCTGCGCGACGGCCGACGCCACGAGCGCGGGCACCACGTACTGGCTCGCCCCGGTCGACTCGGCCACGAACATCACCGACGCCATCGGCGTGCGATAGCCGGCGCCGAGGAACGCGGCGAGGCCCAGCGTCGGATAGAGCGCACTCGCCGGGTCGAGGTCGTCGGGGCTGACGATCGAGCCCAGGCCGATGCTCACGAGCCGACCCAGCAACACGCCCTGGACGGCGAGCGGGATGAACACACCGCCGGCGCCGCCGCCGCCGAGGGTGGCGATCGTTGCGCAGATCCGCATGGCCAGCAGCAGCGCGACCAGGGTGAACGCGTCCTGTTGTGCCGTCTCGGTCGCCCAGTCCACGGCGCCGACGCCGGGGCCGAGGGTCAGCGGCTCACCGAACGCGGCCTCCGCCCCGAAGGCCAGGCCCGCCAACACCAGACCGGCGACGACGATCCGCACGGGCAGCGCCACCGAGTGCGCCAGGCCCTTGGCCCACGCGACGAGGCGGCTGAAGCTGCGGGCCGAGAGCCCGGCGAGCACACCCACCGCCAGGGCGCCGGCCACCTCGACGAGGTTGAACCGGGGGCTGCTACCGCCGATCTCGAGCACCGGGTCGGTGTCGCCGATCAGGGTGACGAAGGTGATGTAGCTCGTCGCCGACGCCAACAGCGCGGGCAGCAGCGCCCGGCGGGCCACGTCGTTGAAGTACGGCGCCTCGAGCGCGAACAGGACGCCGGTCGCCGGGGTCTTGAAGATGGCGGCGACGCCGGCGGCCGCGCCCGCGGTGATCAGCAGCTTCGACTCCTCCCGGGCGAAGAGCCCGTGGAACCGCTGCTGGATCGACCAGCCGATCGTCGAGCCCGCGAAGATGGCCGGGCCCTCGAGACCGAGCGCACCGCCGGAGCCGACGGTCGACACACCGGCGAGCAACCGGCCGGGCACGACCCGCAGGGGCAGGTGGGGCACGCGGTCGTGGAACGCCTTGACGTACTCGTCGGAGGTCGACGGGGACGGGTCCCGGGCGATGTAGCGCAGCATCAGCGCGCACCCGGCGAGGCCGGCCATCGGGGCGAACGCCCGGACGCCGATCGGCACCTCCTCGAGGGCGACCTCGACGTAGTGGACCGCCTGCTCGAACAGGAACACCACCACGCCCACGAGGAAGCCCGTGACGACGGCCGCGGCAAGCACTCTCGGGAAGCGACGCCTCATCGACCGTTGTCGCTCCGGGCGGCGTGCTGGCCTTCTGGCATCGGGGTCTTTCTTACACGTTCGCGGACCAAGGGGTGAGAGCCGAGCACACGGCGCACGTCCGTGGACCGCGCCCACGCTGTGCGATCCGTCACGGCCGTTTGCGCCATGATGGGTGGGTGACTCGTGGCCGAGACGATGGCGACCGGGCGCTCGTGGATGATCTGCGGGCCGCGCTCGGCACCGACCGGGTCCACACCGACCCGCTCGAGCTCCATCTCTACGGGCGTGACGCCTCGCTCGACCGCGGCGAGGCGGCGGCGGTGTGCTTCCCCCTCACCACCGAGGAGGTCGCGGCGTGCGTCCGGGTGGCACGGCGCCACGACCGGCCGTTCGTGCCCCGGGGCTCGGGCACCGGGCTCGCCGGCGGCGCGGTTCCCCGTGGGCGGCCCGTCGTGATCGTGACCACGAAGATGAACGAGGTCGTCGAGGTCGACGTCGCCGAGCGCGTGGCCTGGGTCCAGCCCGGGGTCGTCAACCTCGACCTCAGCGAGCAGCTGCGGCCCCGGGGCGTGCACTTCGCGCCCGACCCGTCCAGCCAGCAGTCGTGCACGATCGGCGGCAACGTCGCCAACAACTCGGGCGGGCCCCACTGCCTCGCCTACGGCGTGACCAGCGCCCACGTCCTCGCCGTCGAGGTCGTGCTGCCCGACGGGGAGATCGCCGTGCTCGGCGGCCTCGACCCCGAGCCGGCCGGCTACGACCTGCGCGGCGTGTTCGTCGGCAGCGAGGGCACCCTCGGGATCACGACCCGGGTCGCCATCCGCCTCACCGAGAACCCACCCGCGGTGGCCACGCTGCTCGCCGACTTCACCGAACCGGCGCACGCCGCGGCCGCGGTGTCGGAGATCATCGCCGCCGGGGTCGTCCCCGCGGCGATCGAGATGATGGACCAGGGCATCACCCGCGCCGCCGAGGAGTTCGCCCACGCGGGGTACCCCATCGATGCCGGGGCCATCCTCCTCGTGG
This sequence comes from Actinomycetota bacterium, assembly GCA_034211175.1. Taxonomy (GTDB): domain Bacteria; phylum Actinomycetota; class Acidimicrobiia; order Acidimicrobiales; family CAIXPF01; genus JAXHUH01. The sequence goes on from JAXHUH010000308.1 coordinate 70,768, forward strand.
AGGTCGACGGGGCGCCGGGCAAGGTCGGCGACGAGCGGGCGACCGTCGATCGGGTCGCCCGCGCGTGCGGGGCACGGGAGGTCCGCGAGGCGGCCGACGAGGCCGAGCGGGCCCGGCTGTGGAAGGGGCGCAAGACGGCGTTCGGCGCCATCGCCCGGATCGCCCCCAACTACTACCTGCACGACACGGTGGTCCCGAGAACCCGCCTGTTGGAGGTCCTCGACGGCGTGTACGCGGCCGCCGAGCGCCACGGCCTCCTCGTCATGAACGTCTTCCACGCGGGTGACGGCAACCTCCATCCGCTCCTCGTCTTCGATGCCCGGGACGAGGGTGTGCTCGACCGGGTCCACGCCGCGGGGGAGGAGATCGTCCGTCTCTCGCTCGAGGCCGGCGGCGTGCTCTCGGGCGAGCACGGTATCGGCATCGAGAAGCAACCGTTCATGGCATGGCAGTTCAGCGTCGACGATCTCGATGCCCAGGCCAGGCTGCGCGACGCGTTCGATCCCGACGGTGTCGCGAACCCCCAGAAGGTGCTCCCCGCCGGTGCCCGCTGCGGCGACCTCCAGCACCTCTCACCCCAGGCCCGCCAACGACTGCTCGACGAGGGCTCGTGGGTGTGACCGGCACCGGCGCGGACGCCGGCGCGACCGGCGTGCTCGGCCGGCGGGCCCCGTCCGAGCAGCTGCTGGCGCTGGCCGCCGACGTCGGCACGACCGACCCCGTCGTCGCGCTCGGTGGCCGAACCTCCTGGACCGTCGGGGGATCGCCCGCGGCCGAGGCCCGCGAGGTCGCCGTGCCATCGGGGATCCTCGAGCTCGAGCCCGCGGAGATGACCGTGCGGGTGCTCGCCGGCACCACGGTCGCCGACCTCGACGCCGCGCTCGCCGAGAGCCGCCAGTGCGTCGCCCTGCCGGTGCGGCCCGGCTCCACCGTCGGCGGCGTGCTCGCGCTCGGCCGCAGCGGCCTCCTCCGGCTCGGGTACGGACCGGTGCGCGACACGCTGCTCGAGGCCCGCTACGTCAACGCCGACGGGCGCCTGATCACCGCGGGCGGACCGACGGTGAAGAACGTGTCGGGCTTCGACCTGTGCCGGCTCCTCGTCGGCTCGCTCGGCACGCTCGGCATCCTCGGCGAGGTCGTGCTGCGGACCCGCCCCGTCCCCGAGGCCGCCACGTGGATGGCCGGGCCGGCCGACCCGTTCGCACTGCGGGCCGAGCTGTACCGCCCCTCCAGCCTGCTCTGGGACGGCACGACGACGTGGGCGCTGATCGAGGGCACCGACTCCGACGTCGACGCCGGGTGCGCGACCTGCGCCACCCACGGGATGGTCCCGGTCGAGGGCCCGCCGGAACGACCGGCACACCGGGCATCGCTGCGCCCGTCCGAGCTCGCCGGGCTGCCGGCCCGCCTCGACGGGACGCGGTTCGTCGCCGAGATCGGCGTGGGCATCGTCCACGCCGCCGCACCGATCGCCACCCCGGCCCCCTCGCCGGCCGTGCGCCAGCTGTGCGAGCGGATCAAGACCCTCTTCGACCCGACCGGCCGCCTCGCGCCCGGCCGTTCGGTCCTCGCCACGGCCGACGCGCCATGATGGGCCGATGGGCGACGCGCCGGTGACCGAACCCGACCTGGTCACGCCCGACCTCGCCACGAGAACGGCCGTGCTCGGCCCGATCGACGACGGCCTCGCCTCGTGCGTGTCGTGCGGTCTGTGCCTGCCCCACTGCCCGACGTTCCGGGTGACCGGCGAGGAGCGGGCCTCGCCCCGGGGCCGCATCGAGGCGATGCGCCGGGTCCAGGCCGGCGCCGCACCGATCGACGCCTCGTTCGTCGACATGATGGACGCCTGTGTGCAGTGCCGCGGCTGCGAGACCGCGTGCCCGTCCAGCGTGCCGTTCGGCCACCTGATGGAGTCGACCCGGGCGACCCTCGCCGCCGAGGCCGGCTACCAGCCGTGGTGGCGCCGGCTCGGCTTCCGGCTCCTCGGCCACCACCGCACGCTGCTCGGGCTCTCGACGCTCGGTGCGCTCGCCCAGCGCCTGCGCCTCGTGCCCTCGGCCCGGCTCGGCCTGCCCC
>JAXHUH010000309.1:0-19855 GCA_034211175.1 Actinomycetota bacterium
CGGTCATCTTCTGGCAGCCGATGACGGCCACCATGTTGTGCACGCCCGCCTTGATCGCCATCCAGGCGGCGCGGATGGCGGCAGGGGTCGCCGGGTCGGGCAAGAGCTCGCTGATCCACGGGTCGATCCCGGCGAGCGCCGGGGTCGTGGTCGTCGACCAGGGGGCCATCCGCGGCTCGCGGCGCAGCTCGCCGGCCACCTACACCGGCCTGCTCAACCCGATCCGCAAGGCGTTCGCCAAGGCCAACGGGGTCAAGCCGGCGCTGTTCAGCTCGAACTCGGAGGGTGCCTGCCCGACGTGCAACGGCGCCGGGGTGATCTACACCGACCTCGGGATCATGGAGACGGTCGCCACGACGTGCGAGGACTGCGAGGGCCGCCGGTTCGGCGACGCGGTGCTCGAGTACACCCTCGGCGGGCGCGACATCGCCGAGGTGCTGGCCATGCCGGTGGCCGAGGCCGAGGCGTTCTTCGGCTCCGGCGACGCCCGCACCCCGGCCGCCCACAAGATCCTGAAGCGCCTCGACGACGTCGGCCTCGGCTACCTCGGGCTCGGCCAGCCGCTGCCCACCCTGTCCGGTGGTGAGCGCCAGCGGCTGAAGCTGGCGACCCACATGGGCGACAAGGGCGGGACCTACGTGCTCGACGAGCCGACCACCGGCCTCCACCTCGCCGACGTCGACAACCTCCTCGGGCTGCTCGACCGGCTCGTCGACAGCGGCAAGTCCGTGATCGTGATCGAGCACCACCAGGCGGTGATGGCCCACGCCGACTGGATCATCGACCTCGGCCCCGGCGCCGGCCACGACGGCGGCCGGGTCGTCTTCGAGGGCACCCCGGCCGACCTCGTCGCCGCCCGCTCCACGATCACCGGGGAGCACCTGGCCGACTACGTCGGCGCCTGAGCGCCTCTCGCGGTTCGGGTCCGCTCAGGAGCCGACGAGGTCGAGCACGAGGTCGTTGAGCGACCACGGCGCGACGTCGACGTCGCTGGCCGGGCCGCCCGGCCAGCGATGGTCACCGCCGCCGACCACGGCGAGGCGGCTCGGGTGCTGGCAGCCCTCGGGCTCGACCGTGGCGACGGCACCGACGCCGGGCAGCGGGTCGAGCGACGTGGGCCCGCACCCGTTGCTCGCGGTGGCGACCCGGCCGAACCAGTCGAGCTGGCCGAGCACGCTCCCCTCGGCGACGTCGAACCCGTCGAAGGGGACGACGACGTCGCCGGTACCGGCCGCGGCGAGCAGCTCGACACCGTCGTCGGCGTCGCAGCCGGCGATGGTCGCCTCGCCGACCGCGGCGATGACGGGGACGACGGCCCGGAGCCGGCCGTGGCTGCGGTCGTCGCACGCGACCCGCACGGCCATCCCGCCGCCGTTGGACTCGCCGGCGAGCACGACCCGGCCGGGGTCGACGCAGTGGTCGGCGACGAGGTGGTCGACCGTGGCGAGCACCGCGGCGACGTCGTCATCACCCTCTCCGGTGGGGACCGAGTAGACGTCGGTGCCGGCGTCCCACCCGTAGCCGACCTGGTCGGGAACGGGGCGCCCCTCCGGGTAGGCAACGACGACGCCGGCGGCGGCCGCCGCGTCCGACAGTTCCGACGTGGTCCGGATGGCCTCCGGCGAGCCGGTGTAGCCGTGGAGCAGCACGACCGCGCCGATCGGGTCGCCGTCGGCCCCGGGATGGTCGATCTCGGCGAACCGCCCGGCCGCCACCTCCACCCGCGTCGCCCCTGCGTCGCAGCGCACGACGTCGGCGTCGGCGTCGGCTGCCGCGGCCGGTGGCACCGTGGGTTCGGTCGCGGTCGTTGCGGGCAACGTCGTCGGGGTCATCGTCGTCGGGGTCATCGTCGTCGGGGTCATCGTCGTCGAGGTCCCGGCGGTGGCGGCGAGCTCGTCGCCGCTGCCGGGCCCGTCGGCCCCATCGTCGCCGTCGCTGCACGCGCCGACGGCAACCACTGCGACGAGGCACGTCGCGACCACGCACGAGAAGCGGATCGACACCCGCTCAGGATGACACCCCGACCCCCCGTCCCCACACCACCCCGAACTGGCAGGAAGAAACGACGGCGCGCAGAACAGGAGACCCCGCCAGTTCGGGGATCGGCCAGCTGCGGTGGAGCTGCCGGGGTCCTCAGGGGGTCGGGGTCTCGGCGGCGTTGCGGACGAGGTTGCGGTAGAGGTCGGCGTAGAGGCCGCCGTCGGCCAGCAGCTCGGTGTGGGTGCCGCGCTCGGCGATCGTGCCGTCGTCGAGGACCAGGATCTGGTCGGCATCGATGATCGTCGACAGGCGGTGGGCGATCACCACGGCGGTCCGCCCGTCGAGCGCCCGGTCGAGCGCCGCCTGGACCAGCGCCTCGTTCTCGGTGTCGAGGTGGCTCGTCGCCTCGTCGAGCACCACGATCGCCGGGTCCTTCAGCAGCATGCGGGCGATGGCCAGACGCTGCTTCTCGCCACCGGACAGGCGGTAGCCGCGGTCGCCGACCAGGGTGTCGTAGCCCTCGGGCAGCGACGCGATCAGCTCGTGGATCCGCGCCGCGGAGCAGGCGGCGACCAGCTCGGCGTCGGTGGCGTCGGGCTTGGCGTAGCGGAGGTTCGCCGCCACCGTCTCGTGGAACAGGTGGGGGTCCTGGTTCACCACACCGATCGCCTCGCGCAGGCTCGCCTGGGAGAGGCGCCGGACGTCGACGCCGTCGACGCGGATCGCGCCACTCGACACGTCGTAGAGGCGGGCGAGCAGGCTGGCCAGGGTCGACTTCCCGGCCCCCGACGGCCCGACCAGCGCAACGAGCTGGCCCGGTTCGATGATCGCGTTCACGTCCTCGAGGACGACGCCGCTCTCCCGCTCGGAGACCCGGCCCTCGGTGAGCGAGGCGATCGTCGTGGTCGACGCCGCCGGGTAGGTGAACGTGACGTGGTCGAGCTCGATGCGGCCGGCCGGATCGGCGAGCCCGGTGGCGTCGGGGGCGTCGACGATGGCGTGGGGGGCGTCGAGGATCTCGAAGACCCGCTCGAACGACACGAACGCCCGCATCAGGTCGACCCGGGCGTTGGTCAGGTTGGCGAGCGGCGAGTAGACGCGCTGCACGAGGATGCCCATGGCCACGAGGTCACCGATGAGCAGCGAGCCGTCGGCCACCATCCGGGCGCCCATCCAGTAGACGACGGCCAGGCCCATCGCGGAGAGCAGCGACAGCCCGATGAAGAACGAGCGGGCGAAGACGGCCTGGCGGACACCGATGTCGCGCACCCGGCTGGCGCGGCGGGCGAACCGGTCGAGCTCGGCGTCCTGGCGTCCGAACAGCTTGACCAGGAGGGCGCCGGCGCTGCCGAAGCGCTCGGTCATCGTGGTGTTCATCGACGCGTTGAGCTGCATCGACTCCCGGGTGATCCCGGCGAGCACCGTGCCGACCCGCTTCGACGGCAGCAGGAACAGCGGCAGGATGGCCAGCGAGAGCAGGGTGAGGCGCCAGTCGAGCGCGGCCATCGTGACGATGGTGGCGACGACCGTGATCACGTCGGACACCGCGGTCCCGATGGTGCCGGTGACCGCGCTCTGGGCGCCGACGACGTCGTTGTTGAGCCGGCTGATCAGCGTGCCGGTCTGGGTGTTGGTGAAGAACGCCATCGGCATGCGCTGCACGTGGTCGAACAGCGCGACCCGCAGGTCGTAGATCAGGCCCTCGCCGATGCGCGACGACCAGTAGCGCCCGAGCAGCGACAACCCGGCGCTGGCCAGCGTCGTGCCGACGAGCGCGAGGGCGAGCACGTTGATCGCCGACTGGTCCTGTGCGGGGATGGCGTCGTTGATCAGGCTGCGGATGACGAGCGGGGTCGCTACACCGGCGGCCGCCCCGGCGACCACCGTCACCAGGAACCCGGCGATCAGCCACTTGTACGGCGTCGCGTACCCACCGACGCGCCGAACGAGGCTGCGGCTCAGCCGTGCGTTCTCGAGCTCCGCGGGGTCGATGCCCCGTCCTCGCCATGGTCTCATCGGTCCCATCCGATCGCGACGGAACGGCCGGTACCGCAGGACTATTCCCACGGTGGCCCCGGCCCCGGTCGTCGGCGCCGCCCGGTCGGGGGCGTCGTCGGGAGCCGTGTGAACGGTGCATGTCCCGATTGCGGCCGCCGGAACCGGGGTGCAAGCGTGGCCGACGGCCGGCCGCTGCGCACAGCCCGCCGGTCGCATTCGCCTCTGCCCCAGGAGTGTGCCGTGAAGCTGACGATCGTGGTGGGCAACCCCAAGCCCATGTCCCGCACCCGCATGGTGGCCGAGGCGGTGGCGAAGGCGTGCACCGCGGGCGTCGACGACATCGACGAGGTCGTCGTCGACCTCGCGGACCTGGCTCCCCGCCTGTTCGACTGGGGCGCCGAGGACGTCGCCGCGCTCAACGACCGACTCGCCGGCAGCGACCTGGCCGTGATCGCCAGCCCCACGTTCAAGGCCACCTACACGGGTCTGCTCAAGGCGTTCCTCGACCGCTACGGCAACCGCGGCCTCGCCGGCGTCACCGCGGTCCCGGTGATGATGGGTGCGTCCGCCGTGCACAGCCTCGCTCCCGAGCTGGGCCTGCGCCCGCTGCTCGTGGAGCTCGGCGCCTCGGTGCCCACCCGGTCGCTCTACGTCACCGAGGCCGAGCTGGAGGACCTCGACGCCGCGGTCGGTTCGTGGGCGGCCAGTGAGGTACCGATCCTCACCCGCACCCTGGGCCTCGGCGCCGCCGTCTGAGCTGGGGCCGGACGCGACAGAGCCGGGAGCGGAGGGGGGATCCGCTCCCGGCTCTGCGGGGGGTATGAACGGTGTCGCTGTGTTGCGTGCTCAGGCGTGCTCGGCGGCGAGGAAGTGCTCCTCACCCTCGAGCGTGACCGCGGCCGCGTGGACGATCGACGCGACGCGCACGGCGTCGTGGATCGCCTCGCGGGTGAGGCCCTCCTTGAGGACCGAGCCCACGTGGGAGCTCATGCACTGGCCGCAGCCGTTGACCGCGGACACCGCCAGGCTCCACAGCTCGAAGTCGGCGGTCTCGACGCCGTGACCACGCATGAAGTTCATGCGCAGGTTCGCCCGCATCGTCGCGAAGTTGTCGTCGTCCACGAGGTGTGTGAACCGGTAGTAGACGTTGTTCATCGCCATCAGTGCGGCTGCACCCTTGGCGGCCTTCATGGCCTCGGGAGACAGCTTGGCCTTCGCCTCGGCGTCCATGGCCGCGAGCACGAGCTCGTTGCGGGACGCGATGGCGGAGGCGAGCGCCGTACCCCAGAGCTGCTGGGGCGTGAGCGACGTGATGTTCTCGATCGACGTCAGGTTGAGCTTGATGTCCTTGGCGTAGTCCGGCATGGACGACGCCAGGAAGCGCAGGTTGACGTCGCTCATGCCGGCTGGAGGACGTCCTCGCCCTGCTGCCAGTTGCAGGGGCAGAGCTCGTCGGTCTGCAGCGCGTCGAGGATGCGCAGCGTCTCGTTCGGGTTGCGGCCGACGTTGAGGTCGTTCACCGACACGTGGCGGATGATGCCCTCGGGGTCGATGATGAACGTGGCCCGCAGCGCGACGCCCTCGTTGGGGTCGAGGATGCCCATGGCCTCGCACAGCTCGCGCTTGAGGTCCGACAGCATCGGGAACGGGAGGTCGCGCAGGTCCTCGTGCGCCCGACGCCAGGCCAGGTGGACGAACTCGTTGTCGGTCGAGCCACCGAGGACGACCGCGTCGCGGTCGTTGAAGTCCTCGTTGAGCTTGCCGAACGCGGCGATCTCGGTCGGGCAGACGAAGGTGAAGTCCTTCGGCCAGAAGAAGAGGACGATCCACTTGCCGGGGTAGCTCTTGTCGGTGATGGTCTCGAAGGCCGAGTTGGTGTCGAGGCTGACCGTCGCCTGGAGCTCGAACTCAGGAAGCTTGTCACCACAGCTGAGCATCGGGTGTGTGCCTTTCTTCTCCGAGATTGCCCGCGCCGTGTCCGTTCCGGTGCCGCGGCCCTCGGGGCGCGGCGAAGCAGGGGTGGACGTCGTCAACGGGTGAGGTGGGAACGCGAAGATCACCGGTGCGAAGCCGCCGGAGTGATCTTTCGACACCGTTAGTTTAGGTCCAAGCCTGGCCTGTGTCCAAGATGGGTGAGGTCGCACCTGTCACATCTGGCGATATGTCAGCCGGCCGTCAGGTGCGGGGCCGAGCGTCGCCCGCCCTCCTCGCCCACGGCCCGAGCGTCGCCTGCGGAACGCGTCCAGTTCCCGGGGCGCGTCCGCTCCGTGGGGTGATCGTCGAGCATCGCCGTCGGCTGCGGCCAGGGCCCGTGGTCGTGATTCGAGGTCCTCCAACCGGCGGCGCTTGTGGCGGCACGCGGTGCCGGTGGGGCGCCTATTCGGCCCGAAGGGGCGGAGTTCTTTGGCGATCGTCATAGAATCGTAACCAGCCGAGAACTCTCTGGAGGTGGGAGTCATGGGTGTCCTCGGAATAGTCCTCGCCGCGGCGGGGGCGATTCTCTACTTCGCGGTCAACGCCGCGGTCCAGGGGATCGACCTCGCAATGGTCGGGATGATCCTCATGGTCGTCGGTGCCATCGCGATCCTGGTGTCACTGATCCAGGGGAGCTTCCGCAGCTTCAGTCGGCGAACGGTGCGTCACGTCGCTCCGCCGTCGGCGCCGCCCCGGGCGTCGAGCGCCCCCTATCCCGACGATCCGCCGATGCGCTTCTGATCCATCCCGGGGCTCCCCGGGGTCGAGTGGGTCCGCAATGGGTTGCGCGTGAGTCTGCCGTTCGGCGGCGCATCCGGCGACTCTGAAGCGCGCTCACTACGGGAACCCGCAACGGTACGGTCATGATCGTGCGGTTGTTCCGGGCGCTCGTCCCCGCCGGTGTGGTCCTGTCGCTCGTCGCGGCGTGCAGCAACGACGACGACATCGCCACGCCGACGAGCACGTCGGCGGTGGACACGACGGGGGCTTCGACGCCCGACGCGGCCGCAACGGCCCCGCCGGCCGACGCGACCCCGGCCACGTCGTCGACGACCACCGCGCCGCCCACGACGGCGCCGTCTTCGACGACGACGACCACGCCGCCGGTCCCGGCGGCGGGCGAGCTGGAGCTGGTCTCGTTCGAGGTGCCGCCCGGTTCGCGGCCCCACGACGTGGCCCCCGCGGTCGACGGCGGCGTCTGGTACACCGCCCAGGCGGCCGGGGCCCTCGGTTGGCTCGACCCCGACACCGGGGAGACCCGTCACGTCCCGCTCGGCGCCGGGTCCCGGCCCCACGGCGTGATCGTCGGCCCCGACGGCGCGCCGTGGATCACCGACGGCGGCCTCGACGCCATCGTCACCGTCGACCCGGCGACCGACGAGGTCACGACCTTCCCGCTCCCCGCGGGTCGCCCGAACGCGAACCTCAACACGGCCGCGTTCGCGCCCGACGGGCGCCTGTTCTTCACCGGCCAGGCCGGGATCTACGGGGTCCTCGATCCGGCGACCGGGGCCATGGAGGTCCGTGACGCACCCGGCGGCACCGGGCCCTACGGCATCACCGCGACGCCGTCGGGCGACATCTACTACGCGTCGCTCGCCGGCAGCTACGTCGGGCGCATCGAGGACGACCTCTCCGCGACCGTGCTCGAGCCGCCGACGTCGGGTCAGGGCGCGCGTCGCGTCTGGTCGGACTCGTCCGGCGCGATCTGGGTCAGCGAGTGGGAGGCGGGCCAGCTCGGCCGCTACGACCCCGCCACCGACGAGTGGGCCGAGTGGCCGCTGCCGGGCCCGGCGCCCCAGGCCTACGCGGTGTACGTCGACGAGCTCGACCAGGTGTGGGTCAGCGACTTCGGCGGCAACGCCATCCACCGCTTCCGGCCCGACGCCGAGGTGTTCGACACCTTCCCGCTCCCGGGCTCACCCGGCAACGTGCGCCAGATCCTCGGTCGCCCCGGTGAGGTGTGGGCACCGGAGTCCGCCGCCGACCAGCTCGTCGTGATCCGCCCGGCCTGACCGCACCGGGATGGCCGGCCCGGATCGTGTTCCCGGCGCCGCGTTCGACGGCGTGGGAGGCTCGGGCCATGATCGCCGCCTTCTCCATCAGCCCGCTCGGAACCGGCGAGTCCGTCGGTCGCTCGGTCGCCGGTGCCGTCCGCATCGTGCGCGAGTCGGGCCTGCCCAACGAGACCAACGCGATGTTCACCAACGTCGAGGGCAGCTGGGACGAGGTGATGGACGTGCTCCGACGGTGCGTCGACGACGTGTCGACGGTGTCGGAGCGGGTCAGCGTCGTGGTGAAGCTCGACATCCGGGGCGACGTCGACACGCCCGGCGGCACCGGCCGCCTCGTCGCCAAGACCGCCACCGTCGAGCGCCACCTCGCCGACGGCTGACGGCTGTGCCGTGGCACCGGCGCCGGTGTCGCGGTCGGCCCGGGTGGTCAGCGCACGGCGGCGGGCTCCATGAGATGCGGCGCGAGGCGGGCGGCGATCGCGTCGGTGGCGTGGAGTGGCAGGCGGGGGCGCCGTCCCCGGATCGTGCTGCCGCCCGGCACCGTGCCCGTGACGTGCATGTGGAAGTGGGGCACGGTCTGGCGGGCGGCGACGCCGTTGTTCTGCCACACGGCGATGCCCTCGGGGTCGAAGGCGGACGCGATGGCGCGGCTCATGCGCACCGTCGTGTCCATGATCTCGAGGCTCTCCTCGGGGGTGAGGTCGAGGATGGTCTCCCGATGGGCGATCGGTATGACGAGCACGTGCCCCTGCCCGCGTTGCTCGAAGGTGACGAGCACCGCGGTGAGCTCGTTGCGCTCGAGGATCGTGTACGGGCTCGTGCCATCGAGGTAGCTGCAGAAGCAGCAGGCACCCGGGTCCGGAACGGTCATCGGCATCGGAAGAGATTGCCAGATTCTGTGGTCGTCTGACTGCACTCTGCGCGAATGCGTGACCTGGGGCGTACGGGTGTAGAGAGCGGTGCGGCGGGAGCCATCCTCTACTTCGCGGTGAACGCCGCGGTCGAGGGCGTGAACCTGTCGGCGATGGGCGTGGTGCTGATGGTCGTGGGTGCCATCGCCATCCTCGCCTCGCTGGTGAACGGCGGGTTCCGCAGCTTCGGTCGCCGCACGACCGAGCGCGAGACGTTCGTCGTCGACGAGCGCCCCCGCTACCAGCGCCAGCCCCGTCGCCCGTGACCTGACGCCGGGCCCCACACCGCGCCGAGACCCCGCCGCCCTTCGGCGGGGTCTCGGCGCGTCAGGCGCCGTCTCGGTCTGCTCCGGCGCGCTGCGCGGACCGGCGCGGCGATGTGCGACCCGGTCGTCAGGGAGCCGTGTCCGGTGGCCAGGCGGCCGTTGCCGCGGCGACGGCCTGGTCGACGCTGGCCCAGCTCCGCTCGGGCAGGCGCTCGAGCGTCGCGATCTCGCGCGGGCCCGCACCGGCGAGCCGGGCGCGTTCGAGCAGCTCGGACGTCGTGACGGGTGGCTCCATGCCGGTGAGAACGGCGTGCAGGGCGGCGGGAGCGGAGGCTCGGAAGTCGTCGTCCATCTGGTCCCCCTCGGCGGTCGAGAACGGTCAGCGGGCAGAGCGCCCACCGTCCGCGGTGTTCCCGGCCGCTGTGTGCCCGAACCGTGGAGCGTCAAACGGCGTCGGTGGTGAGGCGGGTGAGTTGGCGGGCGAGCCAGTCGTTCTGGTCGGACTGGTAGCGGCGGGCGATGTCGGTGCCGGCGAACAGGCCGACGCCGTGGGGTGGAGCTCCACGGTCGTCATCGTCGCCTTCTTCCCCCTGGTCGGCGGCCCCCCGGCCAGTGACCCGTGCGGCGGCGACCCTACCGGTCCCGCTTCGTCGGGCGCCCGGTCCGGGGCCGCCACGATGGTCGTGGGAGGCTGGCGGCGACCCGGGGGAGAGGGCGACGCGGAGGTTCGGTGATGACGGCCCGTTCCCTGCTCGGCACGGTGCGCCGCGGTGAGTACGAACGGGCGTGGTTGCGGCCCGACGTCGTCGCCGGGTGCACGGTCGCGGCCATGTTGGTGCCCCAGGCGATGGCCTACGCCGAGCTCGGTGGCCTGCCCCCGTCGGCCGGGTTCCGGGCGGCACTCGTGGCGTTGCCGATCTACGCCCTCGTCGGCACCAGCCGCCACCTCGGCATCGGGCCCGAACCGGGTACCGCGGTGTTGTCCGCGGTCGCGGTGGCGCCGCTCGCTGCCGGCGACCCCGACCGCTACCTGGCGCTGATGGCCGCACTCGCCGGCCTGGTGGGTGTGTGTGCGCTCGTGGCCGGCGTGTTGCGCCTGGGGTTCGTGGCCGACCTGCTGTCGAAGCCGGTGCTCGTCGGCTACATCTCCGGAGTCGGTCTGACGTTGCTGTCGAGCCAGATCCGGGCGTTCACCGGAGTGCCGATCGAGGCGGACAGCTTCTTCCCCAGGGTCGGCGAGCTGCTCACCTCGCTCGACGAGATCGACGCTACGACGCTGCTCCTCGGGCTGGCCACGCTGGTGCTGATCCTGGTCCTGCGGTGGTGGTCGCCGGCGGTGCCCGGCGCGCTGATCGGCCTGGCGCTGGCCATCGTCGTGGTGGAGCTGCTCGACCTCGAGGTCGCCGTGGTCGGCGAGATCGACGCCGCGTTCCCGTCGTTCGCGGTGCCCGACGTGAGCACCGGCGATCTGGGCGCCCTCCTGCCCGCCGCGGCCGGTGTGGCGCTGATCGGTTACACCGACAACATCCTCACCGCCCGCTCGATCGCCGGGCGGGAGGACTACGAGATCGACGCCAACCGCGAGCTCCTGGCCCTCGGGGCGATGAACGGTGCCGGGGCGTTCGGCGGCGGGTTCCCGATGTCGTCGAGCGCGTCCCGTTCGTTCGTGCCGGCGACGATCGGCAGCCGCTCCCAGCTCACGAGCGTCGTCGCGTTCGTCGCCGTCGTCGTCTTCCTGCTGGTCGGCCGGTCGTTGCTGGCCGAGATCCCCTCGACGGCGCTGGCCGCGGTGATCGTCGCGGCGGCGATCGCGGTGATCGACGTCGAGGGGTTCCGGCGGGTGATCGCCATCAGCCGTATCGAGGCCGGGCTCGCCGCGCTGACGTGCCTGGCGGTGGTCACCACCGACCTGCTGTACGGGGTGCTGTTCGCGGTGGCGGTGTCGGTCGTCATCGCCGTCGGGAGGGTCGCCCGGCCCAACGACGCCATCCTCGGCGAGGGCGCGGGCCTCGACGGATGGATCTCGATCGACGACCCGCGGGCCACGCCGCTCGAGGGGCTGCTGGTCTACCGGTTCGACGCGCCGCTGTTCTTCGCCAACGCCGAGTGGTTCCGCCAGCGGGTCGAGAAGGCGCTGGTCGACAACCCCGGCGAGGAGCGCCACATCGTGTTGGACTTCGAGGGTGTCGGCTCGATCGACACGACCGCGGTCGACCACCTCGAGGCGCTGCTCGACGACGCCGACGAGCAGGGCCTGCGGGTCAGCATCGCCCGGGCCAACGACGACGTCCTCGAGCTCCTCGGGCGGTGTGGTCTGCGGGCCCGCCTCGGCGAGGAGAACCTCTACCCGACGATCAACGCCGCGGTCGCCGCCTTCCGTCGCCGCCCACCCGAGCCCGCCGACGACCGAGAATGACATGGGCGGCTGGTCCACCGCCGAGCGGGACCCGGTACCGACCGGCTTGTCAGGCCTGTCGGCTCAGGTCAGCACGTCGGTGGCGGCGTGGTCGTCGTCGACGCCGTCGATCAGGACGACCGTGCCCGAAGCGTTCTCGGTGCGGAGCGGGAGGATCGCCTGGTAGGCGTCGGACTCGTACCAGGCCTCGGCCGCGGCCCGGTCGGGGAACGCGATCACGATCAGGTCGCCGAGCCGTTCACCTTCGCGGACGTCCTGGCGCCCACCGTGGATGACGAACGTGCCGCCGTAGGGGGCGAGCGTGTCGTCGATCTTCTCGAGGTACTCGACGATGGCGGGCCCCACGTTGATGTCCTTCAGGATCCCGACGCCGTATGCGGTCATGGTCTCTGCCTCCGTGTCGTTGGCTCTTCCTCTGTGTGACCGACGATGCTCCCGACGGGGTCAGCGTGGCGATGACCTGCCGGGTCATGGCGAGGCGCGACGTGGCCCGACGTGGCGTCGTCCGGGCGCAGGCCTCCCGGGCATGGGAGGCTCGGGGTCCGGACCCGTGACGCTCGCCCGGCGGTGGGCTGGCGGCGGGCCGAACCTGGAGGTGCGATGACGCTCGACCTGGCCGCCGACGAGAAGGCCACCCCGTCCGCGGAGGGTGGCGCGGCACCCGGAGGAGCCGATCTCGAGGTCCTCGCCGAGGTCCAGCAGCGGGTGCTGTGGCTCGCCACCCGGATCGTCGACGCCGCCAACCGCCGGGCACCGAGTGGCGCCAACGACGTGAAGGTCGGCGGCCACCAGGCGTCGTCGGCGTCGATGGTCTCGATCATGACCGCGCTGTGGTTCGCCCACCTCGACGCGGACGACAAGGTCGCGGTGAAGCCCCACGCCTCGCCCGTCTACCACGCCATCAAGTACCTGACCGGCGAGCTCGACCGCTCGTACCTGACCACGCTGCGCCAGCGGGGCGGCCTCCAGGCGTACCCGTCGCGCACGAAGGACCCGGACGTCGCCGACTTCTCGACCGGCTCGGTCGGTCTCGGCGCGGTGGCGCCGCTGTTCTCCGCGGTGACCCGCCGCTACGGCGACGCCCGGTTCGGCCCCGGCCCCCGGTCGCGGTTCCTGGCGCTGGTCGGCGACGCCGAGCTGGACGAGGGCAACGTGTGGGAGGCGATCGCCGACCCGGTCACCGCCGGGGTGGGCAACTTCACGTTGGTGATCGACCTGAACCGCCAGAGCCTCGACCGGGTCATCCCCGACATCCAGGCCCGGCGCCTCGCCGGCTTCTTCCGCGAGGTCGGCTGGCACGTCGTCGAGGCGAAGTACGGCCATCGCCTCCAGGCCGCCTTCGGGCTCGACGGGGGCGACGCCCTGCGCGCCCACATCGACGCCATGTCGAACGAGGCGTACCAGTCGCTGTTCGCGCTGCGGGGCGCCGACCTGCGCGACAAGTTCCTGCGCGACGCCGACCCCGCGGTCGGCCGACTCGTCGACGGGTGGGACGACGACGAGCTGCGGGCGACGGTGACCGACCTCGGCGGCCACGACCTCGCACTGCTCGGCGAGTCGTTCCGGGCCGCCGACGCCGAGCCCGAGCGGCCGAGCGTGGTGTTCGCCTACACCATCAAGGGCTGGGGCCTGCCGATGGCCGGCGACCCGCTCAACCACGCGGCGCTGCTCAGCGAGGACCAGGTCGATGCCCTGCGCGCCGCCAGCGGCCTCGACGCCGACACCGAGTGGGACCGCTTCGACGCCGACTCGGCGGCCGGGAAGCTGTGCGCGTCGGTCGGGCGGCGGATCAACAACGCCCCGACGCCGTCCCGTCCCGAGCTGCCCATCCCCGACGTCGCGTCGGGTGTCGTCCGCCGGGGCAACGTGTCGAGCCAGGAGGCGTTCGGGCGCACCCTGACCCGCCTCGCCGACGTCGACGAGGTCGGCGAGCGGATCGTGACTGTGGCTCCGGATGTGTCGATCTCGACCAACCTCGGCGGCTGGATCAACAAGGTCGGCGTCTATGCGGACACCGAGCGCGACGACCACGGTGGCGCCGACCGGCTGCTGCGGTGGGCGCCGTCGCCGTCGGGCCAGCACATCGAGCTCGGCATCTCCGAGATGAACCTGTTCATGCTGCTCGGCCAGCTCGGCCTCAGCCACGACCACCACGGCCGCCACCTGTTGCCGGTCGGCGCGGTCTACGACCCGTTCGTGCTCCGGGGCCTCGACGCGTTCATCTACGGCGCCTACAACGGCTCCCGGTTCGTGGTCGCCGGCACCCCGGCCGGCGTCACGCTGGCGCCCGAGGGCGGGGCCCACCAGTCGACGATCACCGCGTCGGTCGGCGCCGAGCTTCCCGGGGTCTGCTACGTCGAGCCGTGCTTCGCCACCGAGGTCGACTGGCTGCTGTGCGACGCGCTCCGCCGGTTGGCGCCGGCCGACGGGGAGAGCACCTACCTGCGACTGTCGACCCGCCCGATCGACCAGGCGCCGTTCGACACCGCGGTCGAGCGCTACGGCGAGGACCCGCTGCGGGACCTGGTGCTCGCCGGCGGCTACCGCTTGGCCGAGCGGCGGGAGGAGGGCCGGCCCGGGGTCACGCTGGTCACGACCGGGGTGATGGCGCCCGAGGCACTGGCCGCGGCCGACGAGCTCGATGCCGAGGGTGTGAACGTCACGGTCGTCCACCTGACCAGCCCCGACCGGGTTTTTCGCTCGTGGCAGGGGCGGCACCGCTCGGGCGCCAAGGAGGCGCGGGCCGTGCGGCGACCGAGTCATCTCCACCGGCTGATCACACCTGAGGAGCGGCGGGACCCGATCGTGAGCGTCCACGACGCGTCGAGTCATGCCCTGGCCTGGATCGGCTCCGCGCTCGGGGTCCGCCAGGTCTGCCTCGGCGTCGACCGCTTCGGCGAGTCCGGCACGATCGCCGACCTCCACGAGCTGTGCGGCATCGACACCGGCAGCATCGTCAACGCCGCCCTCATCGCCATCCACGAGACCTGACCCGGGAAACTCGTTTGCCGGCGGTGGGTGAGGGCGCACACGCTGGTCGTGTTCACCTCGTGCGACCCCGGAGGTCTCGACATGACTGCGCGCTCCGTCCAGGCCCCCGCCGTCGCTCCCAACCCGACACGCCGCGCCTGACGCGGTAGCCGGCGCCGCGCGCGCCCGCTCGGGAGGCCTGGACAGCACACGACCTTCGTTCGTCTCGTGCTGATATCAGGAGCGCCTCCTTGCCCGACGCAACCGTCCGCGCCTTCGTCGCGGCGTACCTGCGGCCTCATCGGCCGCGCCTCGCCCTGCTCGCCGTCCTCTTCTTCGCCGGGATCGGTCTGCAGCTCGCCAACCCCCTCCTGGCGAAGCGGTTCATCGACCAGGCGTCGGCGGGTGCCCCGTTCGACCGCCTGGTCGGCATCGCCGCGGTGTTCCTGGTGGCGGCGCTGCTGTCCCAGGCCGCGGCCGTCGCCGAGATCTACGTCGCCGACGACCTCGGCTGGCGCACGACGAATGCCCTGCGGGTCGACCTGACCGCCCACGTCCTCGCCCTCGACGACGGCTTCCACGCCGACCACGGCGCCGGGGAGCTGCTCGAACGGATCGACGGTGATGTCGGGGCGATCGCCGGGTTCTTCTCCCGGTTCGTCGTCCAGGTGCTCGGCAGCGCCGTGTTCCTCGTCGGGGTGCTGGTGCTGCTGTGGTTGCAGGACTGGCGGATCGGTGCCGTCCTCATGCTGTGCGCGGTCGCGGCGGCCGTCTACCTCACCCGGGCCGGCGGCTTCGTCGGCCGTCGCTCGCTGCGGTCCCGGGTCGTGAACGCCGAGCTGAGCGGCTACCTCGAGGAGCGGCTCTCCGCGCTGGTCGACATCAAGGCGAACGGCGCCGACGACGTCACGATGGTCGGGCTCCACCGACGGCTGGCCGACCGGTTCGGCGCCGACCGCGACGCCCTCCTGGCCGCGTCGCTGTTCACCGGTGCCGCCAGCCTGGCCCTCGTCGCCGCCACCGTGGCCGCGCTGGGGATGGCGGCATGGCGCTACGAGGCGGGGGCCCTCACCCTCGGCGGTGTGTACGTGGTGTTCCGCTACACGGGGATGCTGCGCATGCCGCTCGAGCGGATCTCCCGCCACCTCGGCAGCTTCCAGCGGGCGATGGGCGGCATCACGAGGGTGCGGGAGCTGCTCGCCGCCGAGCCCCGCATCACCGACGGCCCCGGCGCCGACCTGCCGGCCGGGGCGCTGGCGGTCGAGCTCGACCGGGTCGGGTTCACCTACGACCGCGAGCCGGTGCTCCACGAGGTGTCGCTCGGCGTCGAGCCGGGCCGGGTGCTGGGGCTGGTCGGGCGCACCGGGGCGGGGAAGTCGACGATCGCGCGGCTCCTGTTCCGGCTCCACGACGTCGACTCGGGTGTGGTCCGGATCGGCGGTACCGACGTGCGGGACCTCCGCCTCGACGACCTCCGGGGCCGGGTCGGTCTCGTCACCCAGGACGTCCAGCTGTTCGACGGCACCCTGCGGGACAACGTGCGGTTGTTCGACCCGTCCGTCGACGACGACCGGCTCGTCGAGGTCTTCGCGGCCTTGGGTCTCGACGACTGGCTCGGCCAGCTCCCCGACGGCCTCGGCACCGTGCTCGGCTCGACCGGGCGGGGCCTGTCGGCCGGCGAGGCCCAGCTCGTCGCGCTCGCCCGGGTGTTCCTGGGCGACCCCGGCGTCGTCGTGCTCGACGAGGCGTCGTCCCGGCTCGACCCCCACACGGAGGCCCTGCTGGAGACGGCGATCGACCGACTCCTCACCAACCGGACCGGCATCGTCATCGCCCACCGGATGCGCACCGTCGAACGGGCCGACGACATCGTCGTCCTCGACCATGGGCGGGTCGTCGAGCACGGCCCACGGCGCGCGCTCGCCGCGGATGCGACCTCGAGGTTCGCGGCCATGGTGCGGACCGGGCTGGCCGAGGAGGTGCCGGCATGACGACGCTCGCGGAGGTCGCCGCCCTCATCCGGTTCACGTGGCGCTACTTCATCGGCTGCGTGCTCACCGGCGCGCTCCTGTTCTGCGCCGCCCCGCTCGCGCTCGGCCTCGCGACCCGGGCGTTCTTCGACCGACTCGCCGGCGACGCCGCCGGGCCCGTGTGGTTGGCGGTGGCCCTCGTCGGTGCCGTGCAGCTGGGCGAGGTGCTGACCGAGCTCGCCGTGGGCCGGACGTGGAGCGGCTTCAGCTACGAGACCCACACCCTGCTGCAGCGCAACGTGCTCGCCGGGATCCTGCGGGGGTTCGGACGCTCCGGCCTGCCGGTGCCGCCCGGCGACGCCATCAGCCGGTTCCGCGACGAACCGGTCGCCATCACGATGGGGTCGATGGACGGGGTCGCCGACCTCATCGGCCGGGGCCTGTTCGCGCTCGTCGGCGGCGCGGTGATGTGGTCGATCGACCCGCTGCTGACCGCGGCGGCGTTCGCCCCGGTGCTGGTGTCGGCGGCGGTCAGCGACGCGCTCGGTACCCGTTCGGCGGTGCACGCCCGGGCGGCCCGCCGTTCGACGGGTCGGTTGACCGCGTTCCTCGGTGAGCTGGTCGGCGCCAGCCTCGCCGTGCGGGTGGCGGGCGCTGCGCCCCACGTCGTCGGGCGGGTCGCGGAGATCGGCGAGACCCGGCGGCGGCGGTCGCTGCGGGACCGGGTCTTCGCCGAGGCGGTCAACTCGATGAACCTCCACCTCGTCCACGTCGGCACCGGCGCCGTGCTCCTCCTCGGTGCGGGCCGGATCCGCTCGGGGGCGTTCACCGTCGGCGACTTCGCCCTGTTCGTCGTGTTCCTCGACCAGCTCACCTACCTGCCGGCCGAGATCGGGCGGGTGCTGACCGAGATGAAGCGGACCCGCGTGTCGATCGACCGGCTCTCGGAGCTGATGCCGGCCGAGCCCCGGGCAGCCGTGGTTGCGGCGGCGCCGATCCACGTGCGGGGCCCGCTCCCGGCGGTGGCGCCGTCGCCGCCGCCGGGCCCGCCGTTGGAGCGATTGGAGGTCGACGGCCTCACGTGCCTCCACCCGAGCAGCGGGCGAGGCGTCATCGACGTGTCGCTCACGTTGGAGCGGGGTTCGCTGACCGTGGCCACCGGCCGGGTGGGGAGCGGGAAGACGACGCTGCTCCACGCGCTGCTCGGGCTGTTGCCGGCCGACGCTGGTGAGCTCCGCTGGAACGGCCAGGTGGTCGACGAGCCGGCGACGTTCCTGGTCCCACCCCGGGCGGCGTTCACCCCGCAGGTGCCCCGCCTGTTCAGCGAGTCGGTGCGGGAGAACCTGTCCCTCGGGCGCCCGGCGGATGACGTCGTGGTGGACGCCGCGATCCGCGCCGCGGTGCTGGACGACGACGTCGCCGCGCTCGACGACGGTCTCGACACGATCGTCGGGCGCCGCGGCGTGAAGCTCTCCGGCGGCCAGGTCCAGCGGGTCGCCGCGGCCCGCATGTTCCTCCGGGGCGCCGACCTGCTGGTGCTCGACGACCTGTCGTCGTCGCTGGACCCGGCGACCGAGCAGCTGCTGTGGTCCCGCCTCCTCGACCGGTCCGACGTGACCGTCCTCGCCGTGTCCCACACCCCGGTCGCCCTCGCCCGCGCCGACCGCGTCGTGTCCCTCGAGGACGGCCACGCGGCGATGTCGTGACGGGCGCCGCAGGGACCGGCAGTAGGTGCGCGTCATCACATTGCTCCGAAGACCAGACCAGTCGGGCCCATGTGCACGGTGAACGGGAGGCGATCGGAGATCGTCGTGACGTTCGTGAGGACACCCAGAATGCGACGCCGGACCACGACATCGGCCGTGAAGGCGCCGCCGCCCGACATGAACGCCACGGGGAGCTCGATGACCGCGAAGCAGGCTCGACCGCCGGGAGTCAGTGGCGCGCCTTCCTGGGCGTCGAACGTCCACGAGAAGCTGCTGCTTCCTTCGCCGGATGCGCTGATCATGGGCCGTAGCTCGGTGTATCGAAAGGTCTTCCCCGAGCTGAACTCGCCGGGACCATCGCCGAGCCCGATCAGTGCGAGTCCAGGTGAGATCGTGAACCTCCGATCCCGCTCGACGTCGACGGGCGACGTCACGCTGGTGGGATGGAGACTGAACGCCCGGACGGTCTCGTCATCGAGCGAGACGCCGAAGCGCAACTCGGCGTAATGTCGTCGTTTCCCCAGGGCGAGGAGGTCGAAGCGGAAGTGCACGAGTGCGAAGACGAGGTTCGCGGCATCGGTGCGACGTGTGATCAAGTCAGGAAAGTCTGCATGTCGTAGCGAGTAGACCACGGGATGGTGAACAGCTACACGGCCTTCGCGGACGCGGCGCGTTCCTTCTCCGTGCGAGGTGAGTGCGGAGTCCTCGCTGTACAACTCGATGGTGCCGAGGTGCTCGAGCTCGCTCGGTGTCCAGTCATCGACAACGACCTCGCCATGCCCGCCATCCCGAGCTTCCATCGACCATCCTCCGTGGTGAGATTCGTCACATCAGCGTTCCATGGACGAGGAACGTGCACCAGAGGTGAGGTTGGTCGGGAAACTCTCGGGCGAGCTCGGCCTGGACGCGTCGAACGGCAGCGGGTAGAGCGTGGCCGCGCTCGAGCCACTCCTCGTGGATCCGATGGACGACCTCGAGGCTGGACCGCTCGAGCACCTCGGTGATCGTGAGCACGAGGCACGACGGCCCGGCAGCGAGGAACGAGCGACTCAGGCCGATCAGCCCGTCGCCCGTGGCCCTTCCTCCTCCGGTCTCGCAGGCGCCGAGAATGACGATCTCGGCTGGTAGGTGCAGCCGATGCACGTCCGATGCCCGCAGCAACCCGTCATGGCCCGGCGTGGGCGCGAGTGCCACGTATGAGGCGAGAGCGCGCTCGACGGACTCGTCGTGCGCTCGAGCGTGGGTTGCGAGGTAGAGGACTCTCGACGGTTGCATCGCAAGGAGTGCGTCACGCGTGGCTGCCGACCGCGCATGCACCTCGGTCTGCTCCGGTGGGAAGTGGCGCGTGATGCTTCCGATGTTCTGTTCGGTCCAGCGCAACGGTGTCAACCCAGGCTCCGGCATCGGTTCGGGGTTCACGACAACGGTGATCCCGTCAGCGCTTCTTGGTCGATTCTGTGCCCGGTCGTGGAGCTCGCCCACGACAGCGATCGACGGCGCGAACATCAGCGTGTGTCGCTCGATGAGATACCGGCTCTTCGGATCTGAGCGGGGTGGGTGGCGTGCGGTGACGTCGACCGGGGGCGGTTGAGGGGTCCGCGAACGAGAACAGGGGCTCAACGAATCTGGAGGTGTCTTACGTCAACCGG
>JAXHUH010000310.1:0-22210 GCA_034211175.1 Actinomycetota bacterium
GATCGGCTCCGTTGAGCCGATCGCGGCCCGATCGATCGATCGTTCGGTCCCCGGGGAGCAGGAACGACACCAGGGCGGCCGTCGGCCGGCAGGTCAGTCGAAGCGGATCACGCCCCGGATGTTCTTGCCGCGGCGCATGTCCTCGTAGCCCTCGTTGATCTCGTCGAGCGTGTACTCCCGGGTGATCAGCTCGTCGAGCTTGAGCCGGCCCTCCCGGTACTGGCGCAGCAGCTCGGGGATCGCGGCCCGCGGGCTGCCGGAGCCGAAGATCGTGCCCCGGACCTGCTTGTTGTACATCGCCATCTCGAACAGGTTGAGCTTCACGTCCTCCTGGGAGATCGGGGCGATGGCCGTCGTGACGACGGTGCCGCCCTTGCCGACCAGCGACACGGCTGGGGCGAGGAGGTCGCCGGTGAGCACCCCGACGGTCAGGATCGCCGAGTCGGCCATGCGCCCGTGGGTCAGCTCCATGACCATGGGCATGGCGTCCTCCATCGAGGACGCGGTGTGGGTGGCGCCGAGCTCCTGGGCCTTCTCCCGCTTCAGCTCGACCGGGTCGACGGCGATGATGTTGCTCGCCCCGGCGGCCCGGGCGCCCTGGACGGCGTTGGCGCCGATGCCGCCGATGCCGACGACCACCACCGTGTCCCCGGCCTTCACCTCGGCCCGGTTCACCGCGGAGCCGTAGCCGGTGGCCACGCCACAGCTCACCAGCGCGACCGCGGACATCGGGTAGTCGTCGTCGACCTTGATCACCGACGGCTCGGCCAGGCACATGTACTCGCTGAACGTGCCGAGCTTGGCGAGGATGGCGATGTCGGTGCCGTCGTTGGAGTGGGTGCGGAACGTCCCGTCGGTCACCATGCCGCCGCCGAGCGTCCCGGCGCCGAGATCGCACAGGTTGGTCTGGCCCTTGGCGCAGTAGTGGCAACGCCCACAGGACGGGATGAACGAGCACGACACGTGATCGCCCACCGCGACGGTGGTCACGCCCTCCCCCACGGCGGCGACGATCCCGGACCCCTCGTGGCCCCCGATGATCGGGAACATCGAGCGGGCCCCCATCGCCTCCAGCGCCTCGGGCGGTGGGACCATGTCGCCGGTGACGAGGTGCTCGTCGGAGTGGCACAGACCGGCGTACGCCGTCTTCACCAGCACCTCACCCGCCTTCGGCGGATCGATCTCGATCTCCTCCACGCTCCACTTCTGACCGACGCCGTGGAGCACGGCCGCGCGACTCTTCATGGTTGACCCCCCAACCTCGAAGTGACCGATGTCTCGGCCGCAAGCTAGTCGCGCCGGTCGTCACGAGCACCGGCGACGATCCGGTCGAGCCACTCCGCCATCAGTCGGCGCTCGGCGTCGCTGAGCGCATCGATGCCACCGAGCACCGCCCGCATCGCCACCGCGACGGCGACGGGACCGGGCTCGTCGGCCACCGGGGCGTCGGTCACGATCGCGGCGATCACCGCCTCGCGTGCGGCGACCGACAACCCGTCGTCGCGGTCGGCCCCGGGCGCGGCGAG
Organism: Actinomycetota bacterium; assembly: GCA_034211175.1. Taxonomy (GTDB): domain Bacteria; phylum Actinomycetota; class Acidimicrobiia; order Acidimicrobiales; family CAIXPF01; genus JAXHUH01. The sequence goes on from JAXHUH010000310.1 coordinate 1,527, forward strand.
GAGGGTCATGATCGTGCCGGACCCGGCGGCCTGGAGGAGGTCGGCGGCCAGCGTCTCGTCGACGCGGAGTCGGCCGGCGGCGGCGATCCGGCCGACGAGCTCCTCCAGCATGTGCCGACCCTCGACCGCGGCCGCCGAGGGGGACGCGCCCGATCGCGGGGCCCCGTGGATCAGCGGGTAGAGCTCGGGGTTGGCGAGCCCGAAGCCGACGTGCAGGTCCCAGCCCCTCCGCAGGTCCTCGACCGGGTCGACGCCGACGGGACGCACGCGCTTGCGGTCGACGTAGGTGGTCAGCGCGTGGTGGGCCAGCGCCTCGAGGAGCCCGTCCTTGTCGCCGAACAGGCGGTAGATCGTCGGCGGCTGCACACCGGCCGCCGACGCCACCGCCCGGGTCGTCAGCGCACTCGACCCCTCCGCGGCCAGCAGGGCGGACGCCGCGCCGACGATGCGCTCCCGCACCTCGGCCCGATCCGGCGACCCACCGCCTTCGGCGCCCTCGCGGCCATCGACGTCGCGGCCCGTTGCCATGAACCAACGATAACACTCACTTGCTATCGACGGAAATATCCGCGATAACAGGCAAGCCGAATCGCCGATAACACGGCGATGGCGACGAACGGCGTGGCGATCGCCCGATCGGCGACCACCGCGCCCGCGCAGGAACGGCCGAGGACCTGAAACGGACGATGCGGCTGCGTCGGGCGTCCGACGCACCGGGAGGAAACCCATGATCGTGATCACCGGAGCCACCGGACAGCTCGGCGGGCGCGTGGTCGAGCAGCTGCTCGAGCGCGTGCCGGCGTCCGAGATCGCCCTCAGCACCCGCGACCCCGCGAACGCCCGAGGCCTCGCAGCGCGCGGCGTGCGCGTCCGCCGCGGCGACTTCGACGACGGCGCCAGCCTCCGCCATGCGTTCGAGGGGGCGACGAAGGTGCTGCTCGTGTCGTCCGGCGCCCTCGGCGAGGACGGGCTGCGACGCCACCGGACCGTGATCGACGCCGCACGGGACTGCGGGGTCGAGCGGCTCGTCTACACGAGCCAGATGGGCGCGGACCCCGCGTCGGCGTTCCCGCCCATGACCACCCACGCCGCCACCGAGGCGATGCTCGCGGCATCGGGCATGGCGTTCACGGCGCTGCGCAACGGCTACTACGCGGCGTCCGGCCTCATGTTCATGGGCCGCGCGCTCGAGACCGGCGAGCTGGTGGCGCCCGAGGACGGGCCGGTCGCATGGACCACCCACGACGACCTGGCGTCGGCCGCGGCGGTCGTGCTCGCCGGCGACGGCGACCTCGACGGCGTGACCCCGCCCCTCACCGGCCGAGAGGCGTTGACGCTGGCGGACCTGGCCGCGATCGCCTCCGAGGTCACGGGCCGGGCCATCGCACGGGTGATCGTCAGCGACGACGAGCACCGGGCGAACCTCGTCGCCGGCGGACTGCCCGACAGGGTCGCCGACCTGCTGTGCGGCTCGTTCGTCGCCAGCCGCAGGGGCGCGTTCGCCGCCACCGACCCGACCCTCGAGGCGCTCGTCGGGCGACCGCCGGCGACGATGCGCCAGTTCCTGGCCGCCGCGGCGGCGGGCTGACGCGACGCGGCCGCCGATCCGTAGCCCGGATCGGCGGCCGTGCGCTCGTGGGGTGCGACGTCAGTCGAAGCGGATGACGCCGCGGATGTTGCGGCCCTCGTGCATGTCGTCGTAGCCCTGGTTGATCTCGTCGAGCGTGTACTCGCGGGTGACGAGCTCGTCGAGCTTCAGGTGACCCTCGCGGTACTGGCGCAGCAGCTCGGGGATGGCCGAGCGGGGGCTGCCGGAGCCGAAGATCGTGCCCCGGATCTGCTTGTTGAACATCGCCAGCTCGAACAGGTTGAGCTTCACGTCCTCCTGGCCCATCGGCGCGATCGCCGTGGTCACCACGGTGCCGCCCTTGGCGGCGAGCGAGGCGGCGGGCTTGAGGAGGTCGCCGGTGAGCACCCCGACGGTCACGATGACCGAGTTGGCCATGCGGCCATGGGTCAGCTCGGCGACGAGCGGCATGGCCTCGTCCATGGAGGCGGCGGTGTGGGTGGCCCCGAACTCCTGGGCCTTCTCCCGCTTCAGCTCGATCGGGTCGACGGCGACGACGTTGCTGGCACCGGCCAGCTTGGCGCCCTGGACGGCGTTGGCGCCGATGCCGCCGATGCCGACCACCACCACCGTGTCCCCCGCCTTCACCTCGGCCCGGTTCACGGCGGAGCCGAACCCGGTGGCCACACCGCAGCTCACCAGCGCGACGGCCGACATCGGGTAGTCGTCGTCGACCTTGATGACCGACGGCTCGGCCAGGCACATGTACTCGCTGAACGTGCCGAGCTTGGCCATCGTGCCGACGTCGGTGCCGTCGGCGAGGTGGGCGCGGTAGGTGCCGTCGGTGATCATGCCGCCGGCGAGGGTCAGCGCCCCGAGGTCGCAGAGGTTGGTCTGGCCGTTGGCGCAGTAGTGGCAACGCCCGCAGGAGGGGATGAACGAGCACGACACGTGATCACCCACGGCCACGCTCGTGACGCCCTCGCCGACCTCGACCACGGTGCCGGCACCCTCGTGGCCCCCGATCACCGGGAACATCGAGTTGACCCCGAGCAGCTGGAGGACCTCGGTCGGCGGCACCATGTCGCCGGTGACGAGGTGGTCGTCGGAGTGGCACATGCCGGCGTACGCCGTCTTGACCAGGACCTCACCCGCCTTCGGCGGATCGAGCTCGATCTCCTCAACCGTCCACTTCTGGCCGATCCCGTGCAGCACCGCGGCGCGACACTTCATCTTCACTCTCCCAGGGTCGATGTGACCGACGTCTCAAAGCGAGACTAGTCGTACGGCTAGAGCCAGTGCGTCATCACCGTTGGGACGAGCGCGCACCCGCCGCCACACCGGGCCCGGGCACCGGCTCAGGTGGCGGTCATGCCGCCGTCGACGGCGAGCACGGTGCCGTTCACGCCCGACGCCTCCTCGGCGCACAGCCACACGACGGCCGCGGCGATCTCGTCGGGACCGAGCAGCCGCCCCACCGGCTGGTGCTGGACGAACTCCTCGACGTCGTCGAGGTCGTAGACGGCGGCGCTGGCGTCGAGCATCGTCGTGCGGGTCGAGCCGGGGCTGACCGCGTTCGCCGTCACCCCGTGCGGCCCGACCTCGGCCGCCATCGCCCGCACGAGGCCGACGACGCCGTGCTTGGCCGCCACGTACGCGCCGAGCCGGGGCATGCCCCGTGCGCCCGCCGCGGAGGCGACGGCGACGAACCGGCCACGGCGGGGCTCGGGCCGGGCCAGCAGGTGGGGCACCGCCGCCCGCGCGAACCGCCACACCCCGGTGAGGTTGATGTCGATCATGGCGTCCCACAGCTCGTCGGACGTCTCCCACGTCATCGGACCGCCGCCGATCGCCCCGGCGGCGGCGATCGCGGCGTCGAGCCCGCCGAAGCGGTCGGCCACCGAGGCGACCGCGGCGTCGAGGCCTTCGGGGTCGCGCACGTCGGCGACGTGGGTGACCACGTCGGGACCGCAGGCGGCCGCGACCTCGTCGAGGTCGGCACGCGACGCCAGCGGGTAGCGCAACGCCGGGTCGTCGGCGCAGCGGTCGACGAGCCCGACGCACCAGCCGGCGGCGGCGAGCCGACGGGCCGTGGCCGCGCCGACGCCACGGGCGGCTCCGGTGATCACCGCGACCGGTCGGCCGTCGCTCATCGGGGTCCCTCCGGTGCGCGGTCACCCGGGGTCGCGGCGTCCGGGGCCGAGGCATGCGGAGTCGTGGCGTAGGGGGTCGAGGCGCTCGCCCCGACCTGTTCGAGGTGACGTTCGAGCGCGGCGACCCACTCGGCGACGATGGCCTCACCCTCGGCCGCCGACGCACCGGTCGGGTCCCCCAGGATCCCGTTGGCGGCGACCGCGGCCACACCACCGCGCCGCAGGTCGTCCATCAGCTCACCGATCGGGCGGCGCGCCCCCGGCTCGGCCCGCTCCGCCAGCACCCGTTCGGGGTCGAGCGCGAGCATCGCCGAGGTCTCGGTGTGGCCGGCGTGGGCGTCGCCGCCCGGCGGTGCGGGCAGGAACCAGGCGGACACCGGGCGCCCCTCCCCCACCAGGGTGCGCACCGCTCGCTGGAGCGGCGCGGCGTTGCCTCCGTGGCCGCACACCAGCACGAGATGGCGATGCCACGCAGGGTCCGCGGACCGGCCGAGCTCGACGACGACCAGCTCCAGGGCCTCCTGGCCGATCGAGAGCGTGCCGGCGAACCCGGCGTGCTCACCGCTGGAGCCGTAGGCGACGGGCGGCGCGACGACGACGTCACCGTTGCGGGCCCGTGCGACGCGCTCGGCGACGGCCACGGCGATCGTGGTGTCGGTGTCGAGCGGGAGGTGGGGGCCGTGCTGCTCGAGCGAGCCGAGCGGTACGAGCACGATCGGCCGGGTGTCGAGGTCGCGGGTGGTGCGATCGCCGAGGCGGATCACGTCTCGTCGAGGTAGCCCCAGCGGCGCAGCTGGTCGACGAGCAGCCCTGCGGCCTCGTCCGGCTCCGCGGCGATGGTGCGGGGCGGCTCGGCGTCGAGGTGGGCGCCGGTCAGCTCGAGGATGCGCTCCCGGGGGCCGAGGTCGGCGGCCGGCGGCGGCAGCTCCCGGGCCCGGGGCCGGAACGGACCGCGCTCGGTGACCCGGGTGATCGGCCGGTGGAGGTGTCCGGGACGCACCGACGGGATGGCGCTCGACTCCGCGGCCAGCACGGCCCGCAGCGGCGCCCGTCGCAGCTCGGCGGCGCCACCCTCGACCGACAGCACCGCCGGCGCCCGGACCCGCAGCCGCTCCCGGCGGCCGTGGTCGAGGCGCCGCTCGACCTCCATCGTCTCGTCGGCGGCGACATCGAGCGCGACCAGGCCGAGCGCCTGGGCGGCGCCGAGCTCGCCGGCGACGAACGCGGGCACCGAGCCCGAGCCCCGGTCGATGCTCCAGTCGCCGCAGACGACGACGTCGACGTCGCGCTCGGTCAGCTCCGCGGCGAGTGCGGCGGCGACGATCCGGCTCGGTTCGGCCGGGCCGAGCTCGACCCGCAGCACCTGGTCCGCGCCGGCGGCGAGTGCGTCGCGCAGCAGCCGGTCGGCCGCGGGCGGCCCGGCGCTGATGGCGAGCACGGAACCGCCGGTGCGCTCGGCGATGCGCATCGCCCACTCGAGTGCGGCGAGGTCGGCGCTCGACGCGCCGCGGAAGCGGTCGTCGCCGTGGACGGCGCCGGTGAGCGCATCGATCTCGGGCCGGGTGTCGACCCACTTCATGCAGGCGGCGACGCGCACGTCAGCTCCGGCGGAACACGACGCCGTGGCCGCCGTCGGGGTAGGTCCAGGTGATGGCGCCCTCGGTGTTGCACACCATGTAGCAGGTGCCGCACTCGAAGCACTGCTCGTAGTTGAACAGAATGCCGTCGTCGCTCGTCGGCACGAAGAGGTTGGCCGGGCACGCGGTCACGCACTGCTTGGTCGTGCACCCGCGGCAGGCATCCCCGTCGACCGTGATGTGGGCGCGGCTCGCCACCCGGAAGTCGACGGTGCCCATCCGGTCCTCGAAGCTCACGTCGGGCCAGGTCGTGTCACCCATCACACCAGAGCCTAGGAGCCCGTGCGGGGCCGAGCCGCATCGGCTGCATCGGCGGGCGGCGGGCATTCAGCTGCGTGATGCCCCTGCCTTGCCGAGCCGACTCGTGGACGTTAGGTTCACCTCTCGTGCCAGCGCAGCTTCGTGAACATCGGTGGGCGGCGATCGCCCTGGCGGCAGCGCTGGCACTCGCCGCGTGCGGCGGTTCCGGCGACGACGAGGACGCCGACGGCACGTCCACCGCGGCCGACGGCACGGCCGCCGCGACCGACGACGCAACCACCACCACGGCCGCCGCCGACGACACCGCGGGCACGTCGACATCGGCCCCGGGCACGAGCACGACCGGGGCGGCCGGGGCACCCGAGCCCGAGCTGCCGATCACGCTGGTCGACGACACCGGCACCGAGGTGACGATCGAGTCGATCGACCGCATCGTCCCCCTCGACGGCGACCTCGCCGAGGTCGTCTTCGCCCTCGGGCTCGGCGACAACGTCGTGGCCACCGACCTGTCGGCCACCTACCCGCCCGAGGCCGACGCGCTGCCCGAGATCGGCTACCAGCGCTCGCTCGTCCCCGAGCCGATCGCGGCGATGGAGCCGACGGTGCTGCTCGCGTCGGACCTCGCCGGGCCCGTCGAGACCCTCGAGACGCTGCGAGAGCTCGGTTTCCCGCTCGTCGTCATCGACCAGGACCCGACGATCGACGGGCCCGCGACCAAGGTCCGACGGGTCGGCGAGGCCCTCGGCATCCCCGACGCCGGTGAGGCGCTGGCCGCCGAGGTCGAGGCCGACATCGACGAGGCGCTGACGCTCGTGCCCGACGATGTCGACCCGCCGCGGATCATGTCGATGTACGTGCGCGGCGGCGGCCTCCAGCTCGTGTTCGGCGAGGGCTCCGGCATGGACGCGCTGATCGAGGCGATCGGCGGCGTCGACGTCGGCACCGAGCTGGGCATCGAGGACAACGGCCCGCTCACCGAGGAGGCCCTGGCGCTCGCCGCCCCCGACGTCATCCTCGTCACCGACTCGGGGCTCGAGTCGGTCGACGGCATCGACGGCCTGCTCGACGCCAGCGGCCTCGCCCGCACCCCGGCCGGTGAGGACCGCCGGGTGCTGTCCTACGACGACCAGCTCCTGTTCGGCCTCGGGCCCCGCACCGGCGAGCTGATCACCCGACTCGTCGCCGACATCCACGGCGAACGCGCCGGCTGACCCGGCGGCCGCAGCGCAAGCTGCCCGGCCGCCGTCCCGCACCCGCGGGACGAGACCCACCCGCCGGACCGTCCCTCGGCCCGGCATCCCGCCACCACGTCAACCGGAGGACCCGTGAACACCGCCATGCGCTCGATCGCCGCCCTCGCCCTCGCCGGCGCCCTGCTCGCCGGCTGCGGCGACGATGACGACGACGCCGGAACCGACGACACCACGACGACCTCGGCCGAGGAGAGCACCGCCGCCGCTGACGAGACCGAGGAGACGACCACCACCACCGAGGCGGTGGCCGAGACCACGACGACCACCGCCGCCGTGGCGGACACGACGACGACCGCCGCGGCGGCCGAGCTCGACACGTCCGATCCGGATGTCGCCGGCGTCGTCGAGGCGTACACGACGGTGTTCGACTCCTCGGTGGCAGCCGCCGAGAAGGAGCCCTACCTGCCCGAGTTCGCCGCGCTCGAGCCGGTGCTGGGCCAGTTCGCCACGGCGGCCGGCGCGCTCGGCGGCGTGACCGTCGACGTCACCGACGTGGCGGTCGACGGCGACGCGGCGACCGCGACGTTCGACATCCTCGCCGGAGGCGCCCCGTACGCCGAGGACTTCAGCGGCGCCGCGGTCCGTACCGACACGGGCTGGGGCATCCCCCAGGACGACGTCTGCACGCTCTTCGGCTACGCCCAGATCACCTGCTGATCGGCCTCGGGCGCGCGGCCCGGGGCTCCGGTTCGACCGCGCGGGCCATGACACGTGAGGATTGCGGGCGACGGCCACCACCGGTGAGGTGCGCGATGACCGACGTGACGATCCCGACCGGCGAGACGGTGCCCGCGTACGTCGCCGAGCCCTCGGGCGAGGGCCCGTGGCCCGGCGTGGTCGTCATCCACGATGCGCTCGGGATGACGGCCGACGTCCGCCGCCAGGCCGACTGGCTCGCCGCCGAGGGGTTCCTCGCCGCGGCCCCGGACCTGCACCACCGGGGCGGCCGGATGCGGTGCCTGCTGTCGGTGGCCGGCGACATCTCCCGAGGTGAGGGGCGGGCGTTCACCGACGTCGAGGCCGTGCGGTCGTGGTTGGCCCACCGCGACGACTGCACGGGCCGGACCGGCGTGATCGGGTTCTGCCTCGGCGGCGGGTTCGCGCTCGTGCTGGCGGCCGGCCACGGGTTCGAGGCGTCGAGCGTCAACTACGGCGGCCTGCCGAAGGACGCCGAGGAGGTGCTGGCCGGTGCGTGCCCGGTCGTCGGGAGCTACGGCGCACGCGACCGCAGCCTGCGCGGTGCCCCGGCCCAGCTCGAGCAGGTGCTCACCACGGCCGGCGTCGCCCACGACGTGAAGGTGTACCCGGACGTCGGCCACTCGTTCCTGAACGACCACGACGACGCCGACTACCCGCGGTGGGCGGCGATCGCCAACGCGCTGATCGACTCGACCCACGACGAGGCGTCCGCGCAGGACGCCCGCCGCCGGATCATCGCCTTCTTCGACGCCCACCTGCGTGCCTGAGCCCCGGACGGGCGTTGCGTCGTCGGGCCGACCCGGGGCGCCCGACGCGGGTCAGGGCCGGTTGGCCTTGGCCCACGCCCGGATCAGCTTCGACGCCCACGCGTAGTGGCTCGACGTGGCCGACACCGCGTAGCTGCCGACCGACGTCGTGCCGGTCCACGGGTAGCGGCGCTTGGCGAACAGGTCGTCGGCGTCGTAGCCCTCGATGACCGCGACCATCTCGGCGTAGGACGCCCGGAGGCGGGCGACGACCTCGTCCCACGGATCGTCGGCCGCGGCCTTCCAGATCTCGTCGTTCAGCGCCGGCGTCTCGGCCCACGTGTACCCGGGCGCCGGCATCTCGGGCTTGTGGCCGGCCGCGCCCTCGGCCTCCCAGCCGAGGAACAGCCGGTGCCACGCATCGAGGTGGGCGAGCAGGTCCTTCACCGACCACAGCTCGCACGCGCCGGGCTCCTCCCGGTGCTCGACGGGCACCGCCTCCACGGCGGCGAAGAGCCGATCGAGCTCGGTCGCCGCCGCGTCGAGCAACTCCGTCCTGGTCGTCGGTCGTGCCACGATCCAGGCTGATCACGCGCGACGCCCCGCTCCCAGAGGCGAACGTCCCGGAGGCCGGCCGTACCTGCCGGACCGGCCCGACCGGGCCGCGGCAGCCGCGCCCGGTCAGCCGAAGGTGCGCAGGCCCCGCCAGGCGTCCTTCGCCAGGTCGCGCAGCTTCACGTCGGCGCGCTTGGCCTCGCGGCGCAGGAGCTGGTTGACGCCCTTCTTCGGGGTCGGGTTGGTCACCGTGAACAGCGACTCGGCGACGTTGCAGATCAGCGACGGGTACTGGAGCTGCACGCGGTCCGACATGACGAGCCCGGGCGCGTGGCGCAGCTTCTTGTGGTCGGCGAGCACGAACGTGTTCTCGAGCCGCTCCCGGTAGCGGGCCAGGAACCCGGCCGAGCTGTCGTGGGTCGCGAGCGCCTCGAGTGCGACCTCACCGGCGACCTTCCCGGAGCCGATGGCGAAGTTGACGCCCTCCAGCCAGATCCCGGCCGCGAGGCAGAACGCGGCGGCGTCGCCGGCGACGAGCATCCCGTCGGTCGACAGGTCCGGCATCATCTCGTAGCCGGCCTCGGGAATGAGGTGGGCCGAGTACTCCTTGAGCTCGGCGCCCCGCACCAGCGGCTCGATCGCCGGGTGGGCCTTGAGGCGGGCGATGAACTCCTCGGGCCGGATCTTCGACGCGGCCAGGCCGCCGAGGCCGAGGACGACGCCGATCGAGATCGTCTCGAGGTTCGTGTAGAGGAACCCGCCGCCGGGCACCGGGTCGGTGCAGCCGAGGATCTCGAAGTCGGCGCCCTCGTCGCCGTCGAGCGCGAAGCGCTGCTCGATCACGTCGCGCGGGAGGGCCAGCACCTCCTTGGCGCCGAGGGTGAAGTGTTCGGGCTCGTCGTGGTGGTAGAGCCCGGCCTCCTTGGCGAGGAACGAGTTCACCCCGTCGCACGCGATGACCAGATGGGCTCGCAGGTCGCCGCCGGGGCGGTCGGTGCGGACCCCGACGATGCGGCCCCCACCATCTTCACCTTCGCCCTCCCGCAGGAGGCCGGTCGCCGTCGTCGACGGCACGAGGGTGGCGCCCGCCTCGACGGCGATGCCGGCGAGCCAGGCGTCGAAGTCCGGCCGCAGCGCGGTGGCGCCGTTGTAGGGCGCCTCGCCCCAGGCGGTGGTCCGGTAGTCGACGGTGAGCGCCTGGTGGCCCGTCATCATCATCGTCGCCCGGCGGGTCACCCACCGCTGCATGGGCGCCTGCTCCCACCAGTCGGGCACGAGCGTGTCGAGGATGCGGCCGTAGATCACGCCGCCGTACATGTTCTTCGAGCCGGGGAACGGGCCCCGCTCGAGCAGGCACACCGACCGTCCGGCGCGGGCGAGGACCAGCGCGGCGGCCGCACCCGCAGGGCCGGCGCCGACGACGATCACGTCGAAGTCGACGTCGCGGCGGCCGTTGGTCGACGGCACACCCGCCCCGGTGGGCTGGCGCTCAGGCATGGTTCGCTCCCTCGTCGGTTGCCGGTGCGACGACGGTGTCGGTCCCGCCTCCGGTGTCGGAAGCGAGCAGCCGAACGAGTGCGTCGACCAGCTCGGGGCCGTCGGTGACGATCGCCAGGTCGGCCAGCGCCATCATCGGGCAGCTCGGGTCGGTGTTCACGCTGACGATGTGGCGGGGCTGGCCGAGCCCGGCGGTGTGCTGCACCGCCCCGGAGATGCCGATGGCGATGTAGAGGTCGGGGTGGACGGCCACACCGGTGGTGCCGATCTGGCGGTCGTAGGGCAGCCAGCCGGCGTCGGTGACGACGCGGGTGCCGCCGACCGAGGCGCCGATCGCGCCGGCGATCTCGGCGAGACCGTCGAAGTCGGCGGCCCGCAGTCCGGCACCGCCGCCGATGATGCGGGGCGCCTCGGCCAGGTCCATGGTCGCCGGGTCCGCGGGGAGGATCTCGATCAGCTCGGCGACGCGCCCGCCGGCGGCGACGGCGACGTCGAGCACCTCGACGACGTCGGGCGACGCCGGGACGGCGACGCCGCGGGCGCCGGGCTGGAGGGTGGCCACGAACGGTTCACGGACCTCGATCCGCTCGATGGTGGCGCCGCCGTGGCGGGCGACCGCGGCGCCGTCGCAGGCGACCTCGATGGCGCCGGCGAGCAGCGGGCGGCCCAGCGCGGCGGCGAGGTGGGGTGCGAGGTCGCGCCCGTCGGGCGAGCTCGGCAGGATCACGACGTCGTAGTGGTCGGGCCCGTTGTCGGGGTCGGCGCCGTCGGGGGCGATGACACCGGCGAGCGCACCGGCCCACGCCACCGGGTCGAACGCCGCGGCCTCGATCACCCGCACGCGTCCGGGCAGCGACGCCGCGGCCCGTTCGGCACCGACGCCGATGACGAGGCTGTCGCCGCCGGCCTCGGCCGCGGCGTCGGCGCCGCCGAGGGGCAGCTCGCCGGCCCGGGAGCAGATGACGGCCAGTCGGTTGCTCACAGTGCCGCTCCGATGCGTCGGCCCTCGACGACCGCGGCGTGGGCCCGGCGGGGCGCCACGCAGTCACCGACCCGGTGGACGGTGACGCCGAGCTCGATGGCCTGTGCCTTCAGCTGGTGGTAGAGGTCGTCGGCCGGGGTCGGCGGCACCGCGAGGACGACCCAGTCGGCTGGCCGGGGTGTGGTCACGCCGGTCGGGTGGTGGAGCACCTGGAGACCGCTGTCGTCCATGCCGACGATGACCGAGTCGGGCGTCTGGACGATCCCCTTGGCCTCGGCCCGCAGCCACCAGGTCTCCATGTCGAGGGTGATGCCGAGGTCCTGGCCGATGACCATGCCCGGGCTGAGGATCTCGACGGAGCAGCCCCGGTCGGCGAGCAGCTCGGCGACGCTGGTGGCGTGGTGGAAGCCGATCTCGTCGATCACCACGACGTCGCCCGAGGGCACGGCGTCACCGGTGAGGACGTCGACCACGTCGACGACGCGTGTCCCCCCAGCTGCGGTGCCTTCCTCAGTTGCCGTTGTCCCGTCTCCGGTGTTCGCGGTGGGCGCCCACCACGGGCGGCTCGGGTGGGCGCCGGTGGCGACGATGACGTCGTCGGGCTGCCAGGTGCGGACCAGGTCGACCGACACCTCCTCGCCGTACTTGATGTCGACGCCGAGGCGCTCGATCTCGTGGAGCTGGTTGCGGACCAGGTCGCCGAGCTCGGCCCGGTTCGGCACGCTCGCCGCCAGACGCAGGTTGCCGCCGGCCTCCTCGGACCGCTCGACCACCGTCACCCGGTGGCCGTGCTCGGCGGCCGAGATGGCGGCCTGGAGCCCGGCCGGGCCGGCACCGACGACGAGCACGTCGCGGGCGAAGCGCACCGGCTGAGGCTCGGGCAGCTCGGCCTCGCGGCCGGTGCGGGGGTTCTCGATGCAGCCGAGCCACCGGTTCAGCCCCATCCGGCCGACGCACTCCTGGTTGCACGACAGGCACAGCCGGATGGCGCCGGTGTGGCCCGAGCGGGCCTTCTGGGCGAAGTCCGCGTCGGCGATCTGGCCCCGCACGACACCGATCAGGTCGGCGTGGCCCGCGGCGAGTGCGTGCTCGGCCTGGAGCGGGTCCTTGAACCGGCCGACGCCGACGACCGGCAGGTCGATGTGCTTGCGCAGCGTCGACGGGATGAACATGGCGTACTCGGGGCGGATGTGCATCGACGCCTCGATCATGAACAGCGTCGCCGTCGCCACCCCGATCGACGTGTTCACGTAGTCGGCGTGGCCGTGGGCCTCGACGGCCTTGGCGACCTCGACGGTCTCGTCGATGGTGATGCCCTCGTCGATCAGCTCGTCGCCGCACAGGCGCACGCCGAGGGCGACGGTCGGGCCGATGGCGTCGCGCACCGCGGCACAGATCTCGTGGAGGATCCGGGCCCGGTTCTCGAGGCTGCCGCCCCACCGGTCGGTGCGCTTGTTGGTGGCCTGCGACAGGAAGCCCCGCACGATCGAGCTGTGGGAGCACTGGAGCTCGACGCCGTCGAAGCCGCCCTCGACGCACCGCGCGGCGACGGTGGCGTAGCCGTCGATGATGTCGGCGATCTCGGCCTCGTCGACCGCCTTCGGGACCTCACGGAACAGCGGGTCGGGCACCGGTGAGGGCCCCCACACCGGCAGGCGGCTGTACATCGACGACGCCTGGCCGCCGTTGTGGTTGATCTGGGCGAAGATCGGCGTGCCGTGGCGGTGGACGGCGTCGGTGATGGCCCGGTAGCCGTCGACGACGTCGGGCCGGAACGCGTGGATCATCTTCTCGTAGGGCCAGTCGGTCGGGTGGACCGAGTGCTCCTCGGTGATGATCAGCCCGGCGCCACCCTTGGCCCGCGCCTCGTAGTAGGCGGCGTGCTGGGCGGTGGGCAGGCCTCGGGTCGCGTAGTTGGTGAGGTGGGCGGCGAACACGATCCGGTTGGCGATCGTGATCGGCCCCAGCCGCATCGGGGAGAACAGGTAGCGGTACTGGCCGCCGGCGGACATCAGGCCTCCTCCAGGGCGAGGACGGCGCGCCGGGCCTCGAGGACGGCCTCGTGCACGCTGCGGGGGGCGACGCAGTCGCCGATGCGGGTGCCGTGGCCGCCCGCGGCGTCCCAGACGTCGTGGTCGGGCAGGCGGTGGGAGCCGTCGACGACGCACGCCGCCTTGATCGTGCGGGTCTCGCCGCGGAAGCGGTCCTCGACGTCCACCTCGGTCGAGCGCACCGCCCGCAGCTTCGCGCGCTTCACGAGCGTCACGCCCAGCTGCTGGAGCCGCACGTTGGCCGGGGCGAGATCGCCCGAGAGCGACAGCATGGTCCCGACGATGAGGTCGGGGGTGACGAGGGTGACCTCGCGGCCGGCGTGGGCGAGCACCTCGGCGGCGGAGATGGCCCACGGCCCGCCGATCGGGTCCCACACGAGGACCGGCCCGGCCGGCAGCCCGCCATCGGGCTCGCCCGCCGCGTCACCCCCGACCGCGTCCGAGCCGCCGGTGCCGGCGATGGCGTCGAGGACCTCGGCGACGGTGCGGACGGTGACGTCGGCGGCGACGTCGTAGCCCGGCTCGCTGGCCCGTCCGCCGGTGGCGACGATCACGTGCTCGGCGGCCGCCACCTCGTCGGCCGTGGCCTCGGTGCCGGTGTCGATGCGCACGTCGAGGCGTCGGCACTCGGCCTCGAGCCAGTCGGCGAGCGCGGCCAGGCGGCTGCGGCCGGCCCCGGTCGCCGCGGTGCGCAGCACACCGCCGCAGCGGTCGGACCGCTCGACGAGGCGAACCCGGTGGCCCCGGCCGGCGGCGACCCTCGCGGCCTCGAGCCCGGCGACCCCGCCGCCGACGACGGTGAGGTCGAGCGGTTCGCGGGCCCAGCCCTCGCAGTCGGGGTCCACGGTCTCGTGGCCGGAGCGGGGCTCACCGATGCAGGTCACGAGCGGGTTGCGGTTGTCGCGCACCTTGCACATCTGGTTGCAGAGCACGCACGGGCGGATCGTCTCCGGGGCCTCGACCAGCTTGCGGCCGAGGTCGGGTTCGGCGATCTGGGCCCGGGTCATCTCGACGGCGTCGCACTTGCCGTCGGCCAGGGCCGCGGCGGCCATGTCGACGTCGACGATCGAGCCCTGGGCGAACACCGGGACCGCGCCGTTCAGGCCGTCGCGCATGGTCTTCGCCAGGTCGAGGTTGAACCCGGCCGGGTCGTGGCCGTCCGGGCGGGTGGCGGCGACGGAGAAGATGGCGCCGCGCACGACGACGACGTAGTCGACGAACCCGACGAGCCCGGCGAGGACCTCTCCCGCGGCCTCGGGCGTGATGCCGGCCCAGGGGGCGAGCTCGTCGGCGCTGAACCGCAGTCCGACGATGCGCTCCCCCGCCGCCGAGCGAACGGTCTCGAGCACCTCGCGGGCGAAGCGGGCCTTGTCGGCGCCGTAGTCGTCGCCCCGCATGTTCGTCAGCCCGGAGAGGAACTGGCGCACGAGGCTGTGCTGGCCGGCGTTGACCTCGACGCCGTCGAGCCCGGCGGCCACCGCCAGCCGGGTGGCGTCACCGAAACCGGCAACGACCTCGTCGATGTCACCCTGCTCCATCACCTTCGGCACTTCGCGGGTGTTGACCTCGGGCACGCCGGACGGCGCCCACAGCGCCGCCTGGTTGAACGCCGAGGAGCCCTGGCCGCCGCTGTGGCCGATCGCCGCGAGCATGACGGTGCCGTGGCGGCGGCCGATCTCGGCGAGGTCGGACCACCCCTCGGCGCACTCGGTGGCCAGCGGGGCCCGCTCGTAGGGCCAGTCGGACGGGTGGACCGACGCCTCCTCGACCACGATCGTCCCGGCCCCGCCGGCGGCGCGGCGCTCGTAGTAGGCGAGGTGGCGATGGGAGATGGCGCGGCCCAGCCCGAGGTTCGTCTCGTGGGGGCCGAACATCAACCGGTTGGGGGCGGCACGCCCGCGCAGGGTGAGCGGATCGGTCAGACGCACGTCCCGATCTTCGCGTTTCCGGAGCGCCTGGTGGTATTCGTCACAACAGGCCCGTCGCGGCGGGGTTGCCGGGCCCCGGACGGCGACGAGCACCGTACGTTCGTCGCCCCCGACCGCCGTTAGGTTGGCCGGCGACGCAGCGGGTGCGGCAACGAGCGCGCCGCGTCACGACCGACACCGGTCGGCCCGACACGAACGACGACCGGAGGATCGGACATGGCAGCCCTCAAGGGCCTCGTCGCGGCGGTGGTCGCCTTCGTCGTGAGCTTCTTCTTCCTCGGCTTGCTCGCCGGCGCGATCGGTGCGCTCGGCGGCGTCGAGGTCCTCATCCTGCTCGCGATCTGCACCGCCATCTCGGTGGTGGCCGGGCGGCGGGTCTACCGCCGCAGCCGCGTCCCGCAGGCCTGACGGCCGGCTGCGAGCGCCTCGTCGACGGTGCGGCCGGCCACGCCGGTCGATCGCCGGTTCGGTGTCTGCTCAGGTCAGCCGGCGAGGTAGCGCCGGAGCCAGTCCTCGGCGACGCCGTCGAACGGTGGCCGCCGGGCCCGGACCGCGTCGAGCACCTCGGCCAGCGTCGCCTCGGCCCGTTCCACGACGTCGTCGGGGTAGCGGAGTCGCACCCGGTGGAGGTCGAACTCGTGGCGATCGAGGACCTCGGTCTCACCGTCGCCGCGGCGGAGGACGTCGAGGTCGAGGTCCACGGCCTGGACGAGCGTCGGCGTCGTCCACTGCGCCGTCGTGGTGACGTCGACGTACAGCTCGTGGTTGCGGCCCGGCCCGAAGTAGCTGAGCTGGTACCAGTCGTCGTCGGGCACCAGCTTCACGAACGGGTACGTCAGCAGCTGCGGGGGCGCAGAGCCGCGCACCGCGAGCGTGCCCGAGGCGATGCCGAACCAGGTGCCGTGCTCGTCGGCGCCGAGCAGCTCACCGTCGATGCGCCAGTGGGGGCGCGACGGGTACTTGAGCGTTCGCAGGCGGACGCTGCTACCGACCTGCGCCTCGGAACGAGGCCCGTCGCGCTCAGCCTCGGGCAGTGGCCTCCGCCTTGGACAGCAGCCGCACCGGCGACGTGGAGGGCTTCGAGTGATCGGCCGAGACCGACGGCCGCTCGGTGGCGGCGATCTGCTCCAGCAGCTCGGCGCCGTGACCGCGCACGCACTCCGGGTCGGGCCCGTCGAGCGGGATGCCGGTGAAGAACTTGGCGGCCATGCACCCGCCCTGGCAGGCGTCGTAGCTGCCGCACGAGGCGCAGGCGCCGGCCGACTGGGGCTGGCGCAGCTCGGTGAACAGGTCGGACTCGCGCCACACCGCGGTGAAGCCGCCGTCGTCGAGGACCGACCCCGCACCGAACTCGTCGTGGAGCACGAACGGGCAGGCGTAGACGTCGCCGACCGGGTCGATCAGGCAGACGACACGCCCGGCGCCGCACAGGTTCAGCCCCGGCAGGGGCTCGCCGAGGGCGGAGAGGTGGAAGAACGAGTCGCCGGTGAGGACGTGGGGACGGGCCAGCAACCAGTGGTACAGCTCGATCTGCTGCGACTGGGTCGGGTGGAGGTCGTCCCAGCTGTCGGTGCCGCGGCCCGAGGGGCGGAAGCGGGTGAGGCGCAGCTCGGCGTCGTACTGCGCGGCCAGCTCCTCGTAGGCGTCGACCTGGGCGACGTTGTGGCGGGTCATGACGACGCTGATCTTGAACGAGCCGAACCCGGCGTCGCGCAGGTGGTCCATGGCCCGGCGGGCGCTGGCGTAGGAGCCGCTGCCGCGGACGTCGTCGTTGGTCTCGGCGTCGACGCCGTCGAGGCTGATCTGGATGTCGACGTAGTCCATCGCCGCCAGGCGGCGGGCCTTCTCGGCGTCGATGCGGCCGCCGTTGGTCGAGAACTTCACGCCGACGCCGCGCTCGACGCAGTACTCGAGCAGCTCGAAGAAGTCGGGCCGCAGCATCGGCTCGCCGCCGCCGACGTTGATGTAGAAGACCTGCATCTCGGCGAGCTCGTCGATCACGCGCTTCATCGCGGCGGTGTCGAGCTCGCGGGGGTCACGCCGGCCGGACGAGCTGAGGCAGTGGACGCACGCCAGGTTGCAGGCGTAGGTCCACTCCCAGGTCAGGCAGATCGGGGCGTCGAGGCCGGCCTTCATCTGGTCGGCCAGGCCCGACTGCTTGACGGGCGAGAGCGTCGGCGCGTCCAGGGTTCCCATCAGGTCTCCGGCGTGTCGGCGGGCGGTCGTTCGTTCGGGTGCGGCGCGACGGTCAGGAAGTCCGACGCGGCGAGACGGGCGAGCGCGGTGCGGAACGCCGGGTGGCGCCGCTCGGCGATGCCGGACGCGGCGAGGGCGGCGTCGACGCTCGGGTGGTTGCCCAGGTCCTCGACGAGGGCGACGAGGTCGTGGGAGCGCAGGAAGTTGAGGCGCCGGTTGCCGTAGTGGTAGGCCAGCGCACCGAACGGCTCGGGCCGCAGCGCGACCCGCGGGTGCAGCGTGTACGGACGGGACGGGTCGAACGCGTCGACCCCGCCGGTGCTGGCCCCGTCGCCGGGGCCTGATGCGTCCGCCGGGGTGTCCAGGAGACCGGCGGCGGTGTCGCTCGCCGTGGCGGGAGCGATCAGTAGACCCCGCACATCCCGTCGATCGAGATCTCCTCGACCAACATCTCGTCCTCGACCGTCTCGGTGTCGTCGCCGTCGTGCTCGGCGACGTCGGTCGTGTCGTCGGTCAGTTCGACCGGCTCACCCATGGAAGGCCTCCTCGTCGTCGCCCGGGCCGGCGCCCGGGACTGCTCCGCCGGGCGGCGAACGGTGCCGCCGGACCCGACGCGCCCGAGTATACGGATGGCGGGTGTCACACTCGCCAACACATCCCCTACCGACGGCTGCGGGAACCGGGGCAATGCCCCATGAGGTTCCCGACGGTGGTGCTAGTGTCTCTCCCTGCGATCCGGGGTAGCTCAGCTGGCAGAGCAACTGACTGTTAATCAGTAGGTCGTGGGTTCGAGCCCCACCCCCGGAGCTGAAGGACCGCAGGCCGGAGCATGTTCGCTCTGGCCTGCTGCGCGTCCGGGCGGCGGTCGCGACGTCGGTTCCCGCGGTCGCGGCGGCTGGCTACGGTGGCTCGCACGCGACCGGGAGCGATCCGTGGCCGACCATGCCGATCTGGCGATCCTGACCGAGCGGATCGGCCGTCTCCGCCTGCGTGACGACCCTGCGCTCGTGACCACCGAGGCCGCCGGGCTCCGGCAGTCGCTCGTCGATCTCCTCATCGCCTCCGAGGCGCGGACCAACGAGCTCCTCGCCGAGGGTCGTGCCGCCGAGCTGGCCGACACCGTGCAACTCACCGTCGCCGCGAACGGCGCACTCGCGGACCTGGCCACGGTGCTCGAGCGCCGGGCCGGTGAGTGGGACGGCGACCGACGGATCGATGCGCTCACCGAGGCCGTCGCCGCTCGTCGGGCACTGGTGGAGCGTGCGCCCGACACCTCCGTCGCCGGTCTCGCCGCGTCACTCGACGACCTGGCCGTGGCCCTCGGCGCGGCGGGCCGTGACGACGAGAGCCTGGCCGCCGCCGGCGAGGCCGTCACGCGCCACCGCCGCCTCGCCGAGGCCGACCCCGACCACCGGCCGGTACTCGCCCGGGCGCTGCGGGCGTTGTCGCTGCGCCTGCGGGCCGCGGGCCACCTCGACGACGCGCTGGACGAGATCACCGAGGCGGTCGAGCTATTCCGGGGCCTCACCCCGGCCGACCCGGGGCTCCTCGGGCGGTTGGCCGCGTCGGTCGGCAACCGCTCGGCGACCCTGCGGGACCTCGGCCGCCTCGACGAGGCGGTGACCGACGGCCGAACCGCGGTCGAGCTCTACCGGGGTCTCGCCGACGGTGACCCGACCCTGCGGCCGCACCTGGCCGATGCGCTCCACAACCTGGCGCTCGCGTGTACCGACGCCGGGCTGGCCGAGGCGGCGCTCGCCGCGGTCGACGAGTCGGTGGCCGTACGCCGGACGCTGGCCGCCGATGCGTCGGCAACGGTCCACGACGAGCTGGCCCGCTCGTTGCGCCTGCTCGCCGCCCGCCACCACGACCTCGGCCACACCGACGACGCCCTCGCCGCCGTGTCGGAGGCCGCCGACGAGTACGAATGGCTCGGCGCTGCTGGTGAGGACGACGTGAGCGGTGCCGCCGCCGAGCGGGCCTACTGCCTGATGACCGCGGCGATGCTGGCCGCCGAGGCCGGACGGGACGAGCAGGCCGTCGCATCGTTCGCCGGGGCCATCGACGCGTTCCGTGACCTGGCCCGGGACCAGATCGACCCGTACCTGCGCGACGCCGTGACCGCCCTGTTCGGCCTGTCCCGCCATCACCTCGGCGCCGGACGCGACGAGGCGGCGTTCGAGACCATCGCCGACGCCGTGAACCTCGTCGCCGACAACCCCGAGGCCGCCGCCCGGGTCCTCAGCGACACGATGGCCGCCGCCATCCTCGCCGCCCACGACGAGATCGCCGCCGCCACCGGCCGCCCCACCCGCCCGGGATGAGCTCAGCCGGCGTGGAGGTACTGCCGGAGCGCCTCCCGCACGATCTCGGACGCCGGTCGACCGTCGTGCTCGGCCCGCCGATCGAGTGCGTCCCGCAGCTCGGGGTCGAGCCGCACCGGAAACGACCTGGCCGGCGCGGAGCCCATGAGCGGCCGACCCCGCACGACCGCGAGCTCATCGAGCTCGTACCCCCGCTCGGCCTCGTCCGCCCACCGCTCGATGACCGCGCCGTCTGGCCCAGTCGCCCGCTCGTCCTCGTCTGACATCCGCGCCCTCCGCTCCGCTGGTCGACCTCGATGCGACCATCGCTCCGCCGTACTATCGCATCGCGAAATCCTCGCGTCGGCGCGGACGGTCGAGGCCTCGGAACTCGTGTCGTGACTCCGAACCAAGCGAGCCACGATGGCCGGGTGCCCGCGAGAGAAGACCCCAACGACGGCCAGGCAGCGGGAACGGCCCCGACGAACCGCAAGCTGATCGCGGACCTGCCCGACCACGGCGTGGATCCAGCCGACGTCGTGGCGGACCTCGAGGAAGGCCGCCGGGAACGAGACGACGCCACTTCGCCGACGTGATTCGCATCGGCCTTCTGCCTGAGGGGCGTCGCCGCGACAGGTTCTGCGCCGCGCAGGTCATCCGTCGCTCGGGGACACCTCGCAAACCCCAGGGCTAGCATGCGGCCGGGGCCTGTAGCTCAGTGGTTAGAGCAGGCGACTCATAATCGCTCGGTCGCGGGTTCGATCCCCGCCGGGCCCACGCTCTTGCGCAGGGCGCAGCCCGGCGAGCAACGTCGGGCCGTGACCTGCGAGGACCGGCTGCACGACGAACTCGTACT
>JAXHUH010000311.1:0-16829 GCA_034211175.1 Actinomycetota bacterium
GCGAGACGAACGAACCGATCACGACTCGAACCGGGTGGGCGGCCCGACGAGTCGGACGAGCCGAACCGACACGAGCGTGCGAGCCCCGCCGGACGGGGCGGGCACGCGGTCGAGAGGGAGCAGCAGAGCCATGGCCGACCGTCCCCACCGCGCCGTCGCCATCGTGGGCGTCGGGGCGATCCTGCCCGACGCCCCCGACACCGACGCGTTCTGGCGCAACGTCACGGAAGGCCGCTGCTCGATCACCGACGTCACCGCCGACCGATGGGACCCCGCGCTCTACTACGACCCCGACCGCCAGGCCCCGGAGCGCACGTACTCGAAGATCGGCGGCTGGGTGCGGGATTGGACGTGGGACCCGCTCGCCTGGCGCCTGCCGGTGCCGCCGAAGGTGAGCGACGCCATGGACCGGACCCAGCAGTGGTCGGTCGGCGCCGCCCGCCAGGCGCTCGTCGACTACGGCTACCCCGACCGACCGCTCGACGCCGAGCGCACCGCGGTCGTGCTCGGCAACGCCATGGCCGGTGACCAGCACTACCGCACCGCGCTGCGGGTCTTCACCGCCGAGTACCTCGACGAGCTGGCCAAGGCCCCGTCGTTCTCCGCGCTCGACGAGCCCGTCCGGCGGGCGATCCTCGACGAGCTGCGGGCCGGCGCCGGTCGACGGTTCCCCGACATCAGCGAGGACACGATGCCGGGCGAGCTGGCGAACATCATCGCCGGCCGGGTCGCCAACCTCTTCGACCTCCACGGGCCGAACTTCATCGTCGACGCCGCCTGCGCGTCGGCCATGGCCGCGGTCGACGCCGCCATCGAGGGCCTCGAGGAGGGTGACTACGACGCCGTCCTCACCGGCGGGGTCGACGCCAACATGAGCGCGTCGTCGTTCGTGAAGTTCTGCAAGATCGGTGCGCTCTCCGCCACCGGGACCCGGCCCTACGGCAAGGGCGCCGACGGGTTCGTGATGGGCGAGGGCGCCGCGGTGTTCCTGCTGAAGCGGCTCGCCGACGCGGAGGCCGACGGCGACCACGTCTACGCGGTCATCCGCGGTATCGGCGGGGCCAGCGACGGTCGGGGCAAGGGCATCACCGCACCCAACCCGGTGGGCCAGCAGCTCGCCATCGAGCGGGGCTGGCACGACGCCGGTCTCGCCCCCGACGAGGCCACCTACATCGAGGGCCACGGCACGTCGACCAAGGTCGGCGACGTCGTCGAGGTCGAGAGCCTGTCCACCGTGTTCGCCGGCCTGGGCCTCGCCCCCGGGACCCTGCCGCTCGGGTCGGTGAAGTCCAACATCGGCCACCTGAAGGGCGCGGCCGGGGCGGCCGGGATGCTGAAGGCGGCGCTGGCGCTCGACCGCAAGGTGCTGCCGCCGTCGATCGGCGTCGGTGAGCCGAACCCGAACATCGATTTCGAGCGCTCGCCGCTCTACGTCCACACCGAGCTCGCCGAGTGGAAGGTCACCCCGGGCCGCGTGCGCGCCGCGGGGGTCAGCGCCTTCGGGTTCGGCGGCACCAACTTCCACGTGGTGATGGAGGAGTACGTGCCCGGCCGCATCCGCCCGGAGCGGGCCGCGGCCACGGTCGCGGTCGGGCGCCCCGACGAGCGGCCCACGGAGCCCAAGGCGCCGCTGCGGGGCGCCACCGTCGTCGGCGGCGCGACCGACGAGGAGGTGCTCGGCCGGCTCGAGGAGCTGCGGGCCGACGCCGAGGCCGGTCGGGTGCCGCCGCCGGCCGCGCCCGCCGAGGCCGACCTGCGCGCCGCGGTGCGCGTGGCGATCGACCACGGCGACGCCGCCGAGCTCGCCGCCAAGGCGGCCAAGGCCCACCAGGCGCTGGCGTCGCGCAACGACGCGGCGTGGAAGCTGCTGCGCAACCAGGGCGTCTTCTGCGGTCGGGGCGAGCCCCACCAGGTGGCGTTCCTGTTCACCGGGCAGGGCTCCCAGTACGTGAACATGCTCGCCGGGCTGCGGCGCAGCGAACCGATCGTCGCCCGGGTGTTCGACGACGCCGACCGGGTCATGACGCCGATCCTCGGCCGCCCGCTCAGCGAGGTCATCTTCGCCGACCCCGACGACGAGGCGGCGATGGCCGCGTCCAACGAGGAGCTGCGCCAGACGGCCATCACCCAGCCCGCGGTCCTGGCGACCGACCTCGCGCTCACCGAGCTGCTCGGCGCGTACGGCATCCGCCCCGACATGGTGATGGGCCACAGCCTCGGCGAGTACGCCGCGCTCGTGGCCGCCGGCGCCCTGCCCTTCGCCCATGCCCTCGAGGCCGTCGCGGCCCGCGGTCGCGAGATGACCCGTGTCTCCGTCGACGACAACGGCCTGATGGCGGCCGTGTTCGCGCCGCTCGACGAGATCGAGGCGACGCTGGCCGAGGTCGACGGCTACGTCGTCATCGCCAACATCAACAGCGGGACCCAGGCGGTCATCGGCGGGGCGTCCCCGGCGGTCGAGGCGGCGATGGAGCGGCTGTCGGGCGCCGGCCACCAGGTCGTGCAGCTCCCGGTCAGCCACGCGTTCCACACCGAGATCGTGGCGCCCGCCTCCGGGCCCCTGCAGGAGGTGCTCGCCCGCCTCGACCTGCGTCCGCCGGAGCTGCCGGTCGTCGCCAACGTCGACGGCGAGCTCTACCCGATGGGCCCGGCGGTCGTCCCGGAGATGATCGACATCCTCGGCCGCCAGATCGCGTCGCCGGTCCAGTTCGTGCGCGGCCTGCGCACGCTCCACGACGCCGGGGTCCGCACCTTCGTCGAGACCGGGCCGAAGAAGGCCCTGTGCGGGTTCGTCGACGACGTGCTCGGCGACGACCCCGAGGTCGTGTCGCTCGGCGCGAACCACCCGAAGGCCGGCGACCTCGTGTCGTTCAACCAGGCGCTGTGCGGCCTCTACGCCGCCGGCCACGGCATCGGCCGCGACGCCAGCGGCGCGGCGTCGACCAACGGGTCCGTTGCCGCCCGACCATCGGCACCGGCGACGAGCACGCCTGTGACCACGGGTGACGGGCGCGCGGCCACCCCGGTCGCCGTCGCTCCGACCGCGCCCACGACCGCGCCGGTGACGTCGCCGGACGGGGACACCCGCTACCTCGAGCTCGGCCGGCTGGTCGCCGACCTGCTCGAGCGGGGCCAGCAGCTCGCGTCCGCGTCCTCCTCGCTCGCCACCGCCCCCTCGCCGAGGGCCGTCGGACGCGGGGGAGGTGACGAGGAGCCGGTCGTCGTGACCGGCGCCGCCCTCGGCCTGCCCGGTGTGGGCCGGCCGTTCGACGACGCCAACATCGGGCGCATCCTCGCCGGAGAGTCGTTCATCGACGTCATCCCGGTCGGGCTGCGCAACGCCATGGTCGACCACCACGTCACCCGGCTCGTGAAGAACGCGGCCGGCGGCGGCAGCTTCGAGACCATCGACTCGGCCGAGGAGGTCATCAAGCTCGCCGGGCGCATGGGGCCGCTCGACCTGGCCGCCGAGTACGGGTTCGGTGCCGAGCGCGTCGAAGCCTTCGACCGGACCACCGAGCTGGCCATCGCCGCCGGCATCGACGCGCTGCGCGACGCCGGCATCCCGCTCGTCCGCCACTACAAGACCACGACGACCGGCAGCCGCCTGCCCGACCGGTGGGAGCTGCCGCCCGCCATCGGCGACCGCACCGGGGTGATCTTCGCCAGCGCGTTCCCCGGCTACGACCGTCTCGTCGACGAGGTGACGCGCTTCGAGCAGGACCGGGCCCGGCAGCAGCGCCTCGACGACCTCCGGCACCTGCGGGCGCGGGTCGCCGACACCGACCCGTCGGCCGCCGAGCTCGACCACATGATCCACACCGTCGGGGCCGAGATCCACGCCGACCCCTACACGTTCGACCGGCGCTTCCTGTTCCAGGCGCTGTCGATGGGCCACGCCCAGTTCGCCGAGCACATCGGCGCCCGCGGGCCGAACACGCAGGTCAACGCGGCGTGCGCCAGCACGACCCAGGCGGTGGCCATCGCCGAGGACTGGATCCGGCTCGGCCGTTGCGACCGGGTCGTGGTCATCGCGGCCGACGACGTCACCAGCGACGCCCTGCTGCCGTGGATCGGCACCGGGTTCCTCGCCACCGGCGCCGCCGCGACCGACGGTGTCGTCGAGGAGGCGGCGCTGCCGTTCGACCGGCGCCGCCACGGGATGATCGTCGGCGCCGGCGCCGCCGCGCTCGTCGTCGAGGGCCGCGCGGCGGCCCGCGCCCGGGGCCTCGACCCGATCTGCGAGCTGCTCAGCTCGGCGACCGCGAACAGCGCGTTCCACGGCAGCCGCCTCGACGTCGACCACATCCGCCACGTGATGGAGGACCTGGTCGCCGACGCCGAGCGCCGCTGGGGCGTCGACCGCCGCGAGCTGGCCCGCCAGCTGGTGTTCGTCTCCCACGAGACCTACACGCCGGCCCGCGGCGGCAGCGCCCAGGCCGAGGTCGACGCCCTCCGCCACGTCTTCGGCGCCGACGCCGACGCCATCGTCGTGGCCAACACCAAGGGGTTCACCGGCCACGCCATGGGCGCGGGCATCGAGGACGTCGTCGCGGTCAAGGCGCTGGAGACCGGCATCGTGCCGCCGATCGCCAACGTCCGCGAGATCGACCCCGACCTCGGGACGCTCAACCTGTCCAAGGGCGGCCGCTACCCGGTGCGCTACGCCCTGCGGCTCGGCGCCGGGTTCGGCTCCCAGATCAGCATGTCGCTGCTGCGATGGGTGCCGACGGTGGACGGCGCCCGCCCCGAGCCCGACCGGCTCGGCTTCCGCAACCGGATCGCCGACCGGGGCGCGTGGGCCGCGTGGCTGCGCGACCTCAGCGGCTACGACGATCCCGACGTCGAGGTCGTCCAGCGGACGTTCCGCGTCCGCGACGCAGGCCCCGGCGCTGCGACCGCAGCGCAGCCGACCGCCACCCGGCCGGTCGTCGCGCCTGCCGCCCCGGCACCGGATCGCCCGCAGCCGGCACCGGCGATGGCGCAGCCCCGGGTCGCCGAGACGGTCCCGGCGGCTCCCGCTGCGGCGGTGCCGACGCCCGCCCCGGAGCCGGTCACACCGGCCGCCGCGGTTGCGCCGGTGGGCGAGGCCGCGCCCGCTCCGGTGGGTGAGGATCCGGTGGTGACGACGGTGCTGGCGGTGGTGGCGGAGCAGACGGGGTATCCGCCGGAGATGTTGGACCTGGAGCTCGACCTGGAGGCGGATCTGGGGATCGACACGGTGAAGCAGGCGGAGACGTTCGCGGCGATCCGGGCCGAGTACGGGATCGAGCGCGACGACTCGTTGAGCCTGCGGGACTACCCGACCCTCGCCTCGGTGGTGGGGTTCGTGCGGGAGCGGGCCACCGGCCTCGCCCCCGCGCCCACGGCCGCCGCGGCAGTGCCGCCGGCGTTGGCGGCCCGCACCGACGTCGCCTCGCCGGCACCGGGCCCCGAGGTCGCGCCCGCCCCGGTGGGTGAGGACCCGGTGGTGACGACGGTGCTGGCGGTGGTGGCGGAGCAGACGGGGTATCCGCCGGAGATGTTGGACCTGGAGCTCGACCTGGAGGCGGACCTGGGGATCGACACGGTGAAGCAGGCGGAGACGTTCGCGGCGATCCGGGCCGAGTACGGGATCGAACGCGACGACTCGTTGTCCCTGCGGGACTACCCGACCCTCGCCTCGGTGGTGGGGTTCGTGCGGGAGCGGGCCACCGGCCTCGAGCCTGCGCCTGCGCCCACGGCCGCCGCGGCAGCGCCTGCGCCGGTGGCGACCGCGCCGGTTGCCGCCGCTCCGGCCGCTCCGGTGGCCGCCCCGACGCCGGCCGCCGACGGTGAGGACCCGGTGGTGGCGAAGGTGCTGGCGGTGGTGGCGGAGCAGACGGGGTATCCGCCGGAGATGTTGGATCTGGAGCTCGACCTGGAGGCGGACCTGGGGATCGACACGGTGAAGCAGGCCGAGACGTTCGCGGCGATCCGTGGCGAGTACGGGATCGAACGCGACGACTCGTTGAGCCTGCGGGACTACCCGACGTTGGCGTCGGTCGTCGGGTTCGTGCACGAGCGGGCCACCGGCCTCGCCCCCACCCCGGCCCCGGCTGCATCCCAGGCAGCACCCCCGGCCGCCGAGTCGACGCCGGCCGCCGACGGTGAGGACCCGGTGGTGGCGAAGGTGCTGGCCGTGGTGGCGGAGCAGACGGGGTACCCGCCGGAGATGTTGGACCTGGAGCTCGACCTGGAGGCGGACCTGGGGATCGACACGGTGAAGCAGGCGGAGACGTTCGCGGCGATCCGGGCCGAGTACGGGATCGAGCGAGACGACACGTTGAGCCTGCGGGACTACCCGACCCTCGGCTCGGTCGTCGGGTTCGTCCACGAGCGCGGTGCCGTGCCCGACAGCTCTGCGGTCCCGACGGCCGAGCCGTCGTCGACGACGATGCCGGCGACCGCCGACCGGCCCGTCGGGACCGCGCCGACCCCGCTGCTGCGGGGCGACGACGACGCGTCCGCCGCAGTCGCCCGCCGCCTCGCGGTCAGCGTGCTGCGACCCGACCTCGAGCTGTGCGCCCCCACCGGCGTGGAGGTCGGCGCCGGCAGCCGGGTCCTCGTCATGGGCGACCGGGGCGGCGTCGGCGCCGCGCTGGTCCGCCAGCTCGAAGCGCTCGGCGCGGACGTCCTCGTCATCGACGACACACCCGACGCCGACGACCTGCTCCGCCGCGTCGACGAGTGGCGCAGCGCCGGCGACGGTGCCGTGCAGGGCGTGTACTGGCTGCCGGCCCTCGACGTCGAGCCGCCGCTCGCCGAGCTCGACCTCGACGGCTGGCGCGAGCAGCTGCGGGTCCGGGCCAAGCTGCTCTACCGCACCCTCCGCCACCTCTACGACGACCTGAGCACGGCCGATCGGTTCGTGGTCGCGGCGACCCGCCTCGGCGGCCGCCACGGCTACGACGACGCCGGTGCGGTCGCCCCGATGGGCGGCGCGGTCGTCGGGCTGGCGAAGACGTTCAAGCGCGAGCGTCCCGACGTCCTCGTGAAGGCCGTCGACTTCGCCCCGAGCCGCAAGACCACGGCGCTGGCCAAGGTCCTGCTCGAGGAGACCCGCCGGGACCCGGGTGTGGTCGAGGTCGGCCACCGGGACGACCAGCGGTTCACGGTCACGCTCGAGGAGCGCCCGCTGCCCGACGAGCCCGGCGGCATCGAGCTCGGGCCCGACACCGTCTTCGTCGTCACCGGCGCGGCCGGCAGCATCGTCTCGGCCATCATCGCCGACCTCGCGCGGGCGTCGGGCGGGGTGTTCCACCTGCTCGACCTCGCCCCCGAGCCCGACCCGGCCGACCCCGACATCGCCGCGTTCGCCGGCGACCGGGAGGGGCTCAAGCGCACGATCTTCGAACGCCTGAAGGCGTCGGGTGAACGGGCGACTCCGGCGCTCGTCGAGAAGGAGCTGGCCGGCATCGAGCGGCGGGCGATGGCCCGCTGGGCGATCGAGGAGGTCGAGGCCGCCGGCGGTTCGGTGCACTACCACCGGGTCGACCTGCGCGACCGCGACGCCATGGCCGAGGCGACCGCCGCCATCGTCGGGACCAGCGGCCGGGTCGACGTGCTCGTCCACGCCGGCGGCCTCGAGATCAGCCGCCTCCTGCCCGACAAGGAGCCGGCGGAGTTCGACCTCGTGTTCGACGTGAAGGCCGACGGGTGGTTCAACCTGCTCGCCGGGTTCGGCGACCAGCCGATCGGGGCGACGGTCGTGTTCAGCTCGATCGCCGGTCGCTACGGCAACGGCGGCCAGGCCGACTACAGCGCGGCCAACGACCTGCTTTGCACGTGGACGTCGAGCTTCGCGACCACGAGGCCCGACACCATCGGCCTCGCCGTCGATTGGACGGCGTGGGGCGACATCGGCATGGCCACCCGCGGGTCGATCCCGACGGTGATGGCCGCGGCCGGGATCGACATGTTGCCCGCCGCGGCCGGCATCCCCGTGCTGCGCCGGGAGCTGACCGGCGACGCCGGCACCCGGGAGCTGCTCGTCGGCGGCCGCCTCGGTGTGCTGACCGAGGAGTGGCATCCCGCCGGCGGGCTCGACGACGGCGCGCTCGCCGAGGCGATCGCGCCCGATCGCAACGTCGTGATCTCGAACGTCACCCGCTTCGGCGCCGACGGGCTCGAGGTCACCGCGACGCTCGACCCGACCGCCGAGCCGTTCCTCGACCACCACCGCATCGACGGCACCCCGGTGCTGCCCGGCGTGATGGGGATGGAGACGTTCGCCGAGGTCGCCCGGCTCCTCCACCCGGAGCGCACGGTGACCGCGCTCGAGGACGTCGACTTCCTCGCCCCGTGCAAGTTCTACCGGGACGAGCCCCGCGAGCTCCGCCTGACGGCACGGTTCGTGCCCGACGGCGACGACGTGGTCGCCACGTGCCGCCTCATCGGCGAGCGGATGCTGGCGAACCAGCCCGAGCCGCAGGTGACGACCCACTTCACGGGCCGGGTCCGGCTGTCGCCCCGGCCGCTCGACGCCGCCCACCGGGACGCACCCGGTGCCCCGACGGACCATCCGGTGACGGCGGGCGACGTCTACGCCATCTACTTCCACGGCCCCGCCTACCAGGTCGTCGACCGGGTGTGGTCGCTCCCCGACACCGATGGGGGCGCGGCGGTGGCCGGCCTGCTGGCCGACCCGCTGCCGCCCGACCACCACGCCGGTGCCGACACGGTGCTCGACCCACGGTTGATCGAGCTGTGCTTCCAGACCGCCGGGGTGTGGGAGATGGCGACGACCGGGGCGATGGCGCTGCCCACCCACATCGACCGGGTCACCGTCCGCGCCCGACGGCGTGACGCGACCGACCCGGTCGTCGCGCTGGCCCACCCGGTCGGCGGCCCCGACGACGATGCCGCCGATGAGGGTGCCGCCGGCTTCGAGTCGGACGTGGTCGTCGTCGACGCCGACGGCACCGTGCTCGTGGAGCTCGACGGCTACCGGACCGCCCGACTCCCGGGCCAGCTGGACGACGACGTGCTCGCCCCGCTGCGGGCGGGCCTGGGCACGGCCGGTGACGGCCGGGCACGGCGTTGACCGGACCGGAACGACGGAGGAACGGCATGGTCACGGGGGGACGGATGGAGCGGATCGCCGTCGCGGAGCAGGGCATCGCGGCGATGCGCCTCATCGCCGCGGTCGCCGAGCTCGACGACGAGCTGGGCTCGGCGACCCGCACGATCGCACTGCACACGGCCGCGGCGCGCGGCGCCCGCTCCGTGCGGGCCGCCGACGAGGCGTTCGAGGTCGGCCGGTCGATGGCGCCGGGGACGCGGGGGGTCCCGCCGGCCACCATCGGTCGTGCCGATCCGGCTGATCGGGTCGGGGCGAACGGGTCGGCGGCGCCCGCCGGTCGTGTGCTCGGCCCCGATGGGTTGAGCAGCGCGCTGGTGGCCGTGCGCGCCGACACGCTGTGGCCGGGAGGTGGCGCGCCGGCCGGCGACGCCGCCGTGGCGCGGCGCTGCGCCGAGCTCGGCGTGACGTTCCTCGGCCCCGACGCCGAGGTGATCACCCGTGCGAACGACCGGGTCGCGGTGCGCCACCTCGCCGAGGCCGCCGGGGTCACCGTCCTCCCGTGGAGCGGCGGTCCGGTCACCGGCGCCGACGCCGCCAGAGCCCATGCGGCCCGTCTCGGCGGGCCCGTCGTCGTCCGTCCCGTCACCGCCGCCGGACCCGGCGACGCCGTCGCGGTGGGCGGGCCGGTCGACGTCGACGGCGCGTTCGTGCTCGCCCGCGCCCGTGCCGCCTCGTCGGGCGACGACGCGGTGCTGGTCGAGTCGGCGGCGGAGGGGATGCGCCGCCTGTCGGTCCCCTTCGCCGCCGACCACCACGGCACGGTGCGCCCGATCGCGGTCATCGACCGCACCGTGCGGCGCGACCGGCGGGTCGTGCTCGCCGAGTCGCCGCCCGCGGGGTGGGGCGACGACGTGGATGCGAAGGCCCGTGCCGCGGCCGCAACGGTCGCCCGCGCCCTCGGGTACGTGGGTGTCGGATCGGTCGAGGTGGTCCACGACCCCGGGACCGACGAGCTGTGGTTCGTCGGTGTCGACCCCCGCCTGCCGGCGGCCCACGCGGTCGCCGAGGCGGTGAGCGGCATCGATCTCGTGAAGCTGCAGCTGCGCATCGGCCACGGGCTCCCGGTGGACGCCATCGACCCGTCGGTCCACGGCGTGGCGCTCGGGACCACGATCCGGACGGAGGCCGCTCCGGGTGCGGCGCCGGCCACCGGGCGGGCGCAGCTCGGCGTGCTCCGCGTCCCGGTCGGCGGTGCCGTGCGGATCGAGACCAGCGTCGAGGAGGGCGACCTGCTCCCGCCGGGCGGGGACGAACCGCTCGTCGAGATCGTCGCCGGCGGCTCCGGCCGCGCCGAGGCCCACGCGCGCCTGCGGCGCGCGCTGCGGGACACGACCGTCCTCGTCCGTCGTGGCGCGACCGACAAGGAGGTCGTCGCCCGGGTGCTGGCCGCCGCCGAGCCGGCCGGCGGGACGACGGGCACCGATGGCGAGGCCCCGGTGCCCCACGCCGATGTCGCGCTGGTCGCCGCCGCCGTCGCCGCCCACCGCGCCCAGAGCGCGCTCGACATCGGCCGGTTCCGCTCCGCCGCCGCCCGTGGGCGCCCGCGGATCGACGACGAGCCCGGTCGCGTCGTCGAGCTGCGCCATGACGGGGCGTCGTACCGGTTCACCGTGTCCCGCACCGGTCCCGACGAGCTGCAGGTGGAGGTCGACGGCGCGGTGATCTCGGTCACGACCGGCGCGCTCGGCGGCGCCGGCGGCGAGCGCCTGACGCTGGGCACGCAGTCGTACCGGGTCACCACCGACGTCGACGGCGCCACCCACCTGATCGACGTCGACGGCCACGTGCACCGCGTCGTCCACGACGAGGCCGGTGTCGTGCGTGCGCCGTCCCCGGCGGTCGTCGTGTCGGTCGCGGTGGGCGTCGGCGAGGTGGTCGCCCCCGGCGACCAGCTCGCCGTCGTCGAGGCGATGAAGATGGAGACGGCGATCACCGCCGCCTTCGCCGGCACCGTCCGTGAGGTGCGGGCCCGGCCGAACACCCAGGTGCCGGCCGGCGCGCCGCTGCTCGTGATCGACCCCGCCGACGTCGCGCCCGGCGCACGGGACGGCCGACGCGTCGACCTGTCGGCGCTGGCCGCGTCGACGGCGACCGACCAGGCGGCCATGGCCCACGACCGCTGCCGCCACCAGCTCGAGGCACTGCGGCGGCTCCTGGCCGGCTACGACGTCGACCCGGCCGACATCGACGCCATGGCCGACGGCGACGCGGTGTGCGACGAGCCGCTCGACCCGATCGAGCAGGTCGAGCTGGAGGAGGAGATCCTCGGCCTGTTCGTCGACGTGATCTCGCTGTTCCGGCGGGTGCCGGCCGACGAGCCCCTCGGCGACGCGCCCGTGCCCGACGGCGACGCCCGTGTCGGCGACGCCACCTCGGAGGGGCGGGCGCTCGGCGAGCTCGATCGCCGCAGCACCGAGGAGCACCTGTTCGCGTACCTGCGGCGGATCGAGGCCCGGGGCGAGGGCCTGCCGGGTGCGTTCGTGGACCAGCTGCGGGCGACGCTCGCCCGCTTCGGCATCACCGACCTCGAACCGACACCCCGGCTGGAGGAGGCCCTCTGTCGGATCGTGCGGTCCCACCAGCGCATGGACCGCCAGGTCGCGCCGGTGGTGGCGGTGCTCGAGCACCGTCTCGACCATCCCGTGCCCGGCACCGAAGCCGGGCTCGCCGGCCTGTTGGACCGGGTCGTGGGCGAGACCCGCCACCGCTACCCGACCGTGCACGACCTCGCCGTCGAGCTGCGCTACCGCAACGTCGACCAGCCGTTCCTCGAACGGGTGCGCATCGCCGCCCTGGAGGACGCCCGACACCACATGGACGCCCTCGCTGCCGACCCGGTCGGGCCCGAGCGCGAGATGCACATCGCCGCGCTCGTCGCCTGCTCCCAGCCGCTCAAGACCGAGCTGTCCCGGCGCTTCGTCGCCTCCGGTCCGGTCGTGCGGGGCGCACTGCTCGAGGCGATGACCCGGCGCTACTACCGGATCCGTGACCTGGAGAAGATGGCGACCGGGGTGGTCGACGGGTTCAGCTTCGCGTCCGCCGAGTACGACCTCGACGGCACCCGGATCCACGTGTTCAGCACCCACGTCGAGGGCGACGAGCTCGCCGCCGGTGCCGAGGCGCTGCGGCCCGCGCTCGCCGGCATCGACCGGCGCGACGACGCCGTGCTCGACGTCTACGCGTGGCGCACCCGGCCGGTCGCCGACCACGACGCGGCGCGGGCCGAGATGCGGGAGGCGCTGAGCCGGACCCTCGGTGAGCTCCAGTTGCGGCGGATCGTGGTCGCATTGTCGACCCCCGACAGCGGTCCGGAGCTGGCCGGGGTCGTGCACTTCACGTTCCGGCCCGACGGCGCCGGCGGGTACCGCGACGACCACGTCCCCGACATGCACCCGATGATGGCCAAGCGGCTCCAGCTGTGGCGCCTCGATGCCTTCGACCTCGACCAGGTCCCGACCCCGCCGGACGTTTACCTGTTCCGGGGCCGGGCTCGTGAGAACGAGCGGGACGAGCGGCTGTTCGCCCTGGCCGAGATCCGCGACCTCACCGCCGTGCGCGACGAGACCGGCGCCGTGCAGCGGCTCCCCGAGCTCGAGCGGGTGTTCCGCGAGGTGCTCGGCTCGGTCCGCCGCTACCAGGCGCACCACCCGTCGACCCGCCACGGGTGGAACCGGATCATCCTCTACGGCTGGCCGCCGCTCGATCTGTCGCCGGCGGAGATGCGCCGCCTGGCCGAGCGCATGGCGCCCGGCACCGCGGAGCTCGGCATCGAGAAGGTCCTGCTCCTGGCGAGCGTGCGCGACCCCGAGGGCGGGATCATCCCCCGGGTGTTCGACATCGCCAACCCGACCGGCGACCGCATCGTCATCCGGGTGCGGGACCGGGCCGACCAGCCGCTGCAACCGCTCGACGACTACGGGCGCAAGGTCGTGTCGCTGCGCCGCCGCGGCCTCGTCCACCCCTACGAGCTGGTCCGCATGCTGGCCCCGCCGGTTGCCGGGCCCGCGCGGGACCGCCCGGACATCGGCGAGCCCGCCGCCGGGAGCAGCGTTGTGCCGGCGCCGCCCGGGACCCTGTCGCCAGGGACGTTGCCGCCCGGCCGGTTCGAGGAGCACGACCTCGACGGCGACCGGCTCGTGCCCGTCGACCGGGCACCGGGGGAGAACACCGCCAACGTCGTGTGCGGCGTGATCACCAACATCACCGACACCCACCCCGAGGGCATGCGCCGGGTGATCCTCCTCGGCGACCCGACCCGGGGGATGGGCAGCCTGTCCGAGCCCGAGTGCCGCCGGATCATGGCCGCCATGGACCTGGCCGACGAGCTCGGCGTGCCGCTCGAGTGGTTCGCCGTGTCCGCCGGCGCGCTGATCTCGATGGACAGCGGCACCGAGAACATGGACTGGATCGCCCGCGTCCTGCGCCGGATCATCGAGTTCACCCAGGCCGGCGGCGAGCTGAACGTCGTCGTCACCGCGATCAACGTCGGTGCCCAGCCGTACTGGAACGCCGAGGCGACGATGCTCATGCACACCCGCGGCATCCTCGTCATGACCCCCGAGGGCGCGATGGTCCTCACCGGCAAGGACGCCCTCGAGTACTCGGGTGGGGTGTCGGCCGAGGACAACCTCGGCATCGGCGGCTACGAGCGGATCATGGGCCCGAACGGCCAGGCCCAGTACCTGGCCCGCGACCTGCCCGACGCGTGCCGCATCCTGCTGCGCCACTACGACCACACCTACGTCACCCCCGGCGAGCGGTTCCCCCGCCGGGCCGAGACCACCGATCCGGCGGACCGGGACGTCTGCTCGGCGCCCCACGGCGGCGAGTTCGCGACGGTCGGGGAGATCTTCTCGGCCGAGCACAACCCGGAGCGGAAGCGACCGTTCGAGATCCGGCGGGTGATGGCCGCCGCCGTCGACCGCGACCACCCGACGCTGGAGCGCTGGTTCGGGGTGGAGGACGCCGAGATCGCCGTGGTGTGGGACGCCCACCTCGGCGGCCACCCGGTGTGCCTGCTCGGCATGGAGTCGAAGAACCTGCCCCGCGTCGGCTACCTGCCCGCCGACGGGCCCGAGCAGTGGA
Source organism: Actinomycetota bacterium (assembly GCA_034211175.1). Taxonomy (GTDB): domain Bacteria; phylum Actinomycetota; class Acidimicrobiia; order Acidimicrobiales; family CAIXPF01; genus JAXHUH01. The sequence goes on from JAXHUH010000311.1 coordinate 14,189, forward strand.
CGGCCGGGACGCTGTTCCCGATGGGGTCGAAGAAGGTGGCGCGGGCCGTCAACGCCACGAGCGGCAACCGGCCGCTGGTGGTGCTGGCCAACCTGGCCGGCTTCGACGGGTCACCCGAGTCGCTGCGCACTTGGCAGCTCGAGTACGGCGCCGAGATCGGCCGGGCCATCGTGAACTTCGAGGGCCCGATCGTGTTCTGCGTCGTGTCCCGCTACCACGGTGGGGCGTTCGTGGTGTTCTCCAAGACGCTGAACGACAACATGGAGGTGGCCGCGGTCGAGGGGTCTCGTGCGTCGGTGATCGGCGGGGCGCCGGCCGCTGCGGTCGTGTTCGCCCGGGAGGTCCAGCGTCGGGCCGCCGCCGCCCCCGAGGTGCGCGACCTGGAGGAGCGCCTGGCCGAGGCGACCGGTGGGGAGCGCTCGATGCTGCTCGCCGAGCTGCTGCGGGTGCGGGCCGAGGTCCGCTCCCGCGAGCTGGGTGCGGTGGCCCAGGAGTTCGACCGGATCCACAGCGTCGAACGGGCGCTGGAGGTCGGGTCGCTGCAGCGGATCATCCCGCCGTCCCAGCTGCGCCCCTACCTGATCGACGCGGTCGAGCGGGGCATGGCCCGCGAGCTCGCCCGTCTCACCTGAGTGGTGCCGTGTCTCCTGAGCTGCGCTGCGGTGTCTCCTGAGCTGCGCTTTCATGCCGCCGGCATGGCGGAGGTGGCGCTCGATGACGCCTGGTTGACCGGGCCCGAGGCCGCCCGGTTGGCGTCGATGCGCTTCCCGAAGCGGCGCCTGGAGTCGCGGCTCGGGCGGTGGACGGCGAAGTCGGCCATCGCCCGCGCCCTGGACCGGCCGTTCGACGCGGACGGCCTGCGGTCGGTGGCAGTGCGCAACGCGTCGGACGGCGCCCCCGAGGCCTTCGTCGGCGACCGGCCGGCACCGGTGGTGATCTCGATGACCGACCGGGCCGATTGGGCGGTGTGCGTGGTCGCGACCGGGGTCGACGCGGTCGGCTGCGACCTGGAGCTGGTCGAGCCGCGGAGCCACCGGTTCGTCGAGGACTGGTTCACCCCGGCCGAGCAGGAGGTCGTGGCGTCGTCGCCGGAGGAGCACGACCTGTGGGCCAACCTGATCTGGTCGGCCAAGGAGAGCGCGCTCAAGGTGCTGCGCCAGGGCCTGCGCCTCGACACCCGCACCGTCGAGGTCACCTTCGGCGACGAGGAACACGACGGTTGGCGGTCGCTGCTCGTGACGTCGACGACCGGCGAGACCTTCCCCGGCTGGTGGGCCCGCCACGGCGACTTCGTCCTCACCACCGCCGCCACGTCGCCCGTCCCGCCGCCGACCCCGCTGACCACCCCGACCCCCCTCGCCACCGCCATCCCCACCCACACCTGGCTCTCGGCGGCGGCCGGCGAGCAGGGCTGAGGCAACCGAACCGGGCAGCGCACGATCCCGGCGGTGGCGGCAACGTTGCTTCGCGCCCAGGGCCGCAGCGCCCTCAAGAGTCGTGCGCCGAGCTCAGTTGGGCGAGCGCGCTCTCGAGTGCCGGCCATGCCGGCGACAGAGCCCAGCTCTCGTCCGCCAGTGTTGCGATCACCTCCGCATCTGGATGCATGCGCGTCGAGCAGTCGGGACGCGCCGGATCGGCGTCGGGTAGGAGCTGGTCCATCTGCTCCCAGAAGGCGCCATTCGTCGATCGATGCTCGAGCCAGAACTCGACGTGAGGACCCGTCCGTCCTCCCTCGTCACACACCGCGAGCGTGAGCATCGTCAGGGCCCGAGCAACAGCCGTCGTCACTTGCACTGAGTTGTCTGGGTTCGCGACGGCATCGGTCAGCGTTTGCACTGCAGCTTCAAGTGCGGCCCAGCCAGATGCACTCGGCGCCGAGGCGGCAGCGACGACGCTTATCGTGGCGGGATCGAGACTGAGGCCAGCTGTGCACGTCGGCTCTCCGGCGTCGGCGCCTGGCAGCATCCGATCGAGTGCCTCCCACAAGTCGGTGTGTGAGCTGCGGTGCGCCCGCCAGATCTCCCGATGTGTGTCGACGTTGCCACCTTCGTCGCACACCGCGCCCACGAGACCTGCGATGGCGCTGACCGTGGCCGCATCCACGGTCGCTCCGGCGTTCGCACCTTCGGGCTCGGGACTTACTTCCGCCGATCGACCGCTCGACTGTTCGTCGGTGCCCTCCGCGGCACCAGCTTCTCCGGATGGTGCTTCCTCAGACGGTCGGGTGTAGACATAGCTCAGGAAACCGAAGAAATCGAGACGCAGAGGGAGAACGCTGCTATGAACGCACCGGTGTTCTCGCCACGAAGCCGCTTGGCTTCTCGCCCATACTCATATCTCGCTCGGTGTTCCCCGGCCAGTCGCTCAAGTGCCAGGATGTCGCCGAGTGTGCGTAGCTCGCCATCGCCACGTCTTCGCCCTGCGCTCCAGTGCGCGCCGAGCGCGACGGTCGCGACGAGGAATGCGATGCTCAGAATGGCGAAACCCATCGCAAGTCTCCTTGGCGATGTCAGTTGCTAGGCCCTGAATAATCGTGGCGGTCGTCTTCGCTATTCGTAGGCGCGCGGTGAGTGGTTGATGGGTTCGTGTGGCTGTTGGTGAGCGCGAGTTGCGGCAGTGTCGGGTGTGGTGGGACGCGCGG
>JAXHUH010000312.1:0-8490 GCA_034211175.1 Actinomycetota bacterium
CGTCGATCTGGTGCGGACAGGGTGCCCGCCCGGTGAGCTGTGCTCAGTCGAGCAGCTCGAGGTCGTTGTCGTCGCTCTCGTCGAGGTCGACCTCGCTGTCGATCTGGGTGAAGTCCTCGGAGAAGTTCTCCTCGAGGTCGGCGTTGAAGCTGTCCTCGACCTCGAGGTCGGCCTCGACGTCGACCGTCTCGACCGAGTTGTCCGAGTTGTCGACCGCCGACTGGGCGACCGCGGTCTGGCTGTTGTCGGAGTTGTCCGAGTTGTCGGAGTTGTCCGACTCGTCGACGACCGTCGTGTTGACCGAGTTGTCGGTGGCCGAGTTGTCCTCGACCTCGGTGTTGGCCTGGTTGGCCTGCTGCTGGTTGTTGTCGCCGATGGCGAGGCCGAGGTTGCCCTCGACGTCGGAGATCTCGGCGTCGATGTCGCCGGTGGTCTCGTTGCCGTCGCCGACGACGACCTGGCCATCACCGTCGTTGTCGATGTCGTTGAGGTCCCCGTCGCCCAGGTTGGCGTTGTCGGCCTCGACGTTGGTGGCATCGCCGCCGCCGGTGGCGAACGCCCCGACCTCGGAGTCCTCGACGACCGTGTTGCCGTCGCCGATGATCGCACCCTCGGCGTCGACGTCGCCCTGGCCGGTCTGGATGCCCTCGAACTCGCCGGTGTTGACCGCGCTGTTCTCGATGTCGTCGCCGGCGGCCACGCCGCCGTCGGTGGCGGTGGTGTTGGTGATCTCCTGGTCGAGCTCGACATCGCCCTCGGCGTCGATCTCGGTGATGTTGCGGTTGTCGATGTTGGTGTCGCCCTCGTTGGTCACGAAGGTCTCGTTGGTCACGTTGGTCGTCTGGTTCGTGACGTTCTGGACCTCGCGGATGCGCTCCACGACCCGCTCGATCGGGGCGGGCGCCGGGGCCGGGGCCGGTGCCTCGGCCGGGGCCGCCGCGGCGGCGGGGGCAACCTGCTGGACCTGGTCGCCGGCGAAGATCGACCCACCGGCCTGGCTCGAGTTGTCCGACAGGTTGACGATGGTCTCCTCGACGGCCTGGCGGGTGACCTCGGGAAGCTCGTCCTTGATCTCGGTCAGCGCGGCCTCGAGGTCGGCCTCGGTGACACCGCCGAGGCCCTGCGCCTCGAGCTCCTCGAGCGAGTTCTCGTCGAAGCGGGCGGCGGTCTCCGGGTCGTTGAACATCTGGACCAGGAAGTTGGCCAGCTGATCGAGGTCCACGCTCATCTCTTTGCTCCCTTTGTGTTCTCGTACCTCCCCTGCGGAGGCGATGACCCAACCCTACGACCGGTGTCGAACGCGCCCATCGGGGAATCCCCGGGTCCCATGGGGGGACTGTGGGGGAAGAGCGGTCGGGTCCCCCGGTGATACGTGAGGCGGCGTCAGCTGGTTCGGAACCCCCGTCGCCGCCCGCGGGGGTCGGTGGCGCCGTGGACGCGCACGAACCCCGGCCGGAGCCGGGGTTCGTCGTCCTGTCTCGGTCGGACCGGTCGGTGCCGGTCCGGTTCGCTGCACCGGGCCGGCGACGCCGGGCCCAGGGAAGGACCGGCCACCGCCCGGGGTGTCGGATCAGACGTCGAGGGCGTCGACCTCGTTGTCATCGCTGTTGTCGAGCTCCACGTCGCTGTCGACCGTCGTGACCTGCTCGGAGAAGTTCGCCTCGGCGTCGAGGTTGAAGCTGTCCTCGATCTCGACGTCGGCCTCGACGTCGGTCGTGGTGACCGAGTTGTCCGAGTTGTCGACCGCCGACTGGGCGAGGGCGGTCTGGCTGTTGTCGGAGTTGTCCGAGTTGTCGGAGTTGTCCGAGAAGTCCTGGACCGAGGTGTTGACCGAGTTGTCGGTGGCCGAGTTGTCCACGACGTCGGTGTTGGCCTGGTTGGCCTGCTGCTGGTTGTTGTCGCCGACCGCGAGGCCGAGGTTGCCCTCGACGTCGGAGATCTCGGCGTCGATGTCGCCCGTGGTCGCGTTGCCGTCGCCGACCACGACCTGGCCGTCACCGTCGTTGTCGATGTCGTTCAGCGTCCCGTCGCCCAGGTTGGCGTTGTCGGCCTCGACGTTGGTGGCGTTCCCGCCGCCGGTGGCGAACGCCCCGACCTCGGAGTCCTCGATGACGGTGTTGCCGTCGCCGATGACCGCGCCGTCGGCGTCGACGTCGCCCTTGCCGGTCTGGATGCCCTCGAACTCGCCGGTGTTGACCGCGGAGTTGTCGATGTCGTCGCCGGCGGCCACGCCACCCTCGGTGGCGGTCGTGTTGGTGACGTCCTGGCTGAGCTCGACATCGCCCTCGGCGTCGATCTCGGTGATGACGCGGTTGTCGATGTTCGTGTCGCCCTCGTTGAACACGTGGGTCTCGTTGACGACGTTCGTGTGGAGGTTGGTCACGTTGTTGGTGATGCGCCGGATGATCTCGGTGACCTCGGGCGCCGTGCCGCCACCGCCACCGCTGGTCGGCACGTCGACCGGACCGGCCGACTGGCCGCCCGAGGCGACGCCGCCGCCCGCGCTCAGCGAGCTCGACGACACGTTGACGATGTCGTTGCGCACGAGCTGTGCGGCTTCCGGGTCGAGCTGGAGCGCTGCGACCTCGGCGGCCTCCTCGAGCTGACCGCAGGAGGCGCCACCGAAGCCGGCGAGCTCGAGGCTGGTCCCCGGGTCGTCGACGAACGCCTGTGCGGCGTCCTCGTCGGTGAACAGGTTGAGCAGGTACTGCACGAAGGCGTTCATCTCGATCATCGGTTGCTCCCCAGTGTGTCGTGCCCCGCCGGAACCGGAGCGCTTGAGTCGAGCACGACGCTACGGCCTCGAATACGCCGAGACATGGGGGTTGTTCCCCTGATCGCGGGCGGGGGGACGGGGATCGGGGGGGACGACCCAGCGGGTTGTGACTTGCGGCACCTTCCGGAGGCCGGTGAGGATGTCCCGATCGAACGATCGTTGGGGACGGCACGTGCCGTCGTCGACGTGGCCGGCGAGCCCGTGCGGCAGCCGCACCGAACAGGGGGGTACCCGATGTCCGAGGTGACCGACGCGCCCGTCGACATGCTCACGGCGCACGCACGCGCCCAGGGTGACAAGACGGCGGTGATCGACGACCGACCGGGGTCCGAGCCCCGATCGATGACCTACGCGGAGCTCAACGCCTACGTGAACCGCGTCGTGAGCGGGTTGCGCGAGCTCGGTGTCGCGCCCGGCGACACGGTGATGTGGTGCGGCCAGAACTCGCTCGAGCTCGTGGCGATGACCCATGCCGCCCGCAAGCTCGGGGTCACGGCGGTGCCGCTGAACTACCGCCTCGAGGACCACGAGGCCGCGTTCGTCGTCGACAACTCGGACTCGACCGTCGTGTGGACCGACGTGGCGTTCGCCCCGCTGTTCCGCCGCATCGCCGGCGAGACCCCCCGGGTGCGCCACGTCGTCGTCTTCGGCGGTCCGCCCGAGGAGGACCAGATCGCGGAGGCCGACTTCCTCGGCTCCGCCGACGAGCCGGTCATCGACCCCGAGGCCAAGCCGAAGACGATGATCTACACGTCGGGCACGACCGGCAAGCCCAAGGGTGCGGTGCGCGAGGGCCTCGGCAGCCCCGAGCAGCTCGCCGCGCTCCTCGGTGCCATCGGCTACTCGCCCGACGACGTCTACGTCACGTGCGGACCGCTCTACCACTCGGGGCCCGGCGGCTTCGCCGGCATCGCCGCCGCACTCGGCAACACCGTGGTCGTCCAGCACAAGTTCAACGCCGAGGACTGGCTCCGGCTCATCGAGACCTACAAGTGCACCACGACGTTCTCCGCGCCGACGCCGATCCGCATGGTGTGCAACCTGCCGCAGGAGGTGAAGGACCGCTACGACACCTCCTCGATGCGGGTCATGATCGCCAACGCGGCGCCGTGGCCGTACGCGCTCAAGGAGCAGTACGTGCGGGACTTCCCGGCCGACTCGCTGTGGGAGGTCTACGGGTCGACGGAGATGGGCGTGAACACCCTGCTCGCCCCCGCCGACCAGCTGCGCAAGCCCGGCTCGTGCGGCAAGCCGGCGCCCGGGGTCGAGGTCAAGCTCGTGGACCCGGAGGGCAACGAGGTCACCGAGCCGAACGTGCCCGGCGAGCTCTTCGTGCGCAGCGCCAGCATGTTCGTCTCGTACCACAAGGCCCATGACAAGTACCAGGAGGACGAGATCGACGGCGGGTGGCACACCGTCGGCGACATCGCCTACCGGGACGAGGAGGGCTTCCTCTTCATCTGCGACCGCAAGAAGGACATGATCATCTCGGGCGGGATGAACATCTACCCGGCGGAGATCGAGGCGGCGCTCGAGACGTCGCCGCGGATCTTCGAGGTCGCGGTCTTCGGGATCCCGTCCGAGGAGTGGGGCGAGTCGGTCCACGCGGTCGTGGTCAGGGCCGATGACGCCGTCACCGAGGAGGACGTCATCGCCTACGCCCGCGAGCACCTGGCCGGCTACAAGATCCCGCGCTCGGTCTCGTTCATCGACGAGATCCCCAAGACGGGGTCGAACAAGATCCTCAAGCGCGAGCTGCGCGCCCCGTTCTGGGAGGGCCACGCCACGGCCATCGCCTGAGGGCGCCGCTGCCGAATCGAACGGTGTCGAACGGGCGCCCCCTCCGAGCGGAGGGGGCGCCCGTGTCGTTCGTGTCGTCGGCGACCGTCGTGTCGCCGTCGCCGTCGCCGTTGGTGGCGTGGGCGTCGCCGGTGGCGTCCGGAGCGAGCCGGCGCCGGGCGGTCAGCGGGTCCTGGCGCCCCGGGCCGTGGGCGCCGGGCCCAAGGCAGGACCGGCCACGACGAGCTCGCGCTCGCCGCGGGTCGTCTCCCGCACCGGCGCCAGGAACGTGTACGCCAGCAGGATCGCGGCCAGCAGCCACACCGCGGCCACGGTCCGCTGGAAGGTCACGCGGCCCTCGTCGGCCACGGGGACGGGCAGTGCGAGGCGGGCGCTGGCGTCCGCCGGCGTGGCGTCGGCGGCGCCGCTGAACGCCCGCACGTAGGCGCTGTTCGGCCCGGGCGCGTTCGACCGGAGCGCACTCACCACCGTGAGGGTGGTCGCCTCGTCGGCGGCGAGGCCCTGGTCGCGGCGGCAGCGGAGCAACGTGGTCGAGGCCGGCGGGCTGCAGCTCCACCCGGCGCCGTCGATGCGCACGGTCTCCACGCCCCGGGGCACGGTACCGTCGATACCGATCGGCCCGGGGGCCTCCGCGGTGCCGACGTTGGTGATCTCGATGGTCCAGCGCGCCGTCGCCGGTCCTCCGGAGTCGGCGAGCGCGAGCTCGGTCACGAGGTCCGTCGTGGGGCGGGCCGCTCGGGCGACGTCCACGCTCACCAGGACGGCGAGGATGGCGATGGTGGCCACGGCGCCCGTCAGCACGATCCGTCGTGTGGCGTGTCGCTTGTACGCCCTCGGCATCCCCCCTCCTCTCTACATCGTCCGGTGTCGGCCCCGGCGGCCGCCCGCACCGTTCGCCGAATCCGTACCACCTGGTGGTGTTGTTGCGAAACAATGACGATACCGTGTCGAAGGCGTCATCATCTCGTCACTTCGAAAAGAAGTGCTCCGGGCTGCGATGTATCGGGCCCGAACCGGCGGACGTCTCGTAGGGAGGCGCATGATGGGAACACTCGACCGGCGGGCCAAGCTCGCCTCCGTGGCCGGCGCCGCGCTGGCGGCGGTCCTGGCCGGCGCCTGCGGGACGCTGGCCGACGAGGGCGCCTCGGCGCCCACCGTGGACGTGACGACGCCGACGAGCGCGACACCCGCGACCCCGGTACCCGGGCCGACCACATCGACGACCGGTGCCCCGACGTCCACGACCGCGGCGCCCTCGACGACCGCGCCGGACCCGACGACGACCGCGCCGCCGGCCGACGACCCCGGTGTCGACCCGGCAACCGGCCGTGACCCGTGGCGGTGGCCGTTCGCGTCCGACAGCATCTGGAACATGCCGATCGGCTCGGGTGCCCAGTACACCGACGCCGGGATCGGCCCGGCCGGCTACACCGGCATCGATCGCGAGTACTTCTTCACCGTCGCCGCCGACGACCCGGTCCGCCCCGTGTACCGGTACGGGTCGTGGTCGAACCGGTGCAGCGGCACCGAGCAGCTCGGCGAGATCCGCATCCCCGACGACCTCATCGTCCCCGACGCCGACCCGCCGACCACGCCGAACAACCCGACCACGCTGCTCCAGCCCGACGGGCGCACCGTCATCCAGCTCAACGGGTTCGCCCGCTGCGACGCCGGTGGCCCGGCCTACGGCTACCTCTACGACCCCGTCGACCTGTACGGCGAAGGCGTGCTCGGCGCCCACGGCGGCTCCGCGATGTCGGCCATCGGCGGGTCGATCCGCTCCGGCGAGCTGACCAGCGACCAGCCGATCCGCCACGCCCTCAAGGTCAACCTCTGGGCCGAGCGGTACTACCACTTCTCCGGCGACCGCCCCGGCTACCGGTGGCCGGCGCTGCAGGCCGACAGCTACGCGAGCCCGTCCTCCTACGCCGGCGACAACCCGGCGCTCGTGCTCGGCTCGCTCCTGGCGATCCCGCCCGGCGTCGAGGCCACGGACCTCGGCCTGACCACCGAGGTCGGCACCAAGCTCTTCGCCGCCATGCGCGACTACGGCGTCTACGTCGTCGACGACAGCGCCTGGGACGCCCACGACCTCTCGGTCGAGGCCGCCGTCGAGGGCGAGGTGCGCGACGCCTACGGCCTCGACATGTCCTCCGACTCCGGCGCCCTCCACGACGACCTCAACCGCCTGTACTCGGCGCTGTCGGTCGTCGACAACAACGGGCCGGACACCATCGGCGGCGGTGGCGAGCCCCGGGCGCCCCTCGCTCCTCCGCTCGGCGGCTGATGCTCGCTCTCCGGCGGCCTGGCGGCCGCCGGTCGAGCTGCGCTCAGCTCGGCTGATACTCGCTCGCCGGCGGCCTGGCGGCCGCCGGTCGAGCTGCGTTCAGCAGGCTGGGCTGGGCTGGGCTGGGCTCGGCCGGTGCTGCGTTCAGTGTGGCGGTGCTGGGTTCAGCAGGGCGGGGCTGCGGGGAGCTCGGCCATTGCACGTGGTCCGGGGGGCCTACGCTCGGGTGGGTGGTGGAGCCGAGGGACCTCGTGGGGCGCTGGAACGAGTTGTGGGTCGCCGATCGCGGCGCGCTCGTGGCTGAGCTGTACCACCCCGATGTCGAGGTCGTGTCGCTGCGTGGCGAGCATCCGCCGATCGTCGGTCACGACGCGCTGAGCGCCGCGCTCGAGCCGGTCGGCCGGCGCATCGCGTTCCCGACCGCCGTGGCCACCGGCGTGGTCGTGGCCGGGTCGTCGGTGTCGGTGGAGCAACGCCTCGGCGGCCGGGAGATCGACGACCCCGGCCCGATGGCCGCTCCCGCACTGCGCTGGTGGACCCTCGACGACGAGGGCATGATCACCCACGAGCTCGTGTGGTCCGACTGGTCGGCACGGCGCTCGACCATCCCCGACGACATGGCCCCGACCGTGCCGCCGGCGGCGGACGGCGACCAGCTGAGCCGCGCCTGGTACGACAGCTTCGTCGGGCGCCTGGCCGAGACCTGGGCGTGGGAGCCCGAGCTCAGCGTCCGCTCGTTCTTCGCCGACGACTGCCTGCTCGACGCCCCGGGCTCCGCCGCCGATGCCATCGTCGGTGCGGACGCGTTGGTCGCCGTCGTCGACGCCCAGGCCGAGCGCCTCGTGCCCCGGCGACGCGAGCTGCGCCCCCTCCGGGTCGCCGGTGAGCGGTCCGCCGTGGCCACCGCCTTCGTCGTCGAGGCCACCGACCGGGAGCTGGGCGGCCGCCGGGCGGCCGCCGGCGCGCTCGTCGGCGCGCTCGACGCCTCGCAGCGCCTCCGGACGGCCCGGATCTACTTCGACTGGTCGACCGCCCGTGACCCCGCCGAGCTCCGGGACGTCCTCGAGGTCCCCGCCGCCGGGTGAGCGGCGCCGCGCGCCCGCGTGCGTGCGGTCGTGCCCACCGGCGACCCGACCCTCAGCAGAGCGCCCGGGCCGCGCCGTAGGGGTTGACCGGGGTGCCCTGGACCGGGTGGGCCTCGAAGTGCAGGTGGGGAGACGTGCCCTGCGCGTTGCCGGAGTCGCCCACGTAACCGATCACCGTGCCCGCGGAGACCCAGCCATCGGCGGCGAAGCCCGACAGGTGGGCGCCGTAGTAGAACCAGCCGTTGTCGCCCCACATGCGGAACACCTTGCCGCCGAGGGGGTACTCGGTGTGCATGACCGTCCCCGAGACGGGGGCGACCACCGGGGCGCCCATCGGGGCGAACATGTCGAGGCCCTCGTGGAGGCGTCCGCCGGAGCGGGGGGCGTGCCACCAGTCCTGGAAGGACACCGGCCCCTTCACCGGGCACCGGTCGAGCGCCGCCGTCGTCGTGTTGCCGGTGTTCGAGTCCGGCGGGCGGGTCGTGGTCGTCGTGGCCGGCGGGCGGGTCGCGGGCGGCGCCGCGGTGGTCGTGGGTCGGCTC
>JAXHUH010000313.1:0-2064 GCA_034211175.1 Actinomycetota bacterium
GGACGCCTTGACGTGGGCCGGCGCCGCGCCCCCCCGGTGGCGCGGGGCGACGGCACCGAGCGCGAGGCGTGCGACCTCGAGGTGGCGGAGGTCGCCGGCGACGTCGAACGTGTCCGACGCCCGGCGGGGCACCACGAAGCCGGCGTCGGCGAGGCGGGCGAGCAACCCCGTGGCCCGCCGGTCGCCACCGGTGCCCGTCGCGGCGGGCGTGGCCGCGGCTCCGCCCGTGCCGGTCACGAGCCGGCCCGCACGTTCGGGTCGCGCTCGATGCTGCGGACCACGTGGCGCTCGGTGTCGGCGGCGCCGTCGTGGCGCACGATCACCGTGGCCTCGAGGTAGCGGGTGTCGGTGTCGTCGGGCGTGTGGGTCGCGACCCAGTCGAGCGCCCGGTCGAGGAGGTCGAGGGTGGCGTCGGCGCCGTCGCTGGCGTGGCGGGGCGATCCGTGGTTCTGGAGCTGGGCGATGCGGGTCAGCTCCCGCCAGTCGTAGGCCCAGGTGCCGTCGTCGATCGGGAGCCGGCGGCCGTCGTTCGTGACCCGCACGATCTCGGCCGACCACGTGTCGGAGTGCTGGAACGGCCGGAACGCGAACCGGGCGTGGGGATCGGAGCCGCCGCGGAGCACGAACGACAGGTGGAGGGCGACGAGCGCGACGAACACGGCGCGGGCAGCGAGCGCCCGCCACCGGGGCCGCTCGATCCGCGCCCCGCTCCCGGTCGTCGGGACCTCCGGCGTCACGGGGCCGAGTCTCGCGCGCGTAGGGTCGCACCCCGTGGGCCGCACGCTGGGCGGATTCGTGGCTATCTGGGTGCTGGCCGTGGTGGCCCTGCGCCTCCTCGCCGTGCCGCCCGAGCGCTGCCCGCCGTCGGACGCCGAGACGCTGACCGCGTCGGCCGACGCCGCGGTCGACTGGATGGTCCGCAACCAGGAGCCCGACGGGCGGTGGTTGTACACCTACGACGCCGACGCCGGTGAGGCGGTCGACGACTACAACGTGGTCCGCCACGCCGGTGTGATGATGTCGCTCTACCAGGCCGCCGCCCAGCGGGGTGACGAGGCGGCGCTGCGCTCGGCCGACACCGGGCTCGACTGGGCGCTGGAGCGGATGGTCGACGCCAACGGCGGTCGGGCACTGGGTGACGGGGGCTCCCGGGTGCCGACCGGTGCCAGCGCGCTGCTGCTCGCCGGGCTCACCTGGCGGGTCGACGCGGTCGACGGCGCCGTCGAGGGAACCGACGTCGCCGACATCCACACGGGTGCGCTCGACGGGCTGATGGACGACCTGGCCCGCTTCCTCGCCGGCCAGCAGCTCGACGACGGGGCGATCCTGGCCGAGTGGGACCCGGACACCGGCGCCCCGATGCCCGACCGGCGCTCCCCGTACTTCACGGGTGAGACGTCGTGGGCGTGGGCCCGGCTGGCGACCCGCGTCGACGACGGTGAGGAGTGGAGCGAGCGCGCCCACCGCACGCTCCACTACCTGGCGACCGAGCGCGACGAGGTCGAGCCGCTGTTCCCGCCGAACGACGACCACTGGGCGGCGTACACGCTGGCCGAGCTGGCCCCCGACGGCCTCACGGACGCCGAGGTCGAGTACCTGGAGCGCCTCGGCGGGCTGTGGAGCTCGATGACCCGCTTCGACGGCCAGCGCAACGACGACGTGCCGTGGGTGCTCACCCGGGGCGGGCCGGACCGCGCCGGCTGGCAGGGCACCGTGACCGAGGGCTCGGGCGCGCTGTGGCGGGCGGCGGCCGAGGCGGGCCTCGACGACCTGGAGCCGGCGCTCGCCGACACGGCCCGCTGCTCGGCCGGGCTGCTGGCCGCCAAGCAGGTGACCGACGACGAGGTCGACGGCGAGCCCGACGCCGCCGAGCGCGCCGGCGCCTGGTTCGACGGGGGCATCACCCGGATGGACATCCAACAGCACGCGGCGTCCGGGCTGCTCGGGGTCGCCGAGCTCGTGGCCGACCGCACGGTCCCGCCGCGCGACACCTCGCTCGGGCTCGCCCCGACGGCGCTCGTCGCCGCGGCCGTGCTGGCCTGCGTGCGCCGCCGGCGCCTGGCG
>JAXHUH010000314.1:0-8872 GCA_034211175.1 Actinomycetota bacterium
CCGGAGCCGGAGCAGGCCGAGGCACCCGACGCCGCGGCGTCGGACACCGCCCCGGCCGCCGAGACCGAGGTCGACGCCGCGTCCGAGAGCGACGCGGACGAGGCCCACGAGGCCGATGCCGTCCACGATGTCGCGGTCGTGGGCGAGGTCGACGGCGATGACGACGGCGCCGTGGACGACATCGACGGTGGGGACGGCGCCGACGAGGCCCACGTCGATCACGAGGTCGCCGTGGTCGATGAGGTCGACGAGGTCGACGAAGTCGACGGTGGCCATGGAACCGTCGCCGATCACCGGCCCGATGACGGTGGTGACGCCCTCGGCGCCGCTGACGGCGACGATCCCTTCGAGACCGGCGACCCCTTCGAGACCGGCGACGGCGAACCCGACGACCGGGAGCTCGACGAGGTCCTCGACGAGGTTGGCCCCGACGACTCGGTTCTCGACGACGACTCGGATCCGGACGACGACGCGGGTCTCGACGACGCCTCGGGCGAGGGCGACCGGGAGACGGACGCAGGCGGGGACGGCGGGGACGGTGGGGGCCAGGCCGACGGCGGACGGGTGTCCGAGCTGTTCGCCCGCCTGCGGGCGGCGCACCTCGCGGCCGAGGAGCGCACGGTCGCCGTCCCGGCGGAGACCGGCACCGATCCCGACGCCCATCCCGCCAACGGCCACCACGAGCCGCCCGCCGGGAGCAACGGGGCCGCGGCCGACGTCGCCGGTGCCACCATCGAGCCGGCCACGGCGGATGCACCCGATGCCACAGATGCCGACGATCACGATGCCGCTCCCGATGCGGACCACGGAGCGGCCCGGGAGGACCACGAGCCGGCACCGGGCATCGACCACGCCGCCGATGCCGCCCCGTTCGCCGACGGGGGCAGCACCAACACAGACGCAGACGTGGAGCCCGACGCCGACGGCGGCCCGGCCGGGACGTCATCGGGGCGCCAGGAGGAGGGTGGCGGTGCGTCGGCCTCCGATCGGGCCCTGCTGAGCCGGCGGGACGCCCTGGTCGCCGGGGTGACCCGCGACCTCGGTCGCCGCCTCAAGCGGTCGCTCGCCGACGACCAGAACGAGCTGCTCGAGATGTTGCGTGAGGCGGCACCGGGCGACGCCGAGATCGACGGAGCGGCGCGCCGCAGCCGGGTCGCCGCGGCCGTCTCCGCCGAGCTGGCCGGCGCGGCCGAGCTCGGCCGCGGCTTCGACGGCGCCTCACCGGATGGGGACGGGCCCGACGTCGCCGAGCTGGCCGACGAGCTGGCGGACGCCCTCCTCGGGCCACTCGACGCCGCGATCTCCGAGGCCATCGTGGCCGCCGGCGAGGACGAGCGAGAGCTCTCGGAGCAGGTCCGCTCCGCGTACCGCGAGGCACGTTCGGCACGGGTCGAGGCGCTCGCCGGGCACTACGTCCTCACGGCGTTTGCGCAGGGGGGACTCGCGTCGATCGGCGAGGGCACCCCCGTGCGCTGGGTCGCCGACCGGTGCAGCCCCGACTGCGAGGACAACGTGCTCGCAGGGCCCGTTCCCGCAGGTCAAGCGTTCCCAACCGGGCACCGATTTCCCCCTGCGCACACCGGGTGCCGATGCCTGGTAGTCGCAGTGGACAACTAGGCTCGGGCCCATGCGAGCCTCCAATGACGCGCCGCGCGCGCGTCGCCGGCGCCTCTCGAACCGCGGGCGGATAATCATCGCGATCGCCTTCGTGGCGGCGTTCGTCTTGTTCGCCTCCCTCCAGGGGATCGCCCGCTTCTACACCGACTACCTCTGGTTCGACTCGCTCGGGCTGTCGTCGGTGTGGCGCAGCGTGCTCGGTGCCCGCGTGGTCCTCGGCTTGCTGTTCACGGCGATCTTCTTCGTGCTGGCGTGGGTCAACCTGTTCATCGCCGACCGGTTGGCTCCCCGGTTCCGGCCCGCGGGCCCCGAGGAGGAGCTGCTCGAGCGCTACCACGAGGTCGTCGGCGCCCGCACCGGGCTGGTCCGGGCCGCGGTGGCGCTCGTGTTCGCGGTCATCGCCGGTGCCGGGGTCTCCCAGCGGTGGGAGAGCTGGATCCTCTTCACCAACCGCGTCGACTTCGGCGAGGAGGACGCCCTCTTCGGGGTCGACATCGGCTTCTACGTCTTCCAGCTCCCGTTCCTCGGCTTCCTGGTGAGCTGGCTGTTCGCCGCGTTCGTGATCATCCTGATCATCACGGCCGTCGCCCACTACCTGAACGGCGGCATCCGGCTGCAGGCGAGCGGCCAGCGGGTCACCCCCCAGGTGAAGGCCCACCTCTCGGTGCTGCTCGGGGTGCTCGCCCTGGTCAACGCCGGTGGGTACTGGCTCGATCGCTACGAGCTCACGCTGTCCACCCGGGGCACGGTCGACGGCGCCACCTACACCGACGTGAACGCCCAGCTCCCGGCGATCAACCTGCTGCTGCTGATCTCGCTGTTCGCGTTCGGCCTGTTCATCTACAACATCCTCCGCAAGGGCTGGGTCCTGCCCGTGCTCGCGGTCGGGCTGTGGGCGTTCGTCGCCATCGTCGCCGGCTCGGCGTACCCGGCGTTCATCCAGCGGTTCCGGGTCGAGCCGAACGAGTCGACCCGCGAGCTCGAGTACATCGACCGCAACATCGCCGCCACCCGGGCGGCGTACGCCGTCGGCGGCATCGATCCGGCCAACTTCGCCGCCAACGAGGACCTCACCGCCGAGGACCTGATCGACAACGAGGAGACGATCCGCAACATCCGGCTCCTCGACCCGTCACTGGTCAACGACACCTACCAGCGCCTCCAGGCCGAGCGGGGCTTCTACCAGTTCCCGGGTGATCTCGACGTCGACCGCTACGAGATCGACGGCCAGACCACCCAGGTCGTGCTCGCGGCCCGCGAGCTGAACACCGGCGGCATCGAGTCGCCGTCGTGGGAGAACCAGCGGCTCACCTACACCCACGGTTACGGCGTCGCGCTCGCCGCGGCCAACGCGGTCGCCGCCGGCCGACCCGACTTCCTCGTCGGCGGTGTGCCGATCGCCCAGGACCCGACGATCGAGGACTCGCCGGAGTTCGAGCTCTCGAGCCCGCAGCTGTACTTCAGCGAGGGCCTCGACGGGTACGCGATCGTCAACACCGAGCGCGAGGAGCTC
Organism: Actinomycetota bacterium; assembly: GCA_034211175.1. Lineage (GTDB taxonomy): Bacteria > Actinomycetota > Acidimicrobiia > Acidimicrobiales > CAIXPF01 > JAXHUH01. The sequence goes on from JAXHUH010000314.1 coordinate 3,131, forward strand.
GACTACCTCGACTCCGACGGCACCAACGTGTTCACCAGCTTCACCCACGAGGGCGGGGTGAGCATCGGCAGCCTCGTGCGCCAGGTCGCGTTCGCGCTCCGCTTCGGCGACATCGACCCGCTGATCAGCGCCAACATCGGCTCCGAGTCGCGGGTCATGTACATCCGCTCGATCCGCGACCGGGTGGAGACGGTGGCGCCGTTCCTCCACTACGACAGCGACCCGTACCCGGTCATCCACGACGGCCGGATCGTGTACATGATGGATGCGTACACGACGAGCGACAACTACCCGTACTCGCAGGGCGCCATCAACGAGGACCTCCCGTCGGGGAGCGGGCTGAACCACTCGTTCAACTACGTGCGCAACTCGGTGAAGGTCGTGGTCGACGGCTTCGACGGCGACATCGACATGTACCTCGTCGAGGACCAGTCGGGCGACGTCGACCCGATCGCCCAGGCGTACGCCAACGCCTTCCCCGACCTGTTCTCGGAGTGGGACGAGCTGCCCGAGGGGCTGCGCGACCACATCCGCTACCCCGAGGACCTGTTCCGGGTCCAGACGAACATGTGGGGCTCGTACCACATCGACGACGCGGTCGACTTCTACCAGCAGACCGCAGCGTGGGCGGTCGCCCAGGACCCGGGCACCGGCGTGGCCACGGCGATCACCCAGACCACCGCGCCGGACGGGACGCCGGCCGGCACCCGTGAGCGTCGGATCGACCCGCAGTACCTCCTGATGCGGCTGCCGGAGGAGAGCGAGGAGAGCTTCCTGCTGCTCCGGTCGTTCGTGCCAGAGTCGGGCAACGACCAGCTGAAGGAGCTGACCGCCTTCATGGTCGCGAAGAGCGACTGGGAGGAGTACGGACAGCTCCAGGTGTACGAGGTCCCGTCGACCGGGGTCGACGGCCCGGCGCTCGTCGCGTCCGAGATCGAGTCCAACACCGAGATCGCCCAGGAGATCACCCTGCTCGACCAGCAGGGCTCGCAGGTCCGACGGGGCAACCTGCTCCTCATCCCCATCGAGGAGTCGATCCTCTGGGTGCGCCCGCTGTACGTCGAGGCGTCCAACCAGACGGCGGTCCCCGAGCTCGAGAAGGTCATCGCCGTCTTCGGCGACGAGATCGTCATGGAGGACACGCTCGAGCAGGCGCTCCAGGAGATCTTCGGCGAGGCCCCCGAGACCCTCGAGGACCCGGACGCCGCGCCGTCCGGTGAGGAGGAGGGCAGCGACGTCCCGCTACCCGACACCGGGTCCGACGACGAGGACGAGGACGACGAGGACACCCCGCCGACGACGTCGGAGACGGGCGAGACGACCCCGACCACCGAGGGCGGGACCCCGGGTGTGGGCAGCGTGCCGGCCGACTCGACCGACGTGAACGAGCTGGTCGCCGACGCCCAGGCGCTGTTCGACGCCGCCGACGACGCCCTCGCCGACGGGAACCTGGCCGAGTACGCCGAGCTGGTCGATGCGGCCCGGGATCGCCTGCGCCAGATCGAGGAGAACCTGCCGGAGGACGAGGAACAGGCCAGCGCCGGGTCGTGACCCGGGCGATGCCGGCGGCTACCGTCGGCATCGTCACCGGACGCTTGGAGGTTGGGCGTGCCGACAGTCGCTCGGGACGGCGTCTCGATCCACTTCGAGGACGAGGGCACCGGGCCCGTCGTGGTGCTGCTCCACGGCATCGCCTTCGCCGGTGACCTGTGGTCGGCCATCGTCGGTCCCGTCGTCGAGGCGGGTTGGCGGGCGGTGACCATCGACCTCCGGGGCCACGGCGCGTCCGGTCCGTCCGCGGAGCCGTTCGATCTCGACGACGTCGTCGACGACGTCGAGGCGGTGCTCGACTCCCTCGGCGTCGACGAGGCGGTGTGCGTCGGCAACTGCGCCGGCGGCCACGTGGCGCTGCGGTTCGCGCTCGCGGCCCGCACCCGGGTCCGGGGGCTCGTGCTGTCGGCGACGACGGCCCAGGCGATGGACACGGTCAAGCGCCTGAAGTACCAGGCGATGATGCTGGGTGTGCGCCTGGCCGGGGCGAAGGCCCTGGTCGGCCAGCTCAAGCCGCTGTTCTTCGGGCCGGGCACGCTGGCCGAGCGCCACGAGCTCGTCGACCGGTGGGCGGGCCGGTGGATCGAGGCCCACGTGGCGTCGATGAACGAGTGGGTGACCGCCATCGGCGCCCGCCGCGACCTGCGCCATCGTCTCGGAGAGGTGAGTGCGCCGACGCTCGTGCTGGTCGGCGACGCCGACGCCGCCCTGCCGGCGACCCCGCACTCGGACATGCTCGCCGCCCGGATCCACGGCGCCCGCTACGAGATCCTCACCGGCGGGATCGGCCACGAGCCCCCGCTCGAGGACCCCGAGACCTTCACCAAGCACCTCCTGGAGTTCCTCGGTCCGTTGCACCGCGACCACGGGTGATGCCCGGCCGGGGGCGCGGCGCGCGCGGGTCAGCGGGCGGTGGCGGCGCGGGCGTCGTCGAGCTGGGTGAGGACGGTGTCCGTGTCGACGAGCCCGCTCGCCCACTCGGCGCCGATGGTCCAGAAGGCCCCGGTGCCGAAGTCGGGCTCCATCTGGTCGCTGCCGTCGACCCGCAGCACCTCGGCGCCCTCGATGAGGTCGGCGAAGCGCCGGTCGGTCTCCGTGTAGTACCCCGGTTCGGCGGCGAACGGCCCGATGTAACCGCCGGCCGCAGCCCAGGACGCGCCGCCGTCCGGCGTGGCGAGGTAGCGCAGGAGCTGCTGGGCGCCCTCGTCCGCCGTCATGGGCACGGCCAGGTTCATCCCGATGAGCAACGGCGGCTCGGACCCGGCATCGATGCCCGGGAGCACGAAGACGTCGACGTCACCCTCCGGCCCGACCGTGGTCCCCGCCGGCAGCCAGTCCTCGGTGAAGCTGGCGTTGCGGTGCAGGAGGCACGCCGGGGGGTCGTCGAGCATCGGCAGGATCGCTTCGTCGACCTGGGTCTGGACGACGCCGAGCTGGTTGCCGAGCACGTTGCCGCGCTCGAGGAGCAGCTGGGCGGCGTGGTCGAAGGCCGCCGAGATGCCGGGAGTGGAGAACCCGAGATCGCCGGCGACCCAACGGTCGAACGCCTCCGGGCCGGCGAGGCGCAGCACGAGGTCCTCGATCCAGTCGGTGACGACCCAGCCGGTCGCCCCGAAGGCCTCGATGCCGAAGCACCACGGGGCGAGGCCCTCCCCGCTGATCTCGCGGGTGAGCTCGTTCAGCTCCTCCAGCGTCGTCGGCACGTCCCACCCGGCTTCTGCGAACGCGGCGGGCGGGTACCACACGAGGCTCTTGACGCTGAGCCGGTACGGCACACCGACGAGCGCGCCGTCGATCTCGCCGAGCTCGCGCGCCTGGGGGAGCAGCGACGCGGAGACGGCCTCGGAGGTCGTGTCGGTCAGCTCGGCGAGCGCGCCGAGGTCCCGCAGCTCGCGCACGACGCCCGGCTGGGGGACCAGGGCGACGTCGGGGGACTTCCCGTCGTTGACCCGGCGGCGCAGCTCGCCGGCGAGGTCGGCCGACCCGACGTAGCGGACGTCGATGCCGGTTGCGTCCTCGAACGGCGCGACGGACGCGGCGAAGCGGTCGGCGGCGTCACCCCGGAACGGCCCGAACACGTGGAGCGTGCTCGGGCTGACCTCGGCTCCGGGCGTGGAACACGCGCCGACGAGGGCCAGCGCCGCGATCAGGAGGGGTGCGAGCCGCCTCACCGCGCGCTCACCGCGACGTCGATGGTCTGCTCGACGGAGAGGAACAGCTCGACGCCGCCGTCGTGGCGGTCGGCGATGAGCTGGGCCAGCTCCCACGCCGGTCGGGTCTCGCCGATGCGGGCGACCCGCAGCTCCACGTTGCCGAGCCCGCCGGACACGTCGGCCTCGAGGTCGATCACCCGCACCTCCGGGTCCCAGTCCCGGATCGCCGCGGTGACCGCCCGCCGGAACGTGTCGTCCTCGATCACCCCGAGCGTGTGGATGGTCAGCGGCACGGCGACTGCGGCGACGAACACGACGGTGAGCGCCAGGCGGACGCCGGTGCCCCGGCCCCGGACGCCGTCGGGGGACACCCCGGACAGCAGCAGCATCAGCGCCCCGGCGAACACGATCGCGGCGAGGTTGGTCAGGTACAGGAGGAGGGCGCCGCCCGCCTCGTCGCGGGCGCCGACCTGGAAGCAGATGCCGACGGTCGCCAGTGGCGGGACGAGGGCGACCGCGATGCCGACGCCGGGCAGGGCGCTGAGCGCGTCGCGGCGGGGTGCGACGTAGCCGCCGGCGGCACCCGCGGTCACCGCGATGGCCAGGTCGAGCAGGCCGGGCTGGGTGCGGGCCAGCACCTCGCCCGGCAGGTCGCCGGCCGACACGATGGCGCTGCTCGCGATGGCCGACACCACCCAGCCGACGACGATGGCGAGGGCCGTCCCGCCGGCGAGCACGAGCGACGCCCGGATGAGGCGGGCGTTGTCGGAGACGCACAGGGCCGCCGCGGTCGCGAGGATCGGGGTCATCAGCGGCGCGACGAGCATGGCGCCGATGACCACGGCGGACGAGTCGGCGAGGAGCCCGAACCCGGCGATGGACGCCGACAGGGCGATCAGGGAGGCGAAGCGGGTGAGGTAGGGACGCAGCTGCGGCCCCTCGGGCGACAGGTCCGCCATCATGGCGTCGCGGTCGTCGCTCGACATCTCCGGCACGTTGACCCGCAGGAGCTGGCCCAGCGAGCCGAGCGAGGTCAGGCCCGGTCGTGCGCTGCGCAGCCGTGGTGACGGGTCGCCGGCGGGGTCGGTGCCCGGTTCGGAGGAGGACTCGAGGGGCTGCCGTCGTGCTCCGCGCCGCGCCACGGCGGAACGCTAGCCCGGCGGTGACGGGACGTCACAGCACAACCCGGCGGTCACTGGCACCCGGCCAACGACGAACGCAGGGGGTCATCGAAGGAATGCGTTCCGTGAGACCGTCCACGTCGGTGGTCCAGCCGGACCACCGCTAGGGTCGATGCGTCGGCTCGCGGTGGGGGCCGGAGCGAACGTCTGAATCGGTGGTGACGGCCCGGGGCCTGCGGTCCGCGGATCGCTCCGCCAGACTGGCGAGGACGAAGGGAGCCAGCGTGGAACCGTCAGGGCCGAGAGGTGTCGAACGACCCGCGGAGCCCCGCGCCCCACAGCCGTTGGTGGGGAGCCGGCGGTACTACAGCCGGGCCACGCCCCTCGCCCGACAGGCGCTCGTGCTCGCCATGGAGTGCGCCCACGCCCAGGGCTCGGTCGACGTCACCCTCGGCCACCTGCTCGTCGCGCTGCACGGCCTCAGCGGCGGCGCGGCCCGGACCGCGCTGGAGCAGGTCGACGCCCGGTTCGACCAGGACCTTCCGGCCCCGCCGGTGGAGCGGACCGACGAGGAGCTGATGGACCAGCCGCCGTATGCCGTGCGCTACGGCAACGAGCTGCTGGAGCTGCTCGATCGGGTCGCGGCCGAGGCGTCGGGCCCGATCGGGACGGCCGAGCTCCTCGGCGGCCTGCTCGACCAGGACGCGCTCTACGACGGCGGCCTGGCCGAGCACTTCGGGATCGACGCCCGCCGGGTCCAGGCCATGATCCCGACCCTCGTCGACGACGACCTCCCCGACTGAGTTCCTTGAGTCAACCCCCTATGCGGCGTGTTGTTCGTTGAGGCGTTGTTCGGCGTGGTGGCGGGTGGTGTCGTAGGCCTGGTTGGTGTGCCAGCAGGCCCAGATGACTCGCAT
>JAXHUH010000315.1:0-32865 GCA_034211175.1 Actinomycetota bacterium
GGGGGGGTGGGGCGCCCGGGGGGGCGCCCCTCCGCCGGGTCGGGACCGGTCCGGCCGGCTGATCAGTTGGCGGTGCCGACCGTCAGCCGCTCGGTGGTGGCGGTCCCGGCCGCCGCCAGTTCGGTGGTGTCGTCCTCACGACCCCAGCCCCGGCGGAGCAGCCAGAAGGTGAACCACAGCTCGGCGATGATCGACGGGGTGGCCACGATGGCGAGGAACAGGTCGGCGTGGTCCGCGTAGTTCGAGTAGAGGGTGTGGGCGGCGGTGTCGAACACGTAGGCGACACCGACCACGGCGAGCAGCAGCCCGAGGACCCGGGCACCCATGGCCGAGGCCATCAGCCGGCCGACGAGCACGAGGTGGATGCCGAAGGCGACGAGCCCGACGAGCCAGGTGTAGTCGAACGCCTGGACGGCCAGCGACGTCCACGAGGCCCGCTCGGCGGCGTCGAGCCCGCTCGCCAGCGCCCCGTCGGTGGACAGCTGGAGGGCCAGGAACATGAACGTGGCGGCCACGCCCAACATCACCGTGTACGCCATCCGGAACCACGCGGCGAGCAGCGATCGTGCCTGCCCGCCCGGCCGGAGCAGGACGTAGAGGCCCCAGGCGACGGCCACGTCGATGACGAACACGGCGACGAAGGCGGCCAGCCCGCCTCGGAACATCAGCTCGTCGGCGACGATGTTGTCGACCGTCGCGGCCGGGTCGTCGTCGTCGACGAGGCCGAGGCGGACCACGAAGTTGGCGAACATCGCCAGGAAGAACAGGGCGGCGTAGCCGAGCCCGGCGACGCGGGCGGCGGTGCGGGTCGACGTGTCGGCGCCGGGTGCGGTGCCGTTGGTGGCGTGCTCGGTGGGGGTCAGGGTGTGCATGTCGGGCTCCGGTTCTTCTTCGTGTCGGTCGGTGGAGAGAGTTGCTGCGGGGTCGGCGGGGGTCGGCCGGCCGGTCAGGGCACGAGGACGGCCTTGCCCTTCGTGTGGCCGTCGGTGAGGTGGGTGAGGGCCTCGGCGGCTTCGGCGAGCGACCAGGTCCGGTCGATGGCCGGGCGGAGCTCGCCGGTCGCGGCGAGGCGGGTGAGCTCGTCGAGGTCCTCGCGCCGCTCCCTGGAGATGAACGTGGTCAGTGTCCGGCCGATGAACGGCGACCACAGGACGGCGCGGAGCTGGCGGTGGACGCCGCCGGTCAGCCGGTCGCCGCCCTCGCCGCCGGCGATGACGAGGCGACCCTCCGGTGCGAGCGCCTTGCGGAGATCACGGAGCCGCCGGTTGCCGGCGATGTCGATGATCACGTCGTAGCGGACGCCGGTGTCGGTGAGGTCCTGCCGGGTGTAGTCCACGATGTGGGCGGCACCGAGTGAGCGCACGAAGTCGGTCTTCGTCGTGCTGCACACGCCGGTGACCTCGGCGCCGAGCGACCGGGCGATCTGCACCGCGATGCTGCCGACGCCGCCGGAGGCGCCGGTGATCGCGACCCGCTGACCGGCCCGGACCCGGCCGTGGTGCATCGTCGCCTCCACGGCTGCGGTGCCCGACACCGGCAGCGCCGCCGCCTCCTCGAAGGTGAGGACCGCGGACTTGTGGGTGAGGCGGTCCTCGTCCGCGGCGGCGAACTCGGCGTAGGAGCCGTGGGCGATGCCGAACACCTCGTCGCCGGGGGAGAAGCGGGTGACGCCGGCGCCGACCGCGTCGACGACGCCGGCGACGGCGCCCCCGAGCACCGGCTGCTTCGGCGCCCGGACACCGAAGCCGGTGACCCGCATCAGATAGGGGAGCCCGGTCATGAGGTGCCAGGTCTCGCGGCCGACGCCGGCCGCCCGCACCTGGACGAGGACCTGGTCGTCGGCGATCTCCGGGCGTGCGAGCTCCTCGAACTCGAGTGCCTCGGTGCCGCCGTAGCGGTGACGGGTGATCGCCTTCATGGCTTCTCCTGACGGGGTGGGTGGCTTCGACGAGGACCACCTTCCGGCAGGGCTGTTGTGCGGACGCGGGAGATCGCTGGAGCCGCGGTCGAGCCCTGGTGGAGCCGCAGTGGAGCCGCGGGTTGTCCGGGGCGTGGGATGATCCGACCGAGGAGGAGGCGGGTCGTGGTCCAGCTGCGGTTGCTCGGAGGGGTCGACGCGCTCGGCGATGCCGGCGACCCCGTCGACGTCGGCCCGGCGAAGTGCCAGCTCGTGCTGGCGGCACTGGCACTCGAGCCCGGGGTGGCAGTGCCGGTCGGGCGCCTCGTCGAGCTGGTGTGGGGCGAGGACGCACCCCGCACGGCCGAGCGGACGCTGCAGTCCTACGTCGCCCGCATCCGCCGAGGGCTCGGCGCGACCTCGATCGTCCGCTCCGGCGCGGCGTACCGGCTCGACCTCGACCCCGAGCGGGTCGACGTCGCCCGCTTCGAACGGCACCTCGACGCCGGAAACGTCGCCGCAGCGCTCGCCGAGTGGGCCGGTACACCGCTGGCCGGGCTCGATGCCCCCGGCCTCGTCCCTGCGGTCGACCGGCTGACCGAGCGCTGGCTGGCCGCCACCGAGACCGACCTCGCCGCCCGGGTCGAGCGCGACCCCGCATCGGCGGTGGGGACGCTCACCGAGCTGACGGCGACCCACCCGTTCAGGGAGGGCCTGTGGGCGCTGCTGATGACCGCGCTCTACCGGGCCGACCGCCAGGCCGACGCGCTCGCCGCCTACGGACGGGCCCGCCGGGTGCTGGTCGACGAGCTCGGCGTCGAGCCCGGCCCGCGCCTGCGAGAGCTCGAGGCGCTCGTCCTCGGCCAGAACCGCGAGCTCGCGGGCACATTGGCCGGACCGCCCGCGCCGGCATCGACCGGCGTGCTGACCGCGCAGAGCGGCCCGCCGGTGGACCCGGCGCGCCCCGATGCTGCTCGCCCGGCCGGGCGGACCCGGTCGACGTCGCTCCCCCGTCAGGTGGCCACCATCGTCGGGCGCGACCGCCTGGTCGCCGACGTCCGCGCCGCAATCGGCCGCGACCGACTCGTCACGCTCACCGGCCCCGGTGGTGTCGGCAAGACCACGGTGGCCACCGCGGTGGCCCATGCGACGCTGTCGGACGAGCAGGACGTGCGCTTCGTCGACCTGTCGGTCGTATCGACCAACCGCGACGTCGCCCGCGCCGTCCTCGACACGCTCGGGGCCTCGGAGCAGCCCGGGCCCGACCTCCTCGGCTCGGCGGCCGAGGCGATCAACGCGCTCGGACCGGTGCTCCTCGTCGTCGACAACTGCGAGCAGGTGATCGACGGCACCGCCACCTTCGCCATCGCCGTGCTCGACCGGTGCCCGGACGCCGGGCTGCTGGTCACGAGCCGCGAACCGATCGGCCTCACCGACGAACGCACGCTGGAGGTGCCCCCGCTCGACCCCGGCGGGTCGGCCGTCGAGCTGTTCCTGGCCCGCGCCGCGTCGCCGGTCGGCGAGAACGGCTCGCATGCGTCGGTCGTCGAGCTGTGCCGACGCCTCGACGGGGTGCCGCTGGCGATCGAGCTGGCTGCCGCTCGGACCCGGACGTTGACGCCGGCCCAGCTCCTCGAACGGCTCGGCCGCGACCTGCGGGTCCTCGATGCCGGGCTCCGGGGCCGCCCGGCGAGGCACCGGACGCTGCGGGCCGCGGTCGAGTGGTCCCACGACCTGCTCGAAGACGACGAGCGGGTCGTGTTCCAGCGCCTGTCAGTGTTCCCGGCCACGTTCGACCTCCGGGCGGCCGAGGCGGTGGCGGCAGACGACCGGCTGTCGTCGCTCGACGTGGACGACCTGCTCGACCGACTCGTGCGCCAGTCGATGGTGTCGGTCCGGGCTGATGGCATCGGGATGCGGTTCCGCATGCTCGCGCCGATGCGTCAGCTCGCCGCCGACCACCTCGCCGCGCAGGGGAGGGCCGAGGAGGTTGCCCGGCGCCACACGGCGTGGGTGCTCACCGAGGTTCGCAGCGCCGGTGCCCTGCTCGAGGGGTGGGACGAGGTCCGGGGTGAGGCGCGCATCCGCCAGCTGTGGCCCGACCTGCGGGCCGCGGTCGACCGGGCCACTGCGGCCGGCGACGGCCGACTGCTGCGTGACCTCGTCGAACCGGTCGCCGCCGAGGTGCTCCTCCGCAGCGGGAGCGAGGTCGGCGGCTGGGCCGAACGGGTCCTGGAGCTCGCCGACGGTGACGAGGAGCTCCTCGTCTTCGGCCTCATGTGGGCGGCGCGCCTCCATCTGCGTCACCGCGACCCCGACGGCTACCGGCGCCTGCTGCGTCGCTACGGCGAGCCCGACCACCCGATCGTGCGCCACGCCGGTGCGCTCGCCACCGAGGACAACGAGCGGCTGGTGCTCCTCTGCCGGGAAGCCGCCGAGTGGTTGCGGTCGAAGGGTCGGACGTACCTGGCCGCGATGCACGAGGTCGGCATCGGGCGGGCGCTGCTGTCGCTCGGGCGGGTCGAGGAGCACGACGAGGTCGTGAGCGAGCTGGTGGAGCGGTTCCGGGTGACCGGCCCGCCGACGTTGCTCCACTGGACGCTCGGCATGCTCGGCTACTCGAAGCTGCGCCAGGGGCAGCGGGAGGAGGCGGACCAGCTGTTCGCCGAGTCGGCCGAGGTCGAGGTGCCGCCGGGGACCCACTCCCGCAGCGGCCCGGTGGCCGCCCGGATGGCCGCCCGGTCGGGTGAGCGCGGCCGGGCATTCGAGATCCTGCGCGACCACGCCGCCGAGCTGTTGGAGCGCCGGGACCTCTACGAGGCGAGGCTGCTGTGCGTGGAGGTGGTCAACCTCCTGGTCGGCGCCGGCCGCCCCGAGGACGCCGCCCGCCTCCTCGGCTACCTCGAGGCCACCGGCCTCCTCGACAACCCCGCCTTCGCCGCCCTCGTCGAGGACAGCACCGCCCTCATCGAGCGCTCAGTCCCCACTCACGCCACCCTCCGCGCCGCCGGCACCCACCTCGACGACCCCGCCGCCCTCACCCTCATCCACGCCCTCGCTGGCCTCAGCGTTGGCGGCCTGTTGAGCGTCGAGGGAGACCGCTCTGAATAGCTCAACGTCGACGAGTGCCTCGAATGCGTGCCATGTTTGCCAGGTTACCGACGTGTGAGTCTTCTCATCTTATCTAGTTGTCGTTGAGTTCGATCCGCTTCGGCTGCAGTCAGAATTTCCTCGACCTCCGTCCACTCGGCGGTGTCAGGTGGCGGAGTGTGTTCTGGCGAGATTGCTGCGTCGCGTCGGGTGATCGGTGTCAATCTGATTCCGCTGTTCTCTTCGATAAAGTTGGTGAGCTCCTCTGGCTGCCATTCGTTCCAGCGTCCGATCTCGCGCTGTGGATCTGTCGGCTTCATATTCGCTGGCTCTACGGTCAGTCGCGTCACCGACCCGCTCGCGTCGGTTGAGATGCGAATCATGTAGGAATGCAGGTTTCGGCTGCCCGCACTGTGGTTCCATCGCAGCGCTCTCAGGTGATTCCTCGACGAGGCAGCGAGCCTCGCTGATCCACTGCTCGACAACGTCGAGTGAGTGGCCTGGAAGGCCACGCATTGCGGAGAGAAGCACCTCGGACTTCGCTGAGGCGACGTCCGATAGTGTCTTGATGCCTACCCTCTTGAGGCGCTCGGCCTTGCCGGTGTTGATTCCAGAGACTTGAGTGATGTCATCGCTGTTCACGTTGTGGCATCTCCGCGTGGATGCGCAGTGAGCGCGCCAGCCGATCGTTCTGATAATATGTGTTGGGCAGGCGCGCTCACCGCGGACAGGCTATGGGGCTGGAACTGTTTCCGGCGGGGTGACACTCTCGACCATCACGAGATTCAAGTCGGCGAACGCGATCAGGTCGGGGATATTCGGATCAGATAGCCTGGTTCGGAAGATGTCAGCGTTCCAGAAGACTGTCACAGTGAACTGGTAAACGCCTTGACGGCGCGGTCCCGTCGCGCCGTTCGGGTGATGTTGCGGAAGCGAGGCGAGCTGGGCCGCGGTAACCGGAACCTGAGCGGTCCATCGGACACGGTTTCCTTGGATGATGCCATTCGTGGTTGGCGACGTAACCGGGGCGAACGTTGGTTCTGGACCTGCACCCCGTGACTCGGCAGAGACCATCAACGTCCAGTCGCCCAAGCCGAAGATCGACATGAGCCCCGCCAGCGGACCGGTCGCTTCCCACTCGAGCTCAACCCTCAGGCCGCTTCCGACCCCAGGGTCGTAGAGGCGGGCTTCACGGCCCAGCGGATCGACGAGCACGGCTCTGGTGATCTCGCCGCCTTCGAATCGTGTGAGACCGATTCCGCCGCCGGTGTAGATATTGAAGTGGTTCTCGGCCATAGCCCAGCTCCTTGGTCGTGTGTGTCGGCGCCATCGCACTTGCGCTCTCGGCGGCGACGGCTGCATTGACTTGCGATTGGTACTCAACGCCTCGACACTCATGTGGCGCTCAGCGTCGACTTCGAGCACGGAGAAGCGTAGGACGGATCTGGGGTCTGAGCCGGACGTGACTACGAAGTGATCTCTCGAGGGGTCTCATGTTGAGTCGCAAGTGGTGAACGAATTGGACAAACTCATGAGTAGTCGGTCGGGCATGAAGGGCGTCTCTGCGGGTCGTGGGCGCCCAATCTCATCAAATTCTCTTGGTCGTGGAACCTGGCGACAATTGCACCGCGTGGGTATATTGCATGGCGGTCTCGGCGGAGGGCTTAAGGCCTAATTCGCGTTCGAGGGCTTGTTCGCAGAGGCGGTACTGATGGATGGCGAGGCTGCGTTGGCCCTTGGCTGCGTAGGCGGTGATGAGGCGGCGATGGGCGGTTTCGGCGAGTGGGTCGTGGTTGAGGAGCTGTTGAGACGCAGCGATGGCCTCGTCCCAGCGGTCGGCTGAGACCAGGAGGTCGCCGAGGGTGTCCATGGCCTCGTGGAAGAGCATGCGGAGGCGCTCGCGCTCGAGGACGGTCCACTCGTCGTACGGGCTGTCGGCGAGGTAGTCGCCCCGGTAGTAGGCGGCGGCGCGGGTGAGGGACTCGATCGCCGCTGGCGCATCGCCGGACGTGTTGTGGCCTCGGCCGGAGGTGGCGAAGCGCTCGAACAGGTCTACGTCGCACCAGACGTCGATCTCGTCGTCGATGACGTAGCAGTCGTTGCGGAAGGTGATGTGCTGGGTGTCGGGATCGGCAGTCCGCAGGATCCGGCGGAGCGAGTAGACGGCCTGGTGGAGGTTGCGACGGCCGGTGTCGGGGTCGGCGTCGGGCCAGAGCAGCTCCACCAACGCATCCCTTGGTACCGGGCGGTCCCGGTGGGCGAGCAGGTACTTGAGCAGGGGCTGCGTCTTGTGGCCGTTCCAGCCGTTGACCACCTGGCCCCGCTGGCGGAGTTGGAACGGGCCGAGCATGCAGGCGGCCAGCGTGGCGTTCGCTCCCTCGGCACACACGTCGATCGGGGGCGGCGGCGCCGTGGGCGCAGGTTTGTCCTGGAGATCGCCGACGTCACGCGCGCTGTCCGGCGGTGTCGTCGGCTCGGGCTCGTGCTCCTCGTGCGGCACGAACGGCGGTGGCGGAGGAGGACGACTCGGCGCAGTTGGCGGTGGGGGCGGCGCGGGCGGCTGCGGTCGTGACCGGCGTGGCGGAGCCGATGCGGCCGGGGATGGGCTCGTGAGGTGGTTCGCCGGTGCGGGGCGCAGAAGGCGGCTCCACCACGAATCACCTCCGGAGCGTCGCTCCGCAGGCGGGCTCGGGTCGGCCGGGGCGTCCGGTCCGAGGTCGCAGCCGAGGCGTTCAGCAAGCTCGAGGATGGCGTCGAGACGTTCTCGGCGCTCCTTCTCCGACTGGCGAGAACGTTCGTGCTCGATGCGGGCGCGCTCGACTGCTTCGCAGGACGCAGACCAGCGGGTCAGTGCCTGTTCTGCGGCGGCGACGATGCCGGCCAGCTCCGGGTCCCCGCTCGCGACTGCGGCTCGGCGGAGCCGGTCGAGCCGCGAGCTCGTACCACCGTCGTCTTCGCCCGACGCACGCGCGTCTGGCACAGGTTGCCCCCTTCGTGTCGCTCATTGACGGCCGACGGCGGCAGCGGGTGAGGCGGGCGTGCATCGGGCCGGGCCCCGAGGGCGCCGGACCCCGCCCCGGACGCTTCCCCTGCGTCGCTGCGCCGGAGCCGGCCTCGTCGATCCGTTCAACTCGTATGGTCGTGCCGATCGTCGCCGCTCAGTTCTCACAGCGTTCGCTCCCCGGCGACTTGCTGTTCGTGTGCAGGCGGCGACGTGTCCGCACATCCTGGTGTAGCGGTGTCGATCACTGTTCGTCATGAGTCAGAGGCGACTCATGCCGCACGCTCGAAGGGTCGACGAGCAGTACGAGCTGTACAAACGTGTGAGACATCTCGACCCGAACGAGACCTGAGTGCCTTTGACTCGGGTGAGCCGCGACACTAAGAACGGATTGAGCGCCACATGAGCAACGGGCGGAGCGGCGCGCCAGGGGTGGTCGCAGAGGGAAGCGTCGTTTGTTCATCGGCCGCAAGGCGGAGCTGGAGCGCCTGCGGGTCGCGGTGGAGACGGACGGGGGTTCGGTCTTGCTCACCGGCGTCGCCGGGGTGGGGAAGACGGCGATCGTCGAGCGGTTGGCCGGCGAGCTCGGTGGGCGCCTCGGAGTCCATCAGGCCGAGGCGAGCTGTGGCGCGGCGGAGGTGCCGCTCGGGCCGTTCCTGCCCGTGCTCGCCGCGGTACGACGCGCGCCTTCAGCCGTCGAGGACCGGCTCCTCTTCCTCGAGCACGAACTGGTCGAGCGGGCGGCGCCGCGACGGTTGTTGCTCACGATCGACGATGCGCACTTCCTCGATCCGGTGTCGTTCGTCCTGGTTCGCAACCTCACGGTTCACGGGCATCACTCCGTGGTGCTCACCGCTCGGTCGACCGAGATGTGGCCGCTCGCGCTGACCAACCTCGTGAAAGACCGGATCGTGGATCGGGTCGAGCTCGGGCCGCTTCGCCGTGACGAGGTCGACGTGCTCGTGCGGGCGAACCTCGACGGGGCCGTTGTCGAGGCCGCGGCGCTCGAGGCCGTCTGGCGGTCGACCGAGGGCAACCCGCTCTTCGTCCGAGAGCTGCTCGCCGCCGCGATCGATGACGGATCGCTCGTTCGAGCCGGTGGTCGATGGGAGCTCGATGGGCCGCTACGAGCGTCGCCGCTGCTACGTGTCGTGCTCGGCCGCCGCCTCCGCAGCCTTCCCGCCCAGAAGCGAGTGCTCGTCGACGCGTTCGGTGAGACCGATGCATTGCCGATCGCCGTCGCAGAGCGGTTGTGCCGGCTCGACGACATCGTCGAGCTCGAGGACGCTGGGCTCGTCACGACGCGGAACGGTGACGGGGGAGTGCGTGTCCGCAGCGGCCACCCGATGTTCGGCGAGGTCGCACGTGAGTTGATGACACCCGCTCGGCGGCTTCGCACCAGACATCGTCTGGCTGCGGCACTGGATGCCGTCGATGGCGAGAACGACAGCGCCGTTCGGCTACGGGGACAGCTGGAGGTGGCCCTGGGCGGGAGCGACCTCCAAGTGCTGGAGGCGGCGGCGAGAAGTGCACTCCAGGTGTGCGACGCGGCGCTTGCCCTCGAATGCGCCGAGGCGGCCGTTGAGGCGGGTGGCGGATTCACGGCCCGACTGGCACGAGCCAACGCACTGGCTGCAAAGGGCCGGATCGACGATGCCGAGGCCGCCTACCTGCAGTTGATCGAGGAGGCACCGGGCCCGCGTGCGCGTGCTGGCGTGGTGATCGAGTACGCAACGGATCTCGCATTCCAGCAGCTTGGAGACCTCAGCCGTGCTGCCAGAACCTTGGAGGAATCGATCGTCGAGCAGGATGAGCCAGAGGCGAGCCAGTTGCGGTCGATGCTGGCTTACATCCTGTACGTCTCGGGTGAGAACGATCGGGCGCTCGAGCTCATCGAGACTGCGCGTGGGAGTACGTCGGTCGGCGCGGCTGACGTCGGCCTACGTTCCGCCGAGGCCGGAGTACTTGCCGTTCGCGGCCGACCGGTTGAGGCGATTGCGTGTGCGGACAAGGCGATCGCTGCGCTCGTGCGTTCAGAGGTCGACCCTTTCAGCTTCGGATCCATTCTCGCGACCGTCGTCTGGGACCGCTTCCTGGCGTTCTGGCAGTCCGGCCGAGCGGACGAGGCCAAGGACCCGGCGGCGCCGATCATCGGCACCGCGGCCGCGGTTCTGGTCAGACACGCAGTCATACGCGATTTGCTCCCGGTTGTCATTGCCGCAATGCGCGGCAAGCTCGATTTCGTGGTGGCCAACGGGCCTTCGCTGTCGGCGGAGAGAGCAGCGACGGTGCGGGGAACGAGCATCTTCGCCGCAATCCTCGCGTCCGGGGTTCAGGCGATGCGCGGCGACCCTGACGGTGCGAACCAGCGGATCACGGCGATCGAGCGGACTGCGCACGGGCGAGCGAAGAGCCTCGGCTGGTGGATCGGCCGTACCCGCACCCTGATCCTCGTGGCGAAGGGCCGACGACGGGAGGCTGCAGCACGGTGCGTTCAGCTCGCGAGCGAGCATCCGACGGACCACCTTCTCGTCACCATCAGCCTTCACGACGTCGTGCGCCTCGGTGAGCCGTCACTGGTGCGGGAGGCGCTCCTGACGCAGGCGTCCCGGTCTGGGGCGACGTGGCTCGATCGGGTCTGCGCTGCCCATGCGGAGGCCGAGACGGGCAAGGAGCTCACCGCCGTCTCGGTGACGTTCGAGGAGGGTGGGATCGACCACTACGCGTGTGAGGCGTCGGCGCAGGCGGCGCGGGCACACCGAGCGGCGGGAGAGCTGGTCGAGGCGGCGGAGGCTGACCACCGGACGCAGCAGCTCCTGGAGCGATGCGGTGGTGTGTTGGCGACGCCGGCGGTCGATCCGGTCGTCCCGTTGCTCACCGAGCGCGAGTACGAGGTCGCGCGGCTCGCGGTCAACGGACTGACGAACCGGGAGATCGCGGAGCGACTCGGGTCGTCGCCCCGCACGGTCGGCAACCAGCTCCAGCACGTCTACGACAAGCTCGACGTCCACGCCCGCGCGGACCTCGCCGCCCTGTGGCCGCGTCCGGACAGGCAGCCCTGACCTCGCGCCGGGTGCTCAGGCCGCGGCGCGCAGCCCTTGTTCGATCCAGTCGCGCAGCCCGCCGATCGGGTGGGCGCCGATCAGGCGGCTGATCTCGGTGCCCTTGCGGAGCAGCACGAACGTCGGGATGCCCTGCACCCGGAAGCGGGACTGCACGGCCGGCGCCTCGTCGACGTTCACCTTCACCAGGCGGACACGCCCGGCGAGCTCGACGGCGAGTTGCTCGAGCAGCGGACTGACCGTGCGGCACGGGCCGCACCACGGTGCCCACAGGTCGACGACGATCGGTAGCGCGCTCGTCGCCGCGATCTCGTCGAACGTGGCGGCACCGGCGTCGACGATCCACGGCAACGGCTCGTGGCAGCGACCGCAGCGGGGAACACCCGCGGCAGCGTCGGGCACCCGATTCTTCGTGCCGCACGACGTGCACACGATCACCCTGGTCGAGCTCATCGCACCACCACCTCCCAGCCGCCGACACACCCGACGCCTGCAACGGCTCCTGTCGCGTCCTCACGACCTGCGCGCCGCCACACCAGCGGGCCACAGCCGGCGACATCGTGCCAGAGCCGTTGGTCCCGATCAGCGCGAAGCCGCCTGTGCCGCCGGGTCGGGATCCGGGGCCGGCTCGTCGGGGGCGGTCGCCTCCCAGTTGCGCTTGATCGGGTGGTAGAGGAGCCCGAGCAGCGCGGTCGTGACGAGGACCGACACCACGATCGAGACGATCGGCTGGTCCTCGATGATCGACGCGACGAGGTAGCTGAACACGCAGTTGAACGACGCCCACAGCGTGCCGCCGAGCGCGTCCCACCCGAGGAACCTCGGGTAGGGGTACCGGGTGAGGCCCATCGTCGCCCCGAGCATGAACCGCAGGCCGGGCACGAACCGGCCGAACACGATGAGCAGCGGCGCCGTCCGACCGAGCACCTCCATCGAGCGCGCGACCTTCTCGTTGCGGCTGGCCCGCTCGACCTGGCCGGACATGAACGGGCGCAGCACGGTTCGGGCCAACCAGTAGAGCAGCGAGTCACCGATGACGGCACCGATCGACCCGGCCACGATCAGCCGCCACAGGACGATGCTCGAGTCGGACTGCGCGGCGAGGTTCGACGCCGTGGTCAGCAGCGACTCGCTCGGGAAGATCGGGATCACCGCGTCGAGGACGACGAACCCGCCGATGATGGCGTAGAGGTTGTCGACCTCGTCGAGGTCGATCGCCGAGACCGCGGCGGTGACCGTCGGCGCGATCCACAGCAGCGCGAGGATCCCGAGCGCACCTGCGAGCAGGACCCGGAAGCTGGGCAGGCGGCGCGTGGGGGCGGTCGCTCCGGTCGGCGCGATCACATCGAGCCCTCGTCCACGTCGAACCCTCGTCTCGGTCGGGCGGTCCCGATGGTCGGACCGCGGACGATGCCTACCACCCCGGCTGAACCGCGGCCAGCGCGGGCGGAACCGGGAGCGCACCAGCGCACCCGGGCTCGGCCGCACCCCGATCAGCGCCCGTCCAGCGAGTCCTCGAACGGGAGCGTGACCAGCTCGGCCTTGCGGTTGCCGTCGAGGAGGGCGACCGTGCCGACGGTGCCCGGCTCGCACGCCGCGTCGACCAGGGCGAGGCCGAGGTCGCGGCCGAAGCGGGGCGACGACGCCGCGGCCCGCAGCTCACCGACCGGCTCCCCGTCGGCGAGGAACGGGACGGGGTGGGGGAGCACACCGAGGCCCTCGCCCTCGATCACCACGCCACGCAGCCGCCGGCGGGGGCCGTCGGCGCGGATCCGGCGGAGCGCGTCCTGGCCGATGAACGGGGGGCCATCGAGATCGAGGTGGGACTCGAGCCCGAGCTCGATCGGGTCGGCGTGGTAGCCGGAGTCCGTCCCGTAGGAGAGGAGCGCGTTCTCGATCCGCTCCGGAGCGTTCGGCGCCCCGGGCCCGATGCCGTGGCTCTCGCCGGCGGCGGCGACCGCGTCCCACAGCTCCTCGGCCCGGTCGGGGTCGTCGAGGAACAGCTCGAAGCCGCCCTCGGTGCTCCACCCCGAGCGGCTCAGCACCAGGGGGATGCTCGCCACGGTCGCCTCCCGCAGGTCGAAGTGGTCGAGCTCGTCGAACCACCCGATGCCGAGATCGGCGGCGACGGCGCCCGCATCGGGGCCCTGGACGGCGAGCGTGGCGGTGTCGAGCTCGGTGACCGACGCGTCGAGCCCGACGCCGTGGGCGATGGCCGCGAACCACAACCGGACGTCGGCATCGGCGATCGAGAACCGCCACGAGCCATCGGGCATCCGCAACAGCACCGGGTCGTTCAACAGCACGCCGTCGTGGTCGACGACGGGTGCGTAGCGCGCCCGCCCCGGCCGGAGCGACGACACGTCGATCGCGGTGAGCAGCTGCACGAGCTCGCCGGCGTCGGCGCCGTCGACGAGCACGTGGCGCTGGGCGGCGACGTCCCACATCGACACCCCGGTCGTCAGCCGCCGGTACTCGGCGTCGGCGTCGCCGTAGCTCATGGGCAGCCACATGTGGTTGTAGGTCGAGACCTCCGTGAGCCCGGCCCTCACCGTCGCGTCGAAGTACGGGCTCTTGCGGACCCGCGGTCCGACGGCGGCCGCGAGGTCGGGATCGGTGTGGATCATCGCCGTTCAGCTACCCCGCGCCCCGGGTCCCGAACCCCATCGATCGGCACCCGACGGTGCGCCTCCGCCCGACGCTTGACCCGTCTAAGGCGTACGCCTTACCTTGCGGCGGGAGCCGGGCGGCCGACCCGCCGGGAACGCAGATCAGCAGGGGGCGCCGCCATGGCCACCGAACCGAAGCCCGCGACCAGCCACACCCGCCAGCACAACGCCGCGGTCATGGTCCCGTCCGACGACGCCGACTGGGAGCGCGCCCGCCGCGGGCTCGTCGCCCAGCACCCGTCCGGGCAGATCGAGGGGCCCGTCGGCCACGCGTGGGACCTCACCCGCTACGGGTTCCTCGACAGCCCGGCGGCGCCCGACACGGTCAATCCCAGCCTGTGGCGCCAGGCGCAGCTCAACGCGGTCCACGGCTTGTTCGAGGTCGCGCCCGGTGTGTGGCAGGCCCGGGGCTACGACCTCGCCAACGTCACGTTCATCGCCGGCGCCAACGGCTGGATCGTCATCGACCCGTTGACCAGCGCGGCGTGCGCCCGTGCCTGCCTCGACCTCGCCAACGAGCACCTGGGCCAGCGCCCGGTGACCGCCGTCCTCTACACCCACCCCCACGTCGACCACTTCGGCGGCGTCGCCGGCGTGACCTCCGAGGAGGACGTCCGTGCCGGCCGGTGCCGCGTCATCGCCCCCGAGGGCTTCCTCGCCGAGGCGGTGTCGGAGAACCTGCTCGCCGGTCCGGCGATGAGCCGGCGGGTCATGTACCAGGTCGGCCTGTTCCTGCCGCCCGGCCCCCACGGCCAGGTCGATGCCGGGCTCGGCAAAGCCGTGCCGTTCGACCGGGCCGGGCTGATCGCACCCACCGAGGACGTCACCCACACCGGCCAGGAGCTGGTCGTCGACGGCGTGCGCATCGTGTTCCAGCTCACGCCGGGCAGCGAGGCGCCGGTCGAGATGAACTTCCTGTTCCCCGACCACGGCTGGCTGTGCATGGCCGAGAACTGCACCCACACCATGCACAACCTGGTGCCGATCCGCGGCGCGCTCGTGCGCGACGCGCTCGGCTGGTCGAAGTACATCGGCGAGGCCATCGAGCTGTTCGCCGACCGCGCCGAGCTGTGCTTCGCGTCCCACCACTGGCCCCGGTGGGGACGGGAGGACGTCGCCCACTTCCTGCGGCTCCAGCGCGACCTCTACCGGTTCCTGCACGACCAGGCGCTGCGGCTGGCGAACGAGGGCCTCACGCCCCACGAGATCGCGGCCCGTGTCGAGCTGTCGCCCGAGCTGGCCGCCGAGAGCCACACCCGCTGCTACTACGGCGACGTGCGCCACAACGTGCGCGCCGTCTACCAGCGCTACCTGAGCTGGTACGACGCCAACCCCGCGCACCTCGACCCCCAGCCGCCGGTCGAGTCGGCCACGCGCTACGTCGAGCTGATGGGTGGCGCCGATCGGGTCGTCGAGCAGGCGCGGGCGAGCTTCGACGCCGGCGACTACCGCTGGGTGGTGGAGGTCGTCAACCACGTCGTCTTCGCCGATCCGGCCCACGCCGCGGCCCGCGAGCTGCAAGCCGACGCGCTCGAGCAGCTCGGCTACCAGCAGGAGTCGGCCATCTTCCGCAACGCCTACCTCACCGGTGCCCACGAGCTGCGTACCGGGTCGCCCCCGCCGCTCGGCGCCCGCAACGCGCTCGCGTCGGCGCTGACCATCGAGCAGGTCTTCGATGCCATGGCCATCCGGGTCGACCCCGACGCCGCCGCCGGCGTCGACCTGACCCTGAACGCCACGATCAGCGACGCGGGCCCGACCGACGGCCAGGGTGCGGCGGGCGGCGCGACCGAGCGGTGGACGTTCGGCATCTCGAACCGGACCCTGTGGGCCGTTGCCGGCCGCCACAGCGAGGCCGCGGCGGCCACGATCACGACCGGACGGGCCACGCTGATCGCGCTGTACCTGGGTGACACGTCGGTCGAGCAGGCAACGGCCCACGGGACGTTGCACACCGACGGTGACCAGCACTCGGTTGCCGCGCTCTACGGGCTGCTCGTCGCCCCCACGCCGGGGTTCGCCATCGTCGAGCCGTGAGCGCGGCGGAGCCCGGGCCCGTCGACGTCGGCCCGTCGTGGCGGCGGGTCAGGGCTGGTCGCGCACGAACCGGGTGAGCTCGTCGACGAACATCTGCCACGCCGACTCGTGCTCCATGAGGATGTGGTTGCGGCTCGGCAGCGGAACGAACCGGCTGTCGGGGATCAGCGCCGCCAGCTCCCGCGAGTGGGTCGCCGGCACCCTGACCTCGTCGCGCGAGTGCATGATCAGCACCGGGCACTGCACCTCGGTCGCCAGGTCGATCACATCGATCCCGGCGAACACCTCCATGAACCGCACGGCGTTCTCCGGTGACGTCGTCCGCCGCTGGAGCTCGTTGAACGCCTCCCACTGCTCACGGTTGCCGTCGGGCATGAACTGGGCGGTGAACACCTGGCGGAACGCCGGGTCGTCGTTGCCCCAGCCGATGCGGGCCAGCTCGGTGTGCATCAGCGCCTCGCGTCGCTGCTCGTCGGTTGCGGCCCGGGCGAGCCGGCCGCGACCGTAGGCACCCCACAGGACGAGGTGGCTGACCCGCTCGGGGTGGCGCACGGCGTAGGCGAGGGCGACGGCACCGCCCTGGGAGATCCCGAGGAGCGGGAAGCGCTCGAGCTCGAGGTAGTCGACGATGGCCGCGAGGTCGTCGACCCAGGCGTCGAAGTCGAAGCGGTCGGGGTACCAGTCGGACAGCCCGCAGCCGCGCTCGTCGTAGCGGATCAGCTCGTGTTGCTGGGACAGCCCGTGGAGCCAGTGGCGCCACACCGGGCTCTCCCAGTCGTAGTCGAGGTGGGTCATCCAGTTTGCCGCCTTCACCAGCGGCGGGCCCGTCCCGGACGTGGCGAGGGCGATGCGGACACCGTCCGCGGTGCCGCAGAACCGGATGCGCTGCTCGAGTCGCCGGGGTGGCGTGGCCTCGGCGGCCGGTCCCGCGTCGTCATCCGCGCTCGACCTCGGCGACGGCGGCGACGGGGGAGGTGAGAGGTCGGGGTCCTGGCGCAGGACCGCCATCTCGAGCTCGCGAAGCTCGGGCGACGGGTCGACCCCGAGGTCGTCGATCAGGCGATCGCGCAGCTCGCGGTACGCGGCGAGCGCCTCGGTCTGGCGGCCGTCGGCGTACAGCGCGCGCATCAGTGCGGCCACCGGTCGCTCCCGCTCGGGGTTGTCCCGCACGTGCGGCTCGGCGAGGGCGATGGCCTCGGAGTGCCGGTCCAGCTCGACCAGCGCATCGACCCGGATCTCCACCGCCTCGAGGCGCAACGCCTCGTAGTGGGTGCGGACCGCGCCGAAGTCGGGGTGGTCGATGTCGACGAACGGGACGCCGCGCCACAGGGCCAGCGCCTCAGAGGTCAGCGCCACCGCATGGGTCGCGGCGGCGGAGCGGCTCGCGAGCACCAGGTCCTCGAACTGATCGGCGTCGAGGCTCTCCTGCGGGCAGTGCAGGCAGTACCCGCTGGCCTCGGTGACGAGCTGGAGGGGAGGCGCCAGCGTTCGGCGCAGACGGGACACAAGCGTCTGCACGGCCGCGACCGGGTCGGCCGGTGGGCGTTCGTCCCACAGCCAGTCGACCAGCTCGTCCGACGACACGACGCGACCGATCCGCGACCCGAGTGCGGCCAGCAGCTGGCGCTGGCGCCGGGAGCTGATGCGGACGGGCTGGTCGTCGTGATCGAGCAGGAGCGCGGAGCCGAGCAGCGCGATGCGCACCCCCGTCATCATGCGGCCCGCGAGACGGGGGTTTCAATTGAATCGAGATCAGGCCCGGCCCGCCGTTCGGGCGGATCGTCGGTGGCGCCCGTGCGGCGGGAGTGATCGCTTGCCGGTGCGCGCCTCAATCGGTGAGCCGCTCGACGAGGGCGACAACGTCGTCGGGTGAGCTGTCGTCCGCGCTCCCGAACGTATCGACGCACGGGAACTCGACGGCGACCCGCACCAGCGCGTCGGCCAGCTCCTCGGCGCTGCCGGAACCGGGCCGTGCGATGAACCGGACGCCGCCGATCCGGTCGAGCCACGCAGCGGACCACCTCGGCCCGGCGTCCCAGACCGGGGGCGGTGACCCGGCGGCGAGCTCGAGGCCGTAGCCGATGACCGAACCCCTCGTCGCGAGGTCGATGGATCGCACGGCCTCGTGGGGCGGTTCGCCGTCGGCCAGGTGGCCGTCGGGCCCGAGGGCGAGCCAGATCACGCAGTCGGCCTCGGCGGCGCGGGACGCGAGGGCGACGGCCACGGCGGCGGCGACGGTCGTGACGGCGCGCCCCGACACGATGTCGGCGCCGGCGTACACCTGGGCGAGCAGGCGCGCACGCCACGACCGCTCGTCCTCGGGCGCCCCCTCCCGTCGTTCCCGGGACAGGTCGGGTCGGACGGTGGCATGGACCATCAGCGGTGTGGGGCCACGGTGGCGCGCCCGGACATCGAGCAACGTCGTCACGGCCCGTCGACCACCGGGCGATGTGGCGCCCGGCCCCGACGTGGGCGAGGGCGGCGGGGTCTCGAGCACGGCGCCGAGGCCATGGGCGGCGAGCAGGGTGATCTCGCCGAGGTGGTGGGTGACGGTCTCGTCCCGGGTCGCGGCTGCTCGATCGCCGGCCGATTCCGCGTGCGGTGCGGAGCAGATGACCGACAGCTGGCGAGGGAAGCTGTATCGAGACGTCGCCATGAGCCCACCTTGGGAGTCGGCGCTTTCACCGTGCTGTCAGGCGACTTTCAGTAGCCGGCGTCCCGTCCGCGCCTTCGTGGCCGCCTCGCGGGGGCTCGTCGAGGCCGCAGGTGGGTGATCGGTCGTCCACGAGGACGTCGGCCCGTGTCGCGTGACAACATGAGCCGCGTGTGGCCGGAGGGGGACGCCGTGCAGCAGTCGATCGTGTCCACGGTGCCGAGGTCGGGCGGGCCCGGCCGATGAGCGACCTCGAGGTCGTCGGCACCGTCGACGTCGCCGCCGGCGACTGGTCGTTCACCGCCGACGTGGGTGGGCCCGCCGACGGCGAGCTGGTGCTGTTCCTCCACGGGTTCCCGCAGAGCCGGTACTCGTGGCGCCACGAGATCGCGGCGCTCGCCGCCCGCGGCTACCAGGTGTGCGCGCCCGATCAGCGGGGCTACTCGGCCGGTGCTCGTCCCGCAGGCGTTGATGCCTACCGGCTCGAGCACCTCGTCGACGACGTGCTCGCCATCGCCCGGGCCCGGGGCCACGAGCGCTTCCACCTGGTCGGTCACGACTGGGGCGGCCAGGTCGCCTGGGTGGTGGCCGCCCGCCACCCCAAGGCTGTCCGCTCGCTGACGATCGTGTCGCGGCCGCACCCGGCGGCGTTCCTCGAGGCGATGCGCGACGACGCGGCCCAGGCGTCGCGCTCGGGTCATCACCGGTCGTTCCTGCGGCCCGAGGCCACCGACGAGCTCCTCGCCGATGGCGCCGCCGCGCTGCGCGACCTCTACCGGCGGTCCCACGTGGCCGAGGCGGATGCCGACGCCTACCTCGAGCTGCTCGGCGGACGGGACGCGCTCGATGCCGCGGTGAACTGGTACCGGGCCGTGCGCCGCAGCCCGGTCGCCGCCGAACCGGTCGGGGCGATCACGTGCCCGGTCCTCTACGTCTGGGGCACCGACGACGCCACGGTGGGGCGCGTGGCCGCCTCGGCGACCGGCGCCCACGTCGAGGGTCGCTACCGCTTCGTCGAGCTGCCCGGGGTCGGCCACTTCGTGACCGACGAGGTGCCCGGGGCGCTGACGCCGCTGCTGATCGATCACCTGGCATCCGTGCCGGTCAGCACGCCCGCGCCGTGACCCGGTCCGCCGGTGAACACGCAGCGTCTCTCGCTTGAACACGATCCAGATCTTGATCGAGTCCAAACTTGGGCCTATGGTCACGTCCAGATGCAGGAGCACGTCGACCACGCCGACCTCCTCCGTGCCCGTGGCGTCCAGGTCACGGCGCAGCGGCTCGCCGTGTTGCGAGCCGTCACCGGCCGGCCCCACAGCACCGCGGACGACGTGACCGCCGCCGTCCGGTCCGAGATCGGCACGATCTCCCGCCAGGCCGTCTACGACTCGCTCGGCCTGTTGTCCGAGCACGGCCTGGTGCGGCGCATCCAACCCGCGGGGTCGCCGGCCCGCTACGAGGACCGCGTCGGCGACAACCACCACCACCTCATCTGTCGGACGTGCGGCGAGATGGTCGACGTCGACTGCGCCGTCGGCGCCACCCCGTGCCTGACGGCGGCCGACGACTCCGGCTACGAGATCGACGAGGCCGAGGTCGTCTACTGGGGCCGCTGCCCCGACTGCGTGACGGCGACCATGGCCCCGCCCGGCGGCTGACCGCAACCTGCCTCACCGAACCAACGGAACGAACCCACCGCGCCCGGACGAGGGCGACGAGCACCAGAGACACCGCGAGAGGAGACCGACGTGTCCGAGAGCGAGAACCCGGCGATCCCCGCCCCCGAGCCCCACACCCAGCACCGGCCCCGGACGAACAAGGACTGGTGGCCCGACCAGCTCGACCTGCAGGTCCTGCACCAGAACCACCCCCGGGCCAATCCGATGGGTGAGGACTTCGACTACGCCGAGGAGTTCGCGAGCCTCGACGTCGACGCGCTCAAGGCCGACGTCATGGCGCTCATGACCGACTCGCAGGACTGGTGGCCGGCGGACTACGGCCACTACGGCCCGCTGTTCATCCGCATGTCGTGGCACGCCGCCGGGACCTACCGGATCAACGACGGCCGCGGGGGTGGTGGCACGGGCGCGCAGCGCTTCGCCCCCCTCAACAGCTGGCCCGACAACGCCAGCCTCGACAAGGCGCGCCGCCTGCTGTGGCCGGTGAAGCAGAAGTACGGCAAGAAGATCTCCTGGGCCGACCTGCTCGTCTTCGCCGGCAACTGCGCCATCGAGTCGATGGGGCTTCCCACCTTCGGGTTCGCCTTCGGCCGTGCGGACATCTGGGAGCCCGAGGAGATCTTCTGGGGTCCCGAGGACACCTGGCTGGGCGACGAGCGCTACAGCGGCGAACGCGACCTGGCCAACCCGCTCGGTGCGGTCCAGATGGGTCTCATCTACGTGAACCCCGAGGGCCCCAACGGCAACCCGGACCCGATCGCCGCGGCGCGCGACATCCGCGAGACCTTCGCCCGCATGGCGATGAACGACGAGGAGACCGTTGCGCTGATCGCGGGCGGGCACACCTTCGGCAAGTGTCACGGCGCGGTCGGCGAGGAGTACCTCGGGCCCGAGCCCGAGGGCTGCCCGGTGCACTCCATGGGCCTCGGCTGGCACAACACCTACGGGTCGGGCGTCGGCCCCCACGCCATGACGAGCGGGCTCGAGGGTGCCTGGACCAACGACCCCGCGAGCTGGGACGGCACGTTCTTCAGCAACCTCTTCGACTACGAGTGGGAGCTGACGGAGAGCCCGGCCGGTGCCAAGCAGTGGACGCCGTCCAACCCCGAGGCGCAGGGCACCGTGCCCGACGCCCACGATCCGTCGAAGCGTCACGCACCGATGATGCTGACGACCGACCTCGCGCTGCGGTTCGACCCCATCTACGAGCCGATCTCCCGGCGCTTCCGTGAGAACCCCGACGAGTTCGCCCAGGCCTTCGCCAAGGCTTGGTACAAGCTCCTCCACCGCGACATGGGCCCGGTCTCGCGCTATCTCGGTCCGTGGGTGCCCGAGGCCCAGCTGTGGCAGGACCCGGTTCCCGCGGTCGACCACGAGCTCGTCGGCGACGCGGAGATCGCCCAGCTCAAGGCCACGATCCTCGGTTCCTCGCTCACCGTCCCGCAGCTGGTCCGCACGGCGTGGGCGTCGGCTGCCAGCTTCCGCGGCACCGACATGCGCGGTGGTGCGAACGGCGCCCGCATCCGGCTCGCCCCGCAGAAGGACTGGGAGGTCAACGACCCGGCCGAGCTGGCGACGGTGCTGCCGGTCCTCGAGGGCATCCAGAACGACTTCAACGGCTCGGCCAGCGGCGGCAAGAAGATCTCCCTCGCCGACCTGATCGTGCTCGGCGGTTGCGCCGCGGTCGAGAAGGCGGCGAAGGACGCCGGCCACGACATCACCGTCCCGTTCACCCCCGGGCGGACCGACGCGACCGCCGAGATGACCGACGCCGAGTCGTTCGAGGTGCTCGAGCCGATCGGCGACGGGTTCCGCAACTACCGCCGTGCCGGCGACAAGCTGGCGGCGGAGCATCGTCTGCTCGACCGGGCGAACCTGCTGACGCTCACCGCACCGGAGATGACCGTGCTCGTCGGCGGCATGCGGGCGCTCGGCGCCAACTCCGGCGATTCGAAGCTCGGGGTCTTCACCGACCGGCCCGGCGTGCTCACCACCGACTTCTTCACCAACCTGCTCGACATGGGCACGGAGTGGAACGTGTCGGAGACCGAGGAGGGCGTGTACGTCGGCAAGGACCGCTCGAGCGGTGAGGTGAAGTACACGGCCACGGGGGCGGACCTCGTGTTCGGCTCGAACTCCCAGCTCCGGGCGCTCGCCGAGGTCTACGGCTCCACCGACGGTGACGCGAAGTTCGTGACCGACTTCGTCGCCGCGTGGGACAAGGTCATGAACCTCGACCGGTTCGACCTCGACTGATCCCGCCGCACGGGCCGCGCCCGTGCACCACGGATCAGCCTGATCCTGTGAGCGCCCCGGACCGACCTCGGTCCGGGGCGCTCCGCGTCCCGCACCGTCGACGGCTCGTGCCACCCCCTCCGGGTCGTTCGGGTCGGCCGAGTGCACGCCACGAGCGTCCATCGAGGTCGACCTGGTAGAACCCCGGCATGGGGAACCTGGGGGACGAGACCCGTTGGATGGACGCCACGGCGCAGGCCGAGCTGGTCGCCAAGGGTGAGGCGACACCGCTCGAGCTGACCGACGCGGCGATCGAGCGGATCGAGCAGCTCGACGGGCCGCTCAACGCCGTGATCATGCGCTGGTTCGACCACGCCCGGGAGGTGGCGTCGGGCGATGCGCTGCCCGACGGACCGTTCCGGGGCGTGCCGTTCCTGCTGAAGGACCTGTGGGCCGCCTACGCCGGCCAGCCCCTCACCAACGGCAACGTCGCGCTGCGCGACGCCATGCCGGTCTCCGACGCCGACACCACGCTCGTCTCCCGCTTCCGCTCCGCCGGGCTCGTCACGCTGGGTCGCACCAACAGCCCCGAACTGGGCAGCGTGCCCGTCACCGAACCGGTCGCGTACGGGCCGACCCGCAACCCGTGGGACACCGGCCGGACACCGGGTGGCTCGAGCGGGGGAGCGGGTGCCGCGGTCGCCGCGGGGATGGTTCCGATCGCCCACGCCTCCGATGGCGGCGGCTCGATCCGCATCCCGGCGTCGTGCTGCGGGCTCATCGGGTTGAAGACCTCCCAGGGCCGGATCACGGTCGGCCCCCAGCGGACCGAGTCCGGCCTCGGTGTCGAGCTGTGCGTCAGCCGGACCGTGCGCGACACCGCCCGCCTCCTCGATGCGGTCGCCGGGCCCGGCGTCGGCGACACCGTGCTCGCCCCGCTGCCCGAGCGGCCCTACGTCGACGAGGTGGGCGCCGATCCGGGCCGGTTGCGCATCGGGCTCCTCGACGCGCATCCTCGCGGCGAGCACCTCCACGACGATTGCGCCAACGCGGTGCGGGCCGCGGCGACGTTGCTCGAGTCGCTCGGCCACGACGTCGCGCCCGGGTTCCCGCCGTCGCTCGCCGACGCGTCGTTCACCCGACGGTTCATGGCGCTGTGGGCGACGAACATGGCCATGGGCCTCGAGGGCTACGGCGCCGCGATCGGCCGCGAGCTCACCGAGGACGAGGTCGAGCCGGTCAACTGGGCCCAGGCGCAGCACGCGCGCCACCTCTCCGCGGTCGATCACGCCAAGGCGCTCGCCGCCACCGCCGAGTTCCGCCGAGCCACCCAGCAGTGGTGGGCCGACGGCTGGGACCTGCTGCTGACCCCGACGCTGGCCGAGCCGCCGGTGCGCATCGGCGAGCTCGACCCGAAGCCCGACGACCCGCTGGCCGGGATGCGGCGGGCAGCGGAGTTCGTGCCGTTCACCCCGCCGTTCAACACCAGCGGTCAGCCCGCGATCAACGTGCCACTGCACTGGAACGACGGCGGGCTCCCGATCGGCATCCAGCTCGTCGCCGCCTACGGCCGCGAGGACGTCCTCATCCGGGTGGCGAGCCAGCTCGAGACCGCCAGCCCCTGGGCCCAGCGCAGGCCGGCCTGAGCGTCCCCGATCCTCGGGAAGGGGATCCCCAGGATTGGGCAACGTGACCCGCGACACCTTCGTTGGCGGACGTCGCCGCCGATGGTGCAGCTGGTTCGACGCCGGTGTCGGCGTCGGGCACGAACCACAGGCAACGCGACACGGGGGAATCGACATGCGGGCGGGACATCGGGCAGTCGGTGGCGGACTGGCGGCGATCGGGCTGGTGCTCGCGGGCACGGCCGTCGCATCTGCGGGTACGGAGGTGCCGGGCCACAAGGGCCGCAGTGGCGACGTCAACGGCCACTACACGTCGCTCTACGCGTACGACGCGAGCGGCTCGTTCTACTGGGATCTGGGCGACGGACGGGTCCGGGCGACCCCGGGTGTCGACGGCGTCGACGACCTCGATGAGGCGACGCTGACCGAGTGCGACTACCAGGTCAACTACCGCGGCGACTTCGGCGGCGACCCGTTCCTCAACAGCGGGTGGATCATGAACCAGATCCACTGCTCCGGCGTCGACGACGGCAACTACAGCTACCTCATCGTCCACGAGAGCGACCCCCGGTACACCGGCGACCCCGAGTGGGCCGTGTGGGGCAACTGGGAGTACCACGTCTACGGCGAGCGCGGCGTCGGCAACCTCGCCCGCCCCGACCACCACGTCTGACCGACTCGGTCCGGCGGCGTCGTGGAGCGCCGTCGCTCCGAGGCGTCGCGCGCTCGCGGTCGGCGGCCGGGCGCTCTCGTGACCGCGTGACGGCTCCCGGCCGATCGGTCTGCTCTACTGGGGCGGCCGACGGCCGGGGGACGCCGTCGGCATGGGCGCACAGGAGGGGGAGCCGTGCAGTTCCACCTGAACGGGTTCCGGCCCGGGGACCCGACGATCGCGTCGGCCGAAGCTGCGTTGCCGCCGCGGGCGCCGGACCGGCCGTTGCCCGCCGAGGTCGACGTGCTGATCGTCGGGGCGGGCCCCACCGGGCTGACGCTCGCGGCCCAGCTCGCCAGGATCGGCGGCGTGACGGTGTGCGTGGCCGAGCAGAAGGACGGACCGCTGCTCGTCGGCCAGGCCGACGGGATCGCGTGCCGGACGATGGAGATGTTCGGCGCGTTCGGCTTCGCTGACGACATCGCCCGGGAGGCCTACCACGTCAACGAGACCGTCTTCTGGAAGCCCGACCCTGACGCGCCCGGGCGCATCCGGCGCAGCGGCCGCATCCAGGACGTCGAGGACGGCCTCTCGGAGCACCCCCACGTCATCCTCAACCAGGCCCGGGTCCACGACCGCTTCCTCCAGGTGATGCAGCGCTCGGCGAGCACGCTCGCTCCCGACTACGGGCGACGCCTGGTCGACCTGCGCCTCCCCGTGGGCGACGAGCCGGCCGTCGCCCGCTTCGAGCGCGTCGGCGACGAGTCCGCCGCCGGCGCGACCGAGACGGTCCGGGCCCGCTACGTCGTCGGCTGCGACGGCGCCCGCAGCGCGGTGCGCGGCTTCATGGGCCGCACGCTCGCCGGCGACGCCGCCAACCAGTCGTGGGGCGTGATGGACGTGCTGGCGGTGACCGACTTCCCCGACATCCGGTTCAAGGCGGTGGTCCACTCGGCGAGCGCCGGCAACCTGCTCGTCATCCCCCGGGAGGGCGGGTACCTGTTCCGCCTCTACATCGAGCTCGACGAGCTCGACGCCGACGAGCGGGTCGCCAACCGCAACATCACCGTCGACCGCCTGATCGACGCTGCCCGGCACATCCTGTCGCCGTACACGCTCGACGTGAAGGAGGTCGCCTGGTGGTCGGTGTACGAGATCGGCCAGCGCCTGTGCGACCGCTACGACGACCTCGAAGCTGACGACGACGTGCGCGAGCCGCGCGTGTTCATCGCCGGCGACGCGTGCCACACGCACAGCCCGAAGGCCGGCCAGGGCATGAACGTGTCGATGCGCGACGGGTTCAACCTCGGCTGGAAGCTGGCCGCCGTGCTCCGTGGCCGGGCCCGTCCCGACGTGCTGCGCACCTACTCCGCCGAGCGCCACGCGGTGGCGAAGCGGCTGATCGACTTCGACCGCGAGTTCGCGGCGATGTTCAGCGCCAACCCCCGCACCGAGGACGATCCCGACGGTGTCGATCCGGCCGAGTTCCAGCGGTACTTCCAGCAGCACGGCCGGTTCACCGCCGGCACCGAGACCCGCTACGCGCCGTCGCTCCTCGTCGGCGACGGCACGTTCCAGCACCTGGCCAAGGGGTTCGAGATCGGGACGAGGTTCCACTCGGCGCCGGTCCGGCGCGTCGCCGACGCGCTGGCGATGCACCTCGGCCACGTCGTCGAGGCCGACGGGCGCTGGCGGCTGTTCGTGTTCGCCGACGAGGCCGCGCCCGACGCGCCGGGGTCCGCGCTGGCGACGCTGTGCGAGCGGCTCACCACCGATGCCCGGTCACCGCTCGTTCGCTCGACCCGCGACGGCGAGGACATCGACGCCGTCGTCGACGTGCGGGCGATCGTCCAGCAGCGTCACGACGAGGTGACGATCCCGGAGATGCCGCCGTTGCTCCGCCCCGCCAAGGGCCGCTACGGCCTGCTCGACCACGAGAAGGTGTTCTGCCCCGACCCCCGCACCGGCGGCGACGTCTTCGACCTCCGGGGCATCGACCGGACCACGGGTGCCATGGTGGTCGTACGCCCCGACCAGCACGTCGCCCACGTGCTGCCGCTCGACGGGTTCGACGCCCTCGCCGACTTCTTCGCCGGCTTCCTGCTCCCGGTGCGCTGAGCCCGCGTCGTCGGGGTAACCGGCTCAGCCGTCGCCGAGGCGGGGGAACCGAGGCGGCCGCTTCTCGATCAGCGCGGCAGCGCCCTCCTTGGCGTCGATGCGGTCGAGGGCCGCGTACTGGACGTCGTCGATCTCCGCGAGCGCGTCCGGGTAGGTGACGCCGTAGCCCTCGTAGACGAGGCGCTTGGTGTCGGCGAGCGACGCAGGGGAGACGTTCTCGGCGAGGTCGACGACGTAGCCGCGGGCGGTGTCGAGCAGGGCGTCGGGCTCGGCCAGCTGCTGGACGAGGCCGAGCCGGTGGGCCTCAGCGGCGTCGATCTTGCGGGACGACCACAGCAGGTCGAGCGCGGCGCCGGTGCCGATCTGGCGGGGGACCATCCACGTCATGCCGTGCTCGGCGATCAGGCCCCGCTTCGAGAAGATGGTGACGAACGACGCGGCGGTCGATGCGAGACGGAGGTCGCACATGGCGGCGAGCACGAACCCGCCGCCGGCTGCCACCCCGTTCGCCGCGCAGATCACCGGCTTGGGCACCTCGAGCAGCCACGTGAACAGGCCGGGGACGCCCTCGCTCGCCGGTCGGGTCGAGGAACCGGCCGTCGTCGTCTCCTGCAGCGTCGACGCGTCGAGGCCGGAGCAGAACCCGCGGCCCGCACCGGTGACGACGATGCCGACCACCCGCGGGTCGCTGGCGGCGGCGTCGACCGCCTCCCGGAACGCCCGCAGCATCGGATGGGTGAGCGCGTTGAGCGTCGCCGGGCGGTTCAGCGTGATCGTGGCGACCGGGTCGTCGACCTCGTAGACGATCTCGTTGGTCATCAGCGGGTCCTCCCCCTACACACGTCCCGGCGCGCCAACCTACGCACCACCCCGCGCCCCACCCCAACCACCCGAACACCCCTGCCCGGCCCGAACTGGACCGCGCAGGATGCCACCGGTGGCATTCTGCGCGGTCCAGAACGGAAAGTGCGGGGTTGGTGGCGACGGTCGGTGTCGGTGTGGGCGCGGTCAGGCGGGGGTGCCGACGGTGGCGCGGAGGCGGCCGTGGAGCTGGCCGAGCTCGTCGAGCATGGCGTCGACGTTGCGGGCGCCGGACTGGAACACCGCGGTCGCGTTCACCGCGACCGTGTCGAAGCCGAGGCCGGCGAGCACCTCGGCCCGGCGGGCGACGCGGTCGTGGTCGCGGTAGAAGCCCTTGCCCTCGGCGTCGGTCGGCGGCGGCGCCAGCATCGCCTGGAACCCGAGGGCGTCGGGATCGCGCCCGGCCTCGGCCGCGTGGTCGCGGACGGTCGTGATCGACCGACCGAGCCGCTCGTCGTCGCCGGTGACGGCCATCCACCCGTCGCCCAGGCGACCGGCGCGGCGCAGCGCCGCCGGCGCGGCCCCACCGACCCAGATGGGCAGGCGGCCGGCCTGGGGCGGCTTCGGCTCCATCGCGATCGCGTCGGCGGAGAACCGATCGCCGGACGCGTCGATCCGCTCGTCGCCCCAGCACGCCCGGAGCAGCTCGATCGACTCGTCCATGCGCCGTCCGCGGTTCGAGAAGTCCTCGCCCAGGGCCTCGTACTCCGCCTCCTGCCAACCGACACCCACACCGAGGCGCATGCGTCCGCCCGAGAGGGTGTCGATCGTGCTCACCTGCTTGGCGACGAGGACCGGCTGGCGCTGGGGCAGCACCAGCACCTCGGTCGACAACGTGACCCGGCTGGTCACGGCGGCGGCGAACGCCAGGGTGGCGAACGCCTCGAGGATCGGCATGTTCGACGGGTAGCGCGGCGCCGGCCGCTGCTCGGTCGGATGGCCCATCACGACGTGGTCGAACACGGCCAGGTCGTCGAAGCCGATCGCCTCGATGCCCCGGGCCAGCTCGCCCACCTTCTCCGGGCCCTCACGGAACGCCACGCTCGGGAACTCGACCGAGATCCTCACACCGACAACCTCCCCCTCGACGGTCGCGCCAGCCGGCACCCCGCACCACGGGGGACCGGCGGCCGCGCCCGAACGTAGGCGGCGGGCGCCGCGGCCGTCAGATCTGCGCGGTCAGATCCGGGCCGTCACGATGTCGCCGCCGGACGCTCCGACAACCGCTGCCGTCAACCGTCCGAGGCGATGTCGGAGGGGTGGGCGGCGAGAGGTGTCACCTCGATCGTCATGTACGGGAACAGCGGGAGGTTCCACAGCAGCTCGTGGAGCTCGGCGTTGTCGTCGACGTCGAAGACGCTGAGGTTGGCGTACTGGCCGACGCAGCGCCACAGGTGGGGCCACTTGCCCTGCCGCTGCAGGTCCTGGCTGTAGGCCTTCTCCCGGGCCAGGGTGGCCTTCCACTCGTCATCGCCGATGCCGGCCGGGCGTTCGACCTCCATCCGCACCGCGAACAGCAACCTGTCGTCTCCTTCATGCTGGTGGGGCGTGCTGGCGTGAGCCGACCGTCAGGCCGGGTCGAGGACGAACTCGTAGGTGACCTCCTCGCCCTTGCCGTCGGCGGTCGGCGTCGGTGCGAGCATGAGCTCCGGCTTCACCGCCGAGGCCACGTCGGAGGCGAGGTAGTCGCCGCCGGTGAAGTAGAGCTGGGTCGTGATCGGCTGGTGGCCGGCGGCCGACACCTTCAGGTGGAGGTGGGCGGGGCGCCACGGGTGCCAGCCGGCGGCGGCGATGAACTTGCCGGTCGCGCCGTCGTGGGGGATCTGGTACGGCGCGGGCCGCACGGTGTGGGCCACGACCACGCCGTCCGCGTCGGTCGTGTACACGCCGCGCAGGTTCCACTCGGGCAGCGCCGGCGCGAACTGGCTGTAGAAGCCGAGGTCGTCGGCGTGCCACAGGTCGACGGTGGCGCCGGCGAGCGGCGCACCGTCGACGGTCCGGACCGTGGCCCGCAGCTCCAGCGGCGTACCCGGCTCGTCGTCGCGCATCGGAAGCGCACCCTCCGAACCGAGCGCCGGTGCGCCCGGCACGTAGAACGGCCCCTCGATCGAGCCCGTGCTGCCGTGGCGGGCCGAGCTGGCGACCGCCTCGACCGCGTGCTCGATGAAGACGTCGAGGAACAGCGGCCACTCGCCGTCCTCACCGACCGAGATCAACCACGCCTTGAGCGCGTCGTACTCGGGGTAGGTGACGCCATGGCGCCGGATGACGTCGTGGAGGGCGCCGAGCGCGTCGGAGGCGATGGCCGCGACGCGGTCGTGGTCGATCTCGCCCGAGCTGCGCACCTTGTCCTGGAACGTGCGGGTCGCGTTGGCCCCGGTGTCCGCGGCCCGGGCATCGCGCTCGGTGAGCTGGTCGGTGAGCTGGCTGGACATGTCGGATCCCCCTCGGATCGGCTGGATGGGTGGTCGCGTCGGTCGTGTTGCGTCGGTGGCGTCGAGGTCGGTGGCGTCGAGGTCGGTGGCGTTCAGGTCGGTGATCGTGCCGGCCGGCGCCGTCAGCGGTCCTGGCGGTAGCGGGCGAGCTTGTCGGCGTCGAGGCGGATGCCGAGACCCGGTCCTTCGCGCACGGCGAGGTGGCCGTCGGCGATCTCGAGTGGCTCGGCGAGCAGGTCATCGGTCATGTCGAGGTAGTTCGACAGCTCCGCGGCCCGACGGGAGGTGAGCGCGAACGCGGCGCCGAACGCGGCGGCGCACAACGAGCCGATCTGGGTGTCGATCTGGTTGCCGATCACCGCGTCGATGCCGAGGCCCTCGCACAGCCCGATCAGCCGCTGGCTCGTCGTGAACCCGGTGCGCGACGGCTTGATGCTGACCCCGTTGGCGGCACCGGCGAGCACCTCGCGGGTCACCTCGGCCGGGCGGGTGGCACTCTCGTCGGCGAAGAACGGGATCGTGCTCCGCTCGACCAGCCAGCGGCGGCCGAGGACGTCGTCGGCCGGGCACAGCTCCTCGGCGAACGCCAGGTCGAGGTCGTCCATCCGGCGCAGGGCGCGGGCGGCGTCGGCCGGGCTCCAGCCCCGGTTGCCGTCGATGTACAGCTCGACGTCCGGGCCCAGTGCGTCGCGCAGCGCCCGGCACGCGACGACGTCGTCGTCGATCGGGTTGCGCCCGACCTTCACCTTGAACGACGTGATCCCGTACGTGTCCCGGACCCGCTCGGCCTCGGCCACCATCTCGGTCGGTGCGGCGAAGCCGACCATGTGGGCGACCCGCAGCCGGGTGCCGTAGCCACCGAGCAGCTCGGTGACCGAGACGCCGAGGCTCTGGCCGATCAGGTCCCACAGCGCCATGTCGATGGCGGCCTTGGCGACCGGGTTGGCCACGGTCCGGTGGAGGCGGGCGCCGACGATCTCCCGCTCGAGCGGCGAGAGGCCCTCGATGGCCGGACCGAAGTGGTCGGCGACGACGGCGAGCACCGAGGCCTGCGTCTCGCCGTAGGTGAACGGCCGGGGCGGTGCGTCGGCGTGGCCCACGAGCCCGTCGTCGGTGTGGATCCGGACGAGGACGTGCTCGGCGGCCCGTACCTCGCCGCTCGCGAACCGCAGCGGCTTGCGGTAGGGGATGGCGTACGGGATGGCCTCGACCCGTGTGATCTTCACCGACTCGTCTCCATCGCCTTCATGCGACGACTGTCACACGTCGGTCATGTCATGTGAAGTACACAGAAGATGCCCATCGAGATCTGGTGAGTCTCAATGGGCGAGCTGTGTGGCCCGCGCGATCAGCCGGCGTCGCCGAGCGCGGCGTGGATGCGGGCCGCGACCCCGTCGACGTGGGGTGCGTTCTCGCCGCGGCGTCGGGCCACGGCGAGCTCGACCTCGGCCCCGGTGTCGGCCAGCGGCCGGTAGGTGGCCCCGGTGATGTGCAGGTGGCGGACCGACGCCGGCACCAGCGCGACACCCAGGCCGGCGGCGACGAGCGACACGAGCGTCGAGGTCTCGGCCACCTCGTGGATGCGCCCGGGGGCGAAGCCGGCCCGCTGGCACACGTCGAGGACCGCCTCGTGGACGACCGAGCGCTGGTGGGACGGGTAGGAGATGAACTGCTCGTCGGCCAGGTCGAGGAGACGGATCCGCTCACCGCCGGCCAGAGGGTGGTTCTCGGGCACGACCGCGATGAGCGGCTCCCGTCGCAGGACCCGGACGTCCAGGTCACGGTTGTGCACCGGGGGGCGCAACAGCCCGAGGTCGAGCGTGCGGTCGAGGAGCCCGGCCACCTGGCTCGGGGTGAGCATCTCGCCCCGCAGGTCGAGCTCGATCCCCGGCAGCTCGGCCCGCAGGACCTGGGCGAGGTGGGGGAGGAGCTCGTAGGTCGCCGTCCCGGTGAAGCCGATCGCGACCCGGCCGAGGCGGCCGTCGTCGATGCGGGCCGCCTCGTCCGCGGCGGCGTCGACCTCGGCGAGGATGGCCCGCGCCCGTTCGAGGTACCGCTCGCCGGCGGGCGTCAGCTCGACCTTGCGTGTCGTGCGCTCGAGCAACCGCACCCCGAGCTCGGCCTCGAGGTGCTTGATCTGCTGGGACAGCGGCGGCTGGGCGATGTGCAGGCGGGCCGCGGCCCGCCCGAAGTGGCACTCCTCGGCGACGGCCACGAAGTACCGCAGATGGCGCAGCTCCATCGCCGGGAGCGTAGTGAGACGTCGCCGGTCCTGATGGTCGCGGATCGATACGCCGACGGTGCCCAATCACGTGGGCCGGGGCCGGGTGACCTTCGGCTCTGGCCCCGGCCCGGCGACGGGCGGACGATCATCGGCGGCGTGAGGTCGCCGCCGCCGACCAGCTCAGGGGAGGAGCCGACCATGGTGTTCGAGGAAGCCGTCGTGCTGTCGATGCCGTTCGACGATGCGCTCGCCCGCACGAAGGAGGCGTTCGCCGCCGAGGGGTTCGGCACGCTGACCGAGATCGACATCCAGGCGACCCTGCGGGCCAAGACCGGCAAGGAGATGGGCCGCTACGTCATCGTCGGCGCGTGCAACCCCCACCTCGCCGGCCGGGCGCTCGACGAGGAGCCCCAGATCGGGGTGCTGCTGCCGTGCAACGTGGTGGTCCGTGAGACCGCCGACGGGGTCACCGTCGAGGCGATGGACCCCGGGATCATGGCCAAGCTGGTCGAGCACGACGGCGTGCGCGACATCGCCGACGAGGCCCGCCGTCTCGTCGGCGACGCGCTCGTGCGTCTCGGCAACGGCGCGTGACACGTCGACCGCCGGCGCCCAACGGCGCCCGCG
>JAXHUH010000316.1:0-17263 GCA_034211175.1 Actinomycetota bacterium
ACCGGTGGCACTCAGGTGGGTCCAGAACGGGTTGGGTGGGGGGCGGCTTACCGCAGACGGGGGAGGTGACGGCGGTCTCGGCTACAGTTCGTCTTCGGTCGGGACGATCTCCCGCCCGTGGACGGCACGGCGGGCGCCGATCGGGGGTCAACGGTGGACGACGAGCTCGCGCGCCAGCTGGAGGCGACCGATGAGCTGCTCCGTCGCCTCCTCGCCGCCCACGCGCCCCGCGAGGCGATCGAGGCGATGCGCTCGGCCAACGACGAGCTCCGCCACGAGCTGACCCCGACGCCCGAGCCCTGAACCCGCCGATCCGCACGAATTCGCGCCGGGCGGGAACCAGGCCGCCGGGACCGTCGTCACAGTCGCATCGACGCTGATCGAGGGGAAGGGCGAATGCGACGAACCCGACGACTCCTGGCCGCAGCCGCGGCGGTGGGTGTGCTGGCCGGCGGCTGTGCCGGATCGGGCGACGGCGATGCCGAGGGCGACGGCACCGGCGACGACGAGACGGTCACCCCGGCCGACATCCAGCTGGTCGCCAACCTGACCCCGTTCGACGCGTGCGACGACCTCCTGTCGTACCTGCGCACCGAGGGCGCCGAACGGGTCGGCCCCTACGGATTCGGCAACAACGGCGGTTGGCCGGTACCCATGGAGGGGGACATGGCGGTCGAGGACACCGCCGACGCCGAGGCGACCGACGGCGGCGCCCGGGGCGATACGCCCACGCCACAGGCGCCGGGCGAGTCGGCCGGCGACGACGCCGACGCCGGCGGCCCCGACTTCTCCGACACCAACGTGCAGGAGGAGGGCGTCGACGAACCCGACTCGGTCAAGACCGACGGCGAGCGCATCGTCACGGTGAACGGCAACGAGCTGCGGGTCATCGACGTCACCGGCGACGCCCCCGTCGTCGTCGGGACGGCCGACCTCGGCGAGGACCGCTGGGGCGGCGAGCTGTTCCTGCGCGGCGACCGCGCCTTCGTCATGGGTCGCACCGAGGTCGCCTACGGGCCTCGCGACGCGGCTCGCGAGATCGCCCCGAACTGGTGGGGTGAGGCGTCGACGATCACCGAGGTCGACCTCTCCGACCCGGCGGATCCCGAGGTCGTGGCGTCGCTCACCGTCGACGGCGGCTACCTGTCGGCCCGTGCGGTCGACGGGACGGCCCGGATCGTGGTGCGCTACCAGCCCCGCTCGTTCCCGTTCGTGTTCCCGTCGAACCCGGGCTCGGAGGAGACGGCCGAGGCCGCGAACCAGCAGGCGATCGCCGAGTCCACGCTCGAGCAGTGGCTCCCCGGCTACGAGCTCAGCGTCGGTGACGACACCAGCGACGGTCTGCTGAGCGAGTGCGACCGGGTCCACCGCCCGGCGGAGTTCTCCGGCTTCGACTCGCTCACCGTGCTCACGGTCGACCTCGACGAGGGACTGACCCCGGGCGACGGCGTGTCGGTCCTGGCCAACGGCTCCGAGGTCTACGCGTCGTCGGAGAACCTCTACGTCGCGACCCCCGAGTACGTCGAGACCAACGACGACGGCACCGTGGACATCGCGCCGGACGACGTCGGCACCGACATCCACCAGTTCGCCATCCCCGCCGACGGTCCGGCGGACTACCTGGCCTCGGGCCGGGTCGGCGGTTCGCTCCTCAACCAGTTCTCGATGAGCGAGCACGAGGGCGTGCTCCGGGTCGCCACCACCGAGGGGTTCGCGTGGTCGTCCGACGAGACGTCCGAGAGCTACGTCCGGGTCCTGCAACGCGACGGCGAGCGGCTCGAGGTGATCGGCGAGGTCGGCGGGCTCGGTGAGGACGAGCGCATCTACTCCGTCCGGTTCATCGGTGACCGCGGCTACGTGGTCACGTTCCGCCAGGTCGACCCGCTGTACGTGATCGACCTGTCCGACCCGACCGCGCCGGCCACGACCGGCGAGCTGAAGATCCTGGGCTACTCGAGCTACCTCCACCCGATCGGCGATCACCTGCTGATCGGCGTCGGCCAGGACGCAACGGAGGAGGGCCGCACCACCGGCACCCAGGTGTCGCTGTTCGACGTGTCCAACCCGACGAACCCGCAGCGCCTGCAGAAGTACACGCTCGACGAGGCCCGCTCGAACGCCGAGTACGACCACCACGCCTTCCTGTGGTGGGCGCCCGAGGACCTGGCCGTGCTGCCGGTCTCGGTGTGGCAGTGGGACGAGGAGGCCGGCACGGAGGAGTCGTTCCACGGCGCCGTCGGCCTCGACGTGACCACCGGGGCGATCACCGAGCGGGGCCGCCTCGCCCATCCGGCCGAGAACAAGTGCGAGGGCCCGGAGGGACCGATCCCGGTCGAGCCCGACGGCGGCCCGGCCACCCAGCCGGTCGAGGTCCCGCCCGACGGCGACGTCGAGCGGTGGTGCTGGGTCGACCAACCCCAGATCGAGCGCACCCTCGTGATCGGCGACGTCGTCTACTCGCTGTCCCGTGACGGGATCGGCGCCCACCCGATCGCCACGTTGGGCGAGGGCACGTTCGTGCCCTACGAGGGCTGATCACCCTCGCCGTCCCCCGGGGCGACCGCCCACCCCGCCCCGGGATCGGCAGGTGGTGAGCGACGGGCCGGCGCCGAGCGCGCCGGCCCGTCGCCGTTCCGTGCTGCTGACGACGCCCGCCGGGCCAGGCGGGCATCAGGCGCGGCGGGCGAACCACACCTCCTCGCACGGCCACCGGCTCGCCCACGCGGCCCGGACGTGGCGGTAGTCGGTCGTCGTTCCCGACTCGACCCGCAGCTCGCGCAGGTCGAGCACCTCGAAGCCGTGCCGACGCAGCGCCCGGACCCAGTCGCCGTGGGAGAGGTGGAACTCGACGGCGTCGGTGTCGTCCCAGCGGACGGCCCGGACCCCGAACGCGCTGCGCTGCAGCCGGGGCCCGGCGGGGATTCGCTCGTCGTCGTCGGCGCACAGGTAGAGCAGGAAGCTTCCGGTCAACATCCGCAGCTCCCCGCCCGGCCGGAGGAGACGGGCCGCCTCGGCCAACCAGCGGTCGGGGTCGCACCACAGCACGGCGCCGTACTCGTTGATCGCCAGGTCGAACGACCCGTCGGCGAGCGGCACGCACTCCCCGTCGGCTCGAACGAGCGGGAACTCGAGCCCGTGTCGGCGCTGCATCGCACGGGCCGTGGCGAGCTGGGCCGGCGTGAGGTCGACGCCGACCGGCCGGGCGCCCCGCTGCGCGCACCACGCGGAGACGTACGCCGTGCCGCAGCCGAGCTCGACGACGTCCCGGCCGTCGACATCGGCCAACATCTCGACCTCGGCCTCCGGGATGCGGAACAGCCCCCAGTGCGGCTCTGCGGCGGCCCACTCGCGGACGGCGGAGTCGGCGTAGGAGCCGGCCTGCGAGGTCCAGTACACCTGGTTCAGGTCCTGGTGGCGGTCGTCGGCCGTCGGCGTCGTCGTCACGACCGCGGACGCTACCCGCCGCACCTCCTCCCGGCCGTCGGCGTTTCGCCACTGGTACGCCCGCCCGTCGCTCACCTCCCGCCGTTTGGGGGACGACGAGGTCTTCTCGGGGTGTTCCCAGGTTGCTCCCGGCCCGCTGACGGGCGGCGTCCTTACGCTCCCGTCCATGGACAACACACCGATGTCGCGTCGCCGGCTGATCGGGGGCATGCTCGTCACCCCCGCCGCGACGGTGTTGCTCAACGCATGCGGGGGCGAGAGCACCTCGACGGGGTCGACCGCGACGACCGGGGCGACCTCGACGAGCGCCGCGACCGGTACCTCGACCACCGGTGCGGTCCCCGCGACCGCCGCCTGGGCGTCGGGTGGCACCGACCCCATCACCGTCGACTACCCCGCGACCTCGATCTTCGCCAACGCCTCGACCTGTGAGCTGTCACTCACGCCGGCCGAGACCGAGGGCCCGTGCTACTTCCAGTCCGACACGGGCGAGGACATCCCCGAGGGCAGGA
The DNA here is from genome assembly GCA_034211175.1 of Actinomycetota bacterium. Lineage (GTDB taxonomy): Bacteria > Actinomycetota > Acidimicrobiia > Acidimicrobiales > CAIXPF01 > JAXHUH01. The sequence continues at coordinate 3,957 of JAXHUH010000316.1, forward strand.
CCGGACTGCCGATGCAGCTCGCCGTCCAGCTCGTCGACACCGGCTGCGCGCCGCTCGAGGGTTACACGATCGAGGTCTGGCACTGCGACACGGCGGGGATCTACTCGGGCGACACGAGCGACAGCGACGACGCGGCCCGGTTCGCGGGCTCGTTCTGCACCGCCGACGACGCCGAGGCGGTCGAGAGCACCTGGTTCCGGGGCCAGCTCACCACCGACGCGGACGGCAGGGTGAACTTCAAGACGTGCTTCCCGGGTTGGTACGCGGGGCGCACGATCCACATCCACTTCGCCGTCACCGACCCCGACGGCACGACCCGGGTGATCTCCCAGTGGTGCTTCCCCGACGAGTTCACCGAGGAGATCTGCACCACCCACGACCTCTACGCCGACCGGGGCGCGCAGGACACGCCGCTGGGCGGCGGCACCGACACGGTGTTCCCCGCCGACGACTACGACGTCTACCTGCTCGACCTCGAGCAGAATAGCGACGGGACCCTGCTCGGCTACGGCGTCATCCAGATCGACCCCACCGCGGTGGCCACCGAGAGCGGCAGCGGCGGAGGTGGCACCCCGCCCGGAGGCGGCAACGGCGCTCCCCCGGCGTCGCCCGACCAGGACACCTGATCGCCCCGACCCGTTCTGGTCTACCGCCGACGCCGTGAAACCCCTGGTCGCAGGCAGACGTGTGTAGACCAGAACGGTGCAGTCGCCGTGGCGGGGAGGTTGGTCGGGTGGGCGGGTCAGGCGGGGGTGTCGCGGAGGCCGTGTTCGTGGACCCAGATGGCGATCTCCACGCGGTTCCGGCAGCCGAGCTTGTGCTGGATGCTGGTCAGGTGGGTCTTCACCGTCGACAGCGACAGGTACAGCTCGGCGCAGATCTCCTTGTTCGTGCGGCCGTTGGCCACCGCACGGGCGACGTCGAGCTCGCGCTCGCTGAGCGGATGATCGGTCGGCCCGGCCAGGCGACCGTCGAACCGGCGCAGCAGGCGCACGGTGATCGACGGCGAGATCAGCGCGTCGCCGACCGCCGCGGCCCGCACGGCCTCGATCAGCAGCTGGGGGCCGGCGTCCTTGAGGATGAAGCCGCTGGCACCGTTGCGCAGCGCCTCGGCCACGTACTCGTCGGTGTCGAACGTCGTCGCGATCACCACCTTGATCGGCTCGGCGACGGCCGGCCCCGCCAGCGCCCGGGTCGCGGCCAGCCCATCGAGCACCGGCATGCGGATGTCGAGCAGGCACACGTCGGGCCGGAGCCGGCGGGCCTCGTCGATCGCCAGGCGCCCGTCGGCGACGTCGGCGACGACCTCCATGTCGTCCTGGCTGTCCAGGATCATGCGGAACCCCGTCCGCACCATGGCCTGGTCGTCGGCGATCAGCACGCGAATCATCGCCCCACCTCCGTCCCGCCGACGATCACCGCAGCAGGGGCCGCGGCGGGCGCAGCCCCAGGGGGAGGAAGGCCTGGACCCGCCAGTTGCCGTTGCCGTCCGGGCCGGCAGCGAAGCGCCCGCCCTGGGCGTTGACCCGCTCGGCCATGCTGATGAGCCCGTACCCGTCGCCCGACGGCGCTCGACCCGCAGTGACCCGGTTGTGGACCTCGAGGCTCATCCCCCCGTCGCGCGACGACAGCGAGATCCACACCGGCGCCTGCGGGTCGCCGTGCTTGCGGACGTTGGTCACCGACTCCTGGAGCACGCGGAACGCGCTCGACGCGATCTCGGGCGCCAGCCAGTTCCGGCGGAGCTCGTTGTCCACGCTGAGCAGGGCACCGGGATGGCTCGCCTTGAGCTCGACGACGAGATGCTCCACCTCTGCGAGCGACGGCGCCACGGTCACCGGTGACGCCTCCTGGAGCCCGCCGACCATGCGCCGGATGGCGGCCAGCGCGTCGGCGCCGGCCTCCTCGATCGACGCCAGCGTCTCGTTCACGTCGTCCGGACCGGTCGCCGACGTGAACCGCGCCGCCTGGGCCCGGATCACGATGCCGGTGAGGTGGTGGCCGACGACGTCGTGGAGCTCGCGGGCCAGGTCGAGACGCTCGGCCTGGCGGGCCGAGGTGAGCGCCACGCGGCGCTGGTGGTCCTGGAACCGCAGGTACAGGCCGACGAACGCGGCGAGGCTGACGCAGAGCACCGCGACGACGGTCATCGGCGACATGGCGCTCAGCTCGACGCTGCGGCGGGGCAGCGCGACCGCGGCGACGGTGGTCAGCACGGGGACGTACGCCCACGAACGCTCCGCGGTGCGCACCGACCCGAGCGTCAGCACGTACAGCGACAGGCTCTCGGAGAACCCGAGCTCCAGGCCGGACGGCGAGCGGGCGTCGACCCACGTGAGCAGGAGCGACGCGGAGGCCACGACGAGGGCGGTCCGCAGGTAGCTGCCGCGGGAGACCGCCCGCAGCGTCAGCGCGGCGGCGACCATGCCGACGAGCGGCGTGAGGAACGGGTCCCCGAGCGGGGTCAGGAACGAGTCGCCCAGGCGGGTGGCGACGTAGACGTCGGCCGCGACGCAGAGCACGAACACGCAGCCCAGCAGTGGGACGATCGCCCACCGGGCCAGACTCGCAAGGCGCTCCATGACCTGCACGATGTCACGTTACGGAGCCTGCTGGGGCCTACGCCCTCGGCCAAACGGTCGATCGTGCGCCCGACCGGTCCGGCCCTTCGCCCGATGTCCGCCGCCCGGCCGCGAGCGCACGATGAGCCCATGTTCGACACCTTGTTCCTGGGAGCCGGCGCGACGCTCGGTGCGCTCGGGGTCGTCGCCCTCGTGGTCGGCGCCGCGGTGACCTCGCTCGCCGACCGGGCCCTACCCGAACGACGCCCGCGTCCCGCCCCCGTCCCGTCATCCGTGCCGCGATCGGATCGCGTCCGGCGGGACCGACGCGCCCACGGGGCCGTGCCGATCGCAGCGGCCGGCGAGCGCGCCGCCTGACTCCTCACCACGGCGGACCACCCGGATGGCGGTCGGGTCGAGATCCGAGGAGACCGATGCGGTCACAGACCATCAAGACGCCCGATGTACCAGGTGACTGGACTTGCCGAAGGGAGAGCATGCCCTTCGCACAGCTGTTCCTGGCCAGCGGTGTGGTCCTGGGTGCGCTCGGTGCGGCCGTGCTCGTCGGCAGCATCGTCCTCGTCCCCCTGGCCGACCGCGCCCGTCGACCCGACGCCGCGGATGACGACCCGCCCGTCGACCTGTTCCCCGAAGCACGCCGGGAGGTCGACGACCTGGCGGCCTGACGACTCGCGGGCTCGACGGCGACCCGCGTGGCCGTTGCCGCCGTCGGTCCGCTTGAATCGGAGGCTCCCCCGCCCCTCCATCGACCGGAGCCCCTCGCCCGCCATGCGCCTCGCCACGATGATCGGCCACCAGCCGGACGGCTCCGAGACCGCCGGCGACGTCGTGTTCGAGGCCAGGCGTGCCGCGGACCTCGGCTTCAGCACCGCGTGGATGACCCAGGACCTCGGCTGGGACGCGCTGACCGCCCTCGGCCTGGTCGGGCTCTCGGTCCCGGGCATCCGCCTCGGCACGGCGGTCGTCCCCATCGCCGGCCGTCACCCGCTCGTGCTCGCCGGCCAGGTCCGCAGCGTCCAGGCCGCGATCGGTGACCGGCTGACGCTCGGCGTCGGGACGGGCCACGAGCGGCTGGTGGGCTCGGCGATGGGCCTCGGCGACGGACGGCACGCGCGCCACCTGCGCGAGTACCTCGACGCGCTCCTGCCGCTGCTCCGGGGCGAGGCGGTCGACGTCGACGGCGACCTGGTGCGGGCGGCCGGTCGGGTCACCGCACCCGGCGGTGCGGCGCCGCCGGTGCTCGTCGCGGCGCTCGATCGCGACGAGCTGCGCGTTGCCGGCGAGCTCGGCGACGGCGTGATCGTCTCGTGGGTCGGCCCCCGGACGATCGACCGCCACGTACTCCCCCGCCTCGCGGCGGCCGGTCCGGCGGGTCGCCCCCGGCCCGAGGTCGTGCACATCACCGCGGTGAGCGTGACCGACGACGTCGACGGCGCCCGGGGCCGGATCGCCGACGCGCTCGGCGCGGCCGACGACCTGCCCTGCCACCACGACGCGCTCGAGCTCGAGGGGGTCGCCCACCCGGGCGCGCTCGCGCTCGTCGGCACGGAGCGCGAGGTGGCCCGCCGGATGCAGCAGCTGGCCGACGCCGGCGTCAGCGAGCTCGTCGTGGTGCCGTCGGGCGACCGCGCGGAGGTGTCCCGGACCTGGGCCCTGCTGCGCGAGATGTGCGGCGACGAGGAGGACGGCTACGACGAGCCCGATCTCGGGATCTGGGACCGATCCGCGTCGCTCGCAGCCACGAACCACCCGTAGTCGGGCCTCCCACCCGGGGTCCGGCGCCGGTGACGACGGCCGGGGACGGGTCTCTCTCCTCATCTCCTCACGCCCCGGCCGTCGTCCCGCTCACCCCGATCGGGCGGCGACGGCTCCGCTCCGAGGCGGAGAGCGGGCGTACGCTGCGGCGGTGACCAGCCGAGTACCGAGGTGACCGAGCCGGAGCGGCCGAGCGGACCGGTCGTCGTCGTGGCCGACGCAACCGAGGCACCGGCCCGCGTCCTCGAGCGTCTCCGTCTCCCCCCGCTTCGGCGGACCGTGGTGGTCAACGGCGGCACCCGCGAGGGCACGGAGCGGGACACCCGCCTCGACACCATGTTCGGCCACCTGCTGACGGTCCTTCCGTCGGACTCGCTGCTCCTCACCGGCGGCACCGAGGCCGGCGTCTTCGTCAACGTGGGCCGCGCCGCCGGCACCGTCGGCTTCGGTGGGCCCGTCGTCGGTGTCGCCCCGGCGGGACGCGTCGCGCATGGTCCGATCGGCGACGACCGCACGGGCGCCACCGGTGGACGGCTCCACGACGTCGAGGAGCACCACACCCACGTCGTGGCCGTCCGGGGCGAGGAGTTCGGTGAGGAGACGCCGATGATGGTCGCGCTGACCGCGGCGCTCGCGACCCGCATGCCGCTCGTCGTCGTGCTCGTCGGCGGCGGCGACATCTCCCGGCGGGAGATCGAGCCGGCCCTCGCCGCCGGGCGCCACGTGGTCGCGTTGCACGGCACCGGCCGTCTCGCCGACGAGCTCGCCGCCCGGACGCCCCAGCCGAGCGGCCTCCACCTCGCCGACATCGGCGCACCCGACACCGCGGCAGCGATGATCGCGGGCCTCGTCGGGGTACCCACGAGCGGCGGGGCTAGGAGCCGGCCCTCGTGAACAGGCCGACCCAGCTCTCGTTCTGGCGGGCGAGGAGCTCCTCGACGTCCTCGACGAACGCCACCGCCTGCTCCTCCGTGGGGTGCTCGGGGAGCCGGACGACGAGGCGCTCCAGTCGTTCCGACGTCGCCGCGTAGCCCGCCGCGATCCGCTCGTGGCCGGTGGCCGCGAGGTGCGCGGCGACCATCGCGGCGAGCGTGGTCGTGACCCCGACGATCGCCCCGGCCACGCCGGCCGCGCCCTCCCCCGCGATCCCGCCGAACGCGGACACGACCGCTCCGACGAGCGTGATCCCCAGCTCGACCCGCCGCCAGACACCGGCGGTCCGCTCGTGCTCGGCCCGCTTCCGGCGATGCCAACCCGCCTGCTCGGTGGCCCGGAGCCGCACGTAGTCGTCGATGCCCGAGATGTCGGGGGCGTCGGCGCGGTCGGACGCGGTCGCGTTGAGCGCGACCACGTGATCGCGTGCGTCGTTCTCGTGGTCCTCGACCCGGTCGAGGAGCCGCTCGTCCCGGTCCGCTCCGCGATACGGCGGAACCTGCGCGAGATAGCGGTACGCCTCTGCCTTGATGGCCTCCGACGCCTTCCGTGCCGCGGACCACTGCGAGATCTCGGTGGCGTTCAGCCCCCGCTGCTGCACTGCGGCGGCGAGGCTGAGCGCGAGGGCGGAGACGCCGGCCGCGATCTGTACCGCCACGCCCTCGATCCCGACGGTCGCGGTCGCACCGGCCGACGCACCGACGAACAGCAGCGCGAGGTTGGCCCGCCGGCGTCGATCGACGCGTGCCCGCTGCTCGGTCGCAACCCGGGACCACCGGCCTTGGAGCGCCCAGACGACGTCGAGCGCGGACGGCGTCACTCGAGGGGCTCCGCGTCGGGCGGCAGCGGGACGATGTGCAGCAGCACGCCCTCGTGGCGCACGTGCTCGACGAACGCTGACACACGGCGGGTGCCGAGCTCGTTGAACACGTCGGCGTTGTGGACCGACACGTCTGCGAGCGCGAGGCCGGCGTCGATGACCACCTGCCGGAACATGCCCGCGTGGATGCTCCCGGGATCGAGGTCGGGCTCGGTGCCGCCGCTCGAGCCGAGTCCATGGAGCACCGGCTCGATGAGCTCGTCGTGGAGGCGGGGCAAGTCGATCCCGTTCCGTGCCGTGAACGGTCGCATCACGAACGCCCGCACCGTGTCCCCTTCCGTCGGCCGCCGGTCCGCCGGCCACCACCCCGGCTGGCCCGGACAGCCTCGCACACCACCCATCGTGGTCGGTGGTTGGCGGGATCGGTGGCACCGGGGCGCGGCGCGTCCATGGCTACGGTCACGGGGTGATGACGGGGCAGGCGCCGGTGATACGCGATGACGTCGAGGTCGAGCGGGTGTGGCTCGACGATCGGTCGTGGGTCGATGTCGCGCGCGGGTGGCTCGACGGCGCCGAGCAGGTCTACGAGGCGGCGGCCGAGCGGGCGGCGTGGCACCAGGGGCGGGTGTTCCGCTACGAGCGCCACCACGACGAGCCCCGCCTCGGTTCGTGGTGGCAGCTGGGTCGGGGCGCCGAGCCGGTGCACCCGGTGCTGCTCGACGCTCACCGGGTCCTCCAGCACCGCTACGGCGTGCGCTTCGACGGGTTCGCCCTGGCCTGGTACCGCGACGAGCGCGACAGCGTGGCGTTCCACCGTGACCGCGACATGCAGTGGCTCGACGACACGATCATCGTGGTGCTCACCCTCGGCGCCCGCCGACCGTGGCTGTTGCGTCCCCGCGAGAACCGCTACGCCCACGAGGCGCCGGCCCGGGGTGCCACCCACGACCTCGACCCCGGTCCGGGCGACCTGCTCGTCATGGGCGGGGCGACCCAGACCGCGTGGGAGCACTCGGTGCCCAAGGTCCGCCACCCGGTCGACGGCCGGATCTCGGTCCAGTGGCGGTGGACGTCACGCCAGGGCCGCCAGGAGCGCGGCGGCTCCTACTCGAAGCCCCGTCGCTACTCCCGGTAGGCGGCAACGCGCCACGATCGAGCGGCAGGCGTCGTCGATGCGCAACGAAACCGGCTGATCACCTGACACGACGATGACCTTCGCCCCTGTGTGCGGGAGCCGCTCGGCGCGACGGTCGTCACATGCCTGATGGTGTCCTCCAGTGGTTGGATCCGTCGACGGGCGTCGCGGGAGTCGTCCGCAACACCCACCGATACCGGGCAGAGTTGAGCGACATCGAGCCGGCGGCCCGCCACGCGGGCGCCCGCATCCACTTCGACATCGAACGTCGTGACGGCGTCGAGCAGGCGGTGCGGGTGACCCTCCGGCGGGGTCGTCGGGTGTCGCCCCAACAGCACCGGTTCGGAACGCTCCAGGGCGCACGTCGCAGGGACACGAAGGGTTCGTCGCCGTTCGCCCGACCTCATCCCGAGATCGGCACCGACCTCCCGTCCCGTCCGTTGGACGTGGTCGGCGCCTGGGCCGAGGCGGTCGTGCGCCGCGACCTCGACGGGGCGCTGCTCCTCTACGCGCCGGACGCCGTCGTCCACACCGACGACGAGGGGCCGCTCACCGGGCGCCGCCACCTCCACGCCCACCTCGACGCGTTCGCGACGAACGGGCCGACCGACGACGCAGAGGTGCGCGGCGACGGCGATGACGTCATCGTCAGCTGGGTCGTCGCCGGTGCGCGCGCCACCGATGCCGGTGGCCGCGGTGTCGCCGCGAGTGGGGACGAGGTCGTCGTGCGGAGCCGGGTCGAGCACGGCCAGGTCGTCGAGCAGTGGTTCGGCGACGCCGCCCGGGATGCCGGTGCGGCCGTCGCCGACGAGGTCCTCGGCGACACCCTGGTGATCGAGGTCGTGACCGACGGCATCGTCGACGAGGATCTCGCCGAGCTGGCACGCACCAAGGTCGAGAAGCTCATCGATCCCGTGCCCGAACCGGTGCTCCTCGTGCGGGTCAAGCTCGCGGTGCCCGGCGAGGCGGAGCGGGTGCGTGAGGCCGAGGCGGAGATGGTCGTCGACGTCAACGGCGATCTCCTCCGCGCCAGCGCCACGAGCCCCGAGCTGCGGGACGCGATCGACCACGCGGCGCACACCCTGCGCGAGCAGCTGCACCGCCGGTCGGCCCGCCGGGTGCGCGCCCGCAAGCCGCGCCGCGGCCGGACGCCCCGGGACCACTGACCGCCATCGGCCCGGCGCGGCCATCCGTGGTCGCGCCGGGCCGGCGCGCTCATCCCCGCCGGCCGTGCCCGGACGCCGCGTCGTCGGTCAGCCGATCGGCGCGCGCCTCGAGGAACCGGCGCTCCGGTGCGCTGGTCGTTCGCCGCGCCGCCGCCCGGTAGGCCGCGACCGCGGCGACGTCCTCGCCGAGCATCTCCAGGAGGTGGGCACGCACCGCATCGACGCGGTGGTGGGCCACCATCCGCCCGTCGACCACGGCGGCGAGGACGTCGAGGCCGGCCCGTGGTCCGTCGACCATGGCCACCGCGACGGCCCGGTTGAGGGTGACGACCGGGCTCGGCGCGACCCGTTCGAGCAGGTCGTAGAGGCCGAGGATCTGGGCCCAGTCGGTGTCGGCGGCGTGCGGCGCTTCGTCGTGCACTGCGGCGATCGCCGCCTGGAGCTGGTAGGGCCCGATCGGTCCGTGGGCCAGGGCACCGCTGATCAGCTCGCTCCCCTCGTCGATCAGGCCCCGGGACCACCGCCGCCGGTCCTGGTCGGCCAACGGGACGAGCCCGCCGTCGTCGTCGACGCGGGCCGGTGCTCGGGCCTCGGTGAGCAGCATGAGCGCCAGGAGGCCGGTGACCTCGGGGTCGTCCGGGAGCGAGGCCCGCAGCATCCGGGCCAGGCGGATCGCCTCGAAGGTGAGGTCGGGACGGTTCGCGTCGGGGCCCGAGGTGGCGGTGTGGCCCTCGTTGAACACGAGGTACAGGACGTGGAGGACGACGCCGAGCCGTTCGGTCCACCGGTCGTCGTCGGGCAGCTCGAAGCGGGCGCCGGCGTCGGCCACCTTCTTCTTGGCCCGGCTGATGCGCTGGGCCATCGTCGCCTCGGGCACCAGGTGGGCGCGGGCGATCTCCGCCGTGGTCAGGCCGCCGACGGCCCGCAGCGTCAGCGCGAGCTGCGATGGCGGCGTGAGCGCCGGATGGCAGCACAGGAAGAGCAGGGTGAGCGAGTCGTCGCCCTCGGGTCGGGGCGGGCCGTCGTCGGCCGCGTCGCCGACGCCCCCGACGGTGTGGCCGTGCCTCCCGTCGCCGTGCGATCCGTGGTCGATCCACAGGTCGGCCGGCGGCTCGGCCCTCGTTGGTTCGGCTGCGGCGACCCCGTCCTCGCGCCGCCGGCGTGACTCGGTGCTGCGAACCTCGTCGGTGAACCGGCGCCGCGCAACCGTGCGCAGCCACGCCCCCGGATCGGCGGGCAACCCCTCGTCGGGCCACTGGCAGGCTGCGGCGGCGAGCGCCTCCTGGACGGCGTCCTCGCAGACGGCGAAGTTGCCGTGACGGCGAACGAGCCAGCCCAACACGAGCGGCGCCTGTTCGCGCAGCACCGTCCCGAGGTCGGGCGTGTCACGGTGCCGACCGGCGGGCCGGGCCCGCCGTCGACCGTTGCCCTCGCCTCCCGAGGTCACATGCCCGAACCGTCGGCGTCGCCGCCGGGGCTGAGGATGGCCCGCACCTCCATCCCCCAGTAGCGGGCATCGGGCCAGCGGCCGGCGATCTCGACCGCCCGCTCCTCGGTGTCGCAGTCGACGATGCAGTAGCCGACCATCTGCTCCTTCGCCTCGGCGTAGGGGCCGTCGGTCACGATCGGGACACCGTCGCGCACCCGCACGGTCCGGGCGGTCGACGGATCGGCCAGGCCCTCGCCGCCGACCCACTCACCGGACGCGGTGAGCTCGGACATGAGCGTGTCGACGTCAGCGAAGACGGCCTGCTTCTCCTCGTCGGACAGGGCCTGGAAGGACTCGGGGTTCTGGTGGATCAGCAGCAGGTACTTCATGGCTCACTCCTCGTCACCGGCACCCACGGCGGGTGCCTCGCTGAACGGTCGGAGCCGTGGGCGCCGTCTCGACACCGTCGCGCCACGAACCCCGAGCGGTCGACACCCCGGGCCCGGCCCGACCGGCACGGGGTCGGGTCAGTGGCCGCGGAACGCCTCCTCGAGCCACTCGGCGACGACGGTCGGGGTGACCTTGGCGTCGACGAGCACGGGCCGCCGCCGGGCGGCGATCACCTCGGCGACGGCGCCGAGATCGTCACTCGAGCGGACGGTGACGGCGTCGTAGCCGAGCGCGCGGGCGGTCGCGGCGAAGTCGGTCTCGCCGAAGACGACGTTGGTGAGGTCGTCGCCGTGGGGGCCGAAGTGGTGGACCTCGGCCCCGTAGGCGGCGTCGTCGTAGACGACGACGCACAGGTCGAGACCGAGCCGGGGGACGGTCTCGAGCTCGGACGCCGCCATCAGCGCAACCCCGTCGCCGAGCGCGGCGACGGTGAGCCGGTCGGGGCGGGCAACTGCGGCGCCGATGGCGGTGGCGAGGCCCAGCCCGATCGACTGGAACGCCTGGGTGAACACGAAGCCGTCGTCGTCGGGCACCCGCCAGTACATCGGCGGCCAGCCCATGAAGTGGCCGGAGTCGACGACCACGGCCCGCTCGTCGGGGAGGATCTCGTCGAGCGCGATCGACAGGGTGCGGGGGTCGATGGTGCGCTCGTCCGAGGCGTCGTCGTAGGGCTCGTCCCGCCACGACCCGGTCGCCAGGCGGGCCGCCGTGTCGTCGGTGCGCCAGCCCGCGGCCCGGTGGCCCCGCCGATCGAGCGCGGCGAGCAGCGCCTCCGCAGTGGCCGCGGCGTCGCCGACCACGGCGAGGTCGACGCGGTGCTGGCTACCGATGGCGCCGACCTCCCGGTCGACCTGGACGACGGTGGCGTCGGGCCCGACGAGGCGGCCGTGACGGGTGGTCCACATCGTGAGGCTGGCCCCGACGGCGAGGACCAGGTCGGACCCGGTGATCAGCTCCGCGGCGGTCGGCGACGCGAACCCGCCGGAGATGCCGAGGGCCCACGGGTCGCCGACGAACAGCCCGTGGGCGACGGCGGAGGTCGCGAGGAGTGCGCCGGTGCGCTCGCCGAGACGACGCAGCACCGGGCCCGCACCGCTGATCCGGGCGCCGCGCCCGGCGATGACGACGGGGCGCTCGGCCGCTGCCAGGGCGTCGACGACCGCGTCGATCGCGGCCACCGACGGTGCGGGCGGGTGGAGGGCCGGGCCCGACGTCGGCGGCTCGGGCGCATCGAGCGCGGCGGCTTGGACGTCGAGCGGCATCGACACCAGCACCGACCGCCGCTCGTCCCGGGCCAGGCGGTGGGCGGACGTGATCGCCGCGACGGCGGTCGCGGGCGATGCCAGCCGGACGTGCGCGGCGCCGATCGCTGCGGCCAGTCCGGCCTGGTCGACCGCGAAGTTCGACCGCTCCGCGCCGGCGCCGGTGTCGGCGGCCAGCACCAGCAGCGGGGTCCGGCTCTTCGCCGCCTCGGAGAGGCCGGTGACGGCGTTGGTCAGCCCGGGGCCCTGGTGGACGGTCGCCACACCCACCTCGCCGGTCACCCGGGCCCAGGCGTCGGCCATCGTCACCGCCGCGGTCTCGTGGCGTGCCGCGTGGAAGCCGGCACCGGCCGCGACCAGGGCGTTGGTGACCGCGAAGTTCCCGGAGCCGATGACGCCGAACACCTCCCGGACCCCGAGCGCCCGCAACGTCAGGGCGACGGCGTCGGCGACGCGACCGGTCACCGCTCCACGAGGGCCAGGACCCGGGCCGGGCTCCCCGAGCCGCTCACGATCGGCAGCGGGCTCGCGACGATGACCGCGCCGGTGGCGGGGAGCGACGCCAGGTTCTGGAGCTGGGTGAGCCCGTACTTGCCCGCGCCGAGCAGGAACGCGTGGCACGGGAACGGCGGATCGAACGAGTGGGCGCCACCGGCGTCGGTGCCGACCGTCTCGACGCCGAGGCCGAGGATGGGCGACTCCTCGGCGAGCCACGTGGCGCACTCGACGGAGATGCCCGGGGTGTGCGGGCCGGTGTCGTTGGCGTTGAGGAAGCGGTCGGCGTCCGCCGAGTAGGCGTCCCAACCGGTGCGGTAGAGCAGCCACCCGCCCTCGGGGAGCGGCCCGTGGTCGGCCTCCCACGCCCGGATGTGGTCGACCTCGAGCAGGAAGTCGGGGTCGGCGCCGGCCTCGGCCGACTTGTCGATCACGACGCCCGGTGCGACGAGCTCGCGGACCGGGACCTGGGAGATGTCGATGCCGTCGCGGCCGGTCGCCCAGTGAACGGGGGCGTCGAAGTGGGTGCCGACGTGCTCACCGGTGTGGATGTCGTTCCAGTACCAGGCGGGGCCGCGCTCGTCGTAGCGGCTGATCTCTTCGAGCTCGAAGTTGCGGGTGTTGGCGAAGGGCGGCGGGAGCTGGAGGATCGGCGTCGACGACGACAGCGGAGCGGTGAGGTCGACGATCTCGATCGACTGGTCGGCGATCGAGGCCATCAGGTCGGCGAGGACGGCCATGGACTTCCCTTCCGGTGCGGATGCCGGCCCCTTCCTACACCACCACCCCGGACGCGGGCGCCGGTTCGGCGCCACGACGCGGCACGACGGCGGGAACGACCTGTGCGCCGACCGTGGTCAATCGGTCGCCGAAGGTCCCGATCGGGCCGTCCGCTCTCCAACAACGCCGGCGGTTGCGCGATCATGCTCCAGATGGACGAACGATCATCAGCTGTGACGAATCACGGTCAGGAGCTCGTCCGCGCCGCGGGGAACGCGTGGATGACGACGATGCGCCTGGCCGTCTCCGGCGCCCGTCTGGCCGCCACGACGGCCGCGGCGGCCGCACAGGTCGCGATCGACGGCCTGATCGCACCCCGTGATGAACGGGGAGGCAACGGCTCGACCAACGGCTCGTCGACCGGTCGAGTGGCTGCACCGCCGCCCACTGCCGCCGCGTCGTCGCCCGCCGCGGTGACCGCACCCCCGGCAGAACCGGCACGCCCGAAGCCGGCACCGGCGAAGCCCAAGGCCGAGACCCCGAAGCCGAAGCCGAAGGCC
>JAXHUH010000317.1:0-22116 GCA_034211175.1 Actinomycetota bacterium
GCCACCGGTGGCACTCCGCGGGGACCAGTTCGTGATGGGCGAGTGCGCGGTGGGTGTGTTCGGGTCGGGGCCGCGGGATGGCGGTGGTTCCGGTCAGAAGGGGTCGACGAGCTTGGTGCGGAACAGGTCGAGCACCCGGTCGAGGGCGTCGCGGGTCGGCTGGCCGGGCTCGTCGATCAGGTGCTCGGTCACCACCGAGTGGGGCGACGCCGTGGCGTCGGGGTTGGCGGCGTCGCCGGGCAGCTCGATGGCCACGAACGCGTCGCCCAGCTGCTCGCGCAGGAACTCGAACCGGCCGGCCGGCACCAGGCGGTCGGTGGTGAACCGCAGGCCCAGCACCTGGAGGCCTCCGGTGGCGCACCGGTCCTTCACCTTGGCCAGGTCGTCGGGCGAGATGTCGATCGTGTCGGCGTTGCCCGACCGGCCCGGCACCACCAGCGGCAGCGACGGCTGGGACAGGACCGGGGCGAGGAGGCGGTCGTCGGCCGCCATCGCCAGGGCGAACCCGCCGGTGAAGCACATCCCGATGGCGCCGACGCCGGGCCCGCCACACCGCTCGTGCTCCCGGGCGGCGAGCGCCCGCAGCCAGGCGACCACCGGCGACGTGCGCCCGGTGGCGAGCACCGTGAACTCCTTCGAGATGCACGCCGGCACCATCGATGACGCCATCTGCCAGCCCAACGCCGGCGGGGACAGGGCGTAGACGTCCCTGCCGGGATGGCCGAACAGGTGGGGCATCACGGCGGTGCAACCGATCGAGGCCACCCGTCGGGCGAACTCGGCCACCTTCGGGGTGATGCCGGGCATCTCGGCGATGACGATCACCGCCGGGCCCTCGCCCTTGCGGAACACGGTCCGGGCCTTGCCGTCGTGGGAGAACGCGTCCTGCTCGAAGTCGGCGAGATCGTCGTCGGCCATGCTCGTTCCCCCAGGTCATCCGTGACGGCACAGGAACGGCCGAGCGTCGTCGGCCGCGGGCCGGACGTCAACCGGCGCCGCCCGGTCAGGAGCCGTCGAGCAGGGCCTGTTGGGCGGTGGCGAGGTCGGGCCAGTGGCCGAGGGCCACGCCCTGGACGAGTGCGTTGCCCGCCGCCGCGGCCTCCACGGCACCGACGCCGGGGTCGAAGCCGAGTCGACGGGCCAGCGCGTCACGGAACAGCGGCACCCGGGCGCCGCCGCCGACGAGGTGGACCTCCCGCACCGGCTCACCGGTGGTGGACCCGATGTCGGCGAGCACGTCGGCGGCGGTGGCGGCCATCGACTCGACCGCGCACCGCACGAGCACACCCCGGTCGGCGTCGGGGCCGAGGCCGGCCGCGGCCCGCAGCTCGGTCTCCATGTCGGCTGGTGCGAGGAAGCGGGGGTCGGTCGTGTCGACGATCGGCACGTCGGCGGTCGTTGCCTCGGCGGCGTCGAACAGCTCGGTGATCGGCGGGTCGCCCCAGCCCCGGCGCATCTCCTCGACGAGCCAGAACCCGGCGACGTTGCGCAGGAAGCGGATCCGCCCGTCGGCCGCGATCTCGTTCGTGTAGTTGGCGGCGAACGCGGCGTCGGTGGTGATCGGCCGGTCGACCACGGTCCCCACGAGCAGCCACGTCCCGGTGGCCACGAACGCGGCGCCGGGTCGGGCGCCCGACGGGGTCGCCGCCACGGCCGAGGCGGTGTCGTGGCCGGCGACGAGGTGCACGGGCACACCCCGGTGGACGCCGGCGACGGTGCCGGGCGGCGAGATCTCGCCGAAGAGGTGACGGGGCAGCTCGAGCTCGTCGATGAGGTCCCACGCCCAGGTGCGGTCGCGGACGTCGAGCAGGCCGGAGCTGCCCATCGACGTGAGCTCCTGGTGGCGGGTGCCGGTCAGGTGGTGGACGACGAGCTCGGGCAACATCAGCAGGTGGGCGGTCCGGGCGAGCTCGGCCGGATCGTGCGCCGCGAGCTGGAAGATCGTGTTGAACGCCACCTGCTGGAGCCCGTTGCGCTCGTACAGCTCCCGCCGGCCGAACCGGTCCGCGACCTTCTCCCAGCTGTCGGTGCGGTGGTCCCGGTAGGCGATCGGGTCGGCGACGAGTGCGCCGGTGGCGTCGAGGAGGCCGTAGTCGACGGCCCAGGTGTCGACCCCGATCGACGCGACCGGGCCCTCGTCCAGGGCCCGGGTGATGCCCTCGTCGACCGCGCCGAGGATCGTCGGCAGCTCCCAGCGGAGGTGGCCGTCGCGCATCGACGGGGTGTGGCGAACCCGGTGGAGCTCGTGCGGCTCGGCGGCCGGGTCGTCGAGATCGACCACGCACACCCGTACCGAGGTCGCCCCGAGATCGACGGCGACGACCCGGGCCGGGTCGGTTCCCGACTGCGCCTCTCCCCCCTGCGCATGGCTCATGGCGTGGCGGTCGCTCCTGCGGATCGCCGTGGTCGCGTCCGGCGCGACCACGGAACCGGTGGTGTTCGGTTCGGCGGTGCGGTTCGGTGGTCGTCAGATCGGTGGTCTTCGGAACGCGGATGTGCGAACGTGATAGATCTAACACGTACGATCATCGAGCCTCAACCGGGCTGCGCCGCGCCGACGTGGCGGGCCCCGCTCGTGGCTGCGACGATCGCCGGGGGCACGCACGGGACGCGAGCACAGACTGGGGTGGCGATGAGCGAGCAGGCCGGTTCGGCGCTCGAGGACCGGGTGGGCGACCTCGACCGCTTCTGCGAGCGGGCGGAGGGCGCCGGCGCCGCCGTGCACCGCCCCGCCGACGATCAGGCACTCGCCGCGCTGCTCGCCGAGCTGGCCGGCGACGGCGCGGTCGTCACCCCGCTCGGCGACCGTGCCGACAGCCTCGACGGGCTGCTGCCGGCCGCTCCGCTCACCACCCGGATCGACGGCGGTTCGAGCGTCACCGACGTCGCGGACGCTCCCGTCGGGATCGTGGCCGCGGCCGCCGCCGTGTCCGAGACCGGCTCGGTCCTCCTCGTCGAGCGGGAGGCCTACGAGATGTGGGTGTCCCTGCTCGCGCGCCGCCTCGTGGTCATCGTCGACCGCTCGACGATCCTGACCGACCTCGACGCCCTCGCCCCGGTGCTCACCGAGCGCACGGCCGCCGGCTGGTGCACCCTCGTCACCGGGCCGTCGCGAACGGCCGACATCGAACGGGTCCTCACCATCGGCGTCCAGGGCCCGGCCGAGCTCGACGTGGTGGTGCGGCCGTGAAGCCGTTCGCCGAGCGCTACGACGACGCCCTCGCCGACCACAACGTCCACGACGGCCTGCTCGCCTTCCAGCGGGCGTGGCGCACCTCCCGCGACACCCAGATCGCCGAGCTCAGCGAGGACCGGGGCCGCAGCTTCGCCGAGCTCGCCCACGGCCTCGCCGAGACGAAGGCCGCGGCCCGGCGCGACCGGGAGCGGCTGCTCGCCGAGCTGACCGAGCACGTGGAGGCCCGCGGGACCGTCGTCCACCACGCCGCCACCGCCGCCGACGCGGTACGGGTCGTGGCCGACCTGTGTCGCGAGCACGGCGTGCGCCTCGTCGTGAAGTCGAAGTCGATGCTGACCGAGGAGATCTTCCTCAACGACGGGCTCGCGGCCGAGGGCGTCGAGGCGATCGAGACCGACCTGGGGGAGTGGCTGCTCCAGCTCGCCGGCGAGCACCCGAGCCACCTCGTCGTCCCCGCGATCCACAAGCGGCGGGGCCAGATCGCCGAGCTGCTCGGCCGGGTGCTCGGACGCGAGTTCGACCCCGACGACATCGAGGCGATGGTGCGGACGGTGCGGACCGAGTTGCGCGAGGCGTTCCTCACCTCGGGTGCCGGCATCACCGGCGCCAACGCACTGATCGCCGGGACCGGCTCGGTGATGCTGGTGACCAACGAGGGCAACGCCGGTTTGACCACGACCCTGCCACCGGTCCACATCGCCATGGCCGGCTTCGACAAGCTCGTCCCGGACATGGCCGCGGCGATGGACCAGGTCCGTCTGCTCGCCAAGTCGGCCACCGGCCAGCGGATCACCACCTACACGACCTTCATCACCGGACCCCGGCCCGGCCAGGCCCAGCACCTCGTGCTCGTCGACAACGGGCGCTCCGACATGGCGGACGACCCCGCGTTCGACCCGGCGCTCGGCTGCATCCGCTGCGGTGCCTGCGCCGACGTGTGCCCGCCGTACCAGATCGTCGGCGGGCACGTGTTCGGCCACGTCTACACCGGGGCCATCGGGCTGGTGAACACGTCGTTCCACCACTCGCTCGACGACATCGCCGGCCCCCAGAACCTGTGCGTGTCGTGCGGGGCGTGCTCGACCGCGTGCCCGGCCGAGATCCCGCTCGCCGCGCAGATCCTCGAGGTCCGTTCCCGGGTGTTCGAGGCGAAGGCCGGACGGGTCGAGCGGTGGGCGTTGAAGGCGTTCTCGTCCCGCCGCCTCGTCGGCGCCGCCGCGGCCGTCGGTGGGGTGCTGTCGTATCCGCTGCGCCGCAGCGACGGCACGTTGCGCTTGCCCCTGCCGGCGCGTCATCGCTGGCGGAGCGCGCCGATCCCGCCGGTGGTCGCCGGTCGCCGACGTCCGGCCGTGACCGACGCGGTCGACGGTGACCCGGTCTTCGCGACCGACGTCAGCGGCACCCGGGTCGCGCTGTTCCTCCAGTGCCTGAGCGACCGGGCCGCGCCGCCGATCGTCGAGGCCACCGCCCGCCTCGTGCGCGCCGCCGGTGCCGAGGTCGTCGTGCCCTCCTCCCAGCACTGCTGCGGGCTGCCGGCGTTCGACCGGGGCGACCGGGCGACGGCGCGGTCGATGGCGGCCGACCTGCTCGACGCACTCGACGGCTATCCGGTCGTCGTCACCCCGGGGACGAGCTGCCTCGCCGCGCTCGGTCACGAGTACGACGACCTGTTCGCCGACGACCCGGCCCGGACCCGCCAGCTCGCCGACCTCCGGGAACGGCTCACCGACATCGCCGGGTTCCTCACCGGGCCCGGTCGCTACCCGGTGGGTGCGCTCGCCGCCACCGACGGGGCGGCGGTCGCCGTGCACCGGTTCTGCCAGGCGACCAACGTGCTGGGCCGCGACGACACGGTCGAGGCGCTCCTCGCCGAGCTGTGCGGCATCGAGACCGTGGAACTGGCCGAGCAGAGCCAGTGCTGCGGGTTCGGCGGCTCGGCGTCGATCGTCGCCCCCGAGGTGTCCGCCGGCATCGTGGCCCGCAAGCTCGGCTGCGTCGACGACAGCGGTGCTCAGGTGCTGGTCACCGACAACCCCGGCTGCGTGCTCCACCTGCGCGCCGCGGTCGCCGCGTCCGACCGCCCGGTCGAGGTCCTCCACCTCGCCGAGCTCCTCGCCCGCCGCCTCGACGGCACCGGGCGGTCGCGCTCAACGCAGGCGTGAGTAGATGACCAGGTCGCGTCGGGCGCCGCGGTGGACGATCCTCGAACGCAGCAGCGCCTCGCGGACGTAGCCGCACCGTTCGGCGACCGTGCACGAGGCCACGTTCTCCGGTTCGATGTGGAGCTCGACCCGGTCGAGGCCGAGCCCGTCCATCGCCCAGCCGGTCACGAGCCGGACCGCGCCCGAGGCGACCCCCTTGGCCCGGGCCCACGGGGCAACCCAGTACCCGATCTCGCCGACGAGATGGTCGGCCTCGAGCCGGACGATCCCGCACGAGCCGGCGAGGCGGCCGTCGCCGGTCTCGATGGCGAACGGTGCGCCCTGCCGGCTGGTCCACTGCGTCGGCGCGAACTCGTCGACGAACCCCCGGGCGTGCTCGATCCGGTACGGGACCGGGATCATCGTCCACCGTTGGGTATCGGGGTCCTGGCACGCGGTGAACACGTCATCGATGTCGTCGGTGCGCCACGGTCGTAGGGAGACGACCTCGCCGACCAGCGTCGGCGGCGCCTGGGGTCACCGCAGCTCGTCCATCGTCCGACCCCCGATCCGCGGCGCCCTGCGTCGTTCCAGCGATGCTGCCGTCACGCTCGCCGATCACTGCTCGGTCGGGCAAGCGGGCGGCGTCGACTCAGGTCCGGGCGCGGGCCATCCGGCGGAGTTGGGCGTCGAGGTAGGGGCGGGCACGGCGCTGACCGCCCCGCTCGGCGATGGCGGCGGCGAGGGCGTGGAGCGCCCGGTCGATGACCTCGGCCCGGGCGGGAAGACCGCGGCGCTCGCACTCCTCCAACCAGGCGACGGGGGACTCGTGACCGCGGTCGTGGTTGCAGCGGGCGCAGGCGGCGACCTCGTTCTCGATCCACGACGGCCCACCCTTGATCCGGGGGATCACGTGCTCGGTCGTCGCCCTGACCAGGCCGCGCAGGGCACGGCCGCACCACACGCAACGATCACCGTCGCGCTCGAGGATGACGTCGAGCCGGTCGCGCCGGCCCAGCTGCGCTCGTCCGGGGGCCATGTCCACCCATCACGGTAGTCATGGCCCCCTCGCTGTGCCCCCACCACCTCCGTTCTGGGTTCCCGCGCCGGATCTGGTTGCACGCTGGGGAACCCGGAACGGGGAGGGCCGGGTGGTGGCGGTCTGGTTCTGGGTTCCCGCGCCGGATCTGGTTGCACGCTGGGGAACCCGGAACGGTCAGGCGGCGGTGGGGGCGGCGACGCCGGAGAGGTCGACGTGGGCGGGCTCGAGGACCGTGTCGACGAGGCCGTACTCGACCGCGTCCTCACCCCGGACGATGTAGTCGCGCTCCACGTCCTTGTTGATCTTCTCGACGGACTGGCCGGTGTGGAGCGCGAACAGCTCCTCCATGCGTCGACGCATGTAGCCGAACTCGTTGGCGTGGATCTGGATGTCGGTCGTCTGGCCCTCGAGCCCGCCCATGATGTGGGGCTGGTGGATCAGCACCCGGGAGTTGGGCAGGATCGACCGCTTCCCCGCGGCGCCCGAGGCAAGGAGGAACGCGGCGCCGCTGCACGCCTGGCCCACGCAGATCGTGGCCACGTCGGGCTGGATGTGCTGCATCGTGTCGTAGATGCCGAACCCGGCGGTGACCGAGCCGCCCGGGCTGTTGATGTAGAGGTTGATGTCGCGGTTCGGCTCCTCGGCCGCCAGGTGGAGCAGCTGGCCGATGATCAGGTTGGCCGACTGGTCGTCGATCTGCGTGCCGAGGAACACGATCCGCGATGCCAGCAGGCGGGAGTACAGGTCGTAGGCCCGCTCGCCGCGGGGCGACTGCTCGAGGACGGTGGGGACGAGGTAGCTCACGGGTGCCTCCGGGGCCGATGTGCAACTCTGTGGTTGCACTATAGCGGGATGCAACTCTGAGGTTGCGCGAAGGTGTGTCCCCCGGAAGTTCCTTGACTTCGAGTGCACTCGAAGCCGTACCGTCGTTCGGGTGAGCATCACCGACGTCGAGTCCGCCACGTCCAACGGTTCCGCCCCGGTGGTGGACGGCGCGAACGTCGACGGTCTCGTCGCCGACTGCGCCCGATCGCCGTTGCCCGGCCTGCCCGAGGGGCGGGACACGTTCACGATCGCCGAGGTCGCCGCCCACACCGGCGTGACGGCCCACGCGCTCCGCTACTACGAGCGGATCGGCCTCATCGACGTGCCCCGGGACGAGGCCGGGCGACGGCGCTACACGCCCGACGAGGTCCGGCGGGCCGTGTTCATCACCCGTCTGCGCACGACGGAGATGCCGATCCGCGACATCCAGGCGTACTTCGCCCTGGTGCGTGAGGGCTCGGGCAACGAGGCCGAGCGCCTCGAGCTGCTCGAGCGTCATCGCGCCGGGGTCGTTCGGCGCATCGAGGAGCTGTCCTGGGCGCTGGCCGTCGTCGACCACAAGATCGGGACCTACGGCGGGCCCTCCCGCGCCTGACCGACCCGCCGCGGCGCATCGCAACGCGTGCGCCCTTCCCCCGTTCCGTCCACCGGCAAGGAGAACGCCATGACCCTCCCGACGCGCGCCCTCGGACGCACCGGACCGACCGTCACCGCCCAGGGCCTCGGCTGCATGGGCATGAGCTTCGCCTACGGGACGCCCGACGAGGCCGAGTCGATCGCCACCCTCGAACGGGCCCTCGACCTGGGCGTGACCTTCCTCGACACCGCCGACGTCTACGGGCTCGGCCACAACGAGGAGCTGGTCGGCAAGACGATCGCGTCCCGGCGTGACGACGTCGTGCTGGCCACGAAGTTCGGCATCCACATGGACCCGAACGACCTGACCAAGCGGTCCGTCCGTGGTGACGCGGCCTATGTGCGCCAGGCGTGCGACGCCCCGCTCGGCCGGCTCGGTGTCGACCACATCGACCTCTACTACAACCACCGCCCGGACACGACCGTGCCGATCGAGGAGACCGTCGGCGCGATGGCCGAGCTGGTCGAGGCGGGCAAGGTGCGCCACCTCGGTCTGTCCGAGGCGTCGGTCGACACCATCCGCCGAGCCGCGGCCGTCCACCCGATCGCCGCGCTCCAGTCCGAGTGGTCGCTGTTCAGCCGCGACATCGAGGCCGAGATCGTGCCCGTCTGCCGCGAGCTGGGCATCGGGCTCGTGCCGTACAGCCCGCTCGGTCGCGGCGTGCTCACCGGCACCGTCGCCTCGCTCGACGAGCTGAGCGACAACGACTTCCGCCGCACCGTGCCCCGGTTCCAGGGCGACAACCTCGCTGCCAACCTCGAGCTCGTCGCCGAGGTCCGCAAGGTCGCCGACGAGCTCGGCTGCACGGCCGGGCAGGTGGCGCTGGCGTGGCTGTCGGCCCAGGGCGAGGACGTCGTGCCGATCCCCGGAACCAAGCGCCGCACCTACCTGGAGGAGAACGTCGCGGCGCTCGACGTGGCCCTCTCGTCCGAGCAGGTGGCTCGGCTGGGCGCCCTGGCGTCGGTCGGCGAGCGCTCGGCCGACCCGGAGTGGATCACCCGCAGCACGCCGCTCCCACCGGCGTGACCCGGGTGTGAACGGCACCGGCGGTGCGTCCCCGTCCATGTCGTCGGGACGCACCGCCGGATGCACGGCGCCAAGGCGGGAGGGCCTCTGCGATCAGCTGGCTCGGTTCACCGCTGCGAACCCGCATGCGCAGCCGACCATGGGTGGTCGCCTGTGCATGCAAGATCGGTGGCGGTCCGGCGGGTTCTCATTCCCAGAAGTCGAGGGTCTGACGCACGGCCTGCTCGAAGCCGTCGAAGTCGGTCGACGCCCGCAGCGCCGAGAGCAGCTCGGCCTCGTCGCCCACGGGCCACCGCAGCTTCGGCTCGTCGGTGGTGACCGCCTCCCAGATGGCCTCGGCCACGATCTCCGCGGCCTCGGGATCGTCGGTGCGGCCCGGCATCACCGAGCGGCGGGCCTCCCGGAACCGGGTGGCGATGCCGTGGTAGGGCGACTCCTCGCCGAACGCCTCGGCCCGCACCCGGTTGGCGTCGAACCCGGTCGGGAACCCGCCCGGTTCGATGAGCGCGACCCGCACGCCGGCGGCCTGGAGCTCGAAGTGCAGTGACTCGCACGCCGCCTCGACCGCCCACTTCGACGCCGAGTAGATGCCGTCGAACGGGGCGGCGATGATCCCGGCGACCGAGGAGAGCGCCACGAACGCTCCCGAGCCCTGCGCCCGCAGGTGGGGCACCGCGGCCCGGGCCACGTTGAGGGTGCCGAAGACGTTGACGTCGAACACCCGGCGGGCCTCGGCGTCGGACACCTCCTCGACCGGGCCCTCCAGCCCGAGCCCGGCGTTGGACACGACGACATCGAGCCCACCGAGGTCGGCGACCACCCCGTCGACGGCGGCGATCACACCCTCGGGGTCGGTCACGTCCAACGTGGGCACGTGCAGATCGAGGCCCTCGTCGTCGGCGAGGCGGCGGAGCTCGTCGCCCTTCGCCGGGTCGCGCATCGTCGCCGCGACGGTGTGGCCGCGCCGGGCGAACAGCCGGGCGGTGCGGAACCCGAAGCCGGAGCTCGAACCGGTGACGAGGGTGACGGGCACCGGGTCGGCGCGCCCGCTCAGGCGGTGGTCGCGACGCTGGGCTTGAAGCCGGGGCGGCGCTGCTCGTAGGCGTCGATGGCGTCGACCTGGCGCAGCGTGATGCCGATGTCGTCGAGCCCCTCGAGGAAGCGTTCCTGGGTCGCGGCGTCCATCGGGAACGGCACCTCGATGCCGATCGCCGGGGCGCTCAGCGTGAGGCGCTCGACGTCGACGGTCAGCTCGAGCGACGGGTCGGCCTCGATCGCCCGCATGAGCTGCTCGACGACGGGCCCGTCGACCTTCACCGGCACGAGGCCGTTCTTGGTCGAGTTGTTGCGGAAGATGTCGCCGAAGCGGGGCGAGACGACGGCCTTGAAGCCGTAGTCCATGATCGCCCACACGGCGTGCTCCCGCGACGAGCCGGTGCCGAAGTTCGGCCCCGCGACCAGGATCGAGGCCCCGGCGTGCTCCTCCTTGTTGAGCACGAAGTCGCGGTCGTCGCGCCACTCGGAGAACAGGCCCTTGCCGAACCCGGTGCGCTCGACCCGCTTCAGCCAGTCGGACGGGATGATCTGGTCGGTGTCGACGTCGGAGCGATCCAGCGGGACCGCCGTCCCGGTGACGACTCGTACGGCTTCCATGGCAGGCGCTCCTGAGTTCAGTCGAGGTGAGCCGGGGTGGCGAAGCGCCCGGCGATGGCGGTGGCGGCGGCGACGGCGGGGGAGACGAGGTGGGTGCGCCCGCCCCGGCCCTGGCGGCCCTCGAAGTTGCGGTTCGACGTGGACGCGGCCCGCTCGCCGGGGGCGAGCTTGTCGGGGTTCATGGCCAGGCACATCGAGCAGCCCGGCTCGCGCCAGTCGAGCCCGGCGGCCGTGAAGATCTCGTGGAGGCCCTCGGCCTCGGCCTGGTCCTTCACCGCCCGGGACCCGGGGACGACCATGGCCCGGATGTCGTCGGCCACGGTGCGGCCCTCGACGACGGAGGCGGCGAGGCGCAGGTCCTCGATGCGGCTGTTGGTGCACGACCCGATGAACACCGTGTCGACCGTGATGTCGCGGATCGGGGTGCCGGCCTCGAGGCCCATGTAGGTGAGGGCCCGCTGGGCGGCGTCGCGCTCGGAGGGCTCGAGGTAGGCGTCGGGGTCCGGGACCTCGGCGTCGATGCGGGCGACCTGCGACGGGTTGGTGCCCCAGCTCACGTAGGGGAGGATCTCCGCCGCGTCGAGCGTGACCTCCTTGTCGAACGTCGCACCCTCGTCGGTCGGCAGCGTCTTCCAGTAGGCGACCGCGGCGTCCCACTCGGCGCCGCTCGGGGCGTTCGGCCGGCCCTGCAGGTAGGCGAACGTCGTCTCGTCGGGGGCGATCAGGCCGGCCTTGGCGCCGCCCTCGATCGACATGTTGCACAGCGTCATCCGGCCCTCCATCGAGAGCGCCCGGATGGCCGAGCCCCGGTACTCGACGATCGAGCCGATGCCGCCACCGGTGCCGATGCGCCCGATGATCGCCAGGGCGATGTCCTTGGCCGTCGAGCCCTCGGGCAGCTCACCGTCGACGGTGATCGCCATCGTGCCCGGCCGGTACTGGGGCAGGGTCTGGGTGGCGAGGACGTGCTCGACCTCGCTGGTGCCGATGCCGAACGCCAGGGCGCCGAACGCGCCGTGGGTCGACGTGTGGCTGTCGCCGCAGACGATGGTCATGCCCGGCTGGGTCAGGCCCTGCTCGGGGCCGATGACGTGGACGATGCCCTGGCCGGCGCTGCCCATCGGGTGGAGCGTGATGCCGAACTCGGCGGCGTTGGCCCGGATGACCTCGATCTGGCGCCGCGACACCGGATCGGCGATGGGCTGGTCGATGTCGGCGGTGGGGACGTTGTGGTCCTCGGTGGCGACGGTCAGCTCGGGGCGGCGGACCGTGCGGCCCGACAGTCGGAGCCCGTCGAACGCCTGGGGCGAGGTCACCTCGTGGACGAGGTGGAGGTCGATGTAGAGGATGTCGGGCTCACCGTCGGCCGAGTGGACGACGTGGTCCTCCCAGACCTTCTCGCTCAGCGTGCGGGGTTGTTGCGTGTCGGTCGCCATCGGTGAACCTCGATCCTCGGCCTCGTCGGGTCGCCCGGTTCGTCCCGCCTCGCAGCGGCCGGCGGTGCCATCTGCGGGGCGGGGAGCGGCTTGCGTCTCATCTGTTGAGACGGCAATCTCATCCCGTGGAATCGAGTGTAGGCACCATCGGGGTGCTGGACAAGGCGGTCGGGGTCCTCACGGCCGTCGAGGCGGCGCCGAGGACGCTGGCCGACCTGGTGACCGAGACCGGTCTGTCCCGGGCGACGGCCCACCGGGTCGCCCAGGCGCTGATCGCCCACGGCCTCGTCCGGCGCGACGCCGATGGTCGCTACGCGCTCGGCCTGCGCCTCGTGGCCCTCGGCCGGGCCGCGGCCGACGAGCTGACCCTGGCCGTCGCCGCCCGACCGGCACTGGCCGGGCTGCGTGACCGCACGGGCGAGAGCGTCCAGCTCTATGTGAGTGATGGCGCCCACCGCATCTGCGTCGCCTCGCTCGAGTCGCCCCACGGCCTGCGCACGATCGTGCCCCTCGGCGCCGCGCTCGACCTCAGCCTCGGCTCCGCCGGCCACCTGCTGACCGAGCAGCCCGAGGCCCTCGCCCGGGGCTGGAGCGAGAGCATCGGCGAACGGGAGGCCGGGGTCGCGTCGGTCAGCGCCCCGATCCTCGACGCCGGGCGCGTCGTCGCCGCGGTCAGCGTGTCCGGCCCGATCGAGCGCCTCACCCGCAACCCGGGCGACCGCTTCGCCGACGCCGTGGTCGACGCGGCCCGCACCATCGAGACGGCTGCGGCCCTGCGCCCCTGATCGGCGCCGAGGGTTCAGACGCTGGCCACGGCGACGACGCTCGTCGGCCGCAGCCCGATCACGACCCGATCGTGCGACGCCCGACGGTGGGCGACCTGGTCGGCGGACGGGCCGGTGAGGTGGCGGCGGGTGATGCGGTCGGTGCGGAAAGCCGTCGGCGTCGACCGTGGCGAGCCGGGCCGGGAGGTCGCGGCCGAGCAGCTCGTCGATCTCGGTGGTCGTCAGCCGCCGCACGGGTCGGCGGTGTCGGCCTCGGGCCCGGGCTCGCCGCTCAGGTCGGGACGGAATCGGCGCACGACGCGGTCGAGGCGCCCGAGCACCTGGACGGACGGGGCCACGCGCCCCGATTCGTAGGAGGAGAGCCGCTGGGCGGACGTGCCGATCAGCGGGGCCAGCTCCCGTTGGCTCATCCCCAGCCCGGCCCGGATCGCCCGGATGCGAGCCCCGTAGGTGCGCCGCGCCTCCGCGTCCGCATCGGTGCGGGCGTGGGACACGATGTCGCTGAACAGGGCGTCCGCGCCGTAGTTCTCCTCCCACGAGGTGATCTGCTCGACCGCCTGGGCGCACGGTCCCCAGGGGTTGGCCCGGATCGTCGACGCGAGACGGCGCCAATCGGAGACGGTTCCGCGCTCGATGGCCGTGAGGACGGCCTCGAACGGCCACTCGTCGGGATCGCGCCGCGGGTCGACGTCGACGTTGCGGAACGGGACGGTCACGTGACGATCCTCCGGGCGAGGGCGCCGAGCACACGTCGCACCTCGTCCCACTCGTGCCACCGCGGCGCCAAGCCCTTGTAGCTCTCGAGCTCCGAGGTCGTGCGAGTGTCACGCGGCGTCGGATCGGCGAGCTGGCGCACGACCTGGGTCACGATCGCCTCTGGACGTCGGTTCAGGTCGTCGTAGTAGTCGTCCATCGACGCGAGCACCTGAGCGGCCCGATCGATCCCGAGGTGGTCGGCGAGCGCAGCGATGTCCAGGTAGTCCCGCGTCTGGTTCCTGCTCAGGGCGAGCCACGCCTTGATGCGAAGGATCTCCTCCTCGGTGGGCACCACGAGCTCCGCGTCTCCGATCGGGACGCGCTCGGCCTCGAGGGGACGGGCACGGAGGAGCTGGCGGATCCCTGTCTCTATCCCCCCGAGCGAGCCGAGGATGATCTTGCCGGGTCGGGCACGGGCCAGCGACCAGTCGCCGAGCGCTTCGAGGTTCTCCAGGATCGAGTCGAAGCGGACCTCGAGGTCGGCCACGACGTGATCGTGGTCGAACGACCGGCGGTGGCCGGCGTGGAGTGCGGCCGCAGAACCGCCCACGAGGACGGAGCCCGGGACGAGCCTCTGGAGCTCGGCCGCCTTGGCGAGGACCTCGTCGAGGCTCGGTGCAGGCTCGACCACGTCGACGATGTTATCGGATCTGGTGACGCACCTCAGGCGGTGGGGAGGGGCTCGTCGGGGCGGTCGGTGCGGTCGTGGGGGGCGCGGTGGGCGCGGCGGTAGTCGGCGGGGGTTATGCCCATGACCTCCTTGAACCGCGCCCGGAGCGACTGCGCGGACGCGAAGCCCACCTCGATGGCGATGCGGTCGACCGACCGCTCGGTCGCCTCGAGCAGCTGGCGGGCCCGGTCGACGCGCTGGATCATCACCCACTGGTGCGGCGTCGTGCCGATCTCCTGGCGGAACCGCCGGGCGAACGTGCGGGGGCTCATCGCGGCGCGCTCGGCGAGCACGCAGACGGAGAGGTCCTGGTCGAGGTGGTCGGCGGCCCAGCCGAGGAGCTCGGCGAGACCCCGGCCGGGCGGGTCCGGTCGGTGGGGTCGGCCCGCGTACTGGGCCTGGCTGCCGTCGCGATGGGGTGGGACCACGAGGGCCCGGGCGACGGCGTTGGCGATGGCGGCGCCGTGGTCGAGGCGGACGAGGTGGAGGCACAGGTCGATCCCGGCCGCCGAGCCCGCGGAGCTGAGGATGTCGCCGTCGTCCACGTACAGCACGTCGCGCTGCACGGCGACGCCGGGATGGCTTCGGGCGAGCTCGTCGGTGTACCACCAGTGCGTCGTCGCCCGGCGCCCCTCCAGCAGGCCCGCGGCCGCGAGGACGAACGCCCCGGCGCAGATCGACACCATCCGCGCGCCCCTCGTGTGGGCGGCGCGCAGCGCCTCGATCACCGGGTCGGGGACGGCGGTGCGGTCGGCGTTGGGCACGACCATGACCGTGTCGGCCACGGCGAGCTCGTCGAGCGAGTACGGCGCCATCACGGAGAAGCCGCCCATCGCCGGGACCGGCGTCGCGTCGACGCTGGCGAGGCGGAAGTCGTACCAGGGCTCGGGGTCGGGTCGGTAGCGGTACCCGAAGATCTCGGCCGCGGCCGACAGCTCCAACGGCGACACCTCGCCGGTGAGCAACATGACGACGACGTGATCGGCCGACATAAGGGCCTTGATCCTCCCCGTTGAGGATTCTCGGGACCAGTCGATCGGCTCAACGGCAGCATTCTCGCGCCCGCTGGCATTCCCATCGCTGGTCGCCCACCCGGTGTTTCGTCAGGGTGTACGCATGTCTGGAGTTAATGCAACCGTAACACCGTCAGCCGCTGCCCCCGGGCGCCGTCACCACGGCTTCTCGGCCGCGCTCCACACGTTCGGTGGGGCCCTCCTCGGGCTCGGCGAGGCGTTCGGCCGTTCCGCCGGCGAGCGGGCCGACACGCTCTGCTCGGGCCTGCTGGCCGACGGGCGTCGTCGACCCGGCAGCTGAGGGGCTCCGGAGCCGCTGCGCCGGCCGGTTGATCAGCCCGCTCGTGCCGTTCGATAGCACCGTCGGTGCTCGAGCGGTGCGACGGTCATCACCTGCTTGAACCTGGTGCGCAGCGACTGCGCCGAGCCGAACCCGACCTCCGCGGCGATCTGCTCCACGGGCCGGTCGGTCGTCTCCAGGAGCGCGCAGGCGCGATCGATCCGCTGGCGCATGACCCACTGGTACGGGCTCATGCCGGTCTCGTCACGGAAGCGGCGGGCGAGCGTGCGGGGGCTGAGCGCGGCGCGGGCCGCGAGCCGCTCGACGGGCAGGTCCTCGTCGAGGTGGTCCACGGCCCAGGCCATGACCTCGGAGATGCCGAGCCCCGGCGGATCCGGCGCCGGTGGCCGGCCGAGCTGCTGGGCCTGCTCCGCCCTCCGACGCGGAGGCAGGACCAGGCGGGTCGCCACGGCGTCCGCCACGGCGACACCGTGGTCGATCTCGACCAGTCGAAGGCACACGTCGAGCCCTGCGGCCGAGCCGGCGGAGGTGAGCACGTCGCCGTCGTCGGTGAAGAGCACGTCCGGGCGGACCTCCACCCCCGGGTGCCGCCGGGCGAGCGCGTCGGTGTGGCCCCAGTGGGTCGTCGCCCGGCGCCCGTCGAGGAGCCCCGCTGTGGCGAGCACGAACGCTCCGGTGCAGATCGAGACGAGCCGCGCGCCCCGCTGCGCCGCGGCTCGTAGTGCGGCCACGACCTGGGTCGATGGCTCCATCACGTCCGTCGCGGGCACCACGATGACGGTGTCGGCGCACTCGAGGGTGTCGAGCGAGCACAGGCCGCCCAGCTCGACGCCGATCGAGGTCCGGACCGGCCGGCCGCCATCGCTCACCACCCGCAGCTCGTACCCGGGGTCCGGCACCGACTCGTAGCGGTGCCCGAACACCTCGGCCGGCACGCCGAGCTCGAGCGGGCAGGTGCCATCGGAGACGAGGACGGCGACGACGTGGGGGTCAGCCATGACCCCATGATCGCGGGGTGTGTCACCGCCCGCGGCGCCCGCGCCCCGCGATGGCGGTTCTGTCGCGCTGCCTGACCGGTCCGGAGCTGGCCGGACCGAACACGCGGGGCGACGATGGCGCGGTGCTGCCGCCGACCCCACCGCCCCCGCCGGGCCGGCCCCGAGGCGCCGGGCGTCGGCGGCCGCGGTCAGGCGGCGGGCTCGTGGCGGAACTGGCGCCGGTAGTCGAGCGGCGCGATGGCGACGAGCTCCTTGAACCGCGACCGCAGCGACTGGGCGGAGCCGAACCCGACATCGTGCGCGACCTGCTCGACCGACAGGTCGGTCGTCTCCAGCAGGTGGCGGGCCCGGTCGATGCGTTGGCGGGTCAACCACTGGTGGGGGGTCGTGCCGATCTCCTGGCGGAACCGGCGGGCGAACGTGCGCGGGCTGAGCGCCGCCCGCTCGGCGAGGAGGTCGACGGACAGGTCGTCGTCGAGGTGCTCGAGCGCCCACGCCATCACGTCGGTCAGGCCGTGGCCGACCGGGTCGGGGACGGCGGGATGGTCGATGTACTGCGCCTGGCCGCCGTCGCGGTGCGGGGGTACGACGAGCGCCTTGGCCATGGTGTTGGCCACCGCGGCGCCGTGGTCGAGGCGGACCAGGTGGAGGCACAGGTCGATGCCGGCGGCGGAGCCGGCGGACGTGAGGACGTCGCCGTCGTCGACGAAGAGCACGTCGGGCTGGACGTCGATCGTCGGGAACCGGGCCGCGAGCTCGTCGGTGTACCACCAGTGCGTCGTGGCCCGTCGACCGTCGAGGAGCCCGGCGTTGGCGAGCACGAACGTGCCGGAGCAGATCGACACGAGGCGGGCGCCCCGGGCGTGCGCGGCCCGCAGGGCCTCGACCACCGGTTCCGCCGTCTCGGCGCGGTCATAGGTCGGCACGACGACGACCGTGTCGGCGTGCTCCAGGGCGTCGAGGCCGTGGTGGGCGGTGAGGTCGAACCCACCGAACACGGAGATCGGCTCGCCGTCGGGACCGGCGCTGGCCAGGCGGAAGTCGTACCAGGGCGACGGCCGCCAGTCGTAGGGGTAGCCGAACACCTCGGCCGGGATCGCCAGCTCCAACGGGGAGAGGTGACCGGTGGCGAGACCGACCACGACGTGATCGCGCGGCCGGGCGTGCGTGCGGGCGCTGCGGTCCGTGGGCATGGGTCCATTGTGACGTGGCAGGAACGCCGCGTGCGACCGAAACCCGCCTTGGCAGTTTCAGCGCGCGTCCTGTCGGTTCTGCCACTGGTTGGATGTGCGGGTCTCCTTCATGTTGGTGGCCATGCGAAACCTCACCGCCACCCACACCGCCCTCGGCGCACTCGACGTCGTCGCCAACCCACCGTGGCCGGCGGCCCGTCGCTCGCGTGCCTCCGCCGTCCGATCCACGGTCGGTCTCGTTGCCCTGACGGTCGTCGCCGTGCTCGGTGAGCTGCTCGTCGCGCTCGCCCGTTCGGGCGCCGAACGGGCCGATGCGCTCGGGTCCGGCCTCGTCGCCGACGGCCACCGCCGCCCCCTCCGCTGACCGAGCCGGGAGCTCCCGGGTGGTCAGTCCGCCGGTGGCTCGTCGCTCGTCGCGTCGCCGGGCCCTGCCGGGAGGACGAGCACGTCGGCCGCCTCGACGCCGAGCCACGACGACCCCTCGTCGGTGGCGGGTGCGTGGGTCGACCACGCGACGAACCGGCGCCCGGCGACGTCGACGACCTGCTCGGTGTAGGGGCCGAGGAACAGCGAGGTCTCGACGGTCGCGGGCCAGCGGTTCGAGGTGGACGGCCGGTCGGCCACGAGGGCGGTGTGCTCGGGACGCCACATGGCCGCGACCTCGTCGCCGACCTCGACGGCGGCCGTGTCGGCTCGACCGTGCACCTCGCCGATGGGCGTGGTCACCCGGACCGTCCCGTCGTCGTCGATCGCCTCGACCCGTCCCGCGACCTCGTTCGCGGAGCCGATGAAGCGGGCGACGTACGCGGACCGCGGCGCCCGGTAGACCTCGGCCGGGGTGCCGAGCTGGTCGATGCGGCCGTGGCCGAGGACGGCCAGCCGGTGGGCCAGCTCCATGGCCTCGGCCTGGTCGTGGGTGACGAACAGGGCCGAGAACCCGAGCGCGCGCTGCATCGAGAGCAGCTCGAGGCGCAGCTGGCTCCGCACCTTGGCGTCGACGTTCGACAGCGGCTCGTCGAAGAGCACGAGGTCGGTGTCGGCCACCAGCGCCCGGGCGAGCGCGACCCGCTGGCGCTGGCCGCCGCTCATCTGGTGGGGGTGCTGGTCGCAGATGTCGCCCACACCGACGAGACCGAGCACGTCCCTCGCCCGACGCCCGGCCTCGGCCTTGCGCATCCGTCGGCGACGGTCGGAGCGCAGCGGGTACACCACGTTCTCGAGCGCGGTCATGTGCGGCCAGAGCGCGTAGTTCTGGAACACCATGCTCACCCGGCGCCGCTCCGGCGGGACGAACACCCCGGCGTCGGAGGCGTAGCACGCCGAGCCGCCGATCTCGATCGTGCCGCCGTCGGGGCGCTCGAGCCCGGCGATCGACCGCAGCAGCGTGGTCTTCCCGCAGCCGCTCGGGCCGACGAGCACGACCATCTCGCCGCGGCGCACGGTGAAGGTGACGTCGTCGATGGCCCGCACGACGGTCCCGTCGGCCCGTCGGAACCGCTTGACCAGCGAGCGCACGCTCACGACGGGTGGCTCCGCGCCGCCAGCGCCGTCGTCGGTCGACGGGGCGCCGTCGCGCACGAGGTCCCGGTCCCGCGTCGGTGTGTCCGGTTCGGTCGAGGTCATGTCGCTCCCGTTCCGACGGCGGCGCCCGCCCACGTCGCGTGGCGCCGCGACCAGATCATGAGCGCCGTGACCACCGTGGCGGTGACCGCGACGAGGACGGTCGACAGCGCGGCGACCTCGGCGTAGGAGCCGTTCTGGTAGACGTCGAGGATGCGGAACCCCACGACGGGGTTGCGGGTACCCGACAGGATCGCCGACGCCGTCAGGTCGCCGGCCATCCGGGCGAACAGCAGCGCCCACCCGGCCACGAGGCCCGGGACCATGAGCGGCAGCTGGATCTTCACGAACGTCCGCCCCGCCCGGGCACCCGACACGAGCGACGCCTCGGCCAGCTCGGGCGCCACCTGGCTCGCGGCGGTGTCCGCGGCGACCGAACCCTGGGGCAGGTAGAGGGCGAGGT
Source organism: Actinomycetota bacterium (assembly GCA_034211175.1). Lineage (GTDB taxonomy): Bacteria > Actinomycetota > Acidimicrobiia > Acidimicrobiales > CAIXPF01 > JAXHUH01. Next base: position 19,696 of record JAXHUH010000317.1, read on the forward strand.
AGCCGATGAGCAGGATCCAGAACGTGCCGCCGAGCCCGAACGGGTCGCCGGCGAAGGCCAGCAGGATGCCGACGGCCAGCACGATGTTGGAGATCGACGCCGGCATCTTGATGGCGGCGTCGGCGAAGCGCCCGAACCGCGTGCGCGAGCGGGTGACGACGACCGCGACGATGGCGGCCGCGACCATCCCGAACGTGGCTCCGGTGACGCCGAGTCGGAGGCTGTTGGCGAGCGCACGGAACGTCGAGGGCGTGTCGAACACGGTCTCGCGCACCGGATCGAGGCTGAGCGAGCCCCAGTCGATCGACGGCGACCAGAACCCGTTCAGGCACACCAGCGCCAGCGCGGCGATCGGCAGGACGACGGAGGCGATCAGGTAGCCGATGACGAGGAGCCGAACCGGCCAGCGCCACGCCCCCAGCCCGATCCGGTCGCGGTCGCGGCTCTGGCCCCCGACCGTGGCGAACCGCCCGCTGCGCAGCAGGCGGGTCTGGAGGTACCAGGTGATCCCGACGAAGCCGACGACGATGGCCGACAGTCCGACGGCGACGCCGGTCTCGGGCGGGAACGTGAACGACAGGACCCGCACGATGCGCACCGACAACGTCTCGATGCCCGCCGGCTCACCGATGATCGCCGGGATCGAGAAGATGGCGAAGCCCTGCCACGCCATCAGCAGCACCGCGCCACCGAGGCTCGGTGCCAGTGCCGGCAGCGTCACCTTCCGGAGCGTGCGCCACGTCCCGGCGCCGCAGATGCGGGACTGCTCCTCGAGCGCCGAGTCGAGACTGGAGAGCCCGGCCGACACCATCAGGAACACGAACGGGACCTGGTACACGACCATGACCCCGACGAGGCCGTACCAGCTGTAGATGTCGAACGGCCCGGTGGTCATCTCGACGCCGACGGCACCGAGCAGGTCGCGGGCGACGACGTTGACGTAGCCCGCGCCGGGCGAGGCGAGCAGCACCCAGCCGATGGCCCCGGCGACCGGCGGCAGCAGGAACGGCATCATCGGCAGTGCGTCCGTGGCGATGCCCATGCGGGCGTCGGTCCGCTCGTTGACCCACGCGAGCAGCGCGCCGATGGCGAGCGCCACCGTGGACGACGCCACGACCAGGACCAGGGTGTCGGCGATCATCGAGGCGAGCCCCCGCACGGCCAGGGTGTCGCCGATGGCCGACAGGTCGAGCGAGCCGTCGACCCAGAACAGCCGGAGCAGGACCCGAAGGAGCGGGTACGTCGCGATCGTCACCAGGAAGGCCGCGACCAGCCAACCGACCACCGTGAACAGGCCGACGCCCCGCAGTCGGGTGCGGCGCGCCCCGTCCGTCGCCGCCCGGACGGCCGGGGGTGATGCCGCGGTGGTCACGGCGTCGTGCCTCCGGGCGGCGACGCAACGGGGGGAGCCATCAACCGGCGCCGAGGAGGCCGAGGATCTCGTCGGCCCGCTGCTGGGCGTCCGGCGACACCCGGGTGTACTCGGGCGGCAGGTCCTCGCCGGTCAGCGGCGACGCGGTGGTCGGCAGCGCGTTCGCCAGCGCCTCGCCCTCGCCGAAGAGGAGGTACCAGGCGAACAGTCGGGCGGCGTTCGGGTGCGGCGCGTCGGCCGACACGAGGACCACCAGCTCCGGCCCGGTGGTCAGGTCGGGCTGGCTGTAGGCGACGGGCGCGCCGCGCTCGGCGGCGCCGGCGACGATGGAACCGACGCCCGGAATGGCCACGGCGCCCTCACCGGCGGCGAGCGCCTCGGTCGTGGGGACCCCGCTCGGGTAGGTGCGGATGGTGTTGGCGGCGATGCCCTCGAGCACCTCGGGGCCCTGGGCGTCGAGGACCACCGACCAGAAGTCGACGTACGCGGGCGATGCCGCGGGGTCGGTGAGGAGGATGCGCCCCTCCCACTCGGGCCCGGCGAGCTCGGCCCAGTCGGTCGGGACCTCGTCCTCGCCCACCTGGTCGGTGTTGTACGCGATGCCGCTGGGCTCGATCGAGGCGATCGTGGTACCCCGGTCGTCGAGCACGAACTCGGCGGGGTAGTCGCCCGGGTAGCCCGGGATGCCGGCGTCGGCCAGCGGGGTCGTCCACCCGTTGCCCATCGCCTCGCTGACGAACGGGGTGTTCGACACGAACAGCGCGTCGGCGACGGTGTCGCCCGCGTCGACCTCGGCGGCGTAGCGCTGGGACAGGTCGCGGGAGGCGAGTCGCTGGAACTCGACGTCGATCCCGTACTCGTCCGAGAAGCCGTCGGAGATCGACTGGGCGATCTCCTCGGCCGGCACCGAGTACCAGACGAGGCTGCCCTCCTCCTGTGCGGCGGCCACGAGCTCCTCGAGCCCGGCGTCGGCGGCCCCCTCGTCGGCCCCGTCGCTGTCGTCGGCCGCCTCGTCGTCGGTCTCCTCGCCGGCGACGACGCGGCCGGCG
>JAXHUH010000318.1:0-34912 GCA_034211175.1 Actinomycetota bacterium
GCCGTTGCGGGCGGCGTCGGCGGGCGTGCCTGGCGATGGCGGGTCTGAGAGGGATGCGGCGCCAGCCGGTAGTGAGAGGCGGTCGTGATGAGCGGGGCCGGAGCCACCGGCGCCGCGGACAGGGGGATCGAGCATGCAGAGGACGACCAACGGATGGCGACGGAAGGTGGTGGGCGGTGCCGCTGCGGTGCTCGCCCTGGGAACCATGGGGGTGGCGCCGGCGGGCGCCCAGGAGGACGGCGACGCCCCCGAGGGGGCTACGGACGGCGACATGTGCTCGGGGCTCGCGCCCGAGCAGGTGGGCGTGCAGCTGTTCACCTACCGCGACGAGGTCGGTGAGGACGGGCTCGACGCGGTCGTCGCCCACATGGCCGAGGTCGGGATGACCAACATCGAGCGCTTCGGCGGGACGTTCGACCTGGAGCCGGGCGACTTCGCCGAGGTGTGGCAGCGCAACGGGGTGCGGCCGGTCGGCTCCCACGGGAGCCTCGACCTCGAGGGCTTCGAGGACACGCTGGCCGAGGCCGTGGCGCTCGACCAGGAGTACGTCGGTTCCGGCGGCTGGGCCGACCCGGGGTACGACACCCTGGAGGACACGCTCGCCACCGCGGCGAACATGAACGCCCTCGGCGAGATGGCCCGCGAGCAGGGCCTGTGGGTCTACGGCCACAACCACGACCGCGAGTTCTCGACGGTCTACGACTACGACCTCGACGGTGACGGCGAGACGGAACGGGCCCGGGTCATCGAGATCCTGATGGCCGAGACCGACCCCGAGCTGGTCACGTTCGAGATCGACGTGCACTGGGCCCGGCTCGGGATCGCCGGCGGGCGCGACGACCCGGCGCTGGCGGAGAACCTGGCCGACCCCGGCAACCAGGACGCGCTGCTCGGCTTCGCCTATCGCTACGCCGACCGGATCCAGCTGCTCCACGTGAAGGACACGGCTCCGGACGGCGACTTCGCCGAGGTCGGCCGGGGGACGACCGAGTGGGCGCCGTTCTTCGAGGCCCTGCCCGACGTCGCGTACTACTTCATCGAGCACGACAGCACCGAGGACGCCTACGCCACGGCGGAGATCGGCTTCGAGTACCTGACGTGCGAGCTCGAGCTGCCCACCCAGGCGACGCCGGGCGACGACTGCGTCGAGACCGATGGCGACACCGCCGACGGCACGACCGACGGTGATCCGGGCGACGCGACCGACGACATGTCCGATGACGGCATGTCCGATGACGGCATGACTGACGACGGCATGTCCGACGACGACATGACCGACGAGGGCGGCGACGGTGCCGGGGAGATGCCGGACGCCGGCGCGGAGGACGTGCCGGCCGCTGCCACGACCTGATTCCGGCTCCGGGACGTCGCACTTGTCGCCGTCCTTGGAAAACGGCCCGATGGCGCGCCGCATGCGGCGCGCCATCGGCGCGTTCTTGCCCCCTTTTCGGGGTCGTCGCTACCGTACCGATCGATCGGTACGGAACGGGCTCGAGGGGGCTGGGAGCAGGTGGCCGGCGAGGGGGCGCGGGTGCGGCGTGATCCGCACCGCAAGCGACGCATCGTGCACGCGGCCGCGGAGCTGTTCGCGGCGCAGGGCTACCACGGCGTCGGGATGAGCCAGCTCGAGAAGGCGGTCGACCTCCAGCGCGGCGCGCTCTACCACCACATCGGGAACAAGGAGGCGCTGCTCTACGAGATCGCCGTCTCCCCGCTCCAGGAGATGGTGCGCCTCGCCTCGGAGATCGCGGCGCGGATCGACGACCCGGAGGAGCGGTTCCGGGAGCTGGCCCGGGCGATCCTCGTCAACGTCGCCGACAACCGCCACGAGTGGACGGTCCACTACCGCGACTTCGGCTCGCTCACCGGCGAGCGGCTCGAGACGGTGCTCGCACTGCGTGGCGAGTACGAGCAGATCTGGCGGGACACGCTGCGCGCCGGCATCGAGCGCGGCCGCTTCGTCGCGCCCGACGTCGACCTCACGACCAGGGGGATCCTCGGCATGTTCAACCACACCTGGCTGTGGCTCGAGCCCGACGGGGCGGTCGATCCCCGGGAGATCGCCGACCGCTACTGCGACCTGTTCCTCACCGGCATCCGCGCCGGCTGACCGTCACGCCGAGCACGCCAGAAGCGCCGAGAACCAGCACTGCAGGAGGGGAGAACCATGGAGTCGTTCGTCCAACTACGGCGGGGGACCACCCCGCGCCACGTCCACCGGGACCTCGACGGCCTCAAGGACGACGAGCTCGGCCGGATGGGCTTCGTCGGCCGCCAGGCCCAGCTCTACCGGCGCAACGATCCGTCGCGGTTCCGCTCCGAGGGCCCGATCGGCCACACCGCGCTGATCGCCGACGCGCTGACCCCGACCGACATGACCGACCCCCGCGGCGAGCCGCTGCTGCTGTTCGAGAACGACGACGTCCGGTTCCTGTTGAGCCGGCGGGCCGAGCGGATGCCGTTCCACGTGCGCAACGTCGGCGGCGACGAGCTGTTCTTCGTCCACCGCGGCCACGGTGAGCTCGAGACCGAGTTCGGCCGCATCCCCTACGAGCCCGGCGACTGGGTCCTCGTCCCCAAGGCCGTGACCTACCGCCACGTCCCGGCCGACACCGACGGCATCTTCCTGATCGTCGAGACGACCGACGAGCTGCGGACCCCCGAACCGGGCCTGCTCGGCCGCCACCACCCGTTCGACCCGACGGTGGTGTTCATCCCCGAGGCCGAGGTGTTCACCGACGGCGGCCCCGAGTGGGAGATCCGACTGACCCGCCGGGGCGAGCACGGGTCGATCTTCTACGACCACAACCCGTGCGACGTCGAGGGCTGGAAGGGCGACTACTTCCCGTTCAAGATCAACATCCGCGACTACAACCCGATCCTGTCCGAGGGCGTGCACCTGCCGCCGACGGTGAGCCTGCTCCTCCAGGCCGAGGGCGTCGTGGTGCTCAACTTCCTGCCCCGCCCGGCCGAGTCCCGACCCGGCACCGAGCGGCTGCCGTGGTACCACCGCAACGCCGACTACGACGAGATCGCCCTGTTCCACGACGGCACGCTCCTCGGCGTCCCGATGAAGCCCGGCCTGATCACCCACAGCCCCCAGGGCATCCACCACGGTCCACCGGAGAAGGCGCGGGAGCGGTCGCGGGCCAACTTCGACGAGTACGACCGGCTCGAGTGGTCGGTGATGTCGATCGACGTGCGCCGCCCCCTGACCGTCAACCCGGCATTGGTGGAGGCCTCGGCATGAGCACCTACGAGCGGGTCCCGTTCCTGGTCGTCTTCCCCGACACGTCCAGCTCCCGTGACGTCTACGGCGGCACCGGCGACATCGTGGCCCTCGAGGGCCACCTCCTGAAGCCCGACACGCCGTCCGACACCGTGATCGTGATGATGCACCCGATCGGCGGCGGCTCGTACCTGCCGATGACGGTGGCGCTGGCCAAGGCCGGCCACCACGTCGTCTACTGCAACAGCCGCTACCGGGGCGCCGACCACGCCCTGATCATGGAGAAGGTCACCGAGGACCTCGCCGCGTGCGTCCGCCACGTGCGCGACCGGTTCGGCTACGCCAAGGTCGTCCTCGCCGGTTGGAGCGGCGGTGGAGCGCTGTCCGCGTTCTACCAGGCCGAGGCCGAGAAGCCGACGGTCACCGCGACCCCGACCGGCGAGGGCCCCGACCTCACCGCCCTCGACCTCGTCCCGGCCGACGCGGTGATGTTCCTCGCGGCCCATGTGAGCCGCCACCGCACGCTGACCGAGTGGATGGACGCGTCGATCCTCGACGAGCACGACCCGACCGTGCGCGACCCGTCGCTCGACCTCTACGGCACGGCCGTGGCACCGCCGTACGACCAGGCGTTCCTCGACCGCTACCGCGACGCCCAGATCGCCCGGAACCGGCGGATCACCGCGTGGGTGCGGGCCAAGCTCGCGGCCATGGAGGCGGCCGGGCGGGGCGACGAGGAGTTCGGGTTCGTCGTCCACGGCACGATGGCCGACCCCCGCTGGCTGGACCCGGCCGTCGACCCCAACGACCGCGAGCCCGGCGTCTGCTACCTCGGCGACCCCCGGATCGTGAACAACGGGCCCGTCGGGCTCGCCCGGTTCACGACGTTGCGCAGCTGGCTGTCCCAGTGGAGCTACGACGACGCCCGCGCCGACATCGTCGACTGCGCCCCCGCCATCTCGGTACCGATCCTGGTCATCGGCAACTCGGCCGACGACGCCTGCACCCCGAGCCACACCGAGCGCATCCACGAGGCGTTCGGCGTGGTCGACAAGCAGCTGCACACGATCGCCGGCGCGACCCACTACTACGCGGGGCCCGACCAGAAGGACCAGCTCGCGGAGGCCGTCGGGATCATCGACGGCTGGCTCACCGAGCGCGGCTTCGCCGGTACGGGCGCATGACCGGCACGGGGGGAGCCGGAGCGGGCTCCGTCGACCACGAGATGATCCTGGAGCGGTGCCGCAAGCTCGTGCCCGCGCTGGCCGAGCGGGCCGCGGAGGGGGAGCGGCTGCGGCGCCTGCCCGACGCGACCATCGCCGACGCCCACGCCGCCGACCTGTTCCGGACCGTGCTGCCCACCGCCGACGGCGGCCACGGCCTCGGCCTGTCGACCCTCGGGCACCTGACCCGGATCCTGTCGAAGGGTGACGCCTCGGCGGGGTGGACGCTGTCGTTCCTCGTGCTCCACAACTGGCTGCTGCAGAAGTTCGGGCCCGGCACCCGGGGCGATCTCTTCGGCGACGGGAACCCGGTGCTGGCGCCGGCGCCGCTGGCCCCGACCGGGGTGGCGGTGCCGGTCGATGGTGGGTACCGCCTCGGCGGCCGCTGGGAGTGGGCGACCGGGGTCATGCACGCCGACTGGGTGATGGTCCACGCCATCGTCCAGCGCGACGCCGCCGAGCCCGAGCTGCGCTACGGGGTGGTCCCCGTCGGCGACGTCACCATCGACGACGTGTGGCACACCTCGGGCATGCGGGCCACGGGCAGCAACACCGTCGTCCTCGACGACGTGTTCGTCCCCGAGCACCGCACCGCGCTGTCGTCGGTGCTGCGGGGTGCGCCCGAGCAGGTCACCGGCGACCCCGACGTCGACTTCGCCGTCTACCCGACCGTGCCGGTGCTCGCGCTGGTCGCGTCGTCGGTCGCGCTCGGTGCCGCGGAGCGGGTGGTCGAGCTGTTCCGGGAGCGGATGGCCGTCCGGGTGCTCGCCTACTCGATGGGTGATCGCCAGGCCGATCAGCCGCTGGCCCAGTCCCGCCTGGCCTCGGCGCTGGCCACCGTGCGGTCCACCCGGGCGATGTGGGAGGCGGCGCTGGCCGACGTCGACCGGACCTGCTCGTCGCCGGCCGGGCCGCTTCCCACCGATCGGGCCGCCGCCCGACTCGCCGCCGCCCACACGGTGCGGCTGTCGCGGGAGGTGATCGCCCAGGTGTGCGAGGGCTCGGGCGCCAGTGTCTACGCGGAGGACTCGCCGCTCCAGCGGTTCCAGCGTGATGTCGAGGTCCTCAAGGGCCACGTGATCTTCGACTGGGACCGCACGACCGAGCTGGTCGGCCGCATCGAGCTCGGCGCCGAACCCCGCCCCACCGACCTCCTCTAGTCCTGATCGTTCACGGGCACAGCCTCCACCCCCAACACCCCCGACATCCCCGTTCTGGCCCCACCGGAGTGCCACCGGTGGCACTCCGGTGGGGCCAGTTCCGGTTCGGGCGCTGGAGGGTGGCTGGGTGGTGACGGGGCGCGGCGGCCGATCACTCGGGGCCGATGACGCAGAGCTCGTTGCCGGCGGGGTCCTGCAGCACCCGGGTCGTCCACTCGCCGGCCTCGGTCGTGCTGATGACGGTCGCGCCGGCGGCCACCATCTCGTCGACCATCGGGCGGGCGTGGTCGACGAACAGGTCGAGGTGGAGCCGCGCCTTGTGGACCTTCGCCTCGGGCACGGTCTGGAACGTCAGGTGGGGCGGGCCGTCGGGGGCGTCGGCCCCGTCGGGTCGCTCGATCGTGACGTACGGGCTGTCCGCCCGGTGCGGCCGTCGCCGGTAGCCGCTGAACCGCTCCCAGAACGTGGCCGCCGCATCGGCGTCGGGGCAGTCGATCGTGATCCCGATGGTGGTCGGGTGTCGCTCGCTCACGGTTCCCTCCGAGCACGTCCGGTCAAGCGGAGAGGTTCTCCGCTTCCCCGCCGGGTCTAGCATGCGGAGAGGTTCTCCGGTTGATCGACTTCGGGACGAGAGGCGAGGTGAGGCGATGAGGTCGGACGCCCGGCGCAACCGCGAGCGCCTCGTGGCTGCGGCCGCCGAGGTGATCGCCGAGTGCGGCCCGGACGCGTCCCTGAACGAGATCGCCCAGCGGGCCGGCGTGGGGGCGGGGACGCTCTATCGCCACTTCCCGACCCGCGACGAGCTCCTGGTCGCGGTGTTCACCGGCCGCATCGACACGTTGTGCGCCCTGGCCGGTGAGCTGGTGGCGGCGCGGGACCCCGACGAGGCGCTGACCGCATGGCTCGACGCGTTCCTCGTCCACTGCCTGACCGACCGGGGGCTGGCCGAGACGATCTCGCGGGCCGGGCTCGACTCCGACCTCGACTGCGCCGCCAAGATGCGCGGAGCGGCGGCCGGCCTGGTCGACGGGGCGCGGGCCGCCGGCGCGGTCCGTGCGGACGTCGAGGCCACCGACGTCCTCGAGCTCGTCATCGGGATCGCACTCGCCGCCCCCGACGCCGACCGCGCCGAGCGCCTGCTCGCCCTCACCCGGCGCGCCCTCCGCCCCTGACATCCCGAACTGGCCCCACCGGAGTGCCACCGGTGGCACTCCGGTGGGGCCAGAACGGGTGTGGGCCGGGGGTCAGAGGTTGGTGGCCTTGGCGGCGTTCGCCTCCAGGTAGGGCAGGAGGTACGAGCCGGCGGCCGTCGGGCTCCCGGGCTGGTCGAGGCCGGTCACCGCACGGTGGTTCGCGGTGTCGGTGTACCAGGCCCAGTACGTCCAGCCGATGCCGAGGTCCTGCGCGGTCTCGACGACGGTGGCCGCGTCGTAGGGCACGTCATCGGCGGCGGGCTCGTCCCAGCCGAACTCGCCGATGATGATCGGCACGCCGGTGTCGCGCAGGGCCGCAAGCTGCTCGCCGACCTCGTTCGGGGGTGTGAACCCCTCGCCCGAACCGGGGCCGGTGCGCCAGAAGCCGTACATGTGGATCGACAGGATGACGTTGTGCATCGGGTCGGACTCGAGGACGTCCTGCCCGTAGAGCAGGAACGACTCGGGGTTCTGGCCGCAGTTGGCGCCGGAGTCGAGCACGATCGGGTTGGTGACGCCGAGGCTGCGCAACTCCGTGATGGTGGCGCGGTAGGTGTCGCGCCACTCCTCGGGGCTCGAGAAGGTGTGCTCGTTGGCGAGGTTGATCCACAGCGAGTCGTCGAAGTCCTGTGCCAGCGCCACCATCTCGGGTGTGGTCCAGTAGTCGAGGACGGCGTCGATCGAGCCGTTGGAGCAGGTCGCGTCGTGCATCTCGAGGATCGGCACGAGGTCGGCGTCGACCGCGGCCTGCACCAGCTCACGCTGGGTGCCCGGGTTGGCGTTCCAGCCGAAGGCGCCGGCGGTCTGGGAGTTGATGCGCACCGTGTTGGCGCCGGCGGCCGACATGTCGGCGAGCGACGCGGTGTGGAGGTCGCCGTGCGCGCCCTTGGAGCCGCCGACCGTCACGTTCCAGAACACGGCGCCGTTGAACCCCATCGGCACGAACTCGCAACCGTTCGGGTCGTAGATCGCGCCGGTGTCGACGAAGAACCCGGCACCGTCGTTGCCCTCGGGCCGCTCCCCGTCGCACCCCGGCGTCGAGGTCGGGACCGTCGTCTCCGGCACGGTCGTGTCGGTCGGGACCGTGGTCTCCGGGACCGTCGTGTCCGGGACGGAGATGTCGGTCGGGATGGTCGTGTCGGTGCTCGGCGTGCCCGGCGACGTGGTGTCGGTCGGGACGGTCGTGTCGGTGGTCGGTGCGTCCGTCGTGGGGACGACCGTCGGGCCCGGGACCATCGTGGTGACGGTCGGCCCGGGCGGCGACGGCGTGTCGGTGACCTCGCCGCACGCTGCGCCGAGCAGCGAGGTGGCCAGGAGGCCGGCGGCGATGGGCCAACGGCCCGCTGCGGCGTGCTTCATGAGGATCGGCACCTCCGGGATGCGTGGCGCCCGCTACCCAGGGGCCACGATGCGTCGCGCCGCGCCGCCTCCCAACCGCTTCGATCCCGCGTGGTGCGCCGCCCCAGGTCGGCGACCTGTACCGAGCGGTACTTCTGCATGGCGCAATCGACACGACGTCGTGTCGTGACCCGGTCGGGTCGTGTCGACCCGTCGTCGCGGCGGTGTGGACCGGCCCGTGGCGCCGCGGATTCGATCCAATCACCCGCCGCCCGATGCGCCTGTTCCCGTCATGTCCGGCCGTTCGCGCCGCCGTGTACGAGGGGTGTGGGCTGACCTCAGCGCACGGGCGGTGGCGCCAGGGGGAACCCGGCGACTTCTCCTGCATGGTCAGGGACGTAGGTCTGGGTGTCCCGCGGTGGGCGCTCGTACCCGGTGGGACCGGGCCGCTTGGGCAGCTCCAGCGGGATGCGGCTCACGTCCTCGTAGTCGACCGTGCTCAGGAGGTGGGCGATCATGTTGACCCGGGCGGTGCGCTTGTCGTCGCTCTCGACGACGTACCAGGGGGATTCCGGGATGTCGGTGTGGACGAGCATCGTGTCCTTGGCCCGTGAGTAGTCCTCCCACCGACTGATCGATTCGAGGTCCATGGGCGAGAGCTTCCAGCGCCGCATCGGGTCCTGGAGACGCGACCGGAACCTGGCCTCCTGCTCGGTGTCGCTGACGGAGAACCAGTACTTGCGCAGGAGGATCCCCTCCTCGACCAGCATCCGCTCGAAGATCGGGCATTGATGGAGAAAGCGGTGGTACTCGTCCGAGGAACAGAACCCCATCACCCGCTCGACGCCGGCGCGGTTGTACCAGGAACGGTCGAAGAGCACGATCTCACCGGCGGCCGGTAGCTCCTCGATGTAGCGCTGGAAGTACCACTGGGTCTGTTGGCGCTCGGTGGGCGCCGGCAGGGCCACGATCCGGGCGACGCGGGGGTTCAGGTACTGGGTGACCCGCTTGATGGTGCTGCCCTTGCCCGCGGCGTCGCGTCCTTCGAAGACGACGACGAGCCGCTGCTGCTCGACCCGCACCCACTCCTGGAGCTTCACGAGCTCGGCCTGCAGGCGGAACAGCTCCTGCCGGTAGAGCTTCTTCGGCATGCGGCGCCGCCCGGGATGCCCGGTCGCCTTCCCGTTGCCCTTCGCATCGCCCGAGTTCTTGGCCATGCGGAACGAGCGTACGTCGCCCGCCCGTCCTTGGTCCTCTCGGCCGCCCTGTTCCTCTCGGCCGCCCGGTTCCACCCGACCGCCCTGTTCCTCTCGACCGCTCAATACCGGAACCGCTCGACGGTGCGTTGGAGGTCCGCGGCCATCGACGCCAGGCCGGTCGACGCCAGGTTGACGTCGTTGATGCCGATCGTGGCGACCTGCACGGCCTGTGAAACCTCGTCGATGTTCGTCGCGACCAGATCGCCGGCGCCCGCGGCGTCGTTGATGCTCCGGGTCATGCCCGAGGTCGTCACGTTCTGCTCCTCGACCGCACCGGCGATCGCCGTCTGGTGCTTGCTGACCTCGGCGATGACCTGTCGGATCTCGCCGATGGCGGCGACCGCGATCGAGGTGTCCTCCTGGATGGCTCCGACGCGTCGGGAGATGTCATCGGTCGCCCGTGCCGTCTCCTGTGCCAGGTCCTTGACCTCACTGGCGACGACCGCGAACCCGCGACCGGCGTCGCCGGCGCGGGCCGCCTCGATCGTCGCGTTGAGTGCCAGGAGGTTCGTCTGCTCGGCGATCGACGTGATCGCGGCGACGACGTTGCCGATCTCGGCCGACGAGGCGCCGAGCTTGTCGATGGCCGCGCCGGCGCTCGTCGCGGCCTCGACGGCGCGCCCGGCGACGTTGGCGGCGGTCGTCGCGCTCGTGGAGATCTCCCGGATCGACGTGCCCATCTCCTCGGCGCTCGCCGCCAGGCTCTGCACGGTCGTCGACATCGACCCGGCGGCCTCCGCCACCGACGCGGTGCGGGCCGCGCCGTCGTCGGCGCTGCGGACCGAGGACTCGGCGGTCGCGGTGAGCTCCTCCGCGGACCCGGCGAGGTTCCTGGCGTGGTCGGCGAGCGACGAGATCGTCTCCTGCAGGTTCCGGGTCGCGTCGCGCAGCGACGCCGCCATCCGGCCGACCTCGTCACCCTGGTGGACGCCGCTGTCCCTGGTCAGGTCGCCGTCGGCGACGCTCCGCAGCACCGATCCGACCCGGGCGAGCGGCCCCGTGATCATCCGGCCGACCGAGAACGCGCCGCCGATCGCGGCGGCGACGGCCGCGGCCGCCAGCAGGAGCATCAACAACCGGACCCGGTCGTAGGTCGTCTGGAAGTCGCGCCCCTCGACGAGCGCCGTCTCGGCGCGGTCGAGCTCGTCGCCGAGCAGCGCCTCGTACTGCTTGCGGATGGGCCGCGACGTCCCGACCGACACGGCGAGCGCGGCGTCCGGGTCGGTGGTGTACACCGCGAACTGCTGGTCGAGGGTGTCGAACCAGTCCTCGATCGTGACGCGGATCTCCTCCACCGTCTCGACCTGGGCAGGGCCTGCTGCGTTGACGACGGCGTCGTCGAGCGCCGCCCCGATGGTCACGAGGCGCTCGTCGACCCCGTCGGTGAACTCGTCGTCGCCGGTCAGGAGGTACCCGCGGGCGTCGTTGGCGGCCGCCTTCGCGGCGAGGGCGGTGTCCGACAGCGCGGTGACGTACGGCACCGCGCCGCCCACCTCATCGGCCCGGGTGGCGCGGAGGTCGGCCAGGCCGGTGAGCGAGAGCGCGCTCACGGCGACCGTGCCGGCGATGGCCGCCGCGGCGACCGCGAGGATCTTCGTGCGGACGCGCATGTCCCTGAACAGGGACCCGGCGCGCCATCGGCGGCGTGACGCCGCCGCGGGGTCTTCGGTCACGTTCCTCTGCCCTCCGCCTGCGTCGAGCGAGCCACGCCCGGTATCGGCACGCCCGCGGCCGAGCTTCATCGCAGATGCCGCACGAGGCGTCGCCGGGTCCGGCCGGGAGGTCGGTGGTGCGGTGCCCGTGACGGAACTGGTTGTGCGGTTTGTTACGGGCGAGGAAACGGCGGTTCCGGCCTCTTGACAGTCAGGTTGCGAAGGTCCCACTGTTGCGCCAGGTGCACCTCGTTCCGTATCGCGCTACAAGGGACCGGGATTGATCTACGTCTGTGCGCTCCGCGATCTCCCTCGCGGGGAGTCCTTCCGTCTCGACCTCCACCCACCTGTGGCGGTCTTCCACACCACCGACGGTGAGCTCTACGCCGTCGACGACACCTGCACCCACCAGGACGCCTCGCTGTCCGACGGCTGGCTGGAAGGGTGCGCCATCGAGTGCCCGCTGCACGCCGCCCGCTTCGATCTGCGCAGCGGGGAGCCCGAGTGCCGCCCGGCGCGTCGGCCCCTGCGGACGCACCAGGTGGTCATCGAGGACGACGCCGTGAACGTCGTCCTGTCGGACGCAACCCCGAACCTGCCGCCGCGCAGCGTCTACCTTGCGCCGCCGGCCGCCGCCTCCTGACACCTTCCGTCCGGTCGCCCACCGCGTCGACCAGCCACGCGTGATCCCTCCCGCAGGGCCGCGACACGACCGTCGGACCGCCCCGTCTCCCGTGCCGGGCACCGACGACGACACACCAGGACCCCGCCCCTGCGGCGGACCGACCGCCACCGAGGCGGTCACCCAGCCCCACCCGACCCCGTGTCGTCGACGTGGCCTCGTCGGCGCGCCCGCACCATCACCCGCCGTCGTCCCAGGAGGCCGACCGTGAGTCCCAGGATCGTCGTCATCGGGGCCGGCGTCGTCGGCGCCGCGGTCGCCGACGAGCTCGTCGCCCGTGGTTGGACCGACGTCACCGTCGTCGACCAGGGCATGTTGCCCGTGCCGGGCGGCTCGTCGTCCCACGCCCCCGGTCTGATCTTCCAGACCAACCCGTCCAAGACCATGGCCGGCTTCGCCCGGTACACGGTCGAGAAGTTCGCCGAGCTCGACAGCCTCCTGCCCCTCGGTGGGCTCGAGGTGGCGACCACGCCCGAGCGCCTCGCCGACCTGCGCCGTCGCCACGGCTGGGCCACGAGCTGGGGGATCCCGTCCCGCCTCGTCGACCCCGAGGAGTGCGCCCGCCTCCACCCGCTCGTCGATCCCGCACGTGTGCTCGGCGGCTACCACACCCCGACCGACGGCCTCGCCCGGGCGAAGCAGGCCGTCGGCGCCCAGCTCGACCGGGCCGCCGAGGGTGGTGCCCGCCTCGCCGGGCGCCACCGGGTGCTCGACATCCTCCAGCACGGGGGCCGGGTCACCGGGGTGCGCACCGACCGCGGCGACCTCCCGGCCGACATCGTCGTGTCCGCCACCGGCTTCTGGGGCCCCGACACCGGCAAGATGACCGGCCTGCGCATCCCGCTGCTGCCGATGGCGCACCAGTACGCGAAGACCACGCCGCTGCGGGCCCTCGACGGGCACGCCGTCGAGGCCAGCTCGCCGATCCTGCGCCACCAGGACCGCGACCTCTACTTCCGCGAGCACCACGACCGCATCGGCATCGGCTCCTACGCCCACCGCCCGATGCCGGTCGACCTCGCGGACCTCCCCGAGGGCGACATGCCGAGCGTGCTCGACTTCACGATGGAGGACTTCGCCCCGTCGTGGGACGACGCCCGTGCCCTGCTCCCGGCGCTCGAGGGCACCGAGGTCGCCGAGGGCATCAACGGCATCTTCTCGTTCACCCCCGACGCCATGCCGCTGATGGGCGAGCACCCGGGGCTCCGCGGGTTCTGGATCGCCGAGGCCGTGTGGGTCACCCACTCCGCCGGCGTCGGCCGGGCGATGGCCGACTGGCTCGTCGACGGCGACCCCGGCGTCGACGTCCACGGCTGCGACCTCGCCCGCTTCGACGACGTGCAGCGCACCGACGACCACGTCCGGGCCCGCAGCAGCCAGAACTTCGTCGAGGTCTACGACGTCGTCCACCCGCTCGACCCGCCGAGCGTCCACCGGCCGCTGCGGGTCAGCCCGTTCCACGCCCGCCAGGTCGCCCTCGGGGCCGTGTTCACCGAGATCGGCGGCTGGGAACGACCGCTGTGGTTCGAGGCCAACGCCGGTCTCGCCGAGGTCGGAGACATCCCCGGCCGCAGCGAGTGGGCGTCGCGCAACTGGTCGCCGATCGCCGGCGCCGAGGCGCTCGTGACCCGCGACCGCGTCGCCCTCTACGACATGACGCCGCTCAAGCGGCTCGACGTCACCGGGCCGGGCGCGCTCGCGCTGCTCCAACGGCTGACCACCAACGACGTCGACCGCTCGGTCGGCTCGATCACCTACACGCTGCTGCTCGAGCACTCGGGCGGGATCCGCAGCGACCTCACCGTCGCCCGCCTCGCGGAGGACCACTTCCGGGTCGGCGCCAACGGTGAGCTCGACCTCGACCGGCTCCGCCGCGAAGCCGGCCGGCAGCCCGTCGGCGAGGGGGACGTGACGATCACCGACGTCACCGCGGGCACGTGCGGCATCGGCCTGTGGGGCCCGAGCGCCCGAGACGTCCTCGAGCGGCTCACCGACGACGACGTCTCCCACGAGGGCTTCGGCTTCTACCGCGCCGAGCGCATCACGGTCGCCGGCGTGCCGGTGCTGGCGATGCGGCTCTCCTACGTCGGCGAGCTCGGCTGGGAGCTCTACACCACCGCCGATCTCGGCCTGCGCCTGTGGGACGCGCTGTGGGAGGCCGGCGCCGACCTCGGCATCATCGCCGCCGGCCGCCGCGCCTTCGACTCGCTGCGCCTGGAGAAGGGCTACCGCTCCGCCGGCACCGACGTCACCACCGAGCACGACCCCTACGAGGCCGGGCTCGCGTTCGCGGTGCGGGCCGAGAAGGGCGACTTCGTCGGTCGCGCCGCGCTCGCCGCCCGTGAGCTGGCGGCCCGGCGGCTCGTGCCCCTCCTGCTGGAGGAGCCGACCGACGTCGTCATGGGCAGCGAGCCCGTGTTCCGCGACGGCGAGGCCGTCGGCTACGTCACCTCGGCCGCGTACGGGCCGTCCGTCCGGGCGTCGATCGCCTACGCCTGGCTGCCGACCGCCGTCGCCGAGCCGGCCACCCGTGTCGAGATCGAGTACTTCGGCGAGCGGCTGTCCGCCGTCGTCGCCACCGAGCCCCTGTTCGACCCCGAGATGAAGAGGATGCGCACGTGAGCACCTACGACGTGATCGTCGTCGGGCTGGGCGGCATGGGGTCCGCCGCCGCCCGTCACCTGGCCGCCCGCGGCCAGCGGGTCCTGGGCCTCGAGCGGTTCACGCCCGCCCACGACCAGGGATCCAGCCACGGCGGGTCCCGCATCATCCGCCAGTCCTACTTCGAGGACCCGGCCTACGTGCCGCTGCTGCTGCGCTCCTACGAGCTGTTCGAGGAGACCGAGCGGGCGGCCGGCACCGAGCTGCTCACCGTGACCGGCGGCCTCTACATGGGCCCGACCGGGTGCACGACGTTCGCCGGCAGCCTCCACGCCGCGCGGGAGTGGGGCCTCGACCACGAGGTCCTCGACGCCGCCGAGACCCACGCCCGCTTCCCGACGATCACGCTCCCCGAGGGCCACGGGGCGGTCTACGAGCGCCTCGGCGGGTACGTGCGTCCCGAGGCGACCGTGTCGGCCCACCTCGAGCTGGCCGCCCGCGACGGCGCCGACCTGCGCTTCGGCCAGGTCGTCGAGAAGTGGACGGCCGGCGTCGGCGGCGTCGCGGTGCGCACCGCGGAGGGTGAGACCCACAGCGCGGCCCACCTCGTCATCTCGCCC
Source organism: Actinomycetota bacterium (assembly GCA_034211175.1). Classification (GTDB taxonomy): domain Bacteria; phylum Actinomycetota; class Acidimicrobiia; order Acidimicrobiales; family CAIXPF01; genus JAXHUH01. Next base: position 14,958 of record JAXHUH010000318.1, read on the forward strand.
GGGGCGTGGGCGCCGCAGCTGCTTGCCGACCTCGGCGTCGAGCTGCACGTGGAGCGTCACGTCCAGCACTGGTTCCGGCCACCGGGTGGCGTCGGGCCGTTCGTCGACCACCCGATCTACATCTGCGAGATCGACGACGGCCGCCAGATCTACGGGTTCCCGGCGATGGACGGCCCCGACGGCGGCGTGAAGACCGCGTTCTTCCGCAACGGCCGTCCTGCCGACCCGGACGCGCTCGACCGGGTCGTCGCCCCGGCCGAGGTCGACGAGATCCGCGAGCGCCTGTCGCACACGCTGCCGACCCTGGCCGGCGAGCACCTCGAGGGGGTGGCGTGCATGTACACGGTGACGCCCGACGAGCACTTCGTCATCGCCCACCACCCCGCCCACGAGCAGGTGACGGTGGCGTGCGGGTTCTCCGGGCACGGCTTCAAGTTCGTGCCCGCGGTCGGCGAGGTCGTGGCCGACCTCGCCACCTGCGGCACGACCCGCCACCCGATCGGCCTGTTCGACCCGGCGAGGTTCGCCGGGTGAGCACGTTCGAGCCGAGCCTCGTGCCCACGCTGGCGGGCGAGGCCTACACCGATCCCCGGGTGTTCGAGGCCGAGCAGGAGGCGATCTTCGAGCGCACCTGGAACTGCGTCGCCCTCGCCGCCGACCTCGACGGGCCGGGTGCGTTCCGCACCGTGACCGTCGGGCGGGAGAGCGTCGTGCTGCTGCGGGGTCGCGACGGCGAGGTGCGGGCGTTCCTCAACGTCTGTCGCCACCGCGGCGCCCGGCTGTGCACCGACGAGGCCGGCCACCTGCGCCGCAACCTCCAGTGCCCCTACCACGCCTGGACCTACGACCACCGCGGCGCGCTGGTCGCGGCGCCGAACCTGACGACCATGCCCGACGTCGATCGCGACGCCTACGGCCTCGTGCCGGTCGCCGTCGAGGTCTGGCTCGGCTACGTGTGGGTGTGCCTGGCCGACGAGCCGCCGTCGTTCGCCGAGGACGTGCACGGCGAGGTCGTCAACCGCCTCGGCGACCTCGACGCCATCGAGCACTACGGGGTCGACGGCCTCGCGCTCGGCCGGCGCATCACCTACGAGGTCGCGGCCAACTGGAAGCTCGTGGTCGAGAACTTCATGGAGTGCTACCACTGCGCCACGATCCACCCCGAGCTCACGGACGTGCTCCCGGAGTTCGCGGACGGCTACGCGGCCCAGTACTACGTCGGCCACGGCGCCTCCTTCGCCGAGGAGGTCGAGGGGTTCACGGTCGACGGCGCGGCGGGCGCGGCGAGGCTCGCCGGCATCGGCGACGACCAGGACCGCCGGTACTACGCGATCACGATCAAGCCCCAGGTGTTCGTGAACCTGGTGCCCGACCACGTGATCGTCCACCGGATGATCCCGACCGCGGCCGACCGGACGACGATCGTGTGCGACTGGCTGTTCGCCCCCGAGGACGTGGCCAGCGGGCGCGACCTGGAGCCATCGGTCGAGCTGTTCCACCGGGTGAACGAGCAGGACTTCGAGGCCTGTGAGCGCACCCAGCCGGCGATGTCGTCACGGGCGTACCGCGACGGCGGTGTGCTCGTGCCGAGCGAGCACCACATCGCCCTGTTCCACTCCTGGGTCGGCGACCGCCTCGCCGGCACCGCCCCCGAGCTGGCCCGCACGTTCGCCGGCCCGAGAGGCATCGCCTCCTGACCCGTCCCCACCCACAACCCCGTTCTGGTCTACCTGCCCGTTCCGCCGACCTGCGACGTCGTCGCCGGCAGGTAGACCAGTTCGGTGCAGGGCTCGTTCCGGGGGACCGATCTGTCGCATGGCGGGTCGTTGGCGTCCCCCGGTTCGGGGTGGGTGCGGTCAGGCGGCGGCGTGGCCCATGCGCCAGCTGATCTCGTCGGCGGCGGCGATCACGTCGGGGACGAGCTTGCGCAGCGCCTCGGGGTCGAGCCGGTACGCCGGGCCCGAGACCGAGAGCGCGGCCACGACCGCACCCGTCCGGTCCCGGATGGGTGCGGCGGCCGCGTTCAGGCCGACCTCGTACTCCTCGATGGCGAGCGCGTAGCCGTCCGCCGCCACCCCGTCGAGTGCGGCGAGCAGGGCCGCATCGGTGAGGGTGTGCGGGGTCAACGCCTCGGTCTCGACGCTGGCCAGGAGTGCCTTGCGCTCCTTCGGTGTGAGGGCCGCGAGCAGGACCTTGCCGCTGGAGGTGCAGTGCAGCGGCGTCAGCTTGCCGATCCAGTTGTGGGTGGCGACGTTCGACGGCCCGTGGGCCTGGTCGACGTTGACGGCGTAGTGCTCCTCGAGCACCGCGACGTTGATCGTCTCGCCGAGCTGGTCGGCCAGCCGCTCGACGACCGGGCGGCCCTGGCGGGAGACGTCGAGGCGCCCGGAGACCGCGCCGGCGAGCGGGATCAGGCCGAAGCCGAGGCGGTACTTGCCCCGCTCGCCGGCCTGCTCGACCAGGCCGCGGCCCTCGAGCGCGCCGAGGAGGCGGAAGGCGGTCGACTTGTGGACCTCGAGCTCGTTGGCCACCTCCGAGACACCGGCTTCGCCGCGACGCGCCAGGATCTCGAGCACGCTGATCGCCCGGTCGACGGATTGCACACCACCATCACGGGACCCCCTGTTGCTCATGGCGAAACGGTCTTCGGCGGGAAGAACACGTACTTGACCGTACCTGACACCCTGGACCGGTCAATTTGGCCGAGCATCGGGCCCGGCGCCGCGAGCTTCGGGCGTCGGCAGGTCACACCGGGGCGTGGGAGCGGCGCTTGGCCCGGTACGCGCGCACCTTGGCGTGGTTGCCGCAGCTGCGCATCTCGCACCAGCGCCGCGACCGGTTCCGGGAGCGATCGACGAACGCCCAGCCGCAGCTCGGGCCGGGGCACAGCTTCAGGCGGTCCCACGCGCCGAGCACGTGTGACCGGGCGATCGTCACCACGATCGAGCCGAGCGCCGCCTGCGCGGCGGCCCCCGACGGCGTCAGCACGAGCGCCGACGTCGCGGGGTCGCCGAAGGCGAGCGGGAACGGCTGACAGGCCTCGACCAGCGCGGCGGCCGCCTCGTCGTCCGGCTGGCCCACCGCGCCGCGCACGGCTTCGCGAAGGGTCACCGCCCGGGTGAGGTCGGTGCGGGAGACCCGCGCCTCGCCGTCGTAGAGGCCCTGGGCGCGCAGCCACTCGGCCAGGTCGGACGGCCGGACCAGGGAGTCCGGACCGCCCTCGTGATCGACGGTGTTCAGCAGTCGTTCGACCATGCCGAGCTCGGTGAGCACATCCACGGGACACCACAGTAGGCCGGTTGGCGGTGTCAACTCCAGGTGGGGCGTTCGGACGGCGCCGCCGGCCGAGCACCAACCCCGGAGCTCGATCCGCCTCGAGAACCGCCGTTCGACCCGCCTCCAAGCGTGCGGACGCCTCTTGGCGGCCGGGGCCGCATGTGGTCCGGTCGCCATGGAGCGGACCCGTCGATCGGTGGCCCGCTCCGTGGAAGCAGAGGAGGCGGAGATGCGGCTCCGCTCGGTGCTCGGCCATGCAGCACCCGCCCTGTCGATCACGGGCTCGGTGCTCCTCGTCGCGTCGGTGGGTGTGGTTCCCGGCAGGGTCGGCGCCTTGGCCGCGCCGGCGGCGGCCGCGCAGCCGGCGACGTGCCCCGAGCCCGCCACCGAGCTGGAACCGGCCACCGTCGCCGAGGTCGAGGACCTGCTCGTCGGCACCTGGGTCCTCTGCGGTGAGGGCTCGGTCTTCGGGCCGGTCGCCGAGGGCGAGGTCGGCGTGCAGTTCCTGGCCGACGGCCGGTTCCACCGCGTGTACGAAGGCGACGACGGTGGGCTGGTGAGCGCCGGTGGGCTCGACCAGGAGGGGACCTGGTCGGTCGCCGACGTCTCCCTGGGCGAGGTGCCGCCACGGTTCCAGGTGAGTCTCCTGCGCGCTGGCGGGGGCAACGGCGGGCCCGTCACGTTCTACGACGGAGACGTCGACGGCGCCGAGCTGATGGAGCTGCTCGGCATGGACGGGCCGGTCGGGTACGTGCCGTGGACCGGTGCCGAGCCCGAGCCGGGGACACCGCCCGGCGGTGACGGCCCCTGCGGTCCTGCCGGCGATCCGGTGGCGCTGGAGGACGAGGCCGCGATCGTCGAGGCCGTGGTCGGGACGTGGATCCTCTGCGACGGCGTCGCACCGACCACCTCACCCGACGGCACCGAGGTCGGGCTGCAGCTCGAGGCGGACGGCGGCTGGTCGTACGTGTTCGAGCAGCCCGACGGAACCCTGGTCGCCTCCCGTGGCGCGAGCTACGAGGGCACCTGGAGCGTCTCCGGCGACCCGCTCGCGATCACCTTCGACATCCTCGGGTCGGGATCGAACGTCGCCTTCCCGGCGCTGACGGAGTCCCCGACGGTGCTTCGCCTCACCGGGATGATCGGCCCGGGGGACTACGTGCCGTGGACCGGCGCGCCGCCGATCCCCGGCCCGCCACCCGATGCCACGGGTGAGTGCGGCGTTCCCACCGACGTGTTCACACCGACCTCGGCCGAGGATCTCGCGGCGCAGCTGGTCGGTGTCTGGGTGCCCTGCGACGCCGACGAACCCGTCCTCGGGTTTGCCTTCGACAGTGCCGTCGGCTTCGAGCTGGTGGAGGACGGACGAGCCATGAGGCTCTACCGCTACGGCTACGGCGTCATGATCCGCGGTCCCGACGCCGAGCTGCGGGGACCGTGGACGGTCACCGACATCTCCGAGGCGAACGGCCGTCCGGCGTTCCAGCTCTCGGTCGACATCGGGATCGGCGGGACGTCCGGCGAGGTGTACCTCTTCGATGACCCGACCGTCCTGCGCCTCATCGGGATGGACGGCCCGGTCGACTACCAACGGTGGACCGGAAGGCCCCCGGTCGACGTCGTGACCTACGGCGACGACGGCGAGGTTCTCAGCGGAACCCGGCCTCCCACGACGATCCCGAACACGACCTCGACCACCGTGCCGACCGAGGTGGCCGGCGAGTCGGTCGTCGCCGGTGGGTCCACCACGCTGCCTCGTACCGGCACCGGTCTCGGGTGGGTCGTGGTCGTCGCGGTGGCGACCACGTCGCTCGGGCTCATCGCCCTGGGCCTCGCCCGCCGAACCACCGTCTGACCGGGCTGTCCGCTCGGCCGTGTGATCGGCCGGGCCTCTGGGGCCGTCGCCCGGTCCCGGGCCCGGCCGACGAGGCATCCGTATCGCACCGCCCCGGCCGCCCGGGTCGGCCCTCTCGCCGGCCCGGGCGGCGCCCTTCGCCGCGCCCTCCGTCGCGGCCGCCGCACGGGCGCTGCTCGTGGCGGTCGCGCTACGGTCGCCGGTGATGATCCTCGACGAGCTGACCGTCGACGCCACCCGGTTCGCCGAGCGGACCGGGTGGGAGGCCAAGCCCGAGGGCCTGTGCAAGGGGCCGCTGTGCGTCCCCGCCGCGGAGGCCGATCGTGGCGACGGCACGCTCGACGTGTCCGCGCTCGCCGAACGCCTGCGCATGCCGCTCGTCGGCGACGAGGAGCGGGGCGTCTGGGCGCTCGGACCGGCCAACGTCGGTGGCGGCCGGGCCCTCGACACCGCCGATGCCGCCGACCCGGAGCTGGCCGACTTCGACGGCAACCCGTTCCGGCTCTCGTCGCTGCGGGGCCGCAAGGTCCTGCTCGTCGCCTGGGCCAGTTGGTGAGGATGCCGCCTCAGCCTGCCCGGGTGGCAGGCACTGCACGCTGAGCTCGAGCCCCGGGGCCTGACGGTCGTCACCGTCGCCCTCGACGCCGACCCCCGCAAGGCCCGCCCGTTCAGCGACGCCGCGAACCCGACCCATCCCAGCCTGGTCGACACAGCCCACGTCTGCGACGAGCTGTTCGGGTTCGACAACGTGCCGATGGCCGTCTGGATCGACGAGGACGGGGTGCTCGTGCGCCCGGCCGAGTCGGCCACCATCGAGCAGAGCTCGCTCCGCGGCGTCGACATCCCTGCCGACGCGGACGACCGGATCTCCCGCACCCTGCGCGAGGTCCAGAAGATCCCCGACCGGGCCGAGCAGTACCGCGCCGCCATCGTCGACTGGGTCGAGCACGGGGCCGCGAGCCGGTTCGCGCTCGATCCCGACGAGGTCGTCGCCCGCAGCAAGCCCCGCTCGCTCGACCACGCCCGCGCCGCGGCGTGCTTCGAGCTCGGCCATCACCTCCTCGCAACCGAGGGCCACGACGCCGCCGTCCCGTGGTGGCGCGAGGCCCACCGGCTCCACCCGGAGAACTGGACCTACAAGCGACAGGCCTGGACCCTCGTGACCACCGAGGGCGACGCGGAGCCCGACCTGATGCAGCCGCCGAACGACGTCTACGAGGGCAGCTGGCTCGAGGACGTGGTCGCCGGTGGTGGCGGCGAGGCCTACGTCACCGAACCCGACCTCTAGCCCACCCACCCCATCTGGCGTGGAAGAACGACGGCCGGCAGAGCAGAGAACCACGCCAGTTCGGTGAAGGGTCGGGGTCAGGGCGGGGGTTGGCCGTAGGTGCGGAGGCGGGTGGCGACACGGGTCAGCTCGTCGTCGTCGAGCACGATCGGGTCGCCGTGGGCCCGGGCCCGGCGCACCACCGAGCAGAACCACTCGACGTCGAGCGCCAGCGCCACCGCATCGTCGAGGTCGGGCGCGAGCGCGATGGCGCCGTGGTTGGCCATCAGGCAGGCGGTCGCGTCGTCGCCCAGCGTGTCGGTCACCGCGTCGGCCAGCTCCGCCGACCCGTAGGTCGCGTACGGCGCGCAGCGCAGCCCGTTGGTGCCGAAGCGGGCGACGACGTAGTGGAGCGCGGGCAACGCCATGCCGAGGGTCGCGGCCGCCGTTGCCTCCACCGAGTGGGTGTGCACGATCGCACCGGCTTCCGGGCGTCGGGCCGCGAGCGCGGTGTGGAGTCGCCACTCGCTCGTCGGCGCCCGGGAATCCGGGTTGTTGGGAGCGCCATCGAGGTCGAGGCGCACCATGTCGGCCGGATCGAGGCGGTCGGCGGGGATGCCCGACGGGGTCACCAGCAGGTCGGCCCCGACGCGGACGCTCAGGTTGCCCGAGGCGTTGTGGTTCAGCCCCAGCTCGTCGAGGCGCCGCGCCGCCCACGCCAGGCCGGCACGGGCCCGGGACTCATCCATCGCGTCCGACCCCTGCGTCGAGGACCGTGCCCAGCTCGTCCCGGGTGAGCACCCCGTGGTCGGTGATCCACGACGTGATCAGCCGGGCCGGGGTCACGTCGAAGCCCCAGTTGCGGACCACCGTCGCCTCGGGGGCGACCGGTCGACCGTTGACCATCAGCACCTCATCGGGGTCGCGCTCCTCGATCGGGATGGCGGCGCCGTCACCGCAGGCGGCGTCGAACGTGGAGGCCGGCGCGGCGATGTGGAACGGCACGCCCCGGTCGCGGGCCGCCACCGCCTTCAGGTAGGTGCCGATCTTGTTGGCCGAGTCGCCGTTGGCCGCGACGCGGTCGGCGCCGGTGATGACCAGGTCGACCTCGCCGCGGGTGAGCAGGTGGCCGGCGGCGTTGTCGACGATCAGGGTGTGGGGCACGTCGCGCCGCCCGAGCTCCCATGCGGTCAGGGCGGCGCCCTGGTTCCGGGGCCGGGTCTCCGACACCCACACGTGCACCGGGATGCCCTGCTCCTGCGCGACGTAGACCGGCGCGGTGGCGGTGCCGAGCTCGATCGTCGCCAACAGGCCGGCGTTGCAATGGGTCAGCACCTGCACCGGCCGCCCCGTCCGCTCGTGGACCGCGGCGAGGAGCTCGACGCCGGCCTCGCCGATCGCCCGGCACGATGCGGCGTCCTCGTCGGCCAGCTCGGTGGCCAGCGCCCGGGCCCGGTCGGCGCGGGCGGCCGGGGCGAGCGGCGCCAGCTCGGTGCGGCAGCGCTCCAGCGCCCACGTGAGGTTCACGGCCGTCGGCCGGGTCGCGGCGAGCCGTGCGCACGCGTCGTCGAGCGAGGTGGGCTCGGCGATCATCGCCAGCGCCACGCCGTGGGCGGCGGCGACGCCGATCAGCGGCGCGCCCCGGACCTGCATCGAACGGAGCCCCTCGGCGGCCTCGTCGACCGTGCGCCAGGTCGCGGTCGCCGCCTCGGCGGGCAGCCGGGTCTGGTCGATCACGACGACCGATCGACCGTCGTCACCCCACCAGATCGTCCGGTTCGCGTCACCAACGAGCACCGCGGCATCGTACGGCGCCCGGCCGCGACGCTCCTGGGCGAACCGGCCCAGTCACCGCGATGCCCGCCGTGCGCGGCGCCGGGCCCGCCGGTTGGCGTCGATCCGTGCCATGACCCGCAGCGAGAGCGTCACCGGGGTCTCCCGCGTGGTGACCTCGCGGTCGGCAGCGAGGTCGAGGAGCTCGAGCTCGAGCGGCACGAGCACGTCGCGCTGCAGCTCGGCGAGGGTGGCCTCGCCTGTGTCGACCACCATCATCACCTCGCCCGCCAGGTAGGAGCGGGCCCGACACCAGCGGCGGTCCTCGATCGTCGCCGCGACCATCGGTGGCCGCCGCAGCGCCCGCTCCGACCCGTGGGCGAGGAGATCGACCCATGCCCAGCTCGGGACCGGTCGCTCGGTGGTCAGGAGCCGCTCGGCGAGGCGGCCGTCGAGGAGCGCGTCGCAGTCCTCGAGCAGCGCCGATCGCTCGCTCGTGCGGAACGCGCTCCACATGCTGCCTCCTCTCGCCCGCTTCGGCGTCGAACCGATCGTCCCCCGCCATCGCTTCGTCACGAAGGGGCGAAGGTCACCACGGATGTCCCGGCGTCGCCGGTACCGCCGGCCCGGTCGAACGGCTCGCCCGACCGTCACGAGCGCGGTTCGTCGGCCGGGGCGGTCGGTGACCTTCGGCACTGGTCGATCGGAGGGGGATCGGCGACGATGCGCGGAGGCTCGGACGTGGCGCAGGAGGTCGTGACATGCGCGCGAACGTCGGTGACCGGATCGTGATCCGCGGCCACAAGGTGGCCGAGCGCGATCGGACGTGCGACATCGTCGAGGTCCACGGCGAGGACGGGGGTCCGCCGTACGTCGTCCGATGGGGCGACGACGGCCACGAGAGCACCTTCTTCCCCGGCCCCGACGCGATCGTGCAGGCCGGGAAGGGCACCGCGACGCACTGAGCGTCGTGGCACCGTCCGAGTCGCGGTAGGGCGCAGCGGCGCGGAGCGACACACCACAGGGGGTTGGCTGCCATGCGAGTGCTCGATGCCATCCGGCGGTCCGGCGTCGCGGTCGGGCCCGACCGGACGATCAGCGCGGCCGCCGTGATCATGGAACGGTCCGGCGTGGGCGCGCTCGCCGTCGTCGACGGCGACCGGTTGGTCGGGATCGTGACCGACCGCGACCTCGTCCGACGCGGCCTGGCCCGGCGCCTCGACCCCGACGCCCGGATCGACGCGGTGATGTCCACGCCCGTGGTCACCATCGATGCCGACGCCGATGCCCACGACGCCTTCGGGCTGTTGCGCGAGCACGGGGTCCGGCGGCTGGCGGTCACGACCGGGGAGCGCTTCGTCGGGATGCTGAGCGTCGACGACCTGCTCGTCGACCTGGCGGCCGACCTCGCCGACCTGTCGAGGCCGGTGGGCGAGGAGATCGTTCGGGCCCATCGGGACAGCCCGGTCCCGGCCGTCGTGTGAGCACGGGTAGCGAGGGGAGGTGGCGACGTGCGAGTCGCCGAGATGATGCACACCCCGGTGGTCACGTGCCGGCCGTCCGCCCGCATGGGTGAGGTCGCCCGGTTGATGCGGGACCGCAACGTCGGCGCCGTCCTGGTCGTCGACGAGGTCGGCTACCTCGCGGGGATCGTGACCGACCGCGACCTCGCGGTCCGCGGCATCGGCGCGGGGAGGACCGCCGATGCGGCCGTCGAGCACGTCATGAGCCGCGACGTCGCCACGGTGCCGCTCGACAGCGACGTCGCCCACGCCGGCGAGGTCATGGCCAAGCGCATGGTGCGGCGCCTGCCGGTCGTCGACGAGGGCGGCAACCCGTCGGGCATGGTCACCCTGGACGACCTCGTCCGTCACCTCGGCGAGGAGACCGACGCGCTGGTCGACACGGTCGTCCTCCAGGCCGCCCGCCGGCCCTTCGTCTGAGGCACGCGCCGCCCGGTGCGGTTCGCGGCGCCTCCGGCGCCGTCGCGTCGGTGTCGCCGTCGTGTCGTCAGTGTCGTCAGTGGCGGCGCAGCCGACCGTGGGGATCGAGCGCGCGAAGCACGAGGTGGACGACCGCGGTCGGTGAGGGCGCGATCGAGGGGTCGTCGAGGAGCGCGAGCTCGAGCGGGACGAGCACCTCACGCTGGAGCCGGGCGAGCGGCGCCACGTCGGCGTCGACCGTCCTGGCCAGCTGCCCGGCGAGGTGGGCGCGGGCTCGACACCACGGCCGTTCGGCGAGGGACGCTGCCATCATCGGGGGCCGTCGCAGATCGGCAGCGGACCCGTGGGCGAGCAGGTTGACCCACGCCCACGGCGGCACCGGCCGGCCCGTCCGCATCAGCCGCTCCGCCGCCGCCCCGGTGAGCATGGCCTCGCAGTCCGCCACCAGCTCCGACCTGTCCGACCTCTTCCACCAGTGCCGCACGTGTCCTCCCGTGACGTTCGCCGCGCCGGCTCGCCAGACGAGTACGTGGGAGGTGCGGTCGCGGTTCGCGGTCGAGGAGCGGAACGGGCCCGGCCGCGCGGCGGCCGGGCCCCGTCGCCGACGGATCAGACGCCGCCGGATCAGACGCCGACGGTCTCGTCGGGCCGGGTGTCGCGCTCGGACACACCACCGGGGGCCGCGTCGGCTCCCACGTCGTGGCCCTCGACGTCGATGCGGGGCACGATCCGGTCGAGCCAGCCCGGGAACCACCAGTTGCGGTCGCCGAGCAGCTCCATCGTCGCCGGCACCAGGAGCATGCGGACGATCGACGCGTCGATCAGCACCGCGATGGCCAGGCCGAGGCCGAACAGCTTGAGCTGGCGGTCGTCGCCGAGCACGAACGCCGCGAACACGCACGACATGATCAGCGCGGCGGCGGTGATGACCCGGGCGGTGACGGCCAGGCCGTCGGCCACGGCGGACATGTTGTCGCGGGTGCGGTCGTACTCCTCCTTGATGCGGGAGAGGAGGAACACCTCGTAGTCCATCGACAGGCCGAAGACGATGGCGAACAGGAACATCGGGACCGACGCCTCGATCGGCCCGGCCTTGTCGACCCCGATCAGCTCCATCCCCCAGCCCCACTGGAAGATGGCGACGATCACCCCGTAGGCCGCGCCGATCGACAGCAGGTTCATGACGACGGCCTTCAGCGGCACCAGGATGCTGCGGAACACGGCCATCAGCAGCAGGAAGCTGAGGAACAGCACGACGCCGATGAGCCACGGCATGCGGCCCCCGAGGAACGTGGCGAAGTCGACCGACCCGGCGGTGAACCCGCCGACCTTGGCGTCGACCCCGCTCGCCGGGATCACGTCGTCGCGCAACGTGTTGACCAGGGTCGTCGTCTCGGCGTCCTGGGGTGCGCTGCGCGGGTAGACGATGACGAGCGCCAGGCCCTCGCCCAGAGGGTTCGGGGCGGCGAAGGCCACGTCCTCGGTGGCCTCGACGGCGCCGACGAACGAGCCGAGCGCGGCCTCGTCGACACCCTCGACCGTGATGAACAGCGGTCCGTTGCTGCCCGGGCCGAAGCCCTCGGCGATCAGGTCGTACGCCCGCCGCACCGTCTGGTCCTCGGGGTAGTTGCCGTAGTCGCCGAAGCCGAGGCGGATCGACAGCAGCGGCACGGCGAGCACCACGAGCAGCGCCACCGCGCCGATCGCCGCCGGCCACGGGCGGTGCTGGACGAAGCGGCTCCACCGGTACCACGCCTGCTGCTCACGGGGCTTCTCGACCCGGTGAGGCACGTGGCGCCGCAGTGGCCGGACGGCGAAGCTCGCCCCGAAGAACACGACGGCCGCGACCAGGCCGGCGAAGAACACCGCGCCGGTGCCGGTCGTGACGCCGACGAACGCGCCGACCACGACGAGACCGACCGCGACCAGCGCCGCCCACGTCGTCTGGTCGATCCGGGTGCCGACCCACCCGAGCAGCGCCGGGAGCAGGGTCAGCGAGCCGGCCATCATCATCAGCACGCCGGCGGACGCGGCGAGCGCGATGCCCTGCACGAACGCCAGACCCATCAGGAACAGGCCCATCAGGGAGATCACGACGGTGATGCCGGCGAACAGCACGGCCCGGCCGCTGGTGTCGACCGCCCGGACCACCGACTCGGTCACGCCGACCCCGGTGCGCAGTACCTCCCGGTACCGGGTCACGATGAACAGCGCGTAGTCGATGCCGACGCCGAGGCCGATCATCGCCACCATCGCCGTGGTGAAGTCGGGCATCGAGATGAGGTTGCTGCCGAGCGACACGAGTGCCGACGCGATGCCGAGGCCGAACAGGGCGACACCGATCGGCAGGCCCATGGCCAGGACGGAGCCGAACGCCACGATCAGGATGATCACGGCGCCGATGAGGCCGTAGATCTCGCTCTCCGGCAGCTCGAACTCGGAGAAGATGTCGCCGCCGTACTCGATCTCCAGGCCGGCCGGCGCGTCGAGGCCGTCACCGTGCTCCTCGATCTCGGCGCCGAGGTCGAGGAGCTCCTCGAAGTCACGGGTGTCGGCGATGTCGAGCTGGGCGAACGCGATCGTGCCGTCCTCGCTCACCTGCTGGGGGTTGTCCCACGGGCTGGTGACGGTGATGTCACCCTGCGCCTCCACGAACGAGAAGAGGTCCTCGAGCGCCGAGCGCACCTCCGGGTCGTCGAAGCCGGACTCGCTGCGGGCGACGATCTGGGACGTGAACCCGGCCCGGTTCGGGTCGGCGGCGAGGAGGAGCTCCTGGACGTCCTTCGACTCGCTGTCGGGGAGCGTGAAGTCGGTGCGGTAGTCGGGCCCGACCGCGCCGGCGATGACGTTCACGCCGACGAGGAGCGCGACCCAGGCGCCGATCACGATCCATCGATGGTGGACACACGCGGCGGCGAGCCGGGCGAGCGCACCGCGTCGGGGGGTGGTGGTGGCTGTCACGCAGGTCTCCGTTCTCCGGCGTCCGGGGCGGATCGGGCGCTGGTCGGAATGATGACGCCCGGGACCGGCACGGCTCATCGGAATTTCCACCGGGGATCGCGTCGGCCCGAACGGGGTTCAGCGCGAACGCTACGCACGTCCCGGCCGCGGCGCTTCTCCGTTCGTGCTCGATGTGGTGACCGGCCGCCCGAGGCCGCGGCGGCATGGCGGCCGGGTGGCGTCGAGGTGGGGTGCGGGCTCGTCGGCCGGGTTTCGCAGCCGCCCCGCTCAGCTCGCGGGCGCCGGCGGAGGTGACGAGAGGAGGTGGCCGCAGTCGGCGAGCACCTCGACGAGGCGGTGGACCAGCGGGCGGGGTTGGCGCTGGGTCACGGCGACGAACGACAGCGTGACGTCGCGGACCCGCACGATCGCCACCGGCGCCAGGCCCGGGTTCGACAGCGCCACCGACGGCACGATCGCCAACCCGTAGCCCGCGGCGACCAGGCTCATCTGCGCCGAGTGGCCGATGGCGGCATCGAGGATCCGGGGCTCGAAGCCGTGGCGCCGACACGTCGTGATCAGGAACCGCCGGGCCGAGCTGTCCGACGCGTCGGTCGCCATCAGCCACTCCTCGTCAGCGAACGCGAGCAGCGGCACGTCGTCGTGGCCGGCGAGGGGATGGTCGGCGGGCACGGCGATGTGGGCGACCTCGGTGTGGATCGGCGTCACCGAGAACGCGGGGCCGACCGGGCCCTCCCACTGGACGCCGGCGTCGATCGTGCCCGCCGCGATCCCCTCCAGCTGGGCGGCGGACCCGGCGGCGAGGAGCTGGAGGTGGCCGTGGCCCATCTCGTTCCAGCGCCGGGCCAGGTGGGGGATCAATCGGAGCTCGGCGGCCCCCGTGTAGGCGAGGCGGATGGCGTGCCCGGCCGCGGTGCGCCGGAGGCTGCGCTCCACGAGATCGACCGCGTCGGCCAGCTCGTGGTGGAGCCGCCGGCCCTCGTCGGTCAGGGTGACCTCGCGGGTGGTGCGGCGGAACAGCGGGACACCGACGGTCTGCTCCAGCTGGCGCACGTGGCGGCTCACCGCGGAGCGGCTCAGGTTCACGCGCCGGGCCGCCCGGCCGAAGTGCCGCTCCTCGGCGACCGCGACGAACGTGGTCAACCAGCTGAGGCGGGGATCCACGCCTCAGCCCACCGGTGCGGTGTCGAGCAGGAGCGATCCACCCATGCCGGGATTGTTGCGCACCCCGGGATGATCCGTCCCAGCCCAGCACAATCGTTCAACTCCACCTCGCCCGATCGCCACCTGCTCCTCACCTGGCCGCCGGACGATGGCGTCGTCCACGAGAAGCCGACGGAACGGGACCGGGGATGACCACGCATGGCTGAGCTGCGACTGGAGCGGCTGGGGAAGCGGTTCGGGCCGGTCGAGGCCGTCCGCGACGTGAGCCTCACGACCGCGGCCGACGAGTTCCTCGTCCTCCTCGGCCCGAGCGGCTGCGGGAAGACGACGGTCCTGCGGATGCTGGCCGGGCTCCTCGATGCGACGACCGGGCGGATCCGACTCGACGGTCGCGACATCACCCACGCGCCGCCGAAGGAGCGTGACCTGGCGATGGTGTTCCAGAACTACGCGCTCTACCCCCACATGTCGGTGGCGCGGAACATCGCCTTCTCGCTGCGCCTCCAGCGCCGCCCCCGCGACGAGATCCGGGCCCGCGTCGACGAGGCCGCGGAGATGTTGGGCCTCGGCGACCTGCTCGACCGCAAGCCGAAGGAGCTCTCCGGCGGCCAGCGCCAGCGGGTCGCGCTGGGGCGGGCCATCGTCCGCCAGCCGAAGGCGTTCCTGATGGACGAGCCGCTGTCCAACCTCGATGCCAAGCTCCGCACCGCGACCCGCGGTGAGCTCACGGACCTCCACCGTCGCCTCGGCACGACGTTCGTCTACGTCACCCACGACCAGGTCGAGGCGATGACGATGGCGACGCGGGTCGCGGTGATGAACGAGGGACGCCTCGAGCAGGTCGGGACCCCGACCGAGGTGTTCGACACCCCGGCGACGACGTTCGTGGCCGGGTTCATCGGCTCGCCGCCGATGAACCTGCTCCCCGCCGAGATCGTTGGCGAGCACGGCACGCTCGTCGCCTCCGCGCCGGGGGTGCGGGCGCCGCTGTGGCCCGGTGCCATCGAGCCCCGCGACGTCGTGCTGGGCGTTCGGCCCGAGCACCTCCACCCGCTCGCCGACGACCACGGCATCGAGCCGGCCGACGTGCCCCGCCTGCGCGGCGACGTGCTCGCCACCGAGAACCACGGCAGCGAGGAGGTCGCCCGGTGCCGGGTCGGCGGGCGCGAGCTGGCGGTCCGGGGCGAGCGGCCCCTCGGCCTCACACCCGGATCGTCGGTGACCCTCACCTGCGACCCGGCCCGCGTCTGCCTCTTCGACGCCGACAGCGGCCGGCGTCTCGTGTGGGAGCGCTCGCCCGAGCCGGGCGCCGATCACCGAGCCGCAGCGACCGACCGGACCGCTCCGACCGACCGAACCGCCGCCCCGACCGCCGTCGGCCACTGACCGAGCCCGAACCGAACCCGATTCGCTGATCGGCCGATCGGCCGGTCGCCCACCAAGGAGACTGCACATGCCCCCTCTGCTCCGGCGCGCCCGCGCGCTCGTCCTCGCCGTCCTCGTGCTCTCGCTCGTCGCCGCGGCGTGCGGCGGCGACGGTGACGACGACACGGCCACCGCATCCGACGAGACCACCGCTGCGTCCGAGGACACCTCGACCTCCGACACCGGCGCCGACGGCGATACCGGCGACGGTGATGCCGGTGGTGAGGGCACGGTCGGCTCCGCGGCCGACGAGATCACCGAGCCGGTGACGATCCGCTTCGAGAGCTACAACCTCGCCTCGGCCGGCGTGAACTTCGACGCCACGATGGAGATGCTCGAGGACTTCCAGGAGGAGAACCCGCTCATCACCGTCGAGACCGTCGGGACCGGCTCGGAGGAGATGTTCCCGTCGCTGCAGGCCCAGGTCGTGGCCGGTGACCCGCCGGACGTCGCCCAGGTGCTGCTGCGCGAGTGGGACCAGAACATCGAGAACCTGCCGCTCGTCGAGCTCGAGGAGGCGTTCGGCGACGAGGTCGACGAGCAGCTCGAGTCGGGCCACCCGTTCCACCCCCGGGCCCGGATGCTGACCGAGCGCGACGGGCAGATCCACGGCCTGCCCTACGTGTTCTCGACCCCGACGCTGTTCTACAACGCCGACCTGTTCGTCGAGGCAGGCCTCGACCCCGAGGACCCGCCCGCCACCTGGGACGAGGTCGCCGAGGCCGCGCAGGCCGTGGCCGACGGCACCGACGCCGACGGCGGCCTCTACATCGCCTGCATCGAGCTCGACTGGTGCACCCAGGGGATCCTGCTCTCCAACGGCGCCCGGGTCATGAGCCCCGACCGCACCGAGATCACCTGGGCCAGCCCCGAGGCGATCGAGGTCTACGAGTTCTGGCAGGACATGGTCGAGAGCGGCGCCCACGTCGACATGACCGGTGCCGACGCCCTCGACGCGTTCTCCGCCGGCCGCCTCGGCCTGTACCTGCAGACCAGCGCCGTGCAGGGACGCATCCTCGAGTCGTCCGCCGGGAGCTGGGAGCTGCGCACCACCGGCATGCCGGCGTTCGGGGACAAGGACCCGGTGCCGGTCAACTCCGGCTCGGGCCTCGGCATCCTCGCCACCGACCCCGTCCAGCAGCGGGCCGCCTGGGAGCTGGTCAAGTACCTGACCAGCGAGGACTCGATGCAGATCATCACCACGCAGATGGGCTACCTGCCGCTGCGGCCCGACATGATCGACGACCCCGAGTACCTGGGCGACTGGGAGCACCGCGAGCTGATCCTGCCGAACCTGGACCAGCTCGACACGCTCGAGCCCAGCCTCTCGTTCCCCGGCCAGAACGCCCTGCAGATCCGCGACGAGTTCCTCGAGTCGCTGGAGCTGGTGCTGTTCAACGGCGCCGATGCCACCGAGACGTTCACCGCCTCCGAGGCCGACGCCAACGAGCTGGCCGGATGAGCGCCCCGACCCACCCGACCAACGGTCACGCCGAAGGCCCGACCGCCAGCCACACCGACGGCGCCGCCGTCCCGACCCGCGCCGACGCCACCGTGCTGGTCCAGCTGACCGATCTCCACATCGGTGCGCCGGGGACCCACCCCTACGGCACCGACACCGCCGCCAACCTGCGCGTCGTCGCCCACGCGGTGCGCGAGAGCGGCCTCGAGCCCGACGCCGTGCTCCTCACCGGTGACCTGTCGGACCGGGGCGACGCCGCCAGCTACGAGCTGCTGCGCGAGCTCGTGCGCGACGAGCTCGAGCCGCTCGGCGCTCCCGTCCTCCCGGTCGTCGGCAACCACGACCACCGCGGCACGTTCCGCCAGGCGTACCTCGGTGAGGCCGACGGCCGGGACGACGACCCGTACCACTACGTCTGCGACCTCGACCGGGTCCGGATCGTGATGTGCGACTCGTACCTCGCCGGGCAGGTGACCGGTGAGCTCGGCGCCGCCCAGCTGGCGTGGCTGGACGACCAGCTCGCCTCTGCCGGCGATCGGGCCACGATCGTGGCCCTCCACCACCCGTCGGTCCCCCGGGGTGTGCCCCGCCCGGCCGACTACCTGCTCGAGGACCGGGCCGCCCTCGGCGAGGTGCTCGAGCGCCACGACGTCGCCGCGGTGCTGTGCGGCCACGCCCACGTGTCCGCCGTGTCCCACTTCGGCAACACGATGCACGCGGTCGCGCCGGCGACTGCGTACCAGCTCGACCCGACCCGCGGCGGTGGTGCGGCCCGCGCCTACGACGCCTGCGGGTACTCGGTGTGCACCGTCCGCGACGGCCGGGCGATCGTCAACGCCGTGCGGGTCGAGCCGACCGGTTCGGTCCTCTACGAGCGGGAGGCGGTCGTTGCTGGTACCCGCTGACGCGGGTGTCCCGGTGATCACCGAGGAGGTGCGGGCGGTCCGACCGCCCGCCCTCCGGCGGGTGCTCGCCCACACCCAGCCGTACCTCTACCTCGTGCCGGCCATGGTCGGCGTCGCCGTGTGGATCTACTGGCCGATCCTGCGCACGCTGCGGCTCAGCACGGTGCAGTGGAACCTCCTGCCGACGACGCCCCAGCGAGACGTCGGGCTCGACAACTACCGGGACGTGCTCGCGCTGGAGGAGATGCGCACCGCGGTCTGGAACACGGTGAAGTACACGGTCGGGCTGCTGCCGTTCTCGGTGATCCTGCCGCTGGCCATCGCGCTGATGCTGGCCGAGCTGACCGGCCGGTCGCGCAACGTCTACCGGGTGGCGATCTTCGTGCCGGTGCTGATGGCGCCGGTCGTCGTCGCCGTGGTCTGGCGCTGGATGCTGCACCCGACCAACGGCGTCGTGAGCGACGTGCTCGCGACGTTCGGGATGACCAGCCCGAACTGGTTCCGCGACGAGACCCT
This sequence comes from Actinomycetota bacterium, assembly GCA_034211175.1. GTDB lineage: Bacteria > Actinomycetota > Acidimicrobiia > Acidimicrobiales > CAIXPF01 > JAXHUH01. Next base: position 33,505 of record JAXHUH010000318.1, read on the forward strand.
GGCGTTGTGGACCATCGTCGGCATCACCGGCTGGAAGCTCGTCGGGTTCAGCGTGCTGATCTTCGCCGCCGGGATCGCCGGCCTCGACCGTGACGTGCACGACGCGGCCCGCATGGACGGCGCGACCCGGTGGCAGACCATCCGCCACGTGACCCTGCCGCTGCTGTCGCCGACGACGATGTTCATGGTCCTGCTGACGTTGCTCCTGTCGGCGCAGTGGACGTTCCCGCTCGTCAACGTGCTCACCGACGGCGGTCCGCTCGACAGCACCACGAACGTCTACCACCTGCTGTGGAAGTTCGGCTTCCGCAATTTCAACGTCGGCTTCTCGTCCGCTGCCGCGGTCATCTTCTTCGTCGCGTTCGGGGCGTTCGCGCTCGTCTGCGTCCGGGTGATCGACCGCTTCAGCTTCTACGACTCGTGAACGCGCTCGCCACGTTCACCGAGGTGCGGCCCGACGGCGACGCTCCCGGCACCGACGTCGACGCCGATGCGGGGCCCGAGCCGACCGAGGTCACGCCCCCGCCGCCGTCGACGCGCGCCCGGTTCGGCCGCATCGGCAGCCACGTGGTCCTCGGGCTGCTCTCACTGGTCGCCGTGTTCCCCGTCTACTGGATGTTCTCGACCTCGCTGAAGCCGGCGAACGAGGTGTTCGACCAGTCGTGGTGGCCGCAGAACCCGACCCTGGAGAACTACCGCGCGGTGTGGGACACCATCCCGATCGGGCGGATGTTGTGGAACACGGTGCAGATGGCGGCGATCGTGACCGTCGGCCAGCTGTTCGTCGCGCTCTTCGCCGCCTACGCGTTCGCCCGCTGGCGATTCCCCGGCGAGCGGGTGCTGTTCCTCCTGTTCGTCGCCACCTGGCTGATCCCGTTCCAGGTGACGATGATCCCCAACTACGTGCTGCTCGCCCGGCTCGGCTGGCTGAACACGGTGTGGGCCATCGTCATGCCGCAGCTCTCCGCGGCGTTCGCCATCGTGCTGCTGCGCCAGCACCTCAAGGCGTTCCCGTCCGAGCTCGTCGACGCCGCCCGCATGGACGGGGCGTCGAGCTGGGGGATCCTGTGGCGGGTGGTCGTGCCCAACATCCGGGCGCCGCTCGCCGCGCTGGCGATCCTGCTGTTCGTGTCGGCGTGGAACGAGTACTTCTGGCCGCTGCTGGCCATCCGTGACATCGACCGGTCGGTCGTCCAGATCGGCCTGCAGATGTACCTGTCCCAGGAGAGCGGCGACCAGTGGGGCCCGCTCATGGCGGCCGCCGGCATCGCGTCGCTGCCGATCCTCCTGCTCTACGTCGTGCTCCAGCGCCACGTCATCGACGCGTTCGTGCGCTCCGGCCTGAAGTAGCGGCGGGCCCGACGTGCCGGGCCGGCGAGCGTGGTGGGGCCCACCCTGCAGGGTCGGG
>JAXHUH010000319.1:0-20192 GCA_034211175.1 Actinomycetota bacterium
CGCCCCGGGGGGGGGGGGCTACCGGACCCGCTGGGCGCGGCGCCCGGCCCCTGTGGGGCCGGGCCCGCGGCGCGTTCCCCGGCACGACCGCTGACGCGGCGACCGGAGCGCGGGTCGGCCACGCCCCGTGACACCGGGTCACCAGCCGGGGGGCCGGTGGAACGGTGCTAGTTTCGCCGGCCATGGCGGTGGGTCCCACACGACGGCGTCGCGAGGAACCCGACCTCCTCGGCGCCGCCCGGGAGGTTCTGACCGAGGGCGGGCCCCACGGCCTGACGATCCGCAGCATCGCCGAGCGCGCCGGCTGCTCGACCATGCCGATCTACCGGCGATTCGGCTCCAAGCTCGGCGTGATCGACGCGCTGTACCGCGAGGGCTTCGACCGCGTCCTGCGCGAGTTCGAGTCGGTCGAGGCCACCGACGACCCGCTGTTCGACCTCGCCGCCCTGTGCCACGTCTACCGGGCCACCGTGCTCGGCAACCGGGCCCACTACCTCGTCATGTTCGGCCGCGCCGTCCCCGACTTCGAGCCCGGCGAGGAGAGCCGCCGCCGGGCCGGGCTGGTGATCAGCGAGATCGCCGCGGTGTGCGAGCGGGCCAGCGAGCGCGGCGCCCTGCGGCGCCAGTCGCCCGAGAGCCTCGCCCGCCTGGTGTTCGGGCTGTGCCACGGCCTCGTGAGCCTCGAGCTCGAGGGCCTCGGCGGCGACCAGTGCGAGGACCACTACGAGCTGGCGGTGGCGTCGATGCTGCGGGGCCTGGCCCCGGAGCGCTGATCCGGCGGGCGCCCGCACGAGCGGTCGTGGCCGTGGCGGCACCTCTAGGCTCGGGGCCGTGGACGAGCAGATCGGGGCGCTGACCGACCTCGTGGCGGCGGGTGACGTGGTGGTGCTGACCGGCGCCGGCATGTCGACCGACTCGGGCATCCCCGACTATCGCGGCCCCTCCGGCACGCTGCGCCAACGCCTGCCGATGACCTACCGGGAGTTCGTCTCCGACCCGGTGGCCCGCCAGCGGTACTGGGCCCGGAGCCACCTGGGTTGGCGGCACGTGGCCGACGCCGACCCGAACCCGGCCCACCGGGCGGTGGCGACGCTCGAGCGCGGGGGTTGGTTGCGGGCCACGATCACCCAGAACGTCGACGGGCTCCACCAGAAGGCCGGTAGCCGCGACGTCATCGATCTCCACGGGCGCCTGGCCACCGTCGTGTGCCTCGGGTGTGGCACCCGGTCCTCGCGTGACGACCTGTCGCTGCGCCTGCGGGAGGCGAACCCCGACGTCGACGTCGAGACCACGACCGTGGCCCCCGACGGCGACGCGGAGCTGGCTGCGGAGGTGGTCGAGCGGTTCACGGTCGTCGACTGCCGTCGCTGCCGGGACGGGGTGCTCAAGCCCGACGTCGTGTTCTTCGGCGAGAACGTGCCCCGGGACCGGGTGGCCCGGTGCTTCGCGCACCTCGACGGCGCCCGCTGCCTGCTCGTGCTCGGCTCGTCGCTGACGGTGATGTCGGGCTATCGGTTCGTGATCCACGCCCGCAAGCACGACATCCCGGTCGCCATCGTCAACCGCGGCACGACCCGGGGCGACGACGACGCCACCGTCAAGATCGACGCGACGCTCGCCGAGGCCCTCCCCCGTCTGCTCGACGGCCTTCGCTCCACGGACGCCACGGCCCCCACCCCCGGCCGCGACGCCGGCACCGTGCGATCGGGCTGACCGGTCGGCGTCCACTCACTCGTCGGTCCCGCCGGACCGGCGTGACGACGCCCCTGCCGGCCGCCCGTCAGATCTCGGCGCGGATCTCGAGGACGTGGCCGTCCGTCCGTCGGTTGCGGCCGCTCAGCCCGGCGGCGACGCCGCGTAGTTGGCCTCGATGCGCTGGCGGAGGAAGTCGTCGGCCGTGATCGGGGCGTAGCGCCCGCCGGGGCCCTCGATGAGCGCGTCGGTGTCGGCCTGGGCGAAGTAGGCGATCGAGTAGCGGGGCCCGAGGTACTCGTCCGGGCGGGGCATCCGCACCCGGTGGAGGGTCGACTGGAGCGCGTCGTCGCTCCACCGGACCAGCATGTCGCCGATGTTGCAGGTGACGACGCCGGGCGCCGGCTCGACCGGCGTCCACTGCAGCTCGGTGGTGCCGTCGGCCCGCCGGTCGGCGTCACGGGCCGGGGCGACCTGCAGGCCGCGCTGGCCAGGCACCTGGTGGAGCAGCGTGAGGCAGTCGAAGTCGGTGTGGGCGCCCGCTCGCCACTGGTCGGCGGCACCGGGGACCACCGGGTCGACCGGGAGGTAGTGCAGCAGCCGCAGCGTGCTCTGGTAGTGGGGTGACGCCGGGTCGTGGCGGTGGCTGAAGAAGTCGTCGGCGAAGCCGAGCTTGCGGGCGAACGACGCCAGGACCCGCATCGCCAGCTCCCGGTTGAGCCCCTCGAAGCGCTCCATGGCCGCCCGGAACCCGGCGAGGTCGTCGTCGGTGGGCCAGAGATCGTAGGTGTCCATGCGCGACACCGTGATCTGGTACGACTCCTTCTGGTCCTTGGTACCGGTCGACGGGCGGACCTGGCTCTTGTACTCCCAGCCGGAGTTGGTGCCCGGGGGCAACGTCCAACGGGCCTTCGTGTCGTTGGGCAGTGCGAAGAACTGGGCGGCGCGGGTGAACGCCTCGTCGATCTCGGCCTGGTCGATGCCGTGGTTGTCGAGCTGGAAGAAGCCGACCTCGACCGCGGCGTCCCACAGCTGGTCGTCGATCTCGGCCTGACGGCGGTCGGCATCGGTGAGGTCGATCAGCGGGATGTCCCGGTCGATCTCGGTGCCCATCCCGCCGAGCGTCCGCTCGCGGGCGAGCTCGGCCTCGACGGAGGAACGGTCGGCCGGGGTGCGGGGCTCGGTGTCGGACATGGTCATCCCGGGGGTGAGACGGACGGCGACGGTGGCCACGGTACTCGACGCCCTCTACCGCCCCGGGGCCGGAGCTGGCGGCACGACGGCGCTCCCGGACCGGCACTGCGGGGGTCAGGCGATCGCCGGGAGCACCTCGTCGGTGAGCAGGTCGAAGCTCTGGCGGCCGAGCGGCGCGGCGAGCAGGTACCCGAGGTGCATCTCCTCCTCCAGGCGCCGGAGCTCGTCGACCACCCGGTCGGGGGTGCCCCAGACGATCACGTCGTCGACGTAGCGGGCGACGGGGTCGCTCGACGCCATCGGGGCCGGCATGAACGGGTCCTCCGGGGGTGGCGCGCCCGCCGGGCGACCGGCGTAGCTGCCGAGCGTCCACGCCGCGCCGGCGCGGGCCAGCTCCTCGGCCTCGGCGTCGGTGCGGGCCACGGCGACGAGCCGGGCCATGGGGACGGTCCGATCAGCTCTCGAGTGGCCGTGCTCGCCGAGCAGCCGGTGGTAGAGGTCCCACTTCGCGGCGATCTGGCCGTGGCTCGAGTGGGGGTCGAGGAGCAGGTCGAGGCCCCGGCTCGCCGTCCAGGTGATCGCACCGGTGGACGTGGCCGCCATCCACGTCGGCGGATGGGGTTGCTGGAGCGGCTTGGGGAGGACCTCGAGGTCGTCGAAGCGACTCCAGCGGCCCTCGTAGTGGAGCCGCTCGTGGGTCCAGGCGGCGAGGACGACCTCGACGTTCTCGCGGAAGCGCTCGTGGCTCTCGTCCATCGGCACGCCGAGCGCGGCCAGCTCGCCGGGCTGGAAGCCCCGCCCCGCACCCCAGTTGACCCGACCACCGCTCAGCACGTCGAGCAGGGCGACCTCCTCGGCCAGCCGCAACGGGTGGTAGGCCGCGGCGAGCGACACCCCCATGCCGATGCGCAGCCGCTCGGTGCGGGCGGCGACCGCCATGCCCATCAGGTGGACCGACGGGCAGATCGAGAAGTCGCTGAAGTGGTGCTCGGCGAGCCAGACCGCGTCGTAGCCGGCGCGGTCCATCACCTCGATGCGTGCCAGCGCCGCCTCGTAGACCTCCGACGGCTCCGCCCGCCGTCGCGGCCACGAGAAGAACTGCAGCACCCCGACCCTCATCGACCGGCCGGGACGTGCGCGTGTGACGCCCTGTCCTCCCCCACGCCCGCAGTCGACCAGGCCGGCGCGTCCGCCCGCAAGCGGGATCCTCCGGCCCGGTCGGCGGGCGCCCGACCGGCGTGTCGTCGTGCCCGCCGGAGCGCAGGGAGCGTGGACACGAGGATGTAGGCCGACCTAACGTCACGCGCGGTCCACGAGGGGGAGGCATCGATGAAGCGGTACGTGCTCGCGCCGGCCATGGCGCTCGCGCTCACGCTGGGGGTCACCGCGTGCGGCGACGACGACGGCGCCGACGTGCGGGAGCTGGACGGCGGCTCCGGGTCGGAGAGCGACTCCGGGTCCGGCTCGGGGAGCGGCTCGGGCTCGGGCAGCGGGTCGGCCCCGGCGACGACCGAGGCCGAGTAACCGCCGGCGCGCCGTCCGACGACGGTCGGCTCGCGCGACCACGGGCTTCCACCCGATAGGTTGGCCACAGGGCCGTGACTGGCGCTGCGAGGTGGAGTACCACCGGGGAGCGGCCCTCGTCGGTGGAGGCCCATCGCCGAGCCAAAGAGCCGTGCGCCTGGGCCGACTGCAGACCACCCCTTCTCGAGGAGGCCGGCCCATGGCAGAGATCACCCCCCAGTCCCAGGTGTACCGCACCGCGCTGAGCGTCATCGGCGAGGTCGACAAGACCATCGCCGACGCCATCGCCGGTGAGCTGGACAACCAGCGCAGCCAGCTCAAGCTCATCGCCAGCGAGAACTACGCCTCGCCGGCCACGCTCATGACGATGGGCAACTGGTTCTCGGACAAGTACGCCGAGGGCACCGTCGGCCACCGCTTCTACGCCGGCTGCGAGTACGTCGACGTCGTCGAGGCCCGCGCCGCCGAGCTGGCGTGCCAGGTCTTCGGCGCACCCCACGCCTACGTGCAGCCCCACTCGGGCATCGACGCCAACCTCGTCGCCTTCTGGTCGATCCTGGCCAAGGAGGTCGAGTCCCCGGCGCTCGAGCGGCTCGGCTCCCGCCACGTGAACGACCTGTCCGAGCAGGACTGGGAGAAGCTGCGCCTCGAGCTCGGCGGCCAGCGCATGATCGGCATGTCGCTCGACGCGGGCGGCCACCTCACCCACGGCTTCCGCCCCAACATCTCCGGCAAGCTCTTCAACCAGCGCTCCTACGGGACGAACCCCGACACCGAGCTGCTGGACTACGACGAGGTTCGCAAGCTGGCCCAGGAGTTCCGGCCTCTGGTGATCGTCGCCGGCTACTCGGCCTACCCCCGCCGGGTCGACTTCGCGGCCATGCGCTCGATCGCCGACGAGGTCGGCGCCACCCTCATGGTCGACATGGCCCACTTCGCCGGCCTCGTCGCCGGCAAGGTCCTGACCGGCGACTTCGACCCGGTCGCCCACGCCCACATCGTCACGACGACGACCCACAAGTCGCTGCGGGGCCCCCGCGGCGGCATCGTGATGTGCCAGCCCGAGCTGGCCGAGTTCGTCGACAAGGGCTGCCCGATGGTGCTCGGCGGGCCGCTCTCCCACGTGATGGCGGCCAAGGCCGTCGCGCTCGCCGAGGCGTCGAAGCCCGATTTCGCCGACTACGCGCAGCGCATCGTCGACAACGCGCAGGCGCTGGCCGAGGGACTGGCCAAGCGGGGCGCCCGCCTCGTCACCGGCGGCACCGACAACCACCTCGTGCTCGTCGACGTGACGACCAGCTTCGGGGTCACCGGTCGCCAGGCCGAGTCGGCGCTGCTCGACGGCGGTGTGGTCACCAACCGCAACTCGATCCCCCACGACGCCAACGGCGCCTGGTACACCTCGGGCATCCGCCTCGGAACCCCGGCGCTGACCACGCTCGGCATGGGGACCGACGAGATGGACGAGGTCGCCGACATCATGTGCTCGGTGCTCACCGCGACGACGCCGACCCAGGCCAGCTCCGGGCCGTCGAAGGCGAAGTACACGATCGCCGACGGCAAGGCCGACGAGGGCCGGGCCCGCGCCCGCGACCTCCTCGACCGCTTCCCGCTCTACCCCGAGATCGACCTGGGCTGATCCCGGGCCCGAAGGGATCGATCGCACGGCCGGCGGCGGATGCCGCCGGCCGGTGCGCGTCACGGGCCGGTTGCCCTTCGGCCACACCCGGAGATCGGTCCCGGCCGGCATCGACGTCCGACCTACGGTGTCGCGATGCGGATCGGAGTCGTCGGAGCCGGGGTGGTCGGGTTGGCCACGACGTTCGCCCTCGATCGCCTCGGCGTCGAGGTGCGGTGCTTCGAGGCCGGCGAGCCGATGGCCGCCCGCTCGGTCGGCGGGACCCGCATCTTCCGCCTCGCCCACGCCGAACCCCGCCTGGTCGCCTACGCGGCCCGGGCGCTGGAGGGCTGGAGGGCCTGGGAGCGGGAGGCCGGCACGCGGCTGGTCGGCACCGAGACGACCGTCGTCAGCGGGCCGGCGGCGCCCGAGCGGTTCGCGTCGATGCGTGAGGCCGGCGCAGCCGCGACGCTGGTCGACGACGTCGCCGACGCCGGCGCGCTGCCGGCGGCGCCCGGTACCACCGGGCCGGTCCTCGTCGACCCGGCCGGTGGCGTGATCGCCGCGGCCTCGACCGGCCGGTTCCTCGCCGGCGCGGTGGAGCCGTTGCTGCACCACGAGCGGGTGGAGGCGATCCCGGTGGGCACAGGCGGTGACGGGGCGACGATCCGGACACCGACCGGCTCGTGGGCGTGCGACTCGGTCGTCGTCGCGGCCGGCGAGGCGACCGCATCGCTGGTGGCGCCGCTCGGCATCGGCGTGCCGGACGGCCGGGCCCACCACGTCCGGTTCACGTTCCCGCTCCCCGACGCCGGGTCGCGCCCGTGCTGGATCGACGACGGCGCCGCCTCGACGACCGGGCTCCACACCTACCAACACGCGTCCGGGCCCGACTCGTGGGCCGTCGGGGCGTCGATGCCGGCGGCCGACTGCGCCTGGGAGCTGGGGCGCGACGAGGTCCGGGCCCGCTCGCTCGCCGCAGTGGCCGCCTACGTGCGGGAGGTCGTGGTCGGCGCCGACGCCGACACGGTCACCGAGGAGGTGTACTGCTCGTTGCCTCCCGGCCTCGGTGACGGCGTCGGCGCGGCCCGCACCGGTCCGGTCCTGGCGGTGTGGGGCGACAACCTGTTCAAGTTCGCCCCGGCACTCGGCGAAGACCTCGCCCGCGCCGCGGCCGACGGCACGGTGCCGACGATCGCCGCCTGACCGCGGTTGCCGTCGCACTCACGACGACGGCGACGGATAGCGGTGGTCGATGGCATCGCGGGCCCGGTCGTCGAGCAGGTGCAGCAGCGTGGCGGTGACCGCCTCGATGTCCGCGTCGGCGACGCGGCGCCGGATGGCGCGGTCGAGCCCGTCCTCGATCGCCGTGACCCGGCGGGCGAGGTCGCGGCCGCTGGTGGTGAGGGCCAGTTCGACGGCGCGCCGGTCGGCGGTCGAACGTCGCCGGGCGACGAGACCGTCGCGCTCCAGGCGGGCCGCGAGGCGGGAGGGGTGGTCGGCCTCGCAGACGAGGAGCCGGCCGAGCTCGCGGATGGTGAGCGGCTCGAACGCGGCGAGGACGGTGAGCGCCTCGGCCCACGCCGGGGTCAGCCCGAGCGGTCGGAGCTCCTCGGCCAGCACCCGGTTGCCCAGTCGCTGGGCGGCGAGCACCACGTGGCGGAACCGGGCGACGTCGTGGCGCTCGCCGGACGGGTCCGGCGCGGTCACGAGGCGGCGCTGTCCTGCAGCAGCTCCACCAGCGTCGGCGGGAAACCGGCCGGGTCCCGGGCCTGCTCGACGTTGATCCGATGCGTCGCGTGGGGGACCCGGTGGCCCCAGACGTCCCACCAGCTCGACCAGGGTCCGTCGGCGACGTGCTCGTCGCCGCGATCGGCGGCGTCGAGCACCGCGGCGAGGTAGTCCTCGACCGCCCGGCGCTCGCGGTCGCCGCCGACGGGCCCGTGACCGGGCACGATCCTCCCCGCCCCGGCCAGCGCACCGAGCGAGGCCACCCACCGGCGGAGGTCCGCACCGAGTGCGAGCGGCACCGTGTCGAAGAAGCACAGGTCACCGGCGAAGACGACATCCGCGCCGTCGACGTCGACGACGAGGTCACCGCCCGTGTGACCGCCGTGGACGTCGAGCGTGAGCCGACCGAGGCGGAGCCGCCGGTCCACCACCGTCGTCACCGTCGGATGGGCGAGTCCGGCGAGCTCGTCGGCCACGGCGGGGTGGAGCGCGCCGAGCGCCGCACCGATCGGCGCCGCGGCGAGCGCGTCCCTCGTCGACGTGCTGGCGACGATCTCCGGGTCCCCGAAGGCGCGGGCGCCGGCGCCTGCGACGTGGTCGGGGTGCTCGTGGGTGAGGACGATGGTCGTGACCGGGAGCGCGAACCGCGCGAGCTCGCGGGCCAGGGGCTCGTAGGTCCCGACGCGTCCGCCGCTGTCGACGAGCGTGATGCCGTCGTCGTCGACGACGACCCCGACGTTCGCCCCGAACGGGTCGCGCACGTCGTGGACCCAGGCGAGCACCCCGTCGTCGAGATCGACCAGTTCAGCCACCATCGCCGCAGTTGTATGACATGCCACATATTGCCGTCAACATCACGCGCGGAGGCACCGGTCGGTGGGCGTCACCACGCGCTGGCTCCTCCTGCCGTGCCGGGAGGGAGCGGGGTCAGCTGGAGGGCAGGCGGATGACGGCCGGGGCACCGGCGACGTCGGTGCGGACGGGGACGGTCAACCAGTCGTCGTCCGTGCCCAGCAGCGGCGCCCGCTCGATGGCGGCGGCCTGGTCGGCCTCGGCCTCGGCCACGCCGGCGGCGAGTGCGGCCGGGAGGCGCACCTTGCAGATCGCGCCCTCGATGGCGCCCTCGAGCATCCGCACCTCGATGCGGTTGCGCGCCGCGAGCCGGGCGACGACCGCGAGGCCGAACCCGCCGGGGCGCTCGACGCTCAGCGGGGTCGGCGCGGCCAGCTCGGCGTTGGCCTCCTCGCGCTCCTCCGCGTCGGGCTCGACGCCCTCGTCGATCACCGACAGCAGGTACCCGTCGCCGGAGCGTCGGCCCATCACCACGATCTTCGTCTCGTCGGCCGCCGCGGCGATCGCGTTGTCGACCAGCTCGGCGACCAGGTGGGCGAGATCGTCGACCGCCGTGGCCCGAATGGCGAACTCGTCGACCGACGACCGGTCGACCAGGTCGGGCCGGTCGATGCTGACGAGCGCAGCAGCGATCACCGCACCGACCTCCGCCGGCTGGGCGTCGTCGCGCGCGAGATCGTCGCCGGCGAGCACGTTGAGCGTCCGGCCGTTGCGCTCGAGACGGCGTCCGAGCCGGCGGGCGAGGTCGAGCGCCCGGATCGCCTCGGCGTCACCGAGGTGGCCACGAAGGACCTCGAGTGACATGAGCAGGCGCTCGAGCACCGCCCGGTCGCGAGCGGCGGCGCCGGAGAGCACCCGACCGAGGGCGAGCTCCTCGCGCACGACGTCGATCGAGCCGGTCACCTCGGTCTCCGGCTCCTGGAACCGGGACGACACCATGCGCACCAGCGTCAGGAGCAGGATGGCGACCGCGGCGACGCCGAGCACGACCGTGACGACGGTCTGGACCATCGGCGGCCGCAGGACCACCAGCGCGACCACGAGCACCGTCGCGGAGGCGGCCACGGCCACCGCGATCAACGACCGGGCCACGCGCCGTTCGAGCGCATCGCGGTCGGGCCGGTCGGAACCGGGACGGCGGCGGGAGCCCTCACGCTCGGTTGCGCCGTTGGCGCCCGAGAGGCCAGGGCCGTCGGTGGGGTCAGTCGGATGCATCATGAGGTCCGGCCGTACGGCCGACCGACGACACCGTACTGCAACACTGGCGGACGATCACGTAATCGGTTCGCGACCTGTCTGTGACACCTGCCGCTCCCCGGACCGCCCCCGACCACCGGGCGGGGCCGCGCGCCTCACCCGCCGGGCAGCTCCTGGACCAGGGTCGTCGTCGGCGCGAACAGGTCGCCGAGCTCGTCGATGCGGGCGAGCACGTCGGGCGCCTCGAACGACAGCGTCGACCCGTCCGCCGCGGCCGCGACCTCGTCCCAGGTGACCGGCGTCGACACCGTCGGCCGCGGCCGGGCCCGCAACGAGTACGCGGCGATCGTCGTCTTGTGGCGCGAGTTCTGGCTCCAGTCGATGAACACCTTGCCGGTGCGGGCCCGCTTGGCCATCACGCTGGTGATCCGCTTCGGGTCCTGCTTCTCGAGCATCTGGGCGATCGCCTGGGCGAACGCCTTCGCCCGGTCGTGGGTGCACGGGCTGTTGAGCGGGACGTAGCACTGCAGGCCCTTCGAGCCCGACGTCTTCGGGAACAGCTCCAGGCCCAAGAGGCCGAGCGTCTCCCGGAGCTTCAACCCGACCTGGGCGCACTCGGTCATCGCCGCCGGCTCGCCGGGGTCGAGATCGAAGACCACCATCGTGGGTGACTCGATGTCGGCGGCCCGGGCCATCGGGGCGTGGAGCTCGATGGCGGCCATGTTGGCGGCCCACGCCAGCGCCGCGACCTCCGAGAGCAGGCAGTAGCCGATGTCGCCCGAGCGGTCGCCGGGGCCGAGCGCGGTGCCGATCCACCCGGGGCGGTGCGACGGGCACCGCTTCTCGAAGAAGCTCTGGCCGTCGACGCCGTCGGGGAACCGGCGCAGCGTGAGCGCCCGGTCGCCGACGTGGGCGAGCATGACCGGGGCGCACTCGACGGCGTAGCGGATGACGTCGGCCTTGGTGAACCCGGCCTCCGGGTAGAGGACCTTGTCGAGGTTGGAGAGGCCCAGGGTGCGCTCGCCGACCCGGACCTCGGTGCGCTCAGGTGCGACCACGGCCCGGAGGGTGCGCCATCACGCGGAGCGCCGCTCGCTGGCCGCCTTCTTCCGGCCTCCCGAGCTCTTCGACGCCGCGCCCTTCGAGGTGGAGCGCTTCGACGAGCTCTTCGCGGAACCGCCGCCCCGCGTCGACGAGCCGTTGCCCGACGATGCGGCCGCCTCGTCCTCGACCTGCTCGGCGGCCTCATCGTCGCCGTCGGCGGCCTCGTCGGCGGGCTCCACGACCTCGTCCTCGGCGGCGCCGCTGTCCTCGGTGTCGTCCTCGGCGGGGGCCGAGCGGGACTTCTTGGCCTCGGCGACGCTGGCCTCGAGCGCGGCCATCAGGTCGACGACGCGCTTCTCGGTCGCTTCCGGCGGCTGCACCGCGATGTCGGTCTCGCCCGACGCCTTCCGCTCGATCAGCTCGAGGAGCTGCTCGCGGTACGTGTCGTGGTACTTCTCGGGCTCCCACTCCGCGGAGAGCGACGCGATGAGCTGTGAGGCCATGTCGAGCTCGCGGTCGCTGAGCTCGACGTCCTGGGCCCGCTCGATCTCCTCGTACTGGGTGGCGTCGTTGACCTCGTCCGCGTAGACGAGCGTCGACATGACGAGCACGCCGTCCTGGGCCCGGATGGCGGCGACGTACTGCTTCGAGCGCATCACGAACCGGGCGATGCCGACCTTGCCCTCACGCTCGAGCGCCTCGGTGAGCAGGGCGTACGGCTTGACCGTCGCCTCCTCGGGCACCAGGTGGTAGGCGCTGTCGTAGACGACCGGGTCGATGTCGGCGAGGTCGACGAACTCCTCGATCTCGATCGTGCGCTGGGCCGTCGGCATGATCGCCGCCATCTCGTCCTCGTCGACGAGGACGTAGTTGTCCTTGCCCAGCTCGTAGCCCTTGACGATGAGGTCGCTCGTGACCTCCTCGCCGTCGGCCGCCGAGACCCGCTTGTAGCGGATGCGGGAGCCGGTGCGGCTGTCGATCTGGTTGAACGACACCGACTTGCGGCTGATGGCGTTGTGCAGCTTCACCGGGATGCTGACGAGCCCGAAGCTGACCGAGCCACTCCATATCGCGCGAGGCATGTGGTCCTGCTCCTCCGGTGGGCCGATCGTGCGCTCCGTGCGCCTCTACCCGCGTAGGGAACGCTACCAACCGGCTGTGACGTCCGCGTCGGGCCCGGGGCGTCAGGGGGTGAGCACGGCGCGGGCCACGAGGTCGGTGCCGAAGGCGGTGAGGATGGCGAGGTACAGCAGCCCGGTCGCGGCCATGACCGCCGAGTAGTAGCGCTCGCGCAGCGCGGCGCGGGTGACGAACACGAGCCCGATGGTCGTGATCGCGCACACCACCCAGATCCAGCCGAGCAGGCCGTCCCACCCGTCGTCGATGTCGCCCGTGATCACCGAGATCATGCCGGTCGGCAACAACATGACCACCACCTCGGCGGGCCACGTGTAGGCGACCCACCGCACCAGCTCCAGCAGCGCGCCGCGGGACAGCCCCGGCTGCACCAGGTACCAGTGGCCGAGGAGCATGGCGTCGCTGATCGCCCCGAGGAACGCGGCGCCGACGAGGAACCGGGCCAGCGCCAGGCCCAGTGGGCCACCGGAGTCGAGCGCCGCGGCGACGATGGCGACCACGCCGATCGCCGGGGCGATCAGGTCGAGCACCGGGGGGAACTCGGGCGCCTCCGCGTCGAAGGTCTGCGGCGCCTCCCGGTCGATGCCGGTCATCGCCGCGACCCGGGCGGAGCGCTTCTCGACCCGTTCACGCTGGCCGGCGACGCCGGCCTTCCGGCGCACGATGCTCACCCCGAGCACGGCGAACGTGGCGGCCGCCATGAGCGCGGTGAGCCCGTCGCGGGCCAGGTCGGGCTCGGTGACCTGCCCGACGGCGACGGCGAGCACAGCGAGCAGCCCGAACGTCCCCCGCAGCAGCCACCCGTAGCCGAGACCGACCTCGCGCCTACGGGTGGTGATCCACAGGAAGAACAACCCACCGGCGGCCCACTGGAGGAGCACGGTGGCGGCGTCGAGGCGGATCACGGCGCGGGTCGGACGTCGAGCGGTTCAGTGGGCACGGCCCGAGGATAGGTTCTCGCCCCCACCTCCACGGAGCCGCGGACCGCGGCCCGTGATGGCGGCCCCGGTACGGGTTCAGGACGACGGCTCGACCAGGCCACGCACCTCGGCGAGGCGGTCGTCACCGAGCGTCGTGAACGTGTCCCACGCCGCGAGGTTGTCGTCGACCTGTGCCGGCGTCGTCGCCCCGAACAGCAGGCTCGCGAGGTTCGGGTGCTGGAGCGCCCAGGCGAAGGCGACGTGGGTCGGGGGCACACCCCACGCTGCCGCCAGCGCGGCCACGCGCTCGCCCATCCCCCGGCCCCGCTCGGCGCGCTCGGACTCGTCGGACGTGGCGCGACCCGAGCCACCCCGGCGGTACTTGCCGGTCAACGTGCCACCGGCGAGCACGTAGCTGGCCACGAGGCCGATCGGGCCCCGGTCGAACGCCCGGCGCATCTCCGGGTCCTCGGGGCCGCGATGGTCGACGAGGCTGTTCGCCATCTGCGCGGCGACGGGCCGGGGCGCGCCGATCGCGTCGCACACGTCGAGCGCCTCGTGGTGCATCGCCGCCGACCACATGCCCGTGCCCCACGCCCGCACCCGGCCCGACTCGATCAACCCGGCCACCTGCTCGACCACGGTGTGCATCGAGTCCCGCGCCGGGCCGGGCATCGCGTAGATCACCTCGACGTGGTCGAGGCCCATGCGCCCGAGCGACGCGTCGAGCTCCTCGGCCGCCGACTGCTCGGGCCACCACTCCCACCACAGCTTGTTGGCGATCGTGACCTCGTCGCGGTCCCAGCCCGCGGCGCGGAGCAGCTCGCCGAACACGACCTCGGAGTACCCGGTCCGCATCGGGGCGTCGCCGGTCTCGTCGTCGTAGCGGGCGTCGTCGAGGAACGTGACACCCCCGGCCCGGGCGGCGCGCATGACCGCGATCCCCTGCTCACGGGGGATGCGCTCGAACGTGCGCCACGAACCGAGCGACAGGACCGAGACCTCGGGACCGGACGAGCCGAGCGTGCGGGTGGGCAGCATGGCCCCGGTCTAGCCCCGACGTCGCCCCGGTGCATCCCGGTCGGTCCGCTCGGCCACGGTGGGCGGCGCGGCCCGCTGCGGCGAGAGAGGTCCGATCGGTCCGTCCGACTGCGTCGGCCGGCGCGGTGCCTCGCCGGGGCCCGGCCCGCCGGGGACAACCTCCCCGGTCGTCGCGGCTAGGCGTCGACGACGGCGAGGCCGTGATCGGCCTTGTTCATCGGGTCGGCGCCGTCGGGGCCGCAGACCACGATGTCCTCGAGGCGCATGCCCCAGCGGCCGTCGGTGTAGATCCCCGGCTCGATCGAGAAGGCGTGGCCGACCTCGAGGGGCTCGTCGTTGCCCTCGACGATGTAGGGGTCCTCGTGCTCCTCGATGCCGATGCCGTGGCCGGTGCGGTGGATGAACCGGTCGCCGTAGCCGGCGGCGTCGATGACGCGGCGGGCCGCCCGGTCGACGTCCTGGCACGGCAGGCCCTTGGCGACGGCGGCGACCGCCGCGGCCTGGGCCTCGTGGAGCACCGCGTAGGCCTCGGCGAACTCGGCGCTCGGCTCACCACCGGTCCAGATCGTGCGGGTGATGTCGGAGCAGTAGCCGGGCAGGCCCTCCTCGAGGCTGAACGAGCCGCCGAAGTCGCACACGATCGGCTCGCCCGGCCCGATGACCCGGGAGCTCGCGTGGTGGTGGGGGCTGGCGCCGTTGGCCGCGGAGCCGACGATGGCGAAGTTCACGTGGTCGTGGCCCTCGGCGATCAGCCGGCGGGACAGGTCGGCGGACACGTCGGCCTCGGTGCGCCCGACGAGCGCGATCTCGCCGCCCTGGAGCTGGGCCGCGACCTTGTCGGCCGCGGCGCCGGCGGCGCGCAGACCGGCGATCTCGGCGTCGTCCTTGCGGGCCCGCAGCGGGCCGAGCAGGCGGCTCGCGGGGGCGAAGGTGGCCGACGGCAGGTGCTCCTGGAGGCCGAGCACGAACGTGGCCCACGTCTTGTCGCCGACGGCGACCGACGACGCGGTGCTGGCCAGCTTGGCGACCTCGGCGACGGGATCTTCGGTCTCGCCCCACGGCAGGAGCCCGAACACCTCGGGCCGCTCGACGACCCGGGCGGCCTCGAGCCGGGGGATGACCAGGGTGGCGTCGCCGTCGCGGGGCACGACGAGCATCGTGAGCCGTTCGAGCGGCATCGCCTCGTAGCCGCAGAGCCACGGCAGCTCGGCGCCGACCGACAGGAGGACGACATCGACCCCCTCGGCGACCATGGCGGAACGGACCCGGTCCATGCGCTCGGCGAACATCGCGTCAGGCTACCCGGCGGCCCGGCCCCGATCGGGCGTCGTCCACCGCCCGCCCGGATCAGGTCAGATCAGGCGGTCACGGCATCGTCGGCCGGGAGGGCGGGCAGTCCGTCGATGCTCTTCGCGTTCTTCTCGGCCCGGTACGCGACGAGCTCGTCGTCGCTGCGGTTGTCGGCCCACTCGGCGAGGCGCGACCGCTCACCGACGTAGTCCATGAGCGGGACGCTGTAGCCGCACGAGTCGGCGATGCGGTCGAGCCCGATCCGCACGACGGCCCGCGCGCCGCGGTGGTCGGGGAACCCGGAGGCGAGCTCGGCGAACCCGTCGTCACCAGGGGCCACCACCTCGCCGAGGCCCTGGAGGCGGACGATGCGGGGCGGGCCCTCGAACGCGCAGAACATGACGCTGATCCGGCCGTTCTCGCGCAGGTGGGCGATCGTCTCGACGCCGCTGCCGGTGAGGTCGAGGTACGCCACGGTCCGCTCGTCGAGGATGCGGAAGCTGTCGTAGCCCTTGGGCGAGAGGTTGACGTGACCGCCCCGCTCGGGCGCGGTGGCCACGAAGAACATCTTCTGGCGCCCGATCCACTCGACCAGCGCATCGGACAACGCCTCGTACGTGCGACCCATCACCCCATCATCGCCCACCCACCCCGTGCACCTCTCCCCAACCCGAACTGGACCCACCGGGATGCCACCCGTGGCACTCGGCGCGGTCCAGAACCAACACCACCCGAACTGGACCCACCGGGATGCCACCCGTGGCACTCTGCGCGGTCCAGAACGGCGGGTTCACCAGGTCTGCCAGGGCTGCGGCGTCGGCCGCAGGACACGAGCCTCGAACGGGGCGGCCTCGAAGGCGCGAAGCGCATCGACGATCGGCTGCGGCCGGAAGTAGACATCGCGCTCCCACACGACCATGACGGCGAAGCCCGCCGCGACGAGCGCGGCGTAGCGGACGTCGTCGGCCTCCCGGTCGGTCAGCGTCGTGTGGAACGCGTCGCCGTTGATCTCCACGATCAGTCGGCGATCCCGATGCCGGTAGTCGACCGTCCCGATGGGCCCGTCCTCACCACCGACCGTGACCTGACGCTCCAGTCGGCCACGAAGATCCGCGGGAAGGATCGCCTCGAACCTGTCCTCCAGCGCGGAGCCCGACGGCCGGTACTCCGGCGGACGATCCTCGAGCACCTGCCGGAGCACCACGATGCCGGATCGCCCCCGGCCGCCGCTGCGGTCGCACAACTCGTGGATCCGGCGGCCGTCGATCAATCCCATGCGCCAGGCGAGGTCGACGGTGCGTGCGGTGCGATCGACGGCGAGCTCCAACCCGAGCGGGCCGTAGCGGTGCGTCCACATGCCGGCCATCCACAAGACGGTGTCCTCGGGCCGACTGATGGGAATCTCACGGTAGGTGGTGACCGCGCGATCGTCGAGGTGGCGCAGCCCGTGCACCTCGCCGAGGCGGGGGCCGCGAACCTGCTTCCGGCGCGCGGCGACATGAGGCCGAAGACTCCCGAGACGACCGAAGCCCCAGAACGCCGCGGCGCTCTTGCCCCAGAGCAGCCCGGTCGGGCCGCAGTCGAGCACTGCCGCCAGGAGCTCCTGCTCGCGACAATCGTGGGAGCCGACGTGGCGCCACACGTGAGGGGACATCCGCTCGATCTCGCCACGACGGGCGAGACGACGCCGGTCGGAGGACGTCAAGGAGCCCGAGAGCTGGAAGTCGGCAGCGACGCCGTACTGACGACGAAAACGGGCGGCAATGGATTCGGGCAACACGGCGACGCACCCCTCACGGCACAGGATGTGAGGAGTGACGGTTGGAGCCGGTCACCCGAACGGCTCGATCGACGTTACCGACGCCCACTGACACCGAACTGGACCCACCGGGATGCCACCCGTGGCACCCCGCGCGGTCCAGAACGACAACCTCACGAACTGGACCCACCGGGATGCCACCCGTGGCACCCTGCGCGGTCCAGAACGGGCTGGGGGGGTGGGTCAGGCGGTGGTGGCGGTGCTCGCGGCGGGGCGGTCGTTGGCGGCCTCGGAGGCCTGGCGGGCGTGGTAGCTCGACCGGGTCAGCGGGCCGGACTCGACGTGGGCCAGGCCCAGCTCGGCCTCGCCGATGCGCTTCAGCTCGGCGAACTCCTCCGGCGTCCACCAACGGGCCACCGGGAGGTGGTGGGTTGTCGGCCGCAGGTACTGGCCCACGGTCACGATGTCGACGCCGATGCCGGCGAGGTCGGCCATCGTGGCGACGACCTCGTCGAAGCTCTCGCCCATGCCGACGATGATCGACGTCTTCGTCACCAGCCCGGCTGCCTTGGCCCGGGCCAGCACGGCCAGGCTCCGGGCATAGGACGCCGAGGGCCGCGCCGCCCGCTGGAGGCGGGGCACGGTCTCGACGTTGTGGTTCAGCACGTCGGGGCGGGCCTCGAAGATCGTGTCGAGCGCCTCGGCGTCGCCCTTGCAGTCGGAGATCAGCACCTCGACCCCGGTACCGGGCCTCCGGGACCGGATGGCGCGGATCGTGGCCGCGAAGTGCGCGGCGCCGCCGTCGGCGACGTCGTCACGGGCGACCGCGGTGACCACGGCGAACTCCAGGCCCATGCGCTCGACCGCCTCGGCCACCCGCGCCGGCTCGTCGGCGTCGAGCGCCTCGGGCTTGCGGGTGTCGACCAGGCAGAAGCCACACGCCCGGGTGCAGCGCTCGCCGCCGATCATGAACGTGGCGGTGCCGTCGTGCCAGCACTCGAAGATGTTCGGGCAGCCCGCCTCCTCGCACACGGTGACGAGGTCGAGGTCCTTCATCACCTTCTTGAGGCGGAGGTAGTCGGGGCCGATCCGGGCCTTCGCCCGCATCCAGTCGGGCTTGCGCTCGGCGATGTCGACACCCTGGGTGACACCGGCCTCGGCGAGCCGGCCGAGCAGGCGAACCGAGGTCCCCTGCTGGGCCGCCGGCTGCTGCGCCGCCGGCTGCTGGGGCTCCTCGGGAGCCTTGGCCGCCGGGCGTTCGCGGCCCCGGGTCGGCTTCACGGCCTCGCCCGCGCCCTCACCCCGGCTGAACGGCGTGAGATCGCTGGAGCGGTGCCGCCACACGACGTCGGCCCGCTCAGAGGAGGCGTGGTCCCAGTGGGTCGCGGCGCGGCGGGCGATCACGTCGACCACCTCGCGCATCGTGACGTCGACGCCCTCGGCGCGCAGCGACGTCACCGCCTTGTCACCGATCCCGCAGGGGACGATGTGGCCGAAGTACCCGAGCGGCTCGTCGGTGACGTTGAGCGCGAACCCGTGCATGGTGCGGGCCCGGCTCAACTTCACGCCGATGGCCGCGATCTTGCGGGGTGCGGGCCCGTCGGGCCCGACCCACACGCCCGGATAGTCGTCGAGGCGACCGACATCGGTGAGCCCGAGCTCGACGAGCGTGTCGATGACGAGCTGCTCGACGGACCGGACGTAGGCGACGGTGTCGGCCATCCCCCCGCCCCGCTTGCCGGGGCGGGTCAGGATCGGGTAGCCGACGACCTGGCCGGGGCCGTGGTAGGTGACGTCGCCGCCCCGGTCGGCCCGCACCAGCTCGGCGCCCACCTCCGCCGGGGGCACCCGCACGTTCGCCAGATCGGCGCGGACGCCGAGCGTGTACGTGGGTGGGTGCTCCAGCAGGAGGAGGTGGTCGGCGTCGCCGGCGAACAGGCCCTTCTGGAGGGCCAGCGCGTCGTCGTAGCCGACCCGGCCGAGCCAGCGGACACGCAGCGGCCGACCGACGCTCGTCGGCTGTCGGGCCGACGCCGAAGGTGCGGCCGTCGGTGCCGGGGCCTCGGGGGCGGTGACGTCAGCCATCAGCTCAGCTCGGCCTCCCAGTCACGGGTCTCGATGTTGGTGCGGAGCCGGTCCATGAACGCCGCGATGTAGGCGCCGTCGAACGCCCGGTGGTCCCACGCGAGCGCCAGGATGCCGACCGAGTGGATGCCGATCGTCTCGTTGCCGAACTCGTCGGTCACGACGACGGGCTTGCGGCGGATGCCGTCGGTGCTGAGGATCGCCACCTGCGGCTGGTTGATGATCGGGAACTGCATCATCGTCCCGTACTGACCGGGGTTGGTGATGGTGATCGTGCCCCCGGTGACCTCGTCGGCCTGGAGCTGCTTGGTGCGGGCCCGACCGGCGAGGTCGACGATCTCGCGGGCGAGGGCACGGAGCCGCTTGCCGTCGGCACCCTTGACCACCGGGGCGATGAGGCCCTCGAAGTCGATGTCCACCGCGATGCCCAGGTTGACCTGGCCGTGGACGATCAGCTCGCCGTCGCCGACGCTGGCGTTCAGGTGGGGGAAGTCGCGGATGGCGTCGACCAGCGCCCGGGAGATGAACGGCAGGTAGGTGAGGCTGAAGCCCTCCTCCGCCTTCCACTCGCCCTTGACCTTGGAGCGCACCCGCTCGACGGCCTCGAAGTCGACCTCGACCGCGGTGAGCACGTGGGGCGACGTCGCCTTCGACATCACCATGTGGTCGCCGGTCATCCGGCGGATGCGGTTGAGCGGCACGGTGGTGTCGCCCTTGCCCGCGGTGACCACCGGGGCCGACTGGCGGGCCGGCGCAGCCGCCGGCTGGGCCGGCGCCTGGCTCGGGGCCTGGGCGGGTGCCGCCGGGGCCGACGACTGGGCCGCTGGCGCGGGCTGCGAGGCCGGGGCGCCGCCCTTGGCGGAGCCCGACTCGATGGCGCGCTGCACGTCACTGCGGGTGATGCGCCCGCCGGCACCGGTGCCCTCGATCTTGTCGACGTCGAGGCCGTTCTCCCGCACGAGGCGGCGGACGACCGGCGAGAGCAGACGGCCGTCGCCCGAGCTGTCGGACGACTCCGCCGGCTGCGACTCGGCCGCCGGCTGGGGCTCGGGTGCGGGCTCGGGCTCGGGTGCGGGAGCCGGCTCGGGCTCGGCCGCCGCCTCGGGCT
>JAXHUH010000320.1:0-11192 GCA_034211175.1 Actinomycetota bacterium
ATCCGGTTGACGTAAGACACCTCCAGATTCGTTGAGCCCCTGTTCTCGTTCGCGGACCCCTCAACCGCCCCCGGTCGACGTCACCGCACGCCACCCACCCCGCTCAGATCCGAAGAGCCGACAATGTGTCATCGACCACGTGGAATTGCGCCGAACCGGCGTGCGCATCTCCCGGAATGCAGGTCCTCGTCGGGCCACGGCCGCCCTGATGGAGCCATGTGTGACCGGCGTCATTCAGGTCGGGTTCAGCGGGTGCGCCACCCCGCGATCCCGACGTCGGAACGACCCCCGGACCGAGGCCGACGACACCGCGCGCCGCCCGCTCGGTGGCAGGAAAACCGCACCAGCGTGCGGATCGCGTCACGCAACGACCGACGTCGACCGTTCACGGTCACGTGCGGGCTCCGGGGGCTTTAGCATCGAGGTACGGGCCCGGAGTCGCCCCGACTCCACCGGAAGGAGCTGATGAGGTGACGCGCAGCATCGACGAGACCAACGACCTCGTCCCCGATGCCGACCCGCAGGAGACGCGGGAATGGTTGGACTCCTTCGACGCCGTTGTCGACATGCACGGCCCGGCACGGGCGCGCTTCCTGGTCCGAAAGCTGCTCAAGCACTCCGCCACCCGCGACGTCGGCCTCCCCGCCGCCGTCAGCACCGACTACGTCAACACGATCGCCCCCCAGGACGAGCCGTGGTTCCCGGGCGACGAGCACATCGAGCGCCGCATCCGGGCCTTCATCCGGTGGAACGCGGTCGTGATGGTGAACAACGCCAACAAGCACGCCGACGGCATCGGCGGCCACCTCTCCAGCTTCGCCTCCTCCGCCTCCCTCTACGACGTGGGCTTCAACCACTTCTGGCGGGGCAAGGAGGACGGCGAGCCCGGCGACGCCATCTACATGCAGGGCCACGCCAGCCCCGGCATCTACGGGCGGGCCTACCTCGAGGGGCGCCTCACCGAGGAGGACCTCGACCACTTCCGCCGCGAGATCGGCCGGACGGGGCTGTCGAGCTACCCCCACCCCCGGCTCATGCCCGACTTCTGGGAGTACCCCACGGTCTCCATGGGCCTCGGGCCGATCAACGCCATCTACCAGGCCCGCTTCTACCGCTACCTCCACGACCGCCGCATCGACGACACCTCGCTGTCGAAGGTGTGGTGCTTCGTCGGCGACGGCGAGACCGACGAGCCGGAGACGCTCGGCGCCCTCCACCTGGCGAGCCGCGAGCGGCTCGACAACCTGATCTTCGTCGTGAACTGCAACCTGCAGCGCCTCGACGGGCCGGTGCGGGGCAACGGCAAGATCGTCCAAGAGCTCGAGGGCGTCTTCCGGGGTGCCGGCTGGAACGTCATCAAGGTCCTGTGGGGCTCCAAGTGGGACGAGCTGCTGGCCAAGGACGTCGAGGGCGTGCTCCTCGACAAGCTCAACTCGACCGTCGACGGCGAGTTCCAGCGCTACGCGGTCGAGTCCGGCGCGTACATCCGTGAGCACTTCTTCGGCCCGGACCCGCGCCTGCGCGAGCTGGTCGCCGACCTGAGCGACGAGGAGCTGCGGACGCTGCCCCGCGGCGGCCACGACTACCGCAAGCTCTACGCCGCCTACAAGCGTGCGGTCGAGAACCGCGGCAGCCCCACGGTGATCCTCGCCCAGACGATCAAGGGCTGGACGCTCGGGCCCGACCTCGAGGCCCGGAACGCGACGCACCAGATCAAGAAGCTGTCGCGCGACCAGCTCCTCGCCATCCGGGACCGCCTGTACCTCCACGACGAGATCCCCGAGGACATCGACCCCAACGACCCGCCGTACTTCCGGCCGGAGGAGGGCTCGACCGAGCACGAGTACCTCATGGACCGGCGCCGGGCGCTCGACGGCCCGCTGCCGAGCCGGGTGCCGATCGTCCGCCGACCGCTGCCCATGCCCGAGGAGGCGGCGTTCGACGAGCTGCGGGGCGGGTCGCGGGGCCAGGAGGTCTCGACGACCATGGCCTTCACCCGGCTCCTGCGGGCGCTCGTGCGCCAGGGCCAGTTCGGTGAGCGGGTCGTGCCGATCATCCCCGACGAGGCCCGCACGTTCGGCATGGACGCGCTGTTCCGCGAGATCAAGATCTACGCGTCGCAGGGCCAGAAGTACGAGCCGGTCGACCACAACCTGCTGCTGAGCTACGCCGAGGCCAAGGACGGCCAGCTCCTCGAGGAGGGCATCACCGAGGCGGGCTCGATGGCCAGCTTCACGGCGGCGGCGACGTCCTACGCCACCCGCGGCGTGCCCGTCGTGCCGTTCTACATCTTCTACTCGATGTTCGGGTACCAGCGGACCGGCGACCTCATGTGGGCGCTCGGCGACTCGCGGGGCCGGGGCTTCATGATCGGGGCGACGTCGGGCCGCACGACGCTGATGGGCGAGGGCCTCCAGCACCAGGACGGCCACAGCCCGCTGCTCATGTCGACCATCCCGGCGTGCCGGGTGTACGACCCGGCGTTCGCCTACGAGCTGACCGAGATCATCCGCGAGGGCATCTACGCGATGTACGAGCGGAACGAGGACGTCTCGTACTACCTGAGCGTCTACAACGAGAACTACGAGCAGCCGGGCCGGCCCGACGACCTCGACATCGAAGGGCTGCTGAAGGGCCTGTACCGCCACGAGGAGGGGCCGGAGGAGGCCCAGCACCGGGCGACGCTGCTGTTCTCGGGCCCGGCCGTGCTGCTGGCCAAGGAAGCGGCGGCCGAGCTCGCCGAGCACTACGGGGTCGGCGTCGAGCTGTGGTCGGCCACCTCCTACAAGTGCCTGCGCGAGGACGCCATGGCGTGCGAGCGGTGGAACCGGCTCCATCCGTCGGAGCCGCCCCGCACCCCCTACGTCACCGAGCGGCTGCTCACCGCCAGCGGTCCGGTCCTGGCCGTGTCCGACCACATGCGGGCCGTACCCGACCAGATCTCCCGGTTCGTGCCGGCGGACTACCTGTCGCTCGGCACCGACGGCTACGGCCGGTCCGACACCCGCGCCGCGCTGCGCCGTCACTTCGAGATCGACGCCGCGCACATCGTCGTCGGGGTCCTCTCGATGCTGGCCGCCCGCGACGAGATCAAGCCCGAGGTCGTCGCCGAGGCCATCGAGCGCTACGGCATCGACACCGAGCTCCCCGAGCCCTGGAGCACGACGGCGCACTGACCGGGGCGGCCCCGGCCGCCGAGCAACGCACCGTCCGGGTCGACCCGGGCGGACGACACGAGGGCCCCGCGCCACGGCGCGGGGCCCTCGTCGCGTCCGATGCCCGGGTCGGTGCGTGCCCGGTCCCCGCTCGGTTCACGTTCGGGCGTCGATCGGCCCGATACTCCTACCCGGGCGGTCGGCGGCCGGGACGAGCCGGGTTCGAGACGATCGGGAGGCACGGGTGAGCGACACCATCGGGACCGACGAGCCCGCGGCGACACCGGCGGGCCTGGCCGCGCCGTCGGCGCCGCGCTGGAGGAACTGGGCCGGCAACCAGACGTGCGTGCCCGCGGCGATCGAGCGGCCGGCCTCGGAGGCGGCGCTCGTGCGGATCGTCGAGGAGGCCGCGGCGCGCGGCGAACGGGTCAAGGCGCTCGGTGCGGGCCACAGCTTCACGGCGGCGGCGTGCACCGACGGCCGCCTGGTCGACCTGTCCCGCCTCGGGCGGGTCCTCGCCGTGGACCCGGAGGCCGGACGGGCGACCGTCGAGGCCGGCATCACCCTGCGCCGCCTGAACGAGGAGCTGGCCGCCCACGGCGTCGCCCTCGAGAACCTGGGCGACATCGACGTCCAGACGATCGCCGGTGCGGTGTCGACGGGCACCCACGGCACCGGCGCCCGCTTCGGCAACCTCTCGACCCAGGTCCTCGGCGCCCGCATCGTCGGCGGCTCGGGCGAGGTCGTCGACTGCGACGCGACCACAGAACCCGAGGTGGCGAACGCGGCGCGTGTCGGCATCGGCGCGCTCGGCATCCTCTCGACGGTCACGCTGCGGGTGGTGCCCGCGTTCAACCTGGCGGCCGTCGCCGAGCCCCTCGACGTCGACGAGGTCGTGGGCGAGCTCGACGCCCACATCGACGGCAACGACCACTTCGAGTTCTTCTGGTTCCCCCACAGCCGGTGGGCGCTGACGAAGACCAACCGCCGCACGACCGAGCCGGTGGCGCCCCGGTCGCGTGCGAGCGCGTTCGTGAACGACGTCGTGGTCGAGAACCTGGCCCTCGGTGCGCTGTGCCGGGTCGCCACCCGGGTCCCGTCGGCGACCCGCCTCATCGGCGCCGCGGTCGGGGCGGGCGGGCGGAGCGAGTACGTCGACCGCGCCGATCGGGTGTTCGCGACCGATCGGCGGGTCCGCTTCCTCGAGATGGAGTACGCCATCCCCCGCGAGGCGTTCCCCGCGGCGTTCGCGAAGCTGCGGCGCCTGATCGACCGCCTGGGACAGCCGCTCAGTTTCCCGGTGGAGTGCCGCTGGGTCGCGGGCGACGACATCCCGCTCAGCCCCGCGTCGGGCCGTGACACGGCGTACGTGGCCGTCCACGTCTACCGGGGTGAGCCCTACGAGCAGTACTTCGGCGGGGTGGAGGAGATCATGGCCGCCGTCGGCGGCCGCCCGCACTGGGGCAAGATGCACTTCCGCACCGCCGCCGACCTCGCGCCCGCCTACCCGCGCTGGGACGAGTTCGCCGCCGTGCGGTCCCGGATGGACCCGGACGGCCGCTTCGCCAACCCCTACACCGACCGCGTCCTCGGCCCCCCGCCCCACCGCCGGCTTCGCCGGACCAGCCGCTGAGCGCAGCTCGACCGGCGCAGCCGGCGAGCGAGCACCAGCCAGCACCAGCCGCTGAGCGCAGCTCGACCGGCGCAGCCGGCGAGCGAGCACCAGCCAGCACCAGCCGGGCGCGCAACGGGCGGTCGACCGTTCGGTCGACCGCCCGTTGACTGCACGGAACCGTGTCAGAGCTGCACGTCGAGCAGCCGCTGGGGTCGCAGCGGTGGCGGCTCGGCGTTGACCAGCTGCGGCGGGGTGACCGCCCGCTGCTGATCGGTGCCGGCGGCGCCGACTCGGGCGGCTTCGGCCAGCACGGCCTGCATGTTGGACGTGTACTGGTACACGGTGCCGATGGCGCTGGTGCCTTCCATGACGATCACCTCGCAGGTGGTTCGAACAGCACCTCACATACAGTGGTATACCCACTACATCGCGAGGTCAATCGTCACAGTTGAGTCCCTCAGTGACGCAACGGCTGACGAACGCAGTTCGTCCAAGCCGACCGCAGCTCGACCGGAGGGCGCCAGCCCGAGGGCGAGCGAGGACGGGCCGCCGACCGCAGCTCGACCGGAGGGCGCCAGCCCGAGGGCGAGCGAGGACCGGCCGTTCAGCCGAGTTCGGCGACGCCGATGGGGCAGCTGACGCCGGTGCCGCCGAGGCCGCAGTACCCGTTCGGCACCTTCGACAGGTACTGCTGGTGGTAGTCCTCGGCGTAGTAGAAGGGCCCGGCCTCGCAGATCTCGGTCGTGATCGGACCGAAGCCCTGCGCGGTGAGCCGCTCCTCGAACGCGTCCCGCGTCCGGCGGGCGGCGGCGAGCTGCGCCTCGCTGTAGGTGTAGACCGCGGAGCGGTACTGGGTCCCCACGTCGTTGCCCTGACGCATCCCCTGGGTCGGGTCGTGGTTCTCCCAGAAGAGCTTGAGCAGGGCGTCGTAGGAGGTCTCGTCGGGATCGAACACGACCAGCACGGCCTCGGTGTGGCCGGTCATCCCGGAGCACACCTCCTCGTACGTGGGGTTCGGCGTGTGGCCACCGGCGTAGCCGACGGCGGTGGTGTAGACGCCCGGCGCCTGCCAGAAGACGCGCTCGGCGCCCCAGAAGCACCCGAGGCCGAAGACGGCCCGCTCGGTGTGCTCGGGGAACGGCGGCGTGAGCGGGCGGCCGTTGACGTGGTGGGCGGAGGGCACGGGCATCGGGACGTCACGCCCGTCGAGCGCCTCGGCCGCGGACGGGAGGACGAGCTTCTTTCGACCGAACAGCATCGTCGGGCATCTCCATCTCTTCTGCGCGGGTTCGAAGACCCTGGCCCCAGGGTAGGCATGGGGCTTCCGGTTACGCTCAACAGCAGATGATCCCCCCTCGTTCCCACTGATGGAGCACGAACTCGCTCTCGGCCTCGCGGCCGTCGTCGTCGTCGGGGTCGCCGCCCAGTGGGTGGCGACGCTCCTGCGCATCCCCACCATCCTCCTGCTGCTCGCAGCGGGCGTGCTGGCGGGGCCGGTCTCCGGCGTCGTCGTGCCCCGCGATCTGCTCGGCGAGCTCCTGTTCCCCCTCGTCTCGCTCGCCGTCGGTGTCCTCCTCTTCGAGGGCGGGCTCGGCCTGCAGTACCGCGACATACGCGATGGCCAGGTGGCGCTCCTGCGGCTGATCACGGTCGGCACCCTGATCACGTGGGTGATCGGCTGGGTGGCGGCCGCCCAGCTCCTCGACGCGAACCGTGGCGTCGCCGCGCTCATCGGTGCGGTGCTCGTGGTGTCCGGCCCGACCGTCGTCCTGCCCCTGCTCCGCCAGGCCCGACCGCGGGAGCCCTCCGCGTCGATCCTGCGCTGGGAGGGCATCATCATCGATCCGATCGGGGCGACGCTCGCCATCGTCGTGCTCGAGGCGGTGCTCTCCAACGAGGGCCTGGGCCCGAGCATCGGGCGGATCATCGCCACCGGCGTCGCCGGCACGGTCGCCGGGCTGGTCGGCGCCGGGATCATGATCGTGATGCTCGAGCGCCACCTGGTGGCCGACCGGCTCCACAACGCCTTCACGTTGATGGTGGTCGTCGCCGCGTTCGAGGCGGCCAACCTGCTACGGCCCGAGGCCGGGCTGTTCGCGACGACGGTGATGGGCGTGGCGCTGGCCAACCAGCGCCGGGTCCCGATGCGCCACATCCGCGAGTTCGAGGAGGACCTGGGGACCCTGATCCTGTCCGGCCTCTTCATCCTGCTCGGCGCGTCCATCAGCCTCGACGCCGTGGCCGACCTGGCGCCGCGGGCGATCCTGCTGGCCCTGGTGCTGATCTTCGTGGCCCGGCCGCTGGCGGTCTACGCCTCCACGTTGGGCACGTCCGTGCCCGGCCGCCACCGCCTGTACCTGTGCTTCATGGCGCCGCGGGGCATCGTCGCCGCCGCGGTCAGCGCGGTGTTCGCGCTCGACCTCCAGAACCACCCGGAGGTGCAGGCCGCGGAGGACGCCGATCTCCTCGTGCCCGGGGTGTTCGTCGTGATCGTGTGCACGGTCGCGTTCTACGGGCTCCTGGCCGGCCCCGCCGCGTCGTGGCTGCGCATCGCCCGCGCCCAACCCCGGGCGATCGCCCTCATCGGCGGCGAGCGATGGGCCCTCGACCTCGCCGAGCAGCTCATGAACGCCGACGTCGCGGTGCTGGTCGTGTCACCGAGCCCGACGGAGGCCCGCCGAGCGGCGGAGCGGGGCATGTTGACGTTCTCCGGGCGGCTCGACTCGGAGGACCTCGAGCTGGCCCTGGACACGGTCGGCGTGGCCCAGGCCATCGCGCTGAGCCGCACCGCGGACCTCAACGCGTTCGGCATGAACCGTCTGGTCGATCACCTCGGGCGGCGGAACATCTACCACCTGCCGCCGACGGTCGGGGAGCCCGAGGGTGAGGCCACCCACTCGGCCGTGTTCGGTCGGCGGCCCTTCTCCCCCGACGCCAGCCAGCGGCGCATCCGCCACTCGCTCGGCGCCGGCGGCCGGTTCATCCTCGTCGACGAGACGTCGTGGGACGACACCCGCTACGCCAACGCGCTGCCGCTCGTGACGATCGACGGCAGCGGCCTCGCCGAGATCCAGGTCGGCGCGACGCCCCGGCGGCCCGAGCGGGGCGGGCGCCTGGTGCTGCTGACCGCGACGAACGGCTTCGAGGACGAGGCCGGCGACGGGGAGGACGAGGACGAGGAGGACGGGATCGAGCCGCTGCGCGGTCCCGACGACCCCGAGGACCTCGACGAGGACGAGCGCACCGGCGCCGCCGACGGCCGGGCGGATGCCTCAGCCGACGGGCGGTCGAACGGCGAGGCGACGCGGAACCAACCGGACCGGCCTCAGCACTCCCGCTCGAACCACGAGCCGACGTAGCCGGCGAGCTCGTGGAGCACGTGCCCCGCGAGCTCGGTCACCCCGACGCCGTGACCGGCGGCGACGAGGTCGATCTCCGCATCGGTGCACCGACGCAGCAGTGACGACGAGCGGGTGAGGTGGTAGGTGGACGACACCACCGCGACCCGCGTCCAGCCCCGTTCGGCGGCGAGGCCCCCGACGAGCCGGGCCTCGCCCCGGGTCGTGTCGGGGTCGGGGTCGGGGCAGACGACCTCGTAGCCCGGGTCGCCGTCGCACAGCGCGTTGGCCAGCGGCCACGCCGGATGGGTGCCGTGGGGGAGGACGAGCACGGTGGCGACGTTCTGCTCCATCAGCTCGACCGCGGTCTCGAGCCGCTCGCCGCCGGCGCCGCCGAAGACCGTCACCGCATCGGTCCGCACGACCACGTCGGTCGGCGGGAACAGGAACAGCCGCCCGATGACGAACGCGACGCCGGCGACGACCGCGACGGTGACGCCGGTGACCCGGTTGAAGGCGAGCCGCGACCGCAGGGACTT
The DNA here is from genome assembly GCA_034211175.1 of Actinomycetota bacterium. Classification (GTDB taxonomy): domain Bacteria; phylum Actinomycetota; class Acidimicrobiia; order Acidimicrobiales; family CAIXPF01; genus JAXHUH01. The sequence continues at coordinate 8,648 of JAXHUH010000320.1, forward strand.
CTTCGGCTTGTCCTTCGACTTCGCCACCCCCCGAGTCTTGCCGACACCCCCGCCCTGTTGGGCGACCGGGAGTCAGCCCAGGTGGCCGGCGAGGAGGCGGAGGAGGTCGTACTCCTGCTCGCACGCGCGACGGCCGCTGACGGCCATCACGATCGAGCGGTACGAGCCGTCGAGGTGCTGCATCGCCTGCTTCGACAGGCCGGCACCCCAGCGCAGCGTCGACAGGACCTTCCACCACTCGAACGAGGCCGGGTCGTAGTGGGCGCCGGCGCCGACGTAGGCGTCGATCATCGCCTGGCGCGACGAGAAGCCGCCGAGCTCGAGGTGGTCGATGCCGAAGCGCCACGTCCGCACGCACGGCCACGCCAGGTCCTGGTGGGGGTCGCCGGTGTGGCAGCCCTCCCAGTCGAGGATCGCCTCGAGGCCCTCGGTGCTGACCACGATGTTGCCGTTGCGGACATCGGAGTGGATGAGCGTCTCCCGCGGCGGGGGCGCCGGCAGGTTCTTCTCCAGCCACCGCATGGCCAGGCGCCACGACGGCGACGGCTGGGGCAGTGCGCTGAGCTGCTCGTCGATGCCGGCGAGGGCGCGCTCCGCGGGGGGACGGCCGTCCGGCGGGCGCAGCTCCTCGGGTGCGTCGGTGGCGGGCACCGAGTGGATCGAGGCGAACGCCCGACCGAGCTGGGCGCCGATGCGCTCGCCGAGCTCGCGGTCGTCGCCGATCTGGCGGAGGATGCGGCGCGGGACGGTCTCCCCCTCGATGCGGGAGGAGATGAAGAACGGCTCGCCGAACCACGACGTGTCGTCCGACAGCTCGTGGACGTGGGCGACCGGTGCGCCGGCCTTCTCGACCAGGCGCAGCGCCTCGGTCTCGGTCTGGACGCCGAAGATGACCGTGTCGGGCGGCGGGTAGATGGTGAGGACGAGGCCGATCCGCTCGTCGCCGTCGACCGCGTCGAAGAGCAGGTTCCCGCGCCGGGCGCCGGCGGAGGTCTCGATCAGGTTCTCGATGGCGATCGGGCGGCCCCACGTCTCGCTGAGGTAGCGGCGGAGCCCGTCGGTGATGGCGGGGAGGTCACGCATGGCCATGGTCAGCCCACCTCGGTCGCGGGGTCGTAGTCGTCGTAGCCCGGCCGGCAGACCGCCAGCTTCTCGCGGGCCGTCGCCTCCAGCGCCTCGAGCAGGTCGGCGGTGAACGCCGGGTCGTCGACGGCACCCTGGGACCGCAGTCGGGCCTCGAGCCGGGCGTTCAGGTCGAACACCTGGTCGGAGACCGGACCGGGCACCGGCTGCTCACCGAGGAGCGCCACGAGCCGGGCCCGCTCGCCGCTCAGCTGGGCGGGCGAGAGGCGGATCTCGCGTTCGACGATGCGGGTGAGGTTCAGCCCGACGAGCGTGCGGTAGCGCAACGGGCCCTCGACGGAGGGGAGCACCTCGTCCTCGAGGAGCTCCGCCAGGGCCTCGAGCAGCTCGGCGGAGCTGGGGCGGTCCTGCATCAGCGGTCCTGATCGAACGTTCGGGAAGTATCGGCCACGGCGTCAGGTTAGCGACGCTTGTGACAACGGTCGCAATCGGCGGGGGCGCCGCCGGCCGGTCCCGGGTGGGGCCGCTTCCGACCTGCTCGTCCCCGGTGCCGCACCGCAGGTGGGGCACCGACCGCGGATGGTGCAGGACCTGCGTCCTCCGCAACGTGTGTGACCGGCGTTCGGTCACAGTTTCCACCAATCGGTTCAAGAACCGATGGTCAGTGGCCGATCGTGTTCGCGACGGAGAGGTGGTCCCGGACGACGACCTCATGCCCGGCTGGCAACCGGGTCGGATGCGCAATGGCGAACCAACACGGCGGAACGATGACGAGACGGCGCGCACTGGCGGGACTCGTGGCGGCGGTGGCCGTCCTGGCCCTCACGCGCCCCGTGCTCGCCGACGCCGCGGACGACGACCCGGTGGGCGAGCTGCGCTCGGCCATCGACGATGCCCTGACCGATCTCAACGACGCGCAGGTGCGCCTGGCCGAGCTGGACGACACGCGCCGCTCGATCGAGGAGCGGATCGCCACCCAGGAGTCGACGATCGACGAGCTCGACGCCCAGGTCCGTGAGATCGCGGTGCACCGCTACGTCGGGTTCAGCGGTGGGGTGCCCGATCCGGAGGACCCGAACGAGCTGCAGAGCGCCGACCAGCTCGGCGAGGCCGCCGGCCGCTTCGTCGAGCAGACGCTGGCCGAGCACGCTGCGGCGCGCGACGAGCTCGAGGAGCTGGCCGGCGACCTCGACGAGACCACCGAGCGCGAGGACGAGGTCCTGGCCGAGATGTCGGAGCGGGCGTCCGAGCTCCAGGAGCAGATGGAGATGCTCGACCGGCTGGGCGCCACCGGCACGGGCGTCGACGTCGCCGCCGTCGACCTCGACGGCGGCAGCGAGTGGGCGCTGGTGACCGACGCCGCGCAGGTCACCATCCAGACGACGACCACCACCACGACCACGACGACGACCACCGTGCCGCCGACCACGGCCCCGCCGGCGACGAGCCGGCCGCAGCGGAC
>JAXHUH010000321.1:0-8938 GCA_034211175.1 Actinomycetota bacterium
GCCCTTCTGTTCTGGAGCTTGTGGATCTCGACAACCCACATCTTCCCAGCTCAGAAGGGCTCTTCCGCGCACCCGCACATCACCGAATCACATTCGCCATGACCATTCGGGGCTAGGGGCCGAACAACCCGGCCTTCGGTCAAGACCTCGTCGCCTGCGGCGCCGCCTCGGCGTTCCACTCGGCTTCGAGGTACCCGCCGATGAGCTCGACGCCACCGTCTCGCCGTCATCGACATGCGCGCGCCACCACCTACTTCAGCGCACGCTGACCACCCAGCGGGCGGCCCGTGGATCTCGCACGCCGAGCCGCAGGCGTGGACATCGCGGGAATCGCGTCGCAGGCGGATTCTTCGACGACATGCAGGACCGGTGACTCACGCTGAGGTGGTTGGTCGTGCGACCGCGAGGCGGCCGCGGGTACGACTTCAATGTCCGACCAGGACGATGTGCTCATTCAATGCGCCCTGGCCACCAAATATCGTTCTCCGCCGGTTCGGCTGGGAGATGGAGTTTCATTGTGTGCGCAAGGGTCGAAGGGCCGCGTTGGCGTTGTCGGTTGCGTTCGCAGTAGCTGCTGCCGGCCTTGATTCGGCGGGTGCGGCCCCGCCCGACGATGTGGCGGTCATTGGGGCGGCAGTCGAAGATCCCGCCGAGGGAGTTACACGTGCGCTCATAGCGGCCGAGATCTCGGACAAGTACGACATTCCGATGGATGAGGCGCGCGGCAGGGCGGACGATCAAGCGCTGTGGTCCGATATCGCAGCAGCGATGACCGACGACGAGCTGAGGTCATACGCGGGTCGCTATGTGGATCACGCTCGCGGCGGCACGTAGGTCCTGATGTTCACTGATCCGGCGGTAGGCCGCAATGTAGCGGAGCGTATGACTCGCCAACGCCCGAGCAACATGGTTCGAGCTGAGAAAGCGGACCATTCGGTGGCTGATCTGATGGCCGCGTTGGACGCTACTGACCGGACGTTGGCGTCGGCATCCGTTGCCGGTCGCGCCAGGATCGATATGCGAGCCAACGCCATAGTGGTCGAGGTCCCCAACGCCGCATCGTTTCGACGTGGCTCCGTCCGGATGCCGGCAAATGCCACTGCGAATAGGCGCGCAGCGGAAGGGCTGCTCCGCCGCCAGCCAGGCGTCGAAGTCCCGATCGCAGGGCTCGTTGACGTCGATTTCGGCGATGAGAATGCCGGATGCCTGGCGGGCAGATCTGGGCACAGTACGATTCAAGCGATCTTCTGTGACCCCCCGTTTCGGGGCGGTGTGGCGATTCGAGGTGGCGGCGGGGTATGTTCGGCCGGCTTCAACGTCGTCAGCCGCAGTGACCTTCGAACCCACTATGTGCTCACTGCAGGACACTGCGCGTCGGTCCCGCATGGTTCCGGAGCAAACGGTGAGGTGTTTGAGACGGCGACACCCTCCTACGTGTGGCAGTTCGGCACCTGGTGGCGAAGCGTGTACAGTGCGAGCGCAGGTGATCTGGGTATCATCCGCATGACGTCACCGAGCTGGTGGCGCCCAGATCCGATGGTGTACGTGGCTGACACGGCCACTGCTGAACGTAAGACCACCAATGTCCCGAATTACGGTATCGCCTACGTGCGCAGCATGTCGACGGTCGGTGTCGGCGACTTCCTGTGCCGTACAGGCCATCGAAGCCACACCGACTGCGGCGAGTTCATCGGGCTGCGTAGAGGTGGAGTAAACACCTCGGGTGCCGTGTACGCTGAATTTTCAGGAATGTACATGTGTCCGGGCGATTCGGGCGGCCCTGTCTACGCTCACGCACGAGCGTATGGACTCGCTGTAGCCAAGACCGTCTCGCCTGGGTCTGTGCCGACGACGACGTACTGGCCCTCCTCTTGGGGTCCGGTAAACGATGGGTGCGGGCACGGTACCCTCGTCCAGCCGTTCTACTACCGAGACGCACAAGGCCGCCTCGTGGACACCCTGGCCGCTGTGAACGTCTATCTCATGACAACGAAGAACGGGTACGGCACCTACTGATGGCTCAGCGTCGTTGCTCTCGTTCCAGAGGCGTCGGTTGGGCGCTGGTCGCTGCGTCCGTGCTGGTAGTCGTCGGATGCGGCGACGACGGCACGGCGCAACGGGCCGGCTCCGGGCCCACGGTCCACTCGATCCAACCGCCGCTCACGCTCGCCTACGAGCCGGTCGAGTGCCCGCCCAGGCACGCCGGCGACGGGCTCGTCGGCGACTACGGCGTGGACTACGACAGCACCGACCTGTGGGTGGTCGGCCCTCCCGGCGAGTACTGGCCAGACGGTCGGGCGTTCCGAGGAGCGGTCCGGCTCACCAACACCGCGGCGCCGCGGTGGCGGATCGAAGGCGAACAGACGGCGTTGCTCGTCGACGCCGAGGGCGATGTCGTCGCCGCACGCACCCCCGCTGCGGCCGAGACCGCCGAGATCGCGCGCACCGAGCTCGGCGAAGGCGAGTCAGGTGCGGTGCGTTTCACCGGATCGACCTTCGCCTGTGAACAGCCCGAACCGACGACGCTCGACGAAGGCGACTACGACCTCGTCGTGCGGATCGAAGCAACGATCACCGGGCCGACAGGCGGCGAGCGGACCGTCACCGTCGACACGCCGCCCGAGCGGGTCTCGCTCTCGGACTTCTTCGAAGCCGGGCCCGAGAGCTAAACACCGGCAACGCCACAAGAAGCCGCAGCAGGGCACCCAGCCTTCGAGGCCGCTGGGCTGGGTGTCAGGTGGCGTGTGAGCCGGAGCACATCGACATCGCGCTCCTGAGGTCCCTCGTCGACGACATCGACCGTGTCGCTGCTCGTGACGGAGTCGATCGGGTGACCGCCATCCGGCGGTTGCTCCGGCACGCTGCGCGGCTGACCGGCACGCGACCACTCGGATCGGCGTCGCCGCCGGTCCCGAGAATCGGGGACCGGCGGGGCGATTCTGGCGCCGATGACGGACGCGGCGCCCGGCGGGTGCGATGCTGTCCCCTCGGCGGACGCGCGCCCACAGACGACCACGAGGTGCTCGATCCCGTCGCCGCCGTGCCATCGACCGTGGCGCGGTGCGGCCGCGTCCGGGACGGAACGAGCATCTCCCGGCCCGCCGACGACGTCGGCGGGCATCGGTGAATGAAGGAGCAGCACCATCGCATCGCCAGTGACCATCACGTTCCTCGGCGGTCTCGGCGAGATCGGCCGGAACTGCGCAGCGATCGAGCTCGAGGGCCGCATCATGCTGCTCGACTGCGGGCTCATGTTCCCCGACGCCGACATGCTCGGCGTCGATCTCGTGCTCCCCGACTTCACGTACCTGCGCGCCAACCGCGACCGCATCGAGGGCTGCATCGTCACCCACGGCCACGAGGACCACGCCGGCGGGCTGTCGTACCTGCTCCGTGACTGCTCGTTCCCGATCATCGGTTCGGCGTTGACGCTGGGCCTGGCCCGCAGCCGCATCGAGGAGGCCGGCCTCCTCGACCGCACCGACTTCATCGCGGTGCGCGACGGTGAGCGCCGCACCTTCGGGCCGTTCGACTGCGAGTTCATCCCCGTCGCCCACTCCGTGCCCGACGGGTTCGCCACCGCGTTCCACACCCCGCAGGGGACGATCCTCCACACCGGCGACTTCAAGATCGACCTGAACCCGGTCGACGGTCGCACCACCGACCTGGCGACCATGGGCGCCATCGCCCGCGACGAGGGCATCCGCCTGCTCCTCGCCGACTCGACCAACGCCGACCAGCACGGCCACTCCCGCTCGGAGACCGCGGTCGGCAAGGTGCTGCGGGACGTGTTCGCCGCCCAGCGGGGCCGGCGCATCATCACCGCGTGCTTCGCCAGCCACATCCACCGCATCCAGCAGATCGCCGACGCCGCCATCGCCGAGGGGCGGGTCGTCGCCACGCTCGGGTTGTCGATGAAGCGGGTCGTGGCCCTCGCCCTCGAGCTGAAGGCGCTGGACATCCCTCGCAACAAGCTGGTCGACATCAACGACGTCGGCGACCTCCCGCCCGGTGAGGTGTGCGTCATCTCCACCGGGTCCCAGGGTGAGCCGATGTCGGCGCTGGCCCGCATGGCGGTCAACGAGAGCAAGTGGCTCACCCTCACCGCCGACGACACGGTGGTCCTCTCCTCGCACCCGATCCCGGGCAACGAGATGAACGTGACCAAGGTGATCGACTCGCTGTTCCGCATCGGTGCCGACGTCGTCCACTCCGGCGTCGACGACGTCCACACGACGGGCCACGCGAAGCAGGAGGAGCTCAAGACGATCCTGTCGATCACCAAGCCCGAGTGGTTCACGCCCGTGCACGGCGAGTACCACCACCTGGTCAGCCACGCCCGGCTGGCCAAGCAGATGGGCGTCGCGGAGGACCACATCAACGTCTGTGAGGACGGCGACCAGCTCATCGTCACCGACAAGGGCGTCCGGAAGGGTGACGGCGTGCGCTCCGGCTACCTGTACGTCGACGGCGCCGGGGTCGGCGACGTCGGCCACGCCGTCCTGCGCGACCGCCAGGTGCTGGCCGAGGACGGCATCGTCGTCATCTTCGTCACCGTCGACGCCCGCGCCCGCGACATCGTCACCGGCCCGGAGATCACCTCGCGGGGCTGGATCAGCGAGCGCGACACCGGCCCGCTGATCGACGCCTGCCGCGGCGCGGTCGCGGACGCGCTCGAGCACGCCACGAGCAAGGGCGGTGCCATCGACATCGAGGCGCTCCAGGCCGTCATCCGCCGCACCGCCGGCCGCTTCGTCAAGCAGCACACCAAGCGCTACCCGATGATCGTCCCCGTCGTCGTCGAGATCTGAGGCGGCCGCCAGACCCCTCCTCGATCGAACAGGTGTTCGCTAGAGTGGGGGGATGGGTTGGGGCAATCCGCCGGTGTCGTGGACGGAGCTGGCCCGGCGGCTGGCGGACCGGCCGGTGGGTCGGACCCACGCCGATCGCCACACGCCGCCCGGGGCGGAGCGGTTCCCCGGCGCGGACGGCGGCGACAGCCCGGCGTGGTCGCACAAGCGGTTGCCGTATGAGCCCCGGCCGCTGCGGCGGGCCACGGCGACCGTGCCGTACGCGGAGCTGCACTGCCACTCCAACTTCAGCTTCCTCGACGGCGCCTCCCACCCCGAGGAGCTGGTCGAGGAGGCCGTGGCCCTCGGGCTCGAAGCGCTCGCCCTCACCGACCACAACGGGTTCTACGGGGTCGTCCGCTTCGCCGAGGCGGCCCGGGCCCAGGGCCTGCCCACGGTCTTCGGCGCCGAGCTGACCCTCGGCGCCCGCGACGAGGTCGGTGTGCCCGACCCGGCCGGCGAGCACCTGTTGGTCCTGGCCCGCGACCCCATCGGCTACGGCCGCCTGGCCCGGGTGATCAGCGAGGCCCAGCTCGCCGGCTCCAAGGGCGCGCCGCAGGTGTCGCTCGACCGCCTCACCGAGCTCGGCGGCGTCGGCACCGGCGACCACTGGGCCATCCTCACCGGCTGCCGCAAGGGGTCGGTGCCCGCCGCGCTGGCCGACCGGGGCCCGACCGCGGCCCGCCGCCGCCTCGACGACCTGGTCGGGCGGTTCGGGCGCGACCACGTGGCCGTCGAGCTGTGGGACCACGGCCACCCGGTCGACTCGGCCCGCAACGACGCCCTCACCTCCCTCGCGATCGCGGCCGGGGTCGACCTCGTCGCCACCAACAACGTCCACTACGCCAACCCGACCCGCCGCCAACTCGCCACCGCCCTCGCCGCGGTGCGGTCCCGCCGCTCGCTCGACGAGGTCGACGGCTGGCTGCCCGCCGGCGCCGGCGCCCACCTGCGCTCCGGTGCCGAGCAGGCCCGTCGCTTCGCCCGCTACCCGGGCGTGATCGAGCGGGCGGTCGAGCTGGCCCGGGCCTCGGCGTTCGACCTGAAGCTGGTCGCCCCCGAGCTGCCCGACTACGTGGAGACCGCCCGGGGGTGGGGCCGCCCGATCGCGGCCCACCACAGCGAGATGACCTACCTCCGCCAGGTCACCGAGGAGGGCGCCGCCCTCCGCTACGGCCCCCGTCCCGGCCCGGCGGCTCCCGGCGCCATCGACTCGACCGACACCGCCCGGCGGCGCAAGGCGTACACCCAGATCGACCACGAGCTCGACCTGATCGAGCAGCTCAACTTCCCCGGCTACTTCCTCGTCGTGTGGGACATCGTCGAGTTCTGCCGCAAGGCCGACATCTACTGCCAGGGCCGGGGCTCGGCCGCCAACTCGGCGGTCTGCTACGCCCTCGGCATCACCAAGGCCGACGCCGTCGACCTCGACCTGCTGTTCGAGCGGTTCCTGTCCCCGGAGCGCGACGGCCCGCCCGACATCGACCTCGACATCGAGAGCGGCCGGCGGGAGGAGGCCATCCAGTACGTCTACGACCGCTACGGGCGCCACAACACCGCCCAGGTCGCCAACGTGATCACCTACCGGGCCCGCTCGTCGGTGCGGGACATGGCCAAGGCGCTGGGCTACGCCACCGGCCAGCAGGACGCCTGGTCGAAGCAGATCGACCGGTGGTCCCACGTCGCCGACAGCGAGCGCCAGACCGACGAGCAGGGCCGGCCCGACCACGACATCCCCGAACCGGTCCTGGCGCTGGCCGCCGAGGTCGAGCACTTCCCCCGCCACCTCGGCATCCACTCGGGTGGCATGGTCATCTGCGACCGGCCGGTGGTCGAGGTGTGCCCGGTCGAGTGGGCCCGGATGGAGGACCGAAGCGTGCTCCAGTGGGACAAGGACGACTGCGCCGCGGTCGGGCTCGTGAAGTTCGACCTGTTGGGCCTGGGGATGCTCACCGCGCTCCACGGTGCGGTCGACCTCATCCGGGACCACCACGGCGTCGAGGTCGACATCGCCACCATCCCGCAGGACATCGCCGTCTACGACATGTTGTGCGAGGCCGACTCGATCGGGGTGTTCCAGGTCGAGAGCCGGGCCCAGATGGCGACCCTGCCCCGGCTGCGGCCCCGCCACTTCTACGACCTGGTCGTCGAGGTCGCGCTGATCCGGCCGGGCCCGATCCAGGGCGGGTCGGTCCACCCCTACATCCGTCGCCGCAACGGCGAGGAGCCCGTCACCTACCTCCACCCGCTGCTCGAGGGGGCGCTGGCCAAGACGCTGGGGATCCCGCTGTTCCAGGAGCAGCTGATGCAGATGGCCATCGACGTCGCCGGGTTCAGCCCCGGTGAGGCCGACGAGCTGCGCCAGGCGATGGGGTCGAAGCGGAGCCTGGAGCGGATGGGGCGGCTGCGGGCCCGGTTCTACGACGGGATGGCCGAACGGGGGATCACCGGCGACGTCGCCGACCAGATCTGGCTGAAGCTCCAGGCGTTCGCCAACTACGGCTTCCCCGAGAGCCACTCGGTGTCGTTCGCGTACCTCGTCTACGCCAGCTCGTGGATCAAGCGGTACTACCCGGCGGCGTTCACCGCCGCGCTGCTCAACGCCCAGCCGATGGGGTTCTACTCACCGCACAGCCTGGTCCAGGACGCGGTGCGCCACGGGGTGGAGGTCCGCACGCCCGACATCAACCACTCGAAGGCCGACGCCACGTTGGAGCCGTGCGAGTCGTCGACCGGCGGGGTGGCGATCCGGCTCGGGATCTCGTCGGTGCGGGGCATCGGCGACGACCTGGCCGAGGCGATCGAGGCCGGTTCGCCGTACGAGTCGATGGAGGCGCTGCGCCGCGAGACCGGGGCGTCGTTGGAGGTGCTGGAGGCGCTGGCGACGGCAGGGGCGTTCGGGAGCCTCGGCCTCGACCGCCGGGAGGCGCTGTGGGTGGCGGGGGCGGTGGCCCAGAGCGGCGACGAGCGCCTCGCCGGGGTGGTGACGGGGGACCGGCCACCGCGCCTGCCGGGGATGGAGCCCGAGGAGGAGGCGATCGCCGACCTGTGGGCCACCGGCGTGTCGCCCGACGGCCACCCGACCCGGTTCCTGCGCGAGCAACTGGACGCGGCCGGGGTGGTGAGCGCGAAGGGCCTGCGCGACGAGCCGGCCGAGACCCGGGTGCTGGTCGCCGGGGTGGTGACCCACCGCCAGCGCCCGGCCACCGCCGGCGGCACGACGTTCATCAACCTCGAGGACGAGACCGGCCTGATCAACGTGATCGTGTCGCGTGGCTGCTGGGCCCGCCACCGCCGCGCCGCCCAGGGCGCCCCCGCCTTGCTGATCCGGGGCCGGCTCGAACGCGGCGACGGCGACGTGATCAACATCGTCGCCGAACGCCTCGACCCCCTCCCACTCCGCCAAGGCAACCTCCGCTCCCGCGACTTCCGCTGAGCACCTGTCCCATCACGCAGCACATGCACCAGCCAAACTGTGATGGTGCCGGGAGCCAAGCAGTGCAGGAAGCGGCACGCCGATACAAGGAGGTAAGCGGAGCCGTCAGCGCCTCGCGAGTTCCTGGCGGTTCTATGTGTTTTCATCTGTGCATCGCAGGCGCGCTCTGGTCTTGGACACGCACCCGTTCTGACCGGCGCTCATCTTCTTTCTTCTCTGCGTGTCTTCTCATGGTCAATCGGGTCAATCGGGCTCGGGAAACTCTCCCGTTCTCATCGGTCCGGATCTCCTAGCATGATGACTTCAGACATCTGAAGATATATGGTTTGCCGTTCATTGGAATCGAAGATCACGGCTTGTCCATTCGATTGGCCGAGGTAGAATAGTGAATTAAGCTCGGTCAGTGTTAGCAATGACCTGGACGGCTCATTGCTCACGGATTGCATGGTTACGGCTTCTGCGCGGAAGCTGAAAAGGCCAAGATCAGAAGTTAGCGGTGTCCGACCTTCCTGGACTCTCGTTGCCTCGACGGCGCCTAGCCCCGAATGGTCATGGCGAATGTGATTCGGTGATGTGCGGGTGCGCGGAAGAGCCCTTCTGAGCTGGGAAGATGTGGGTTGTCGAGATCCACAAGCTCCAGAACAGAAGGGCT
>JAXHUH010000322.1:0-27876 GCA_034211175.1 Actinomycetota bacterium
GTCGCCGGCGGTGGTCGTCGTCGCGTCGCCGGCGGTGGTCGTGGTGGGCGCCGCCGTGGTCGTGGTGGTGGGCGCGGCGGTGGTCGGCGGGCTCACGTCGGGGGGTGCGGAGCACGCCGCGGCGAGCGTGCCGGACACGGCCAGAGCGGCGCACAGGCGCACGGCGCGGTGCGCAACGATCGAGGGAACTGCCATGACATCCGCCTTCTTCTCCGCCGGGACCCGGGGTGCACGCACGCCCGGCTCCGCCCGCTGTGGGTGGCGGCCGGCTCGTCCGCACCCACGTATTGCGACTCAATGACAGATGTTAGGCATTCGCCATGTCAATGCAACGGAATTGTGACGAAGGTCGGTCTCACCAGGCGAAACGGCGGTTCAGACGAACCCGCAGCTGCATGACGGCCTTGGTGTGGATCTGGCAGACCCGACTCTCCGACACGCCCAGCACCTGGCCGATCTCTGCCAGCGTCAGGTTCTCGTAGTAGTAGAGCAGGATCACCGCCTTCTCCCGCTCGTTCATGCGGTCGATCACCGCGGCGAGCGTCTGCGACAGCTCCCGGGACTCGATGTCGATGTGGGGCTCGTCGCCGGGGTCGGTGATCGTGTCGGCCCGGGTCATCGTCTCGCCCTGACCGCTCGGCGCCGGCAGCACCTCGTCGAGGGCGATGATGCCCATGGCGGAGATCTTGGCCAGCGTCTCCTGGAGGAACGACTCCGACATCTCGAGCTCGGTGGCGAGCTCGCCGTCCGACGGCGCTCGTCCGAGCTCGCTCTCGAGCTTGGCCAACGCCCGCTCGACCTGGCGGGCCCGGGTCCGCACCGAGCGGGGCACCCAGTCGAGGGCCCGCAGCTCGTCGAGGATCGCGCCCTGGATCCGGCGGATGGCGTAGGTCTCGAACTTGTAGCCCATCGCCGGCTCGAACTTGTCGATCGCGTCGATCAGTCCGAACATGCCGTAGCTGATGAGGTCGGAGAGCTCGACCCGGTCGGGAAGCCCCGACGCCAACCGGCCGGCCACGTACTTCACCAGCGGTGCGTAGCGCAGCACGAGGTGGTCGCGGGCCGTGCGATCCCGGCCGTCGACGTAGTGCTCCCACAGGATGCGGTCGTCGTCGTCGAGGCTCTGCAGCGCACGGCGCCGCCGGGCGAGGACCTCGGGTGCGTCCGCCCCCACGGTCGCGCCGCCGTCGGGCTCGGGCTCGACGGCGTCATCGATCGTGCGCGTGGTCGCGCTCGTGTGGTCCCCTTCGTCGGTCACCTGGGTGCTCCGATGGCGTTGGTCATCTGTGGCACCGCCCGTCCTTGCTGGCGTCCGAGTGCGGCACCAATTGTAGTCAACCGAGCGCGAGAAGTGATGAGAAACGGTGTCCGGTGGGCAGGATCACCCATGCGGAACCCCGACGGCATCGGCGTCGTACGCTCGGCAACCGTGCCCTCCGAGACGATCGAGCTGCCGTTCCAGGTCGATGTGGTGGCGGCCACCCGCGGGTCGAAGGCCGTTCGCTCGGGCGGGAGGCTCCCACCGGGTGCCTGGTGGGCCACCGAGACCCCCGACGGGCCGGGCACGCTCCACCTCGACGGCCGCGGCCACCACGTCCGGGCCGAGGCCTGGGGCCCCGGTGCGGCGTGGCTGCTGCGCCAGGCGCCCCGGCTGCTCGGCGCCGAGGACGATCCCGACAGCTTCCGGCCGGGCGACGGGCCGCTCTCGGCGCTGGCCAGAGGAAAGGTCGTGCGCTTCGGGCGCAGCGACCGGGTCTTCGAGGCGCTGCTGCCGACGATCCTCGGCCAGAAGGTGCAGACCAAGGCGGCGTACGAGAGCCTCCGCCGCATCGTCGCCGCCCACGGCGAGCCGGCGCCGGGGCCGGTGTCGCTGCGGATGTTCCCGACCGCCGAGCGTGTCGCGACGCTGGGCTACGCCGACTTCCACCGCCACAACGTCGAGCGCAAGCGGGCGGCCACGATCATCGAGGCGGCCCGCCGCGCGTCACGGCTCGAGGAGATCGTCGACCTGTCGACCGAGGACGCGTGGCGGCGCCTCCAGGCCGTCCGGGGCATCGGCCCGTGGTCGGCGGCCCTGGTGATGGCCGCAGCCTGCGGCGACGCCGACGCGGTGCCGGTGGGCGACTACCACATCCCCCACAGCGTGGCCTGGGTGCTGGCCGGGGAGCCCCGGGGGACCGACGAGCGAATGCTCGAGCTGCTCGAACCGTACCGGGGCCACCGGATGCGGGTGATCCGCCTGATCAAGTCGTCGGGCCAGCGCGCGCCCCGCTACGGCCCCAAGCTCTCGATCATCGACTTCACCGCCCGCTGACCCTCCGACGGCACCGCCCCCGCCCCGAACTGGCGGGGAAGAACGACGGCGCGGAGAGCAGAAACCCACGCCACTTCGGGTGTTGGCGGGGGTCGGCCGGTCAGGCGTCGACGGCGTGATGGCCCTCGCCGGGGGCGACGACCGGCGGCTCGGACGACCACGGGAAGTTGATCCACTTGTCGGTCCGGGCCCACACGTAGTCGCAGTTGATCACCGAGCGCGGCTTCTCGTAGATCACGGCGGTCCGCACCTCGTGGACCTTGCCGGCGGCGAAGTCGTGGACCATCTGCAGGGTGTGGCCGGTGTCGGCCACGTCGTCGACGATCAACATGTCCTGGTCGGCCAGGTCGACCAGCTCGAGGTACGGCGGGAGGATCACCGGCACGTCGAGGCGCTCGTCCACGTCGGTGTAGTACTCGACGTTCATGATCCAGCAGTTCTTGATCGACAGGGCGTAGCCGAGCGAGCCCGCCGGGATCAGCCCGCCGCGGGCGATGCCGAGGATGAGGTGGGGGCGGAAGCCGCTCTCCGCGACCTGGGTGGCCAGCTCCCGGGCGGCCACGCCGTACCGCTCCCAGGTCAGGATCTCGCGCTCGTCAGCTCCGGCCACCGTTCCTCCGATCCGTCCGGGTGCGGCCGGCGGGGTCGCCATCCACTCCACCCGATGAACGGCCGACCGTACCGCCTCGGCCGCACCACCGGGGGCCACCTGGCAACCCCGCGCCCGCCGGCCAGAACTGACACCGACGTCGACGTCGGGATACGGTCCGGCACCGCCGGCGGGACACGTCGGCCGCCCCGATGCTCGTCCACTCCGAGGTGGTCCGGCCGTGCCCTTCGACAACCGCGTCACCCGCCTGCTCGGCGTCGACATCCCCATCGTCCAGGCGCCGATGGGCTACGTGGCCAAGCCGCCGCTCGTGGCCGCGGTCGCCGAGGCCGGCGCCGTCGGCCTCGTCCCCGGCTCGCTCGGCATCGACGAGGTCCGGGCCGACATCCGCCGCACCCGCGAGCTCACCGGCCGACGGTTCGGCGTCAACCTCCCGCTGGCGTTCGTGCGTGACCCCGCCATCGTCGACATGATCGTCACCGAGGGCGTCGAGTTCGTCACCACGTCGGCCGGCTCGCCGGACAAGTACACGCCCGTGCTCAAGGACGCCGGGCTCATCGTGTTCCACGTCGTCCCGTCGCTGACCGCCGCCCAGCGGGCCGCGGACGCCGGGGTCGATGGCCTCGTCGTCGAGGGGAGCGAGGGCGCCGGGTTCAAGAACCCCCGGGACGTCTCGACCATGGTGCTGCTGCCGTCGGTCGCCCGGAAGGTCGACCTGCCGATCATCGCCGCCGGCGGCATCGCGGACGGGGCCTCGATGGCCGCCGCGTTCGTGCTCGGCGCGGAGGGCGTCCAGATGGGGACCCGGATGATCGCCTCGATCGAGGCCGGGGTGCACCAGAACATGAAGGACGCGGTCGTCTCGGCGGCCGAGACCGACACGATGCTGATCAACCAGCACAACCGTCGTCCGGTCCGGGTGCTGCGCACGAGGACGACCGAGGCGTTCGAGGGCGCGACCGAGGGTGACCCGATGGCGCTGCTCGGCTCGATCATGGACCTCTACGCCCGCGGCGACCTCGAGGCGTCGCTGCCCCAGCTCGGTGCGGTCGCCGGGCGGATCGAGTCGGTCCGCCCGGTCGCCGACATCATCGCCGACACGGTCGCCGAGCTGGAGCAGGTGTTCGCGGAGATGGCCGGCCGCTACGCCGGCGCCCCCACGACCTGAGCCAGCCGCTCAGCGGTTGGCGAGGGCGATGTCCTGGGGGCGGACGGGCACGCGGTCGAGCTCGAGGCCGGTCGCGTCCCGGATGGCGGCCACGACCGCCGGGGTCGACGACAGCGTCGGCGGCTCACCCACACCCTTCGCCCCGAACGGGCCACCGGGGTCGGCCTGCTGGATCAGCGCGATCTCGACCGGGGGCATGTCGAGCATCGTCGGGATCAGGTAGTCGGTGAACGACGGGTTCCGCACCAGGCCGTTGTCGGTGACGATCTCCTCCATCACCGCCAGGCCGAGGCCCTGGGCGATGCCGCCCTCGATCTGGCCGACGACCTGGAGCGGGTTGAGGGCGACGCCGACGTCCTGGGCCGTGGCGATCTGGACGACCTTGACCAGGCCGAGGTCCAGGTCGACGTCGACGACGGCGCGGTGGGCGACGAACGCCCATGCGATGTCGCAGTTGCCCTGGCCGTTCTCGTCGAGCGGCTCCGTGCCCCGGCCCATGAACCGGCTCGTGCCCTCGAACGCGGTGTCGGGAGCGGCGTCGGCCACCGCCACGTCGAGCGTGCCGTCGATGCTGCGGATCCGCCCGTCGACGACCTGGAGCTCGTCGAGCGGGATGCCGTCGCGGGTGGCGACGAACTGGCGGACCTGGTCGGCCACGATGCGGCACGCGTCGTCGACCGCCCCACCCGACATCCACGTCTGGCGCGACGCGGAGGTCGAGCCCGCGGTGCCGATCGTGGCCGTCGACGCCGGGTCGAGGACCACGTCGTTGGTCCCGAGGTTCGTCCGGGCGATCTGCTGGGCGATCGTCACGAACCCCTGGCCGACCTCGGCGCACGCGCTGGTCAGCGTGACCACGCCGCCCTCGAGGCGGGCCCGGGCGTTGGCCTCCTCGGGGTGGCCCTCGCTGAACATGAGGTTCTTGAACCCGACCGCGAACCCGACGCCCCGCCGAACGTGGAGCGACTCGGTCGTGCGGCCCGCACCGCCGGGGTAGTTGAGCGGGTCGTCGTCGGTCGTCTCGGCCGGCATCGGCAGCGCCATGCACTCGCGGATGCACTCGGCGACCGGGGCGGGGCCGTCGATCACCTGGCCGGTCACCATCCGGTCGCCCGTGGCCATGGCGTTGCGCAGCCGCAGCTCGACCGGGTCGATGGCGAGGGCGTCGGCGAGGCGGTCCATCTGGCGCTCGTGGGCGAAGCACGCCTGGACGGCGCCGAAGCCCCGCATCGCCCCGCACGGCGGGTTGTTGGTGCGCACGACCCGGGCGTCGATCACCGCGTTCGGCACCTTGTACGGCCCGGGGCCGAACCGGGCAGCGTTGCCGATCACCGCCGGCGACGATGACGCGTACGCGCCACCGTCGAGGAGGACGTCGGCCTCGACCTTGACCAGCGTGCCGTCGCTCGTGGCGTGGTGGCGCATCCGGATCCGGCCCGGATGGCGGTGCACGTGGCCGAGGAACGACTCGTCGCGCTGGTAGGAGAACTTGATCGGCCGGCCCGTGGCCAGCGCCAGGATGCACGCGTGGACGTGGAAGCTGACGTCCTCGCGGGCGCCGAACGCACCACCGACGCCGGCGAGGTGGAGGCGCACCGAGGTGGGCTCCATGCCCAGGCACGCCGCGACCTGCTCGTGGTCGACGTGGAGGAACTGGGTCGAGACGTGCAGGTCGATCCCGCCGTCGGGGGCCACGACGGCCATGCCCGACTCGGGCCCCATGAACGCCTGGTCCTGCATGCCGATCACGTAGGTGCCCTCGACGACGACGTCGCCGGTGGCCCCGGTGTCGCCGAAGCGCATCGGCAGGTGGCGCACCACGTTGCCGTTGGGGTGGATCGGCGCGGTGGTCTCGGCCAGCTCGGCGTCGGTCAGCGGTTCCAGCACCTCGTACTCGACGACGATCGCCTCGGCCGCCCGACGAGCCAGGTCGGGGTGGTCGGCGGCGACCGCGGCGATCGGCTCGCCGACGAAGCGGACCACGTCGGAGGCGAACACCGGCTGGTCGGCGGCGATGAGGCCGTAGTGGAGCGAACCGGGCACGTCGTCGGCGGTGACGACCGCGGCGACACCCCGCATGGCCAGCGCCGGGCCGACGTCGATCGAGACGATCCGGGCGTGGGGGTGGGGCGAGCGCAGCGTGCGGCCCCACAACATGCCGGTCATCTCCATGTCGGAGCTGAACGTGAACTCGCCCCGGACCTTGGGGATGCCGTCGGGCCGCTGGGCGTCGGTGCCGACCCCGGCCAGCGAGCCCGGGTCGGTGATCGTCGTGACCGTCGCGCCGGTATCAGTGGTCGTCGCGCTCGCGTCGGCGGCTGCCGCCACCGGTGTGACGGCGTCGGCGAGGTCGGTCGTCTCAGACACGTCGATCCTCCGCGGTGGAACGGATGGCTTCGATGATGCGGCCGTAGCCGGTGCAGCGGCACAGGTTGCCGGCGAGCGCCTCGCGAATCTGGAGCTCGGTCGGCTCGGGCTCGCGGTCGAGCAGCTCGTGGGCCGCGACGACGATGCCCGGGGTGCAGAAGCCGCACTGGACGGCGCCGTGGTCGAGCATGTGCTGCTGGAGGTCGGTGAGTGCCCCCTCGCCCGGTGCGGTGCCGCCGCCGATGCCCTCGACGGTGGTGACCGAGCAGCCGACGGCCGCCGCCGCCAGTTCCAGGCACGAGCAGACGAGCACGCCGTCGACGAGCACGCTGCACGAGCCGCACTCGCCCTGCTCGCAGGCGTTCTTCGAGCCGGGGAGGCCGAGGCGGTCGCGCAGGACCGAGAGCAGGCTCTCGCCGAGCCACGCGGCCTGCACCGGGTGGGACCGGCCGTTGATCGTGAGCTCGTAGCTGACGGGTTCGCTCGGCGAGTTGCCGGCGGGCAGGGATTCGGAGGATGAAGGCCCGGTGGATGAAGAGATCGTGTCCTCCGAGGGTCAGGCCAGGCGCAGGAGCGCTCGGCGGGCGAGCACCCCGCACGCGTGGCGGCGGTAGTCGGCAGTGGAGCGGTGGTCGTCGATCGGTGTCGCCGCCTCTGCGCACATGGTGCCGAACGTCTCGTAGCTGCGGGGGTCGTCGACCCGGCCGGTTTCCCAGTCGATGCGCTCGGCGATCCATGCCTCGGCGTCGGTGCAGCGCATCGGGGCCGGGGAGACGGCGCCGAACGAGCACCGGACCTGGCGCGCCGCCCGGTCGACGGCCAGCGCACACGTGACGACCGAGATCACCATGGCGTTGCGCGTACCCACCTTGGAGAAGTCCTGACCCCCCTCCGTCGGGCGCACCGTCACCCCGGTGACCAGCTCACCCGGTTCGAGCGTGGTGCGCTTGACCCCGGTGACCAGCTCGTTCAGCCCGACGGTGCGGGTCCCGGCGGCCGACGCCACGTCGATGGTGGCGTCGAGCACGGCGAGCACCGGCAGCGTGTCACCGGCCGGGCTGGCCGTGGCCAGGTTGCCGCCGATCGTGCCGGTGTTGCGGATCTGGGGCGAGCCGACGGTGCGGGCCGCCTGGGCCAGCGCCGGGAGCAGGCCGGCGAGCGGCTCGGCCGTCATCTCCGTGTAGGTCAGCCCGGCGCCGAGGTGGATCGACCCGTCGTCGTTCTGGTGCCAGCCCTTCAGCTCCGGCACCCGGCGCAGCGACAGCACCCCGGCGGGGCGACGATGCCCGTAGTTGACCTCGACCATCAGGTCGGTGCCGCCGGCGAGCGGCTCCAAGCTGTGGTCGGCGGCGAGCTGGGCGAGGGCCTCGTCGAGCGAGGTCGGGACGGCCACGGTCATGGCCGGCAAGTGTGGCGCGATTCAACAAACTGTCAAAGCCGCACGTCGTGAACAGCACATGAACCACCCACCGTGTGGATGGGCGGCGGTGTGGTCGTTGGCGCCGGCGCTCCGTGGGGTCAGGTGGAGGACACCTGGACGCTCACTCTCGTGGCGCCGGCGGCCTGTGTTGTCGGGACGCCGGCGCTCCGTGGGGTCAGGTGGAGGAGACCTGGACGCTGACTCTCGTGGCGCCGGCGGCCTGTGTTGTCGGGACGCCGGCGCTCCGTGGGGTCAGGTGGAGGAGACCTGGACGCTGACTCTCGTCGCGCCGGCGTCCATGGCGCGGCGGACGATCTCGTCGACGACGTCCAGGACCTCGGTGCGGGGGCCGGCGATCTCGGTGCCGAAGGGGCCGAAGGCGACCTCGAGGCCGGCGCCGCGGGCGACGTCGACCGCGGCGGTGACGTGGGGGCCGGGGGCGCCTTCGACGAACGGCTCGACGGTGAACTCCAACCGCAGCACCGGCTCGCCGGAGTCGGCGCCGGCGGTGGTGCCGCCTGCCGTGGGATCGCTGGTCACAGCTCGCCGCTCCTCGCGTTCAGGTAGTTGTAGACGGTGAAGCGGCTGACGCCGAGCCGGTCGGCCACGTCCTCGACCGCCCGCCGGAGGACGAACGCCCCCTGCTCGTCGAGGCGGCGCACCGCGTCCTGCTTGGCCTCGCGGTCGAGGTCGCCGAGCGGCTGGCCCGCCTCGCGCTCGAGCTGGTCGAGGAGCCGATCGAGGACGTTGTGGAGCCCGGGGGAGCGGAACCCGGCGACGACCACACCGTCCCAGCGCAGCGGGATGTCGCCGTCCTCGATGTGATCGGGCGGCACGATGTCGGCTCCGAGCGCCTCGGCGACGGGCTTCAGCGACTCGACGAGCGGGTGCTCCACCGTCATCGAGACTAGCCCTGATGTTTCATGGGCACCCCGAAAGGCAACCGATGACCTGCACGGATGCGAACCCGCTCGTTCGTCGGCCGACAACGTTCTGACCAGCCAGAACGCAGCGATATGAAACATTGGGGCTCGTGCTGCGACCGCAAGCCCTCGGCTCGGCGTCGACACAACGGGTCGTTCCCCGCACGACGCTGGTCCCGAGGTACCGCCGTTACAGTCGGTTCGGTGACGCCGCCCGGATCGCTCACCCGCCGACGCGCCCTCGCCGGGCTCGCCGCGCTGGGGGCGGCGGCGGTCGCACCGGGTTGCGCCCGGTTCGGTGGTGAGGAATCGGGCCCGGCGTCGGTCGCCGGCGGTGGCGCCGAGGGCGGCGCCGATGCGCTGCGGGTCCAGCTGGCGTGGACCCGGGGCCCGCAGTTCACCGGCACGTTCGTCGCCGATCGCGATGGCGCGTTCATCGACGAGGGCTTCGCCTCGGTGACGTTGCTGGACGGCGGTCCCGGTCTCGACCCCCACACGACCGTCCTCGACGGCGCGGCCCTCTACGGCACCACCGGTGCCCAGCACTTCGCCGCCGCGGTCGCCGGCGGCGCCCCGCTCGTGGCCCTCGGTGCCGTGCTGCGCCGCAGCCCCTACGGCGTCGTCGTCGCCGGCAACGCCGGCGCGGCGGACGACATCAGCGGTGCCCGCGTCGGGGTGCCGGAGCCGTTGGTGCCGCTGTGGCGCCTCGCCGCCGGCCGGGCCGGGCTGACCGGCACCGAGAGCGTCCTCGTCGACTGGTCGATCACCGCGCTGCGCGACGGCGAGGTCGACGCACTCGTCGGCTTCCTGCCGACGGTCGCCCGCAAGGTATCGGCCGCCGAGCTGCCGGTGTCGGCCCTCGGGTTCGACGTCTTCGCCACCCCGCTGCCCGACGAGCTGCTGGTCACCTCGGCCGAGACCCTCGAGTCGACACGGCCCGCGCTGGTCCGGGCGTTGCGGGCCGAGGCCGCCGGGTGGGACTCGACCCTGGCCGACCCGGCCGGTGCCGTGACCACCACCGTCGACGTCTACGCCGCCGACCTCGGCCTCGGCGACGAGCTCGTGCACGCCGAGCTGGAGCGCATCACCCCGCTCGTCGCCGCCGACGGCTCCCCGCTGCTCACGGTCCCGGCGGACACGCTCGCGGCGGCCGGCGAGGTCCTGACCGAGCTCGGCCACCCCGTCCCGCCCGCCGCGTGGGCCGTCGACGTCGCCGACGAGGCCGCCACCGACGGCTGAGCCCCGCTCACCGCACCGCCCGCCGGTGCCAGGTGGTGATGGCGTCGGCGACGAGAACCGGATCGTCGCACATCGGGAAGTGGTTGCCGCCCGGCACCTCGACCGCGGTCACGTCGTCGAAGCGCTCCGCCCACCGGGGCTGGAACCCGAGCGGGTCGTTGCGGGACCCGAAGACGGTGAGCAGCGGCAGGTGCCCGAGGTCGGCGACCGTCGCCTCGATCGTCGTGAAGTCGTGCCGGCGGGCCGAGCGCAGGTAGTGGTGGAACGCCCGGCGACCCCGGCGGGGCATCCCCCGGCGGAACGTGCGCCGGCCGTCGCGGTCGAGGTGGCGGCCGACGCCGAAGCGGCCCGACGTCGCCCGGACCAGCCACCCGGTCCACGCGTCGCTCTCGCGGACCACCGCGCTGCCCATGACCGCCAGCATCCCCCGGAACGCCGGGCCCTCCGGCCGCCAGCCGAACGTGTTCACGGCGGCGAGGCCCCGGACCCGCTCGGGCCAACCGGCGGCGGCCTCGAGCGTCGCCGGGCCGCCGAGGTCGTGGAACACCAGCGTGAGGTCGTCGAGGCCGAGGTGGCGCACGACGGCGTCGACCGCCCTGGCGGCGTCGGCGATGGTAACCCGGGCGGGGCCGGTGCTCAGCCCGTTCCCGGGGGCGTCGAGGGTGACGACCCGGAAGTCGGCGGCCAGTCGGTCGACGACGTCGCGCCAGACGATGCTCCACGTGCCGACGTGGACGAGGAGCAGCGTCGGCCCGTCCCCGCCCCGGTCGGAGTAGGCGACCCGGTGCTCACCCATACCGATCGAGCGGATCGGCGCCGGCCACCGGCCGTGGTCGAGCCAGTCGGGCCGCGCGTCGGCGGTCGTGGCGTCGGGCGGGGCGACGTCGGGTTGCGTCGTGTCGGGCCGCGTCGTATCCGTCATGGGGACCTCCGGTCGTCGATGGTTCGGCGACAGGACGTCCGAGGCCCTGCGAACGTGACGTAGCGTGCGCGACAGGACCGGGAGGGCTGTCACGTTCCGCGGCGGTGAGACGTCCTCCGACCGATGCGACCGACCATGGACCGACCGCACCCGACCGAGCCCGAAGCCACCGTCGAAGCCAACGACGACAGCACCGACGATGCCGCCGAGGTGTGGGCGGCGCACCGGCGGCGGCTGCTCGACCTCGCCTATCGGCTGCTCGGCAGCATCAGCGACGCCGAGGACGTCGTCCAGGACGCCTACGGACGGTTGCAGGCCGCGGACCGCTCGGCGATCGACGACGTCACCGGTTGGATCGTCGCCGTGACCTCGCGGCTGTGCGTCGACCACCTGCGGCGCCACGAGCAGAGCCGCCGGGCCTACGTCGGTCCGTGGCTGCCCGAACCGGTCGTGGGCCGTGCCGCCGGCGCCGGCATCGACGAGGTCGCCGACCGCATCACGCTCGACGACTCCGTGCGCATGGCGCTGCTGGTCGTCCTCGACCGCCTCAGCGCGGCCGAGCGCACCGCGTTCGTGCTCCACGACGTCTTCGCCGTCCCCTTCGACGAGGTCGGCGCCATCGTCGGCCGGTCAGCTCCGGCGTGTCGCCAGCTCGCCAGCCGGGCCCGCCGCAAGGTCGCCGCCTCGGGCGCCGGTCGCGGCGTCGGGGTCGACCCCGCCGAGCTCGACACGGTGGCCCGCCGATTCGCTCGCGCGTGCGAGGCGGGCGATCTCGCGGCGCTCGTCGACGTGCTCGCCTCGGACGTCGTCGGCGACTTCGACTCGGCCGGGCTCGTGCCCGGCGCCCCGCTCACCGAGCTCGACGGTGCCGAGGTGGTCGCCGCCCAGCTCGTCGCCAGCGTGTCGGGCCGCGGTGCGACGATCGAGGTGGCCGACGTCAACGGCGAGCCCGGTGTCCTCGTCACCCTCGATGGCTGGGTCGTCGCGGTCATCGCCCTCGGCGTCTACGACGGCTGCGTCGACCGCATCCACGCCGTCGGCAACCCCGCCAAGCTCACCCACCTCCGCCGGCCGAGAGACGACGGCTGAGCCCGGCGCATCCGGACGGTCCCGGCGACCAACCCGAACTGGGTACCACTGGCGGCACGACACGGCGTGTCCGTTTGCGGGACATGGATGACAGTTGATGTCGCGGGACATGGATGACACCGAGGGGTTGTGACCATGGGTCATGGCCGGGAAGGTGTTGTCGATGAGCGTGAAGGTGATCGCTGCGGCAGTGGCTGAGGGCCAGCTGGTCGTTGGGCGGGGCCAGGGCGAGTTGAACGTGTCGGCGTTCTGCCGTGAACACGACATCTCGCGCAACGCGTTCTACGAGCGGGTTGCCCGTTACCGCCAGGACGGACCCGACGGGCTGGAGGACCGTTCACGGCGTCCGCACTCGAACCCGAACCAGACTCCCGCAGAGGTCGAGGAACTCGTCGTACGGCTCCGCAAGGAGCTGCTCGATGCGGGCCTCGATCACGGGCCGACCACGATCTTGTGGCATCTCGGACAGCGCCGAGCGCTCGGCGAGCTTGACGCTGAGGTGCGGTTGCCGTCCGCGTCGACGGTGTCGCGGATCCTGACACGCCGTGGTCTGGTGGTCCCTGAGCCTCACAAGCGGCCGAAGAGCTCGATCATCCGGTTCGAAGCGCCTGCACCGAACGAGCGTTGGCAGATCGACGCCATGGACTGGGTGATCGCTACCGGAGTCGTGAAGGTGTTCAACCTGATCGATGACCACTCGAGGGTCCTGACCCGCTCACGGGCCGTGGCATCCGCGACCAGCGAGAACGCGTGGATCGCGTTCGGTCAGGCCGCGTCGGTCTGGGGTCTGCCCGCGGCGATGTTGTCCGACAACGGCCTGTGCTTCTCCGGCAAGCTCCGAGGCTTCGAGGTGCTCTTCGAAGCCCTCCTACGTGACGCGGGGGTGCGGCCAATCACCGGGCGGCCCTACCACCCCCAGACCACCGGCAAGGTCGAACGGTTCCACCAGACCCTCAAGAAGTGGTTGGCCAAACAACCCCTCGCCGCCGATCTGGCCGAACTCCAAGCCCAGCTCGACCGCTTCGCGCAGCTCTACAACTTCGAACGACCCCACCAGGGCGTCAACCGTGTCGTACCCGCCGAACGCTGGCACGCCAGCCCCGCGTCGGGCCCTGCCACCGAACCGCTCGCGCACCCCGACTACCCCTCGCGCACCCACCACGGTCTCGTCGACAACGGCTGCGTCATCGCCGACCGGTTCAAGATCCACATCGGTGTCGAGTTCAACCGCCTCCCAGCCACCGTCGTGACCGACAACCAACGAGCCAACGTGTTCGTCAACGACCAACTCGTCCGCCACCTCGTCCTCGACCACACCCGCAGCTACCAGCCCTCCGGACGCCGCCGCGGCGGCCCCCGCCGCAACCGCCTACAGTCCTGACTGTCACCCATGTCCCGCGACATGCCTGTCATCCATGTCCCGCGACAGAACACGGCACGACACGGCGGCGGTGGAACCCAGAACGGTGGGGGTGGAACCCGGATCGGTGTCGAACTGGGTACCACTGCTGGCACGACACGGCGGCGGTGGAACCCAGAACGGTGTGGTCGGGGTGCGGATCGATCAGGATCCGAGAAGCGGGGTCCTCAGGGGGTTCGTACGTTGGCGCTCGGGTCGTCGTCCGGGGGGGGCGGCCGGCCCGAACCGGAACGACGACGGAGGCGAAGCCCGATGAAGACGATGACGTGCCGGCAGCTCGGTGGGCCGTGCGACCTCGCGCACCACGGCGAGGACGCGAACGAGGTCATCCAGGCCCAGGACCGCCACCTGAAGGACGTGGTCGCCGATGGCGACACCGACCACGAGCCCGCGCTGAAGGACATGAAGGGCCGCTGGCGGCGGCCGGTGTCGGGCCTCAGGTGGTACCGGAAGGCGCAGCGCGACTTCGCCGAGCTCCCCGACGATCGGCCAGCCACCTGACCGGGCCGCCCCCGGGTCGCGGCGGTTCAGCTCGCCCGCATGCCCCCGTCGACCGGGGCGATCATGCCGTTGAGGAACCGGGCGTCGTCGGAGCCGAGGAACGCGACGACCGCGGCCACGTCCTCCGGTTCGGCGTAGCGGCCGAGCGGGATGCGGGCGGACATCAGGTCGTGGACCGCCTGCGGGTCGTCGGGGCTCATCGCCGTCTCCAGGGCCCGCATCATGCGGGTCTCGACCGGCGACGGGCACACGGCGTTGACCCGCACGCCCGCCGGCCCGAGCTCGATCGCCGCGGTCCTCGTCAGCCCGACCACGGCATGCTTGGACGCGACGTAGGCGCTGATCATGGCCGAGCCGCCGAGGCCGGCGACTGACGCCATGTTCACGATCGAGCCCCGTCCGGCGGCCGCCATGACCGCGCCGACGTGCTTGATGCCGAGGAACACGCCCCGCGCGTTCACCGCCATGACCCGGTCGAACATCTCGTCGGGGTACTCGAGCAGCGGGGTGATCGCCCCCTCGATGCCGGCATTGTTGAAGAAGTGGTCGATGCGGCCGAACGTCCCCGACGCGGCGTCCACGTAGCGGGCCACGTCGGCGGCCTTCGTGACGTCGGCTGGCACGGCCAACGCCTCGCCGCCGGCGTCCTTGGCCACGGCCACGGCACCCTCGAGGTCGGTGCCGGGCAGGTCGACCGCGACCACCCGGGCCCCCTCGGCGGCGAAGCGCTCCACCGCGGCGCACCCGATCCCTCCGGCCGCGCCGGTCACGATCGCGACCTGTCCGTCGAAGCGCATGTGACGTCCCCCTGCGTTCACGTTCTTCGGGTCGTGATCCTGTCACGCGCCGCGGCGGGCGTGCCCGCCGACCCGCCCGCGGTTCGGTCCGGCCGGCCGGCCCGGCGGATGGACCGCCGGGGCTCAGGCGGCGTCGGCCACCACGGTCGACTCGATGGCACGGTCGACGAAGTCGGTGACCTCGGACTCGAACGGGAACGACAGGTGGCTGCCCGGGTACCAGAGGATCGGGCAGCGCTCCCAGTGCTCCCAGAGCGTGTACACGTTGGCCGGGCGGACCCACCGGTCGGCCAGGCCGGCGTAGATGAACCGCCGGTCACGGGGCACGAGCGGTGCCATCGACAGCGGCGAGGCCACGCGGGACACCCGCTCGAGCGGCGTCCAGCTCAGGCCCCACACCTCGTAGAACGGCGGCAGCAGCGGCTCGACGTGACGCCGCATGCCCCGGACGAGGTCGCTCTCCGGCACCCCGCCGATCACGCACGACAGCTCGCTGTCGAGCGACGCCACCAGCGAGGCGACCAGGCCGCCGAGGGAGATGCCGCTGATGCCGACGGCCGGCGCGGCCTGGGTCATGCGGATCCACGACAGCACCCGGCGCACGTCCCACACCGCCTGGGTGATGGCGTGGACGCTGTTGAGCGCACCGGCGAACAGGGTGCGGTCGCCGCTCATCCGGCCCTCCCGGCGGGGGCCGTGCAGGGGAAGGACGACGACGGCCACGTTCACGCCGAGCCGGCCGTGGAGCTGGTCGACGCGGAACGCCGGCAGGTCGATCAACGGGGTGCCGGTCCGGTAGCCGTTGACGCACACCATCCACGGCCGCGGCGGGCCCTCGTGGCGCAGCACCCAGGCATGGGCCGTGAGGTTGCGCTCGTAGCCGAGCCAGCGCTCGTGGCCCGGCTCGTCGTCGTGGGGTGCGTAGCCGGAGTCGAACGAGAGGTGCTCGAACGCGAACGGGCCGACCCCGACGGTCCGCAGCTCCGGGTCGATCAGCGGCGGAGGATCGCGGTGGTAGGTCCGGGGCTCGGACGACCAGCCCCGCTCGGTGAACATGTCGATGGCGTCGGTCAGCTCCTGGCGCTGGCGTCGGCGGAAGTCGGAGGTCGGCAGGCGGAGGCGGTTCATGCCCGACTCGACCTGGAGCGTCCACTCGTCGATCAGCCACTTGCCGACCACCTCGGGTCGTAGCGGCACCGACGGGATCGCGGGCTCGCGGTGACCGCGCAGCCAACTGGCGATCTGACGCGGCTCGACGGCTTCGGTGACCACCCGCCTCAGGTCGTCGAGCGGCTGGTGCAGGGAGGTCGACATCTCGTGAAGTGGTCCTCCGGTCAGGGGCGCCGATGGCCGGTACGGCCCCGACACCCTCCCCCTCGGTCGCCACCCACGTGAGGTGACCATGTCAGTTGACCAGGCGTCGGGTTCCCCCGACAAGATGGAGAAGGTCCCGAAACCAGGCGTCGCGCGTCCCCGCCGCGCCGCCGGTCGTGCTCAGGTCCCGCGGCGGCGGTCGAGCTCGGACGCGACCTCGGGGGCCAGGTGATAGGTCTCGGCATCCGCGGGGAAGCGCCCGGCCCGCACGTCGGCCGCGTACTCCTGGAGCGCGCCGACGGCCACGCTCCGCACGTCCGCGTACCGGCGGACGAACTTGGGGGCGAGCCGCTGCTCGATGCCGAGCACGTCGTGCCACACGAGGACCTGGCCGTCGCAGCCGGCCCCGGCGCCGATCCCGATCGTCGGGACGTCCACGGCCTCGGTGACCAGGTCGGCGACCCGGTCGGGGATGCCCTCGAGCACGATCGAGAACACCCCGGCGTCGGCCAGCGCCTCCGCGTCGGCGATCAGGGCGTCGATGGCGTCGAGCTCGCGGCCCTGCACCCGGAACCCGCCCATCACGTTCGACGACTGCGGCGTCAGGCCGATGTGGCCCATGACCGGGATCTCGGCGTCGAGGATGGCGCCGATCACCCCGAGCCGCTTGCGCCCGCCCTCGAGCTTCACGGCCGAGGCGCCCGCCCGGACCAGCGTCGCGGCGTTGTGGACCGCGGCCTCGGTCGTCGTGTGGTAGCTCATCCACGGCAGGTCGCCGATGACCAGCGGCTCCGGCCGGGCCCGGGCGACGGCGGCGACGTGGTGGGCCATCTCGTCGACGGTGACCGAGAGCGTGTCCTCGTGGCCGAGCACGACCATGGCCAGCGTGTCGCCGACGAGGATCAGATCGACGCCGGCCTCCGACGCCATCGCCGCGCCGGGGGCGTCGTAGGCGGTCACCATCACGAGTGGATCGGCGCCGTCGCGTCGCTTGTGGCGGGCGAGTGCGGGCACGGTCCGGGCCATGGGGCCTCCTCGGTGGTCGGGTCGTTCGGTGGGCGCGCCGGATGCTCCGGGCGCGGTTCACGGCGGGTGGCGTCGGCCGGCGCCCGCCGCCGGGTGGTCAGGCGGGGGCGTGGATCCCGAGGTTGTCGATGAGCCGCGGCTCACCGAGGCGGGCGGCGACGAGCAGGCGCAGCTCGCCCCGCAGCTCGGTCGGGCGGACGAGCGTGGCCGCGTCGACGACGTCGGCGTAGTCGGTCTCGACGAGGTCGCTCGCAGCGAGCACCGTGCGCATCTCGTCGATCACGACGTCGGGGTCGCGCTCGCCGGCGGCGATCCGGGCCGCGCCCGCACACAACGCACGGTGGAGCGTCGGCGCCGCGGCGCGCTCGGCCGGTTCGAGCTTCACGTTGCGGCTCGACATGGCCAGCCCGTCGTGCTCACGGACCGTCGGGCAACCGACGACCTCGACCGGCAGGTTCAGGTCGGCCGCCATGCGGGCGACGACGAGGAGCTGCTGGTAGTCCTTCTCGCCGAAGTAGGCCGTGCACGGCCCGGCGATCGAGAACAGCTTGGTCACGACGGTCGCGACGCCGGTGAAGTGCGTGGGCCGGCTCGCCCCCTCGAACGGCGCCGACAGCTCGCCGACCTGGACCGTGGTGAGCGATGCACCCGCCGGGTACATCTCCTCGACCGACGGTGCGAACAGGACGTCGACGCCCTCCTCGGCGGCGAGCGCCGCGTCGCGGTCGAGGTCGCGGGGGTAGGTGGCGAGGTCCTCGGTCGGGGCGAACTGCAGCGGGTTCACGAACAGGGTCGTGGTCACGTGGTCGTGGGCCGCCCGCGCCCGGCCCATCAGCGACAGGTGGCCCTCGTGGAACCAGCCCATCGTCGGCACGAGGCCGATCGAGCCGCCCGCGCGCCGCACCTCGTCGTGGTGGGCGCGGAGCTCGGCGATGGTGGTGACGATCTTCATCTGGTTGGTGTTCCCGGCTCGTTGGTCGGTGATGTGTGTCGATGCGCCGCCCGTCGGACGGGCGCGCCGGTGGTGGGGTCGTAGGGGTGGGGCCGCTCAGGACAGGCCGGCGAGCGCGGGCTCGGCGCCGACGAGGCGGGCCGCGAGGTGTGCGCACGCCAGGTAGCCGTCGCGCTCGGCCGGCCCGACCGCGTCGAGGTGGCGGCGGACCGTGTCGACGTCGCGCCGGGCGACGGGCCCGGTCAGCGCGGCGGGCGGCCCCAGCGCCTCGACGTTGTCGACCGTCCGGCGGACGAGGTCGAGGTAGGCGTCGAGCGGCAACCCGGCGCCCGCTGCGACCCGTTCGACCTGGCCGAGCAGCGCGACGAGGTGGTTCGAGGCGATGGCGGCCGCGGCGTGATAGGCGTCGCGGTGCTCGTCGTCGACGGGGAAGGCGCGCCCGCCGAGTGCGTCGACCAGGTCGGCGACGACCGGGTCGCCGGCGGTGGCGAAGCTGATGCCGGCGCTCAGGACCTCGGCCCCGCGCACGGGATCGGCGATCGACGCCAGCGGGTGCATCGAGGCCCGCCGCCGATGGTGGGCGAGCACGTCCAGGCGCAGCGACCCGCTGGTGTGCACCATCGCCACGTCGTCCTCGGGTGCGACGGCGCGGGCGACGGTGTCGACGTCGCGGTCGGGCGTGGTGACGAGGACGACGTCGACGCCGCGGGCGGCGCCGGTGACGTCGTCGTCACGACCGAGCAGGTCGACGACCGCCCATCCCGCACGGTCCAGCGCGATCGCCAGCGACCGCCCGACGCGTCCCGGGCCGATGATCCGACATCGAGGCACGTCGCGAGCGTTGCGCACGCCACGTCCGGCGGACAAGGCGCGTGCGGCGGCCGAGGCGCCACCGGTGATCGGGGCGCGTCCGGTGGCCCGTGGGACGCGCCCCGGCGGCGGTCCCGGTCGGGTGCGGTTCGGGCGGGCCGCGCGCCCACCGGTATCGTCGCCGCGTGGCGCTCGGTGTGACAGGTGTGCTCGTCGGCTGCTGGACGGACGAGGAGGCGGGCACGGGGTGCACGGTCGTGGTCCCGCCCGCCGGCACGATCGGCGGCGCCGCGGTGCGGGGCGGCGCCCCGGGCAGCCGAGAGCTCGGGCCCCTCCTGCCGACCTCGTCGGGCGTCGAGTGCCACGCCGTGGTGCTGTGCGGCTCGAGCGTGTTCGGGCTGGCCGCGGCCGACGGCGTGACCAGCTGGTGCGTGGACCACGACATCGGCCTGGACCTGCCCACGGCCCGGGTGCCGGTCGTGGCGGCCGCCGTCGTGTTCGACCTCGTCCGCGAGGGGATGCGCCGGCCGACCGCGGCCGACGGGTACACCGCGGCCGCCGCGGCCGCCGCCGACGACCCGCCGATGGGCCCGTTCGGGGTCGGCACCGGGTGCACGATCGGCAAGACCGCGGGCCGCGCCCACTCGGCCCGGGGTGGCCAGGGCTGGGCCGTCGAATCGGCGCGCGGCATCACCGTCGGGGCCCTGATGGCGGTGAACCCGGTCGGCGACGTGCTCGACGAGCGCGGCGAGCTGCTCGTCGGTTCGACCGCCCCGCCCGACGCACCCCGGTTCCCCGAGTTCTCCCTGGCCGAGCTGTACGCGGCCGAGCGTGGTGACGACGCGAACGGAGGCGGCGACGACGTCGGTGGGACCGGCGAGGGCCCCGACGGCGGGGCATCCGCCGCGGTCGACAGCCACGCCAACACGGTCATCGGCTGCGTCGTGACCAACGCCGCGCTGACCAAGGCCGAGGTCTGCCGGGTCGCCGACCTCGCCCACACGGGGATCGCCCGGTCGGTGTCGCCGGCCCACACGACCGTCGACGGCGACTCGATGTTCGCCCTCGCCACCGGCGAGGTCGTCCCCGACGCCGGCATCGATCTCGTCGCCGACCTCGCGGCCCGGGCGGTCGCCGCCGCGATCCGCGCCGGCGCCCGGGCGGCCGCAGCGGCAGGCGGGTGCGACGACGACCGCGCCTGACGCGGGGTCGTCCGTCCGGTTGGCCGGTTGGTCGGGCCGACCCGCTCGTTAGCATTGTTCGTGCGCGTCGGCGGGGCGTGCGTGGCGCGGGCCGGGCGGTTCGGCCGTGGACGCCACCGGAGGGATCCCGCCTTCATCGGTTGAAACGCAGCGGGCCGAGAAGGTGCAGGTGGGACATGTCACCGTTGGAGCTCGTCACATCCCGTGACCGCAACGACGCAGGCCACGACGCCGATCGCGGCGACGAGTACGTGGCGCTCGTCGACATCCCTCTCGACGAGCTGAGGTTCGAGGCGCGGGAGCTGGCCGACGCCGTGACCATCGGCGACGCCGATGCCGTCGCCCGGGTGCTCGCCTCCCACCCGAAGTACGGCGGTCGGGGCCGCTCGCGACTCGACGTCCGCTCGTTCACGCTGTGGGACGCCCAGGCCACCCTGGCCCGGGAGCTGGGCCACGAGAGCTGGCGCGACCTCGTGACCCACCACGAGACCGAGGCCTACGGCGAGCCGGACGAGCGGTGGTCGGAGCGGGCCGGCGCCGGCCTCATGGCCCGGGCGCTGCGTGCCGCCGCCGAGCTCGGCGAACCGTCGGCCGGTCCCGCCCACGTCCTGCTGGCGCTGGTCGATCCCCCCGAGCCGACGCGGGCCGCGCGGGTCCTGGCCGAGCTCGGCATCGACCGGGAGTGGGTCCTCGAGCGCCGGTCGGCCCCGGAGTCCGACACGGTCGACGGGACCCGGGCCAGCTCTGCGCTGAACCACATCGTCGGCTTCGCCGCGGGCCTCGCCGCCGGTCTGGGCCGCTGCGACGTGGACGACACGTGCGCGCTGCTGTCGCTCGTCTACCAGAGCAGCCGGATGGTCGGCATCGCCGACCTCGACCTCGACGGCGACGAGATCGTCGAGGCCCTCCTCGCCCGCGGCGCGGAGGTGCCCCTCGCCTCGCCGCCGCTGCCGCCCGACCCCCACCGCCCGCTCGGCCCCGCCGTGTTCGTGGCCGGCGAGGACCGGGGTGCCCTCGCCCGGGCGTTGACCGACCACGATCCGTCCGCGGTCGGCTCGTGGGGCTGGAACGTGTCCGCGTGGAAGCCCGGCTGGGTGTGGTTCGTCGGGCCCGAGGACCTGGCCATCGCCGAGATCGCCCGCGCCGTCGTCGTCGACGCGTCGAGCGTCATCGAGCTCCCGTTCGCCGACGCCATGCGCCAGGAGGACCTGGCGCGCAGCGCCGCCTGACGACGTGGCGGGCGGCGGCGGGATCGTGCCGGTTCGCCCGGCGGCGGGCGAGGAGCTGCGGCGAGGTCAGGCGGCGTCGTCGCGGGCGCCGACGAAGCCGCGGACGCGCTCGGTCATCGAGCGCAGCACCTCGTCGGCCCAGTCCCGCTCCTCGGGCGTCAGCTCGCCGCCGGTGGCGGCGAGCGCGCCGTCGAGGTCGGTCGGCGCCTGCTCCTCGAGCGCTCGCCCGACGGCGCGCGCCACGAAGTCGGGCACGCTGTCCGCCTCTCCGCCGGTGACGAGCTCGCCGATGCGCGCGAGCTGCCCAGGCGTCAGGGTGATCGAGACCACGGCTTCGGCCATGGCGAACACCCTACGAACAGGACCGCCGGACGGCGCGCACCCCCGGTCCGTACCGGTCGGGTCGTCGGTCACGCCGGCACCGGAGCCGGCCCGGGTGGCGGGCTCAGCCGGCCGGTGCCCAGATGCCGCAGCCGGTGGTCTCGAACCCGGCATCGGTGGCCGCGATGGTGAGCGTGATCGTGCCCTCGTCGACGAGGTCCGACGCGACCACCGATCCCTGTTCGCCGTCGAGCGCCGACAGGCGGGCCCAGTAGCAGGCGCCGCCGTCGGAGTTGCCCCGGTAGGTGCCGGGCCGGATGTCGCGACCGACCACGTGGACGCCGTCACCGAACGAGCGGGCCGGGATCGACGTGGTGGTGCTGCCGTCGTTGGCGGCGCCAGCCTCCCTTTCGTCGAGCTCGGACTCCCGTTCGTCGAGCTCGGTGGCCCTGGCGTCGAGCCCGGCCTCCCGCTCGTCGAGGCCGGCGTCGCGCTCGTTCGCCGCGGCCTCACGTTCCTCGACGGCGGCGTCCCGCTCGTCGAGCCTCGTGGCCCGCTCCTCGAGCCCGTCCTCGATCTCCGCCCGCACCTCGGCCTCGAGCGCCTCGCGGTCGGCGTCGGCGTCCGCCGCGGCCGTGTCCCGCAACGAGGTGATCGTCGCCTCCGCGTCGGCCAGCGCGTCCTCGGCGTCGTCGGCCCGCTCCTCGGCGTCGTCGAGCTGCGCCCGCAGCTCGACGAGCTCCGCGCCGGTGTCGCCGTCGGCACGGGCCCGCACCGAGTCCGCGTCCTCGCCCCCGGCCGCGAGCCCGATCACGAGGCCGACCACCATGGCGATCGAGCCGACCGCGACCAGAGCGGTCAGGTCCCGCCAGCCGAGGGGACGTCGGCGCTCGTCGGGCCCGGGAACCGCCGGCGTCCGCCGCGGGGTCGTCCGGTCCCCGGATGCCGGCGTTTGGTGACTTGCCCGGTCGGAGGTTGGCCATGAGGACACTGACCACATAGCGTAGTGGGAGTGGCACGCAGTGAAGTCAGAACGACGTTCTTGCTGAAGGAAGGGTCACTGACTGACCATCTGAGTGTCAGTTCGTTCACCACTCGATACGTTTTTTAGCATGGCGGTTGTGGGGGAAATGGCGTGATCGGGCGGCGCTACATGTTCCGCCTCGGGGTGTTCCTCGCGGTCTGGCCTCTTGCGTCAGGCGTGATGTGGGGACTCGTGCAGTTGTTCGGAGCACCACCGATGCTCATCGACGTTGCACCGACCCCGTTGGCGGCAGTGGTCGCGTCGTTGGGCGTGGACGGCTGGCTCAAGCGACACGGGTACGACTGGCGTCTGAAGGCGCCGGCCGCGCCCCGGTGGGGGGAGGACGAGGTGGTCGATCCGGCCCGGGTGCGTCTGGCCAAGCGGCGCTAGCGCCGCCGGGCGGGCCTCGCCCGTCAGCGCTCCCAGTCGGCGAACGCGTCGATCATGGCCCGCACGTCGGCACCCAACGGGTAGAGGATCGGCACGGTCGCACCGTCGTCGAGGTAGTGGCCGACCTTCTCGCGGCACTCGTCCGCGGTGCCTGCCGCGCAGATCATCTGGACGACGTCGTCGGGCACCAGCTTCGATGCGGCGACGACCTCGTCGTGTGACGCCGGCCAGGTGAGGACGCGGCCGATCTCCTCGAGCAGCGACTCGGGCACGCCCGACGCCTTCATGATGTGGGGTTGCTGGCCCAGGTACTGGGTCACCAGCAGGCGCGCCCCGTCGAGCGCGACCTTGCGGTCGTCGGGGTCGTTCGACGCGGCGAGCGAGCACACGATCAGCTGGGGGCGGAGCAGGTCGTCGACCGAGCGGCCCGCCTTCGACGCGCCGGCGTCGAGGCGTTCCATCGCCTTGCGGTTGTAGTCGGGCGACACCAGGTAGTTGAGCACGACGCCGTCGGCGATCTCGCCGGTCAGCTCCAGCATCTTGTCGCCCGTCGCGCCGATCAGGATCGGCACGTCCTTCGGGCGGCGCTCCTGGTGGACGTAGTCGAGCTCGACGCCGTCCATGTGCACGAACTCGCCGTCGTAGGTGACGGTCTCGTTGGCGAGCAGGCCGCGCACGACCTCGACGTGCTCGCGCATCGCCCGCAGCGGCTTGCGGCGTTCGATGCCGACCTTGCGGGCCAGCGGGTCCCACCACGCGCCGATGCCCAACATCACCCGGCCGGGCGCGAGATCGTCGAGTGTCGAGAACGTCGACGCGGTGAGCGCGGCGTTGCGCGTCCAGTTCGTCACGACACCCGAACCGACCTTGATGCGCTCGGTCACCGCGGCGAACGCGGCCATCGGCACGATCGCCTCGCGCACCAGGCGGCTCTCGGCCTGCCAGACGGCGTCGAACCCCTTCGCCTCGGCGTAGCGGACGTACTCCATCGCCTCCCGGATCGGGTGGGCGTCCTGGAGGTACATGGCGACGGGTTGGACGGCCATCGGACTCAGATCTCCTCCATGCGGCGGAACAGGCGGCGGGCGGCCTCGGCGGCCTTGGCCCGGATCTCGGCGGCGTCGACCTTCGTGGCCGCACCGTCGTCGAGCAGCACCTCGCCGTCGACGACGACCCGGCGGGCCCGCACGCCGGGCGTGAACGCGAAGTGGAACGGGTCGGCGACCGGGTAGCCCCACGTGACCTCGTCGTTCGCGGCCTCGGGGAACAGCGCGTAGCCGCCCTCGAGCCACGACCACGCGGCCTCGGGGCTGGCGGTCACGTCGTCCTCGCGGTGACGCACGTAGGCGAGGCGGAACTCCTCCAACATGTCGGCGCCGATCCCGTCGGTCCCCAGCACCTTCGGGTTGGGGCGGGTCGCGGGCCGGGCGTAGCCGACGCCGTTGTTCATGTTCGAGCGGGGCTGGTGGGCGATCGTCCCGGCCAGGTCCCGGTCGAGGTGGACGCAGTGCGCCAGCAGCCAGTCGCTGCGGGACCGGTGCTCGAGCCGGGCGCCGGCGTCGTGGTCCTCGGGGCCCTCGGCCACGTGGATGTGGACCCCGCGGCCGAGGTCGGCGGCGAGGCCGGCCGTCGCGTCGAGGGTCTCGTCGGAGAGCGTGAAGCAGGCGTGGGCGCCGACGAACCCTCGGCCGCCGGCCCGCAGGAACCGCTCGTTCTCGGCCAGGCCGCGGCGGGCCTCGTCGACGCTGTTGCGGTCGGAGACCTCGTAGCAGCACGACACCCGCACGCCGACCTCGGCGCACGCCGCCGCGATCACGTCCAGGGAGCCGTCGATGGCGTTGGGCGACGAGTGGTGGTCGACGATGGCGGTCGTGCCGCACTCCAGCGCCTCGAGCGCGCCGAGCTTGGCCGACCACTCCACGATCTCGAGGTCGAGCGCCCGGTCGAGGCGCCACCAGATCAGCTCGAGGATCTCCCGGAACGTCGTCGCCGTCCCCGGCGGTGCCGGCATGCCCCGCGCCAGTGCCGAGTACAGGTGGTGGTGGCCGCAGACGAGCCCCGCCGTGGTCGCCCCCGGCGGCTGGCTCACGCGCCCGCTCCGAGCCGCAGCGGCTGGTGGACCTCGAGGGGCAGGCGCGTGCGCCACGTGCCGTCGAGGTCGTGGTAGGCGGCGGCGACCGCGCCGGCCGTCGGGACGAGGCCGATCTCGCCGACGCCCTTCACGCCGTAGGGGGAGTCGGGCTGGGGCGACTCGACCAGGATCACGTCGACCGGCGGCATGTCCTTCGCCCGGATGATGCCGAGGCTGCGCAGCGTCATGTTCGTCGGCATGCCCGCCTCGTCGGAGGGGAACTCCTCGGTCATCGCGTAGCCGAGGCCCATGTGGACCGCGCCCTCGACCTGGCCCTCGCACAGCAGCGGGTTCACGGCCCGGCCCACGTCGTGCGCGGCCACCACCCGCTCGACCGCACCGGTCTCCCGGTCGCAGATGACGAGCTGGGCGGCGTAGCCGAACGTCGAGTGG
Source organism: Actinomycetota bacterium (assembly GCA_034211175.1). Classification (GTDB taxonomy): domain Bacteria; phylum Actinomycetota; class Acidimicrobiia; order Acidimicrobiales; family CAIXPF01; genus JAXHUH01. The sequence goes on from JAXHUH010000322.1 coordinate 25,563, forward strand.
ATGATCGGGTTCTCGACCCCGTCGGAGAGCGAGTTGGTCCAGTCGACCCGGTACTCGCCCTCGTAGTCGACGCCGGGGCGGCAGCCGTCGGCCATCGCCTTGCGGCACGCGTCGGCCACCGAACCGGCGCCCATCAGCGTGCCCCGCGAACCGGTCGTCTGGCCGGCGCCGAGCTCACGGCTGGTGTCGACGATGACCCGGACGTTGCCGGGCTCGACCCCGAGCTCCTCGATCGCGACCTGCAGGGCGACGGTGTGGACGCCCTGGCCCATCTCCGTCCAGCAGTGGCGCACCTCGACCGGGCCGGTCCGGAAGTCGCCACCCGGTTCGTGACCGAAGCGCACGACCGCCTTGGCGATCTCCTTGAACCCGTTGCCGAGGCCCGAGTTCTTCAACCCGAGGCCGACGCCGACGGCCTTGCCCGCCGCCACCGCCTCCTCGTACGCGGGGCGCACCGCGTCGAGACAGGCCCGGGCGCCGAGGCAGCCGTCGTCCATGATCTGTCCCGGGCCCCACACCACGCCGGGGGTGACGACGTTGCGGGAGCGGATCTCCCAGCCCGAGATCCCGACCGCCTGGGCGAGGCGGTCGAGCGCCCCCTCCATGGCGAACTGGGCCTGGTTGGCGCCGAAGCCCCGGAACGCGCCGCACACCGGGTTGTTGGTGCGGGCCGCGATGGCCTCGACGTCGATGTTGGGCACCACGTACGGGCCCGAGGCGTGCCCCGCGGCCCGCTCCAGCACCTTCATGCCGACCGATGCGTACGGCCCCGAGTCGCCGATCATGCGGGCCCGCAGCGCGACGAGGTTGCCCTCGGCGTCGCACCCGGCCTGCAGGTGGATGCGGATCGGGTGGCGCTTGGCGTGGACGAGGAGCGACTCCTCGCGGCTGAACGTCGTCTTCACCGGGCGACCGAGCAGCCAGCAGGCCAGCGCGGTCTGCGCCTGGTTCGACATGTCCTCCTTGCCGCCGAACGCCCCGCCGTTCGCGACCTGCTCGACCTCGATCAGCTGCGGCTCGATGCCCAGCATCCGGGCGATGTCGTTGCGGTCGTCCCACACGCCCTGGCCGCCGGAGAACACCTTCATGCGCCCGTCGGCGAGCGGTGCGGCGACCGTCGACTCCGGCTCGAGGAACGCCTGCTCGACCCGCTGGGTCTCGAACACCTCGTCGACCGTGTGGGCGGCACCGGCGAGCGCGGCGTCGGTGTCACCCCGTGCATAGACGGAGCGGGACAGCACGTTGCCCTCGAGGCCCCACACCGCGTCCTCGTCGCTCTCGACCGCGGCGACCGGGTCGCACATCGGCGCCAGCGGCTCGTAGGTCACCTCGACGAGCTGCGCCGCCCGCCGGGCCGTCTCCCGATCGTTCGCCACCACCAGGGCCAGCACGTCGCCCAGGTAGGAGGTACGGCCGCCCTCGGGGATGAAGACGGGCCAGTCCTTGTGGATCAGCCCGACCCGCAGCTCGCCGGGTACGTCGGCCGCGGTGAGCACCCGCTCGACGCCGGCGACCGCCTCGGCCGCCGTGGTGTCGATGCGCACGACGTCGGCACGGGCGTGGTCGGCCAGCTTCACCGCGCCGTGGAGCATCCCCGGCATCACGATGTCGTCGACGTAGGGCTTGTCGCCCAGCGTCAGCTCCGACGCCTGGTACCGGACGCTGCGCGAGCCGATGCCCGTCGGCAGCTCCAGGGGGATCTCCGCCGGGAGCGACCCGTTGGTGTCCTCGCCCGGGGTGAGCAGGTCGATGGCGTCGAGGATCTTGATGTAGCCGGTGCAGCGGCACAGGTGGGCGCCGAGGTGGCGCGACGCCTTGTCCCGGGTGAGGGAGGCGCCGTTGCGCTCGAGCAGGGCCTTCGTGCGCATCACGATGCCCGGGGTGCAGAAGCCGCACTGGAGGGCGCCGGTCGCCGCGAACGCCGCGGCATAGCGGTCACGCTCCTCGGGCGGGAGCCCCTCGAGCGTCGTGACCTCCTTGCCGGCGGCCTTCTCGAGCGACGTCTGGCAGGCCACCTGGGCCTTGCCGTCGAGGAGGACGGTGCAGCATCCGCACTGGCCGCTGGGCGAGCAGCCGTCCTTGGGGGAGAGGACACCGAGCTCGTCGCGCAGCGCGGCGAGGAGGTGCGGATGCGCACCGACCGTGACGGCCGTGCCGTTGACGTGGAGATCGGTCATCCGACCGAGCGTCCCGCCCGTTCAACATTTTGTCAACGCTGGCCGGTTACCGCTCCGTGAATCCCCGACCCCGCCCCGGCGCTGTACCGCAAGAAACCCGTTCTGGACCGCGCCCGGGGGCCCCCGGGGCAGACGGC
>JAXHUH010000323.1:0-4440 GCA_034211175.1 Actinomycetota bacterium
CGGCGCGACGACTTCTCCCACTACGCCGAGGTGCTGATCCCGTTCCTGGTCAGCCGCCAGATCTACGCCGGCGCCGGCAAGGTGCTCCAGACCGCCCGGGGTGCGATGTACTGCATCTCCCGGCGGGCCGAGCACATCTGGGAGGGCGTCTCCTCGGCCACGACCCGGTCGCGGCCCATCATCAACACCCGCGACGAGCCCCACGCCGACGCCGAGCGCTACCGGCGCCTCCACGTCATCGTCGGCGACTCGAACATGAGCGAGTACACCAACTTCCTCAAGGTCGGCACCTGCTCGATCCTGCTGCGCATGTTGGAGGAGCCGTCGGTCGTGATGCGGGACATGACCCTGGAGAACCCGATCCGGGCCATCCGCGAGATCTCCCACGACATGACCTGTCGCCGCCGGGTGCGCCTGGCCAACGGCCGCGAGGCCTCGGCACTCGAGATCCAGCAGGAGTACCTCGGCCGGGCACTGCGCTACGCCGAGGCCCGCGGCCTCCCACCGCTGGAGCAGAAGGCCCTCGAGATGTGGGAGCACTGCCTGACCGGGTTGGAGCGCGACCCCCTGTCGCTCGACAAGGAGGTCGACTGGGTCATCAAGCACAACCTCATCGAGGCGTACCGCGAGCGCAACGGTCTGCCGCTCGCCCATCCCAAGGTCGCACTGATGGACCTCCAGTACCACGACGTCAACCGCGAGCGCGGCCTCTTCTACCGCATGCAGGACCGCGGCCTCGTCGAACGCATGTGCACCGACGCCGACATCAACCTCGCCGTCGAACAACCACCCCAGACCACCCGGGCCAAGCTACGGGGCGAGTTCATCAAGCGGGCCAAGGAGCGCAAGCGCGACTACACCGTCGACTGGGTCCACCTGAAGCTCAACGACCAGGCCCAACGCACCGTCCTGTGCAAGGACCCGTTCCGCAGCGAGGACGAGCGCGTCGACAAGCTCATCGCCTCCCTGTGATCATCGGACCCGGCGCCCCGCCCGCACGACGCCGGCCGTCACCGCCGGCCACGACCTGACCCTCCGGACGTGTCGAAGCTCGAACGACTCCTGAACCTCACCGCCGCCCTCCTCGACACCGAGCGACCGCTCACCGCCGAGGAGCTGCGTGTGCGCGTGCCCGGCTACCCCGAGGCCGGTCCCAGCTTCCGGCGCGCCTTCGAGCGCGACAAGGACGACCTGCGCGAGCTCGGCATCCCGCTGCGCCTCGAGCCGGTCCCCGGCACCGACCCGCCGATCGACGGCTACCGGGTGCCCCGCTCCGAGTACGAGCTCGCCGACCCCGGCCTCGAGGGCGACGAGCTCGCCGCGCTCGGCCTCGCCGCCGCCGCCGTGCGGGTCGACGACCGCGCCGGGCGGGAGGCACTGGCCAAGCTCGGCGGCAACGACGACGAGCTCACCCGACCGGGGCCCGAGCTCGCCGCCGTGCCGACCGACGCCGCCCTCGGCGCGCTGTTCTCCGCCACCGTCGACCACCACCCCGTGCGCATCACCTACCGGGGAAGCGACCGTGAGATCGACCCCCACCGCCTCGACTTCCAGGGCGGCCACTGGTACGTCACCGGCCACGACCACCTCCGCGACGACATCCGCCACTTCCGCCTCGACCGCATCGAGGGGCCGGTCCAGGTCGAGCGCGACCGCACGTTCACCCGCCCCCACGCCGAGCCCGGCCTGCGCCTGCGGCCATGGCAGCTCGGCGGCGACGAGCCGGTCACCGCGCGCCTGCTCGTCGACGCCGACCAGGCCGGGTGGACGGTGCGCCACCTCGGGCCCGACGCCGTCACCGAGCGCCGCGACGACGGGTCGGTCGTCGTCGAGCTCCACGTGACCAACCGCCAGGCGTTCGTCGGGTTCGTGCTCGGCTTCCTGTCCCACGCCGTGGTCCTCGAACCGCCCGAGCTGCGCCGAGCCGTGATCGACCACGTCGAGGGGATGCTCCGATGAGCGCGCCGCGGGCGACCGCCGCCGACCGCGTCCGGCGACTGCTGACCATCGTCCCGTGGATCGCGTCCCACGACGGCCCGACCGTGGCCGACGTGTGCCGTCGCTTCGGCGTGTCCCGCAGCGAGCTGGTCAACGACCTCCAGGTCGTGTTCCTGATCGGCGTCCACCCGTTCACGCCGGACACCCTGATCGACGTCGTCCTCGACGACGACCGGGTGTGGATCGACTACGCACCGGTCTTCGACCGCCCGCTGCGCCTGACCCCCGAGCAGGCCCTGGCCCTGCTGGCCGCGGGTCGCAGCCTGCTCGACACGCCCGGCGTGGAGGACGACGGGCCGCTCGCCCGGGCGCTGTCGAAGGTCGCCGACGTCGCCGGCATCGACCCGGACCGCACGCTGCGGGTCAACCTCGGCGAGGCGCAGGGCTCGACCCTGGCGCTGCTGCGCACCGCGACCGACGAGCGCCGGGCCGTCGAGCTCGACTACTACAGCCACGGCCGCGACGAGCGCACCCACCGGCTCGTCGAGCCCCACCGCGTCTTCGCCCACGACGGCAACTGGTACCTGAGCGGGCACTGCCGCTCGGCCGGCGGCGACCGGGTCTTCCGGGTCGACCGCATCGAGGAGGCCGTGCTCACCGACGAGCCGTTCGAGCCACCCGCCGAACCGGCGGAGACCGGCATCTACCACGCCCGGGCCGACGACCCCCGCATCACCCTCGAGCTGTCCGGCCCCGACCACTGGGTGATCTCGACGTACCCGACCGAGGCCGTCACCGTCCGCGACGACGGACGCGCCGAGGTCCGCCTCGCCGTGTCCGGCCGCCCGTGGCTGGAGCGGCTCCTGCTCCGGCTCGGTCCGTCGGCCCGGGTGATCGCCGCCGATGCACCGCTCGGCGACGACGTCGGGGCCGCGGCGGCACGCCGCGTGCTCGAGCGCTACACCGACGACGACCGGGCCCCCGACATCGACGGGTCCGGCGCCGAGCACCGCAGGGACGGCGCTGACGAGGCCTGAACCCGCGCCGGGGCGCAGCGGCATGACCGTCAGGGTGACGGTACGCTGATCGTCCGGTGAACGACCAGGAACGGGCCCCGCACCAGCCCCGACCAGAGGTGTCGCCGCCGTCGCCACCTCGGACCACCGACCCGGGCCACCTCGGCGTCGTTCACCCCGACGCGCCCTCGAACGGCAACGGAAACGGCCAACCCCCCGGCGCCGGCAACGGCACCGGTCCGGCCCACCCGGGCACCCACCACCGCCGGACCCTCGTGCCCGCGGCCACCCGGCCCGAGATCGCCGCCCGTAGAAGATCTGCCGCGCGCCCGCCTTGCGCAGCCAGTCGAGCGCCCGGAGCGAAGCCGCCACGGCCTCCTCGACCGGCGCCGTCCTGGACTTGAGCGCCACCACCACGGCCTCGGCATCGCCGAGATCGCGCCCGGGCTCCGGCACGCCGATCGTCTGCACCGTCCGCATGCCCTGGCTCACCAGGGTATTGGCGAGATCGGTCGCGCCAGTGAAATCGTCGGCGATTGCGCCCAAGAGCACGGTCACGATGTCTCTCCCCCGATCCGCCGGAGAGCGCTATGGAAGGTCGTCATGGACTTTGCCCTACCCCCTGACCTGCTCCGGCTGCGCGCGCAGGTGCGTGCGTTCGTCGAGGCCGAAATCCTGCCGGTCGAGGCCGACCGCGGCGCCTGGGACGCGCACGAGAACATCGGCGAAGCCGCGCTCGCGGACCTTCGCGCCAAAGCCCGGGCGGCCGGTCTGTTCGCGCCGCAGAGTCCGGTCGAATTCGGTGGCATGGGCCTCTCCCGGCTCGCCATGAGCGTGATGTACGAGGAGGCCAACCGCTCGATCTTCGGTCCGGTGGTGTTCAATGCCGCCGCCCCCGACGACGGCAACATGATGCTGCTCGCCAAGGTCGGCACGCCCGAGCAGCAGGCGCGCTGCCTCCGGCCGCTGGTCGCCGGCGAGGCGCGCTCCGCCTTCGCCATGACCGAGCCGCACCCGGGTGGCGGCTCCGATCCGGGCATGATCCGCACCAGGGCCGAACGCCGGGGCGAGCGGTGGGTCGTCTCCGGCCGCAAGTGGTTCGCAACCGGCGCCGAGGGGGCCGAACACCTGATCCTGATCGCGCGCACCTCCGATGATCCGCGCCGCGGCCTGACCGCGTTTCTGTTTCACGCCGAGCAGCCCGGCTGGCGGATTGCCCGGCGCATCCCGATCATGGGCCCGGAGGAGCACGGAGGCCACTGCGAACTCCTTTTCGATGGCTTGGAGCTCAAGGACGACGATCTGCTGATGGAGGTCGGCGACGGCCTCAAGGTGACCCAGATCCGGCTCGGCCCGGCCCGCCTCACCCACTGCATGCGCTGGCTCGGCCTCGCCCGCCGCTGTCTCGAAATCGCCATGGCCTACGTCGGCGAGCGGGAAGCGTTCGGCAGCCGCCTGGCCGAGCGCGAAAGCGTGCAGATCAAGC
>JAXHUH010000324.1:0-13243 GCA_034211175.1 Actinomycetota bacterium
CCGACGACCATCCGTAGCACTCTGCGCGGTCCAGAACGACAACACACACCCGAACTGGACCCCACCAACGACCGCCCGTGGCACTCTGCGCGGTCCAGATCGGGGTGAGTGGGGGGTCAGGGCGTGGGGTGGAGGGCGGGGAGGATCTCGGCGGCGCCCTCCAGCGTCTCCCGGAGGCCGTCGGCCATCGTGTTGTCGGGCCGGCGGACCGCGGCGAGGTTGCAGCTCACGCCGTCGAAGCCGAGATCGAGGACGGCCCGGAGCTGCTCGGCGCACTCGGCCGGCGTCCCGGCCACCGCGAACGCCGTCGCCAGGTCGTCGTCGATCAGCTCGTCGAGCTCCGGCGGGTCGTAGCGGTCGTGGTCGAAGTACCAGCCGGTCGCCCGCTCGAGCGCCTCGGCGATCGCCGCCCGGCGCTCCGGTGCCACCTCGGGCCCGCGGTCTCCGACGAGAGGCAGGTAGTGCGCCGCGTAGCGCTTCACGCTGGAGCGGGCCGCGGCACCGTCGGAGGACACGCACAGCGTGACCCGGGGCAGCACCTGGACCTCGGACGGGTCACGGTCGACCCGGGCCGCACCCTCGGCGAGCCACGCCCGGTACTGGTCGGCCATGGCCCGGTCGATGTGGCGGGCGCCGACGAGCGCGATGTCGGCGAGCTCGCCGGCGAGGCGCATCACCGCCGGGCTCCGGGTGCCGATGGCGATCGGGACCGGGTGGTCCGGCGGCTCGACCAGCTTCGACGCACTCAGCGACGTGGTCTCCCCCTCGAACGTCACCTCCTCGCCACGGAGCAGGCCGCGCATCACGATCAGCGACTCGCGCAGCGTGCGCACCGGCCGGGGGTAGTCGATGCCGAGCGGCTCGAGCCCGGCGCCGACGCCGATGCCGCAGAACGCCCGACCGCCGGACACGTCGGCCAACGTGGCCAGCGCACCGGCGTGCACCGCCGGATGGCGGGTGTAGGGGTTGGTGACCATGCTGCCGATGGCGATGCGGCTCGTGGCCGACGCGCACAGCGCTTCGAGCACGTAGCAGTCGGGCCACAGCACCACGTCGGAGATCCCGAGCCGGTCGAAGCCGACCCGCTCGGCCAGCACCGCCAGCGCGACGACGTCGCCCGCCGACATGCCCGGCGTGATCTCGGCCTCGAACACCGGGCGTCGCCCGCCGCGCCCTCCCCGATCGCTCGCCTGCACCGTCCCGTTCGTCGCGCTCATCGGCACGAGCATGGGCCATGGCCGCCGCCCGCGCCGCACCGGCCGGGCGCCGCCGGCCCGCCGGGTGCAAGGGTGAGGAGATGACCGAACCCCCGAGCGGCGGGGCGCTGAGCGGCTACCGCGTGATCGACCTCACCACCGTGCTGATGGGGCCGTTGGCGACGCGGGCGCTCGGCGACCACGGCGCCGACGTGATCCGGGTCGAGCCCGTCCGGGGCGACGACAGCCGCCGCGGCGAGCCGGCCCGCCACCCGGGGATGAGCGCCATGGTCCTCACGATGCAGCGCAACAAGCGGTCCGTGGCGCTCGACCTCAAGGACGTGGCGGGCCGCGAGGTGATGGCCCGGCTCGTGGCCTCGGCCGACGTCCTCGTCACCAACGTCCGCCGTGCCGCGCTCGAGCGCCTCGGGCTCGACGCCGCCACCACCCGGGCCGCGAACCCCCGGCTCGTGCACTGCGTGGCCAACGGGTACGGCCCCGACGGGCCCTACGCGGACCGTCCGGCGTACGACGACGCGATCCAGGCGGCGTCGGGGCTGGCGTCGCTCGTCGGCGAGGTGACCGGCGAACCCGCCTTCGTCCCAACCGTGGTCGTCGACAAGGTCGCCGGGCTCACGATCGTGCAGGCCGTCATCGCCGCACTCCTGCATCGGGAGCGCACCGGCGAGGGCCAGGCCATCGAGGTCCCGATGTTCGAGACGATGGCCGCGTTCAACCTCGTCGAGCACCTCCAGGGCCACGCGTTCGAGCCACCGGTCGGCGACATCGGCTACCGCCGCCTCCTCACCGGCGCCCGCCGCCCGTACCGCAGCGCCGACGGATGGGTGTGCCTGCTGCCCTACAACGACAACCACTGGCGGGCGTTCCTCGCGGCGATCGGTCGGCCCGAGCTGGTCGACGACCCCCGCTTCGCGACCCACAACGCCCGCATCACCCACGTCGAGGAGACCTACGGGTTGCTCGCCGAGGTCGCGCCGTCGCGCACGACCGCCGCCTGGCTGGAGCTGTGCGACCGCATCGCGGTGCCGGCCGCCGAGGTGCGTTCCCTCGCCGAGCTCGTCGAGGACCCCCACCTGCGGGCCGTCGGGCTGGTGGGCGAGGTCGAGCACCCGACCGAGGGCACGTACCGCGTCGTCGCCGACCCCGTGCACTACGAGCGCTCCCCCACCGCGCTGCGCCGCCACGCGCCCCGACTCGGTGAGCACACCGCCGAGGTGCTCACCGACCTCGGCTACACGCCCGAGCAGGTCCGTGGCCTGATCGAGCGGGGCACCGCCGCGGGCTGACCCGGCGGCGTCGGCGGTCAGGGCAGGAGGACGAGCTCGTCGCGGTGGATGACCTCGTCGGGGTCGGTGTCGGCCAGGCTCTCGGTGCGCTGGCCGAGCATGCGCTCCAGCTGGGAGACGTCGGCCCGGACGAGGCCCTTGGCGAAGACCGCGCCGTCCGGTCCCGCGACGTCGACCGCGTCGCCGGCGACGAACGAGCCCTTCACGCCGGTCACCCCGACCGGCAGGAGCGAACGACCGCGCTCCAGCAGCGCTCTGCGGGCGCCGTCGTCGACCGTGAGCGCGCCCGCCGCCGGGAGGGCGAAGGCGATCCACAGCCGTCGGGCGGAGAGGCGGGTGTTGCGGGGCCGCACCGCGGTGCCGACCCCGGGCACACCGAGCACCGCGTCGCCGACCACGTCGGGCCGTGACGCGGCGGCGATCACCGTCCGCACCCCCGACCACGCCGCGATCTTCGCCGCCGCGAGCTTCGTGGCCATGCCGCCGCTGCCCCGCACCGATCCGGCGCCGCCGGCCAGCATCTCGAGCGAGTGGTCGACGCTGGTGATCTCCTCGATCAGCGACGCCGAGTCGTCCTCACGGGGATCGGCGGTCAGGAGGCCGGGGGCGTCGGTGAGGAGGACGAGGACGTCGGCCGTGACGAGGTGGGCGACGAGCGCGGCAATCCGGTCGTTGTCGCCGAAGCGGATGGCGTCGTCGGCGACGGCGTCGTTCTCGTTGATCACCGGCACGACGCCGAGCTCGAGGAGCCGTTCGATGCAGCCGCGGGCGTGGAGGTACTGGCTGCGCTCGAAGAAGTCCATGGGCGACAGCAGCAGCTGGCCGGACACGAGGCCGTGGGCGGCGAGCAGACGGTCGTAGATGGCCATCAGGTGGATCTGGCCGACCGCCGAGATCGCCTGGAGCGTCACCGGGTCACGGGGGCGCTCCCCCAGCGTGAGCGCCGGCACGCCGGCGCTGATCGCCCCGGAGGTCACGAGCACGACCTGGTGGTGCTCGGCCCGGAGCGCGGCGATCTCCGCACACAGCTTGGCCATCGGGGCCTCGGTGAGGGCTCCGGAGGCGTCGGTGATCGACGACGTGCCGATCTTGACCACGATCCGCATGGGCGTCACTCCGCCAGGTGGGCCTCGTCATCGGACACGTACTCGAAGGCGAAGTCGCCGATGCGGACCTCGTCGCCGGTCTTCGCGCCGGCGCGGTCGAGCGCCTTGTTCACGCCGAGGCGCTCCAGGCGGTTGCGGGCGTAGTCGAGGGCGTCCGCGTTGGTCAGGTCGGACAGGGCGATCGCCCGGTGGGCGGCCCGGCCGTGGACGAGGAACGCGCCGTCGTCGGCCCGGCTGATCGACACGCCCTCGGGCGCCGGCCGGTGCACCACGAAGCCCTCGTCCTCGGGCTCGGCGTCGCGGGCCTCCCGCACGAGCTCGGCCATGCGCCCGACCAGCTCCCCGAGCCCGTCGCCGGTCACCGACGAGATGCGCAGGCCGTCGAAGTCGTCGAAGCGGGGGGCGAGGTTGCCCTCCAGGTCGGCCCGTGAACCCACGACGAGCCGTCCGCGCTCGAGGAGGTCGGGCTGGTAGCGCCCGAGCTCGGCCAGCAGGATCTCCTCCTGCTCGCGGGGTGATCGCCCGTCGAGCGGCGCCAGGTCGCACAGGATCACCAGGACCCGGGCCCGTTCGACGTGGCGGAGGAACTGGTGGCCGAGCCCCTTGCCCTCGCTCGCGCCCTCGATCAGCCCGGGGATGTCGGCCACGACCATCTCGACGCCGTCGTCGGTGCGCACGACCCCGAGGTTCGGTTCGAGCGTCGTGAACGGGTAGTCGGCAATCTTCGGGCGGGCCCGGGAGATGCGGCTGATCAGCGTCGACTTGCCGACGTTGGGGAACCCGACGAGGGCGACGTCGGCCAGCAGCTTCAGCTCGAGCCGCAGCCAGTGCTCCTCGCCGTGCTCGCCCTGCTCGGCGAACGACGGGGCCCTGCGGCGGTTGGACAGGAAGCGGGCGTTGCCCCGACCGCCGACACCACCGTGGGCGGCCAGCCAGCGGTCGCCGTGGGTCACAAGGTCGGCCAGCACCTCACCGTCGCGGTCGCGCACGACGGTGCCCTCGGGCATGGCGACCTCGAGGTCGCCGCCGTCGGCCCCGTTCTTCTTCTTGCCCTGGCCGTGGGTGCCGTGACCGGCCCGACGGTGGGGGTGGTCCCGGAACGCGAGGAGCGACGCCACATTGCGGTCGGCGACGAACCACACGTCACCGCCCCGGCCGCCGTCGCCGCCGTCGGGCCCGCCCTTCGGCGTGTGGGCCTCGCGCCGGAACGACACGGCACCGGCGCCGCCGTCGCCGCCCTGGGCGCAGATGGCGCACTCGTCGACGAACTGGGAGGAGCGGCTACCGCTCGAGGAGGTGGGACCAGACACTGGAGCGAGGATAGGCAACCGGAGCCACCCAGCCGGCAGCAAGGCCCGACGAGGCGCCGATCAGAACAGGGCGCGGCCGTGAGTACCCTTGGGCGTGTGGACGAGACGGCTGACGACGGAGACGTCGGCGACCTGCCGGAGCTGGAGCCGACGCAGCTGACCGAACGTGCCCGCACGTGGGCGGCGACGATGGCCGGCTACGACCGCGCCGACCTGGAGGTCGTCACCGCGCACGCCGACAGCCGGGCCGAGCTGCCCGGGGTGGGCATCCGCCGCCGCGAGCAGCGCGAGGAGCTGGAGGACCTGACCCTCGCCCCGGGCGCGACCCGGGCGACCGGGGCCGGCAACCGGGCGCTGGCCGAGGAGCCCGACGCCCAGCGGACGTGCTTCGAGCGCGACCGCGACCGCATCCTCCACTCGACCGCGTTCCGCCGCCTGTCCGGCAAGACCCAGGTGTTCGTCTTCCCCGACGACCACCAGCGCACCCGCCTCACCCACGCGCTCGAGGTCGCGCAGGTCGCCCGCAGCATCTCCCGGGCCATCGGCCTGAACGGCGCCCTGACCGAGGCGATCGCCATCGGCCACGACTGCGGCCACGGGCCCGGCGGCCACGCCAGCGAGGACGCCCTCCACCCGTACGTGGAGGAGGGCTACGACCACGCCATCTGGGGCGCGAACGTCGTGCTCGAACCGCTCAACCTGTGCCGCGAGACCCTCGACGGGATCCGCAACCACTCGTGGTCCCTCCCCGCGCCGGCGACGCCGGAGGGTGAGGTCGTCAGCTGGGCCGACCGCATCGCCTACGTGTGCCACGACTTCGAGGACGCCGTCTCCGCCGGAGTCGTCTCCCCCGACGACCTGCCGCCGCTCGTGCGCGACCGCTGCGGAACGACGCGGCGCAGCCAGCTGGCGGCGTTCATCGTCGCGGTGTGCGACGCCGTCGAGGCCACCGGTCGGATCGGCATGCTCGAACCGATGGCCGAGGCACTCGGTGCGTTCCGCCGGTTCAACTACGAGGAGATCTACCTGCGGCCGGCGTCGGTCGAGCAGGGCGAGTCCGTGGTGAAGCTCCTGCGGACCCTGGTCGAGGCGTACGGTTCCGAGCCGTCGCTGCTCCCGCCCGAGCGCAACGCCGCCACCCTGGCGCCGGGCAGCACCGAGGCGCTGCGCGCCGCGGTCACCTATGTCGGCGGCATGACCGACCGCTTCGCGTGCGCCCAGGCCGTGCAGCACCTCGGCTACGACCGCGACGCACTCCCCCGCGGCATCGACCTGCTCTCCTGAGCACCGAACCGGTTCTGGTCTACCGATCGGCGCGGTGAGCGCGAGATCGGTAGACCAGTTCGGACATGGCGGTGTTCTGGTCTACCGATCTGCGGCGTGGACGCGTGATCGGTAGGCCAGTTCGGCGGGTCGGTCCGGAGCGCGCGAAACGGCGGCCTCGTTGCGAGGCCGCCGGACGCGTGTGGTGCCCCGGAGGGCGGTGATCAGTCGGTCGACGGGATGATGTCGACCAGCTTGCGTCCCTTGCGGGAGCCGAACTTGACCCGGCCGTCGGCAGTGGCGAACAGCGTGTCGTCGCCGCCCTTGCCGACGTTGTCGCCGGGATGGAACTTGGTGCCGCGCTGACGGACGATGATGGCGCCGGCAGACACCTGCGTGCCGTCGAACACCTTCACGCCGAGGCGCTTGCTCTGGGAGTCGCGGCCGTTCCTGGTGGAACCGCCGCCCTTGGTCTTGCTCATCGCGTCAGCCCCTGCTGATCCCGGTGATCTCGATCATGTCGTACTTCTGCCGATGGCCCCAGCGCTTGCGCTGGTTGGACTTGTTCTTGTACCTGAAGCCCGTGACCTTCGGCCCCTTGGTCTGCCCGACGATGCGGGCGGTGACCGTGGCGCCGGCCAGCTGCTCGGCAGTTGAGAGAACGGTGTCGCCGTCGACAACCATGACCGGGGTGAGCGAGAGCTCGGCGTCGGCCTCCTGGCCGAGGAGCTCGACCTGGAGCTGCTCGCCCTCGGCCACCCGGTACTGCTTGCCGCCGGTCTGGATGACTGCGTACATAGGGGTTCTACACTAGCCGGTCCGCGGGGCGCGTGTGCGCGTTACGTGTCACGTCCCGCGGCCGGCCAAGCGTTCTCCCGGCGAGGCGGTCGGCCGATCGGGCCGTCGGCCGCTCAGGTGTCCTCGCCGATGAGCTCCTCGTCGAACTCGAGGCCGCGACCGCCACAGGCCGGGCACGTGTGGGACACACCCTCGAGCAGGCCCTCGCCGATCCGCTTGCGGGTCATCTCGACCAGGCCGAGCTCGGAGATGTCGAACACCTGGGTCCGGGTCTTGTCCCTGGCCAGCGCCTCGCGGAACACCCGGATGGTCTCCTCGCGGTTCTCGCGGATCTCCATGTCGACGAAGTCGATCACGATGATCCCGCCGATGTCGCGCAGGCGGAGCTGGCGGGCGATCTCCTCGGCCGCCTCCAGGTTGTTGCGGTAGACCGTCTCCTCGAGGCTCTTCGAGCCGACGTTCTTGCCGGTGTTGACGTCGATGACCGTCAACGCCTCGGTGTGGTCGATGATCAGCGACCCGCCCGAGGGCAGCCAGACCTTGCGGTCGAGCGCCTTCTGGAGCTGCTCGTGGACGTGGAACCGCTCGAAGAGGCTCAGCTTCTCCTTCGAGCGGTCGTAGAGCTGCACCCGGTCGGCCAGCGCCGGCGTGATGCTCTTGACGTAGTCGAGCATCTCGGCGTGCAGGGCGGGGTCGTCGATCATGACGCCCCGGTAGTCCTTGTTGAACTCCTCGCGGATCACCCGCAGCGCCATGTCGGGCTCGGTGTAGAGCAGCGACGGCGCGGAGGACTTCTGGGCCAGGCGCTCGATGGCGTGCCACTGCTCGACGAGGCGGGTGACGTCGCGCTCGATCTCGGTCGCCGTGATGCCCTCGGCCGCGGTGCGGACGATGAGGCCGTGCTCCGGCGGCTTGACCCGGTCGAGGATGGTCCGCAGGCGCTTGCGCTCGGTGTCGGGCAGGCGCTTCGAGATCCCGTACGTCTTGCTGTTCGGGATCAGGACGACGAACCGGCCGGGCAGCGACACCTCCTGGGTGAGGCGTGCGCCCTTGTGCGCGATCGGGTTCTTCGTGACCTGGCAGATGATGCTCTGGCGGGGCCGCAGCATCTGCTCGATGCGGACGTTGCCGCCCTCCTCGACGTCCTCGGGGTCGTAGTGGACGTCGCCGCGGTAGAGCACCGCGTTCTTGGGCGTGCCGATGTCGACGAACGCCGCCTCCATCCCGGGCAGGACGTTCTGGACCCGACCCAGGTACACGTTGCCGTGGATCTGGGAGACGTTGTCGCTCGGGTGGGAGACGTAGTGCTCGATCAGGTGGCGGCCCTCCAGGACGGCGATCTGGATCGCCTTCTCCTGGACGTGGACGCACATCATGTAGCGCCCGACGGGCCGTCCCTTGCGCTCCCGGCCCTTCCGCTTGGCCAGGACGTCGTCGTCGAGCTCGATCGGGTCGTCGTCGACGCGGGCCTGGACCGGCTCGTGCTTCGGCTTGCCGCTCCGGGCCTTCGACTGCTTGCGGCCCCCACGGCCGCCCCGACCGCCGCGCCGGCGCCGGCGCTTGCCGTCGCCGTCGCCGCCGGACGACGAGGAGCCTCCCGAGCGCGACTGCCCGGAACCGCCGCCAGCGTCGTCGTCGCCGGCGTCGCTGTCGTCGTCGCCGTCCTCCGGCGCCGGCTTGGTGTCGCCGATGCGGGGCTTGCGGACGAGCGAGCGCTCGGCCGCCTCCTTCGACTTGGGCCGACCCTCGATGGCGCGATCGGGCAACTCGGGGTTGCGCTCGCCGTCGCCGTCGCCGTCGCCGTCGTCGGCGGAGTCGCCGTGCTCGCCGGAGGCCTCCCCGGAGGCGCTGCGGCCCGACCGGTTGCGGTTCCGGCCGCCGCGCGAGCCGCGGCGGCGCCGGCCCCGCCCCTCGCCCTTGGTCCGGTTGTCGTCGTCGGACCCGGTCACCTGACCGTTGTCGGACGCCTCACCGTTGGACGACGGGGCGCCGTCGGATTCCCGAGTGTCGGGTTCGCGGTTGTCGGGTCTCCCAGCGGCCGGTCCCTTCGCATTCGGGTCCGGCGGCTGATTCTCAGCAGAGCCCTCCTGGGGCGTCGAGCCCCTGCTCTGTGTGTCGGACATCGGGACGATCCCTTCTCATGAGGCGCACACCTCCGTGCGCGCCATCGACGGCGGGGCCGGGATCGGCTCCCGTCGCTCGCCGTCGGATTCGATCCATTGGTGCAGCCGCATGACCCGGCGCTCCCGGAGGGAGGGCCCGAGGGCGCTGATGAGCTCCGACGGTCGGAGGCTGCGTGGCTGGGTGCCCAGATCGGCGGTGATGACGACGCCGTCGTTCCGGGCGTCGGTGATCTCCAGGCTGCGCACGAGCGGGCGGATGTCCTCGGTGACGTCCTTGCCCTTGCGCGTTCGGGTGACGATCAGCTCGGGGGCCTCGAGCGCCCGGTTGATCGCCTCGTCGAGCTGGGAGATCGACGATTGCGAGCCCATGTCGATCTGCCAGGTGCAGCAGGTGACTGCCTGCTGCAGGGACACGGCGCCGATGTGGGGGACCACGACGGCCCCGGTGATGTCGACGCCTTCGGGTAGCGCGGGGCTCAGGCGCGCGGGGAGGTCCTCGATCTCGGCCTGCACACCGTCGATCGCGGGCCCGCCGGAGCCCGGATCGACCTGCAGGTCGACGTCGAGGTATTCGGCGAGGGACTCGTGGCCGACCGACAGTGCGAGCCCGAAGTGGACCTTCGGTCGCGGCGAGAACCCCTCGGTGTACGCGATGGGGAGCCGGGCACGCCGCAGCGCGCGCTCCCAGCAGCGGGCGAGGTCGCGATGGCTGACGAAGCGGACCTTGCCGACCTTGACGAACCGGAAGCGGACGCGCATGTCAGCCCGTCCCGGCGCGGGGACCGGCCCCGATGGCGACGGGGACCGGCTGTGCCCCGCTGACGACGGTCGTCAGGTCCTGGCCCGTGCCCTGGCTGCCCCCGGCCGGCGGTGTCGCCGAGGCGACGATGTGCTCGATGCCGTAGCCGGTGCAGGCGCCGCAGTCGTAGCACGGGGTCCAGCGGCAGTCCTCGAGGCCGAGCTCACCGAGCGCGTCCTGCCAGTCCTGCCAGAGGAAGTCCTTGTGGAGGCCGGCCGAGATGTGGTCCCACGCCAGCGTCTCGTCCTCGGTGCGGTGGCGGTGGACGTAGTCGTCGACCGACAGGCCGTGGGCCGCCATCGCCTCGAGCCACAGGTCGAGGTCGAAGCACTCCGACCACTCCTGGAACGTGCCACCGTTGCGCCAGGCGTCCTCGATCACGGCGCCGAGGCGGCGGTCGCCGCGGCTCATGAGCCCCTCGACGAGGGTGGCCTTCGGGTCGTGCCACTTGAGCTGGACGCCGCGCTCGCGCTTGACCGCGTCGCGCAGGAGCCCGACCTTGCGCTGGAGCTCGGTCGTCGTGTTCTGGCCGAACCACTGGAACGGGGTCATCGGCTTGGGCACGAACCCGCCGACGGAGACGGTGACAGACGGGCTGCGGTGGTACTTCTTGCCGAGCTCGACGCAGTTGCGGGCGAGCTCGGCGATGCCGAGCGTGTCCTCGTCGGTCTCGGTGGGCAGCCCGATCAGGAAGTACAGCTTCATCCGCCGCCAGCCCTGCGAGTAGGCGCTCTCGACGGCGTCGTAGAGGTCCTGCTCACGGATGAGCTTGTTGATGACCTGGCGCATCCGCCAGGTGCCGGCCTCGGGGGCGAACGTGAGCCCGGTGCGGCGGGCCTTCTGGATCTCGGCGGCGATGCCGACGGTGAACGCGTCGACCCGCAGGCTCGGCAGCGACACCGACACCTGGCCGCAGTTCGCCGGGTCGGAGACCGTGTCGGAGACGACCTTCTCGATGCCGCTGAAGTCGGCGGTCGACAGTGAGGTCAGCGCGACCTCGTCGTAGCCGGTGCGCTGGAGGCCCTCGCTGACCATGGTGCGGACCTGGTCGGCAGGGCGCTCCCGCACCGGGCGGGTGATCATCCCGGCCTGGCAGAACCGGCAGCCCCGGGTGCAGCCGCGGAACACCTCGACGTTGAGGCGGTCGTGGACCACCTCGGTGAGCGGCACGAGCTGGGTCTTCGGGTACGGCCACTCGGCGAGGTCGGCGACCGTGCGCTTCTCGACCTCGGCGGGCACGTCAGCGAAGCGGGGCGTGATCGACGTCAGCCGGCCGCCCTCGAACGACGCCTCGTACATCGACGGGACGTACACCCCGGGGACCGACGCGAGCCGGCGCAGCAGCTCCTCGCGGGAGCCGGCGGCGGGCCCGGCGGCCTTGTGGCGGTGCACCACCTCGGTGATCTCCGAGATGACCTCCTCGCCGTCACCGATGACGAACAGGTCGACGAAGTCGGCGAGGGGCTCGGGGTTGTAGGTGCAGTGGCCCCCGGCGGCCACGAGGGGGTGGTCGTCACCGCGGTCCGCGCTGCGCACCGGCACACCGGCCAGGTCGACGCAGTTGAGCAGGTTCGTGTAGGTCAGCTCGGCGGACAGGTTGAACGCCAGGAGGTCGAAGTCGCCCGCCGCGGCGTGGGTGTCGACCGAGAACAGCGGCACCTCGGCGGCCCGCATGTGCTCCTCGAGGTCGACCCAGGGGGCGTAGGAGCGCTCCGCGACGGCGTCGTCCCGCTCGTTGAGGATCTCGTAGAGGATCTGCAGACCCTGGTTGGGCAGGCCGATCTCGTAGGTGTCGGGGTACACGAGGAGCCAGGCCACCTTCTCGGCGGCGTGCTCCGGCACGCGTCGTCCACCCTCACACCCGATGTAGCGAGCGGGCTTCTGTACGTGGTCGAGGAGCGGCTCGAGCTTCGGCCACACACTTTCCATCGTGGTCGAGATGCTACCGGATCGAATCGCTCCGGACGCGATCCGTCACGCGCCGTGACCGCCACACGTTGCGGTCACGACCGACGACGTCGCAGGTCAGGGCGGTTTCTCAGATGTAGCGCCGCATGTGCACGTTGAGCACGAGACCGAGCGCGATGAAGAGACTGATGGTCGACGAGCCGCCGTAGGACACGAGCGGCAGCGGGATGCCGGTGATCGGCATGATCCCGAGGCTCATACCCACGTTCTGGAAGACCTGGAACACGATGAGGGCGAGAACCCCCGTGCACAGGAGCGCGCCGAAGGCGTCGCTGGCCATCTGGGCGGCGCGGAGCACCCGCAGAGCGAGCAGCAGGAACGCGCCGAGGAGGAGCCCGCCGCCGACGAAGCCCAGCTCCTCGCCCACCGCGGTGAAGATGAAGTCGGTCTGCTGCTCGGGTACGAACCCGTTCTGGGTCTGGGGGCCTTCACCGAGGCCCTGGCCCAGCATCCCGCCGGTGCCCACGGCGATCTGGGACTGCTCCGCGTTGTAGCGGATGTCGCCGGCGGCGTCGTCGGGCGAGATGAACACGGTCAGCCGGTCGCGCTGGTACTCCTTCAGCACACCCGACGACAGGAGCCCGGCCACGGCGATGAACCCGGCCAGGGCGATCAGGAACAGGTGCAGCGGCCGAATGCCCGAGACGACCAGCATCGCCGCGCCGACGGCCACGAACACGAGCATCGTGCCGAGGTCGGGCTGGAGCAGGATCAGGGCCATCGGCACCGCGGCGATGGCGAGCGCGCCCACCAGGCGCACGATCTCGTTCGGCTTCTCGTCCCGTTTGGAGCGGTCGTCCGAGAGGAACGCCGCGAGGGTCACGATCAGCGCCAGCTTGGCGGGCTCGGAGGGCTGGAACGTGAACGAGCCGAGCGAGAACCAGGCCTGGGCGCCGTTGTTCTCCTCCCCCATGACCAGCACGAGACCCAACAGCGCCAACGACAGCAGGTAGAGCACCGGCGCGAACGGGCGCAACCGCCGGTAGTCGACCACGACCGCGACCGAGGCGAGCGCGATCCCCACGGCGATGGCCACGAGCTGGCGCTGGACGAACCCGGCGGCGACGTCCTCCCCGCTCGCCTTGGTCGCGCTCCACACCATCACGAGCCCGAAGGTCACGATGACGGCGACGAGCAGCATCAGGCTGTAGTCGACGTGGCGGTGCGGTGCCCCGGGGTCGCGGTCGAGCGAGTCGACCGACGCCTGGGAGCGGACGGCGATCGTCACGAGCCGTCACCGCCTGCCGCCTGGTCGGTCGAGGCCGCCGGCACCGCGTCGGCCTCGGCACCGTCGTCGGGATCGGGGCCCGCCCCGGCCTGGGCCGTCGTGGTCGGCGCCGCGGTCGTCGTCGGCGCCTCGGCCACCGTCGTCG
>JAXHUH010000325.1:0-36284 GCA_034211175.1 Actinomycetota bacterium
CGAACCGGGGGCACCGCCCCCGGCACCCCCACCCCGACCAACGCGCCCAACCCCACCCACGGACACCACATCATTTTCCGATCAGTTCGGGCGGTGGTCAGTCCTCGCGGAGGTGGCGGACCTCGGCGCGGACGCCGGTCGAGCCGAAGCTGATGCCCGACATCCGGTGGAGGTTGCGGGTGTTGCGCTGACGCCCGAAGATCCGGGTCCCCGCCGCGCTGACCCCGCCGTCGACCACGATCGACTCGCCGACGACGAACGCGGCGTCGTCGCTGGCCAGCCACAGCGCGGTCCCGGCGATGTCGTCCGGTTGGCCCCGCTCGGGCCACGGCTGGAGGTCGACCATGGCCTCGTCGGCCGCGGCGATGTCCTCGTCCCGGTTTCCGTGGAGCAGCGGCGTGTAGATCACCCCGGGGCAGATGGCGTTCACCCGGATGTGGTGGGGCGCCAGCTCGATGGCCGTCGTCTGGGTGAGGTTGATCACCGCGGCCTTCGACGCCGAGTACGCCTGGGGCCCGCCACCACCGGCGAGCCCGGCGACCGACGCCGTGTTGATGATCACTCCCCCGTCGCCCTGGTCGATCATCACCCGGGCCGCGTGCTTGGTCCCGAGGAACACCCCGGCGACGAGGATCTCGAAGGTCCGGTTCCACGCCGACAGGTCGAGCTCGGTGATCGGCCCGAACGCACCACCGACGCCGGCGTTGTTGCACATCACGTCGAGCCGCCCGAACGCCTCGACCGCCGCGCTCACCAGCGAGGCGACGTCGTCATCGACGGCGACGTCGGTGCGCACGAAGCGGACCCGGTCGCCGAACTCGCCGAGGTCGGCCAGCGCCTTGGCCCCGGCCTCGGCGTTGAGGTCGCCGATCACGGCCGACGCGCCTTCCTCGCAGAACCGGCGCACCATCGCCAGCCCCATGCCGCTGGCGCCGCCGGTCACGATCGCGACCTTGCCGTCGAGCCGTCCGGTCATCTGCTCACCTCGAAGTCGTCGAGCCGGGGCTCGTGGGTCATCTGCCAGTAGTCGACCAACCGGAACGGCATCGTCGACACGACCCGCCCGTGGCGGTTCCGGTACCAGGTCGACATGCCGGGGTGGGTCCAGATCATGTCCTCGTGGGCGTCGTCGACCCGCCGCACCCACGCCTCGTGGGCCTCGGGCCGGCAGTCGAGGGCGTCGATGCCCTGCTCGGCCATGGCGAGGAGACAGCCGGTGATGTAGCGGGTCTGGCACTCGGCGATGAAGATGCCGCTGCCGCCGTGGCCCAGGTTCGTGTTGGGGCCGTACATGCAGAACAGGTTCGGGAACCCGGGCACGGTGATGCCGAGGTGGGCGGACGGGTTGTCGTCTGCCCACGCCTCGTCGAGGCGGCGCCCGTCGCGGCCGGTCACCCCGAGGCGGGCGGTCAGGTCGGTGACGACGAACCCGGTCGCCAGCACGACGACGTCGACCTCGTGGAGCGTCCCGTCGGCGGTGACCACGCCGGTCGGCGTGATCCGGGAGATCGGGTCGGTGACCAGCTCGACGTTCGGGCGCAGCAGGGTGGCGAACCAGCCGTTGTCGATCAGCATCCGCTTGCCGTACGGCGGGTAGGTCGGCACGCACCGCTCGACGAGGTCGGGGCGCTCGGCCAGCACCGACTCGATGTGGTCGGTGAGCTCGCGGCGATGTCGGTCGTTGACCCGGTTCAGGGAGCGTTCGGGGTGGGGCCACTCCGGGTCCTTCTGGAGCCAGCGGAGCAGGCCGTCGCCGTAGCGCCAGAACAGCGTGTAGCGGTACCAGGTGCCGTAGTAGGGGACGTGCTCGAGCAGCCACTGCGTGCCCGGCAGGACCTCCTGGTCGTACTCGGGGATGGGCCGGGCCCACTGCGCCGAGCGCTGGAACACGGTGAGCTGGTCGACGTCGGGCGCGATCGTCGGGACGATCTGCATCGACGACGCCCCGGTGCCGATCACCGCGACCCGTTTGCCGGCGAGGTCGAGGCCGTCGGGCCAGCGGGCGGAGTGGAAGATCGGGCCGTCGAAGTCGTCGATGCCGGCGATGTCGGGGATCGACGGCCGGTTCATGTGGCCGATGGCGCTGACCACGACGTCGGCCTCGAGGCGCTCGGTGCCCGACGCGGTGCGCACCGTGACCCGCCAACGGCGGGCGGCCTCGTCCCAGTCGGCGGCGGTGACCTCGTGGCCGAACCGGATGTGGTCGCGCACGCCGAGGTCGTCGGCGCAGCGGTCGAGGTAGGCCCACAGCTCCTCGCGGGGCGAGAAGTAGTGGCGCCAGCCGTGGTTGGGCACGAACGAGTAGCTGTAGAAGTGGTTGGGCGTGTCGACGCCACAACCCGGATAGCGGTTCTCCAGCCAGGTGCCGCCGACGTCGTCGTTCTTCTCGACGATCGTCGTCTCGAACCCGAGGCCCAGCAGCTTCGCCCCGAGCGCGATCCCCGACGCCCCGGCCCCGACGACGAGCACCGTCGGCCGCCGCTCCTGCGCGGGCGCCGGTTCGGACGCCCACGCCGGGTCGCCGTCGGCGAAGCCCATGTCCTCGCGCATCATGGCCACGTACTCGGGCGGCACGTCCTCGCCGAGGCACACGCTCATCATCCGCCCGAGCAGCTCGGGCCCCGGGTCGTGGAGCGTCGGTTCCGGTGCGCCGCCGGCGAGCAGCGCCAGTGCGGCGTCGCGGATCTCGGCCTTGATCTCGGGGCTGAACCCGGCGTCGGGGTCGGCGATGAGGCGCACGTCGCGTCGGGGCAGGTAGGGCTCGGCCAGCCACCGGGTGTCGCCGGTGAGGTGGACGAGGCACATGAGCAGCACCCGCAGGTCGGCGTCACCGAGTGCGGCGACCAGCTCGTCGCGGTCGACGGCCCCGGCCGCGGTCGACGTCCCGGCGTCGCTGTCCCTTCCGATGTCGACGCCCACGTTCCCCCCGGTCCGCTCGTCGCTTCGACCCGCGCACCGTAGTGGAGCACCCGCGACCGGCACCCATCCCGCGACCTCTGCGAGTCGTCCCGTCTCGGGAGGCCGATCAGCGGCGGTGGGCGCTCAGACGTGACCGACCGACGCGGCCGACCGACGCCGACCGGCCACGACCCCGCAGGCCAGCGCTGCCGCCATCACGAGCCACACCACGGCGACCCGCACGCCGGTGAGCGAGATCGCGCCGCCGCGCTCCCACCACAGCCACAGGACCGACGGCACCACCCAACCGACCACGCCGAAGGTGAGCGCCAGCGCCACGTCGGCCCCGCCGGTGTGGCGGCGACGGCCGACGGCGAGGAGCAGGAGCGACCCGATGACGGCCACCCCGGCGAGCGCGGCGCCGCCGACCCAGGCGAGTGCGACGCTGAGCGGGTCCCGGTTGAACACGTCGAACACCGCGGCCGCGACGGCGAGGGCAGTGGCGATGACCACGACCGCGGCGACGACACCGAGGGCGGCGAGGCCCCGCAGGGGCGGCGAGGTCGCCGAGGGGCGGACGCTGCGCCGTGCGGCGAGGAAGCCGAACGGGAACACCGGGGCGAGCAGGACGACGAGGACGAGCTCCGGGAGGAGCGCGCCGATGCCGAGGTCCATGGGCGTCGAGCTCCCGACGCCGATGCGCTGCCAGGTGCCGCCATCTCCGAAGCGGGCGACGATCCCGTCGCCCCCGGTGGCGGCCAGGACCACCGTCTCGCCGTCGTGGTCGAGCACGACGACGTCGCGCAACGTGCGCTCCAGGCCGTCACAACCTCCGCCGGGGCGCAGCTGCAGGGCCCGGGGCTGCGTGTACACGGTCCGGGGTTCCGACCCGGCACCGGCGGACGCGGTTGTTTCGACCAGCGAGCGGCCCTCGATGGCGATGCAGTGGGCGGGATCGGGATCCCGAGGGTCGCAGGCCCGGGCCGAACCGGCGGCCGTCGTCGCCGCCGGGGGGACCGACACGGTGAGGTCGGCCACCCAGGTGCGGCCGCCGTCGTCGCTGTGGTGGAGCGTCGAGCCGTCGACCACCGAGAGCCTTCCGTCCTCGCGCACGGCGATCGAGCCGATGCCGCTCTCCAGGCAGCTCGTGGCGGTGGTGGCGACGAGCCCGACGCCGAGCGCGACCCGGCCCGCCACGCCGAGCGCGACCGCGGCGGACCCCGACCGATCGAGTTGCGGCGCCACCCGCCGCCAGTAGGCCCACGACGCCACCACCAGCGGCACGAGGAGCGCATCGGTCGGGTCCATCACGATGCGCTGCGGGCCCCCGAACGCCGCGGCGAGCGCCGCCTCCACCGCCTCGTTCGCCCCGTTGTGCAGCTTCATGGCCCCGAACACCGCGGCGGTGAGGACGAACGGTGCCACTTCGACCGTCGGGCCGACCCGCCGGCGGCCGGTCACCATCGACACGAGGCCGAGCACGACGAGCGGGAACACGAACACGCCGCCGACGTCGCTGAGCTTGCCGGTCACCCAACCGGGCCACGCGTCCTTGCCCCAGGCATCGTTGATCACCCAGGTCGCGAGGCACAGCGCCGGCAGCGGCCGGGCGAGGACCGCGACCGTGCGTCGCGGGAGCGCGGCCCGCCGCTCCCCCGTCGCACCGAGCCACCCGCTGCCCACCTGATCGCCGCCCGCGCTCGTCATCGTGTGGTTCGACGTACGCAGCCGCCGCCCGGTTCGCATCCCGCCGTTGCTCGTGCCGCCGATCCGCCCGGGTTCAGCTCCCGGCGCCCATCTCGGCCAGCGCGGCGTCGGAGCCCTCGGCGAGGCCGAGCACCGAGGCGCCGCCACTCGTGCTGAACCCGAAGACCGGCAGCTCGACCGAGACCGGCTCGAGGCCCCGCATCCGCCGGGCGAGCCCGATCACGTCGCCGAAGCTCATCGAGTCGTCGAGGCGGACCCCGTCGGCCACCGCCGAGGCCATCCCCGCCACCGCGAACGGGTTGCGGGTCGCGCCGATCTCGGCCATGACGGCCCGCAGGAACTGCTGCTGGCGCTGGACGCGGCCGAGGTCGGCGGTCGGGTCGACCTGCTCCTGCCCGTCGATGATCTCGGTGTAGGTGCGGCTGCGCACGAAGGCCAGCGCCTGGGTGCCGTCGAGCTCGACCTCACCAGCGGTCGGGATGTTCAGCCCCGACTTCGGGTCGAACGCCGGGTTGGGCACCGAGATCGTGACCCCGCCGAGCGCGTCGACGAGGCCGCTGAAGCTGACGAAGTCGATCTCCATGTAGTGGTGCACGGGGACGCCGAGGTTCTGGCGCACCGCGGTGACGAGCGCGCCCGGGCCGTCGCGGAAGACGGCGTTGATCCGGCCCTCGTTGCCGTCGGGCCTCGTGATCCACAGGTCACGGGGGATCGACATCAGCTTGGCGCCGTCGCCCTCGAGGCGCAGCAGCAGCATCGTGTCCGACCGCTGGCCCGAGGTGTCCTCGTCGCCGCCGATGATCGCGCCGGCGTTGGGGTCGCTCGGGTCGACGCCGTCGCGGGTGTCGGAGCCGACGATCAGGTAGTTCGTGCCTGCGGCCACCGGCCGAGAGCGCGTCGCCCGTCGACACCCGCTCGATGCCCTGGTACTGCGCGAACCCGTAGGCGAAGAACCCGACGACGACCAGCAGGAGCAGGGCGCCGAGGCCGAGCACGACCGTCCGCACCCGGGGCCGGCGTCGACGTCGCGGCGGCTCGGTGAACCCCTCGCCCTCACGATCGACGACCGGCGCGGACCGGCCCGGGCGGTGGACCATCGCCGGCATCGGCTCGCGTCGATCACCGGCGCGGGACCGGTTGGCGGGCTGCTCGGCGCGACGGCCGCCGTTCTGGCCCGGGCCCGATGCCGCGGTGCGGGGCCGTTCGGCGCCCGACGGGCGTGTCGACGCCTGACGCGGCGGGGCGGAACGTCGGGACGACGCTCCCGGGCTGCCGTGGGGCGGGCTCGGCCAGCCCCCGGGCGGGGCGCGGTGCGCGTCGGCACGCCGGACCTCACCACCGGCGAGGGGCGGCGGATCGGATGGCGGGAACGGAGGGGCCTGGCGGTCGGGCAGGCGACCGAGCTGCTCGAGGAACGTCGCCCGCCGCGTGCCGCGATCGGCGGACGGCGAACCGTCGGCGCCGTCATGATCGCTCGTCACGTCCCGAATGTTAACCCCGGCGTTTCGCGAGCAGTCCGATGGTCCCGGGCGCTCGTCGCCGACGCCGGGGCGCACCGTGTCCGCGTCCCGGCAGCGCCGTCACCAGCCAGAACGCGCAGCGATACCGGCGATGATCCGTGCACGTATCAACCGGCGCGCGCCGCGCTCCCTCGTGGACCGGCAATGACGCCGCGACCTCTTACCATTGCCATCACGGTCGTCCCGGAGTACACCAGAGTCGTCTGTCAGTGATCGGTCGTACACTTGTTCGAGCCGATCGCGAGGGCGGCCCGCGACGACGACGTCAGGAGCGCTCCATGGACGATCTCAACGTGTCCGACCCGGAGCCCGAGGTGCTGCACTCCCGGGAGCGTCGAGTGCTCGGCACCGTCGGGTTCGTCTCGCTGACCAGCGCGCTCGTCCTGGCCGGCTCCGACGTCGCCATGTGGCTGCGGGCCCCGCTGGCGCTCGCCCTCGGCGGCAGCGGCGCGGTGCTCCTCGCCCTGGCGACCGAGGTCCTCCGCCCGGACCGCCGCCCCGGCGACTGACCCCGCCGGTTCAGAGGTCCGCGTCGGCGTCGTTCCGGCCGAGCCGGTCGAGCTCCTGGCCCAGCTCGGATCGCACCGTCCGGCGGTCGGTGCGCACGTCCCACGTGTGGTTCCACAGGTCGCCGAAGTGGGCGGCGAACGCCTGCACGATCTCGGGGCGACGGATCTGCATGTCGACCCTCGACACCTCGGGCTCGCCGATGTCGCCCCGGTGGGTCACACGCACGGTGACGACACCGCCGGCCGGGTCGTCGTGCACCGCCCACCGGACCGACTCGAGCGCGCGGCGCCAACGGGCACCGGCGAGCCCGATCTCGAAGTTCGGGAACGTGGCGAACAGCTCCTCGATCCCTTCGAGGAGGGCGATCCGCTGCGACTCCGGCCAGGTCATCCACTCGTCCTCGTCGGCCGGGCCCGACCACCGGCCGGTCCGGGCGAAGCTGTGCAGCGTCGAGGTCGGGAGCACGACCCGCAGCGGGAACCCGAGCTCGAGCTGCTCGAACATGCTCTCGTGGCGAGCCGCCTGCCAGTCGCGCAGGATCCGCCAGCGACGATCACGACCGGCCGCCGCGCCGTCGGACGCTTCGCGCCGGGCGTCGAGACGATCGGCGTACACCTCGGGCGGCCACAGCTCGGTCGGGAAGAACAGGTAGGCGAAGCTCCTGGCACACGGCGTCTCGGCGAGCTCGGTGACGTCTTCTTCCCACAGGAGCTCGTCGTCGTCGATCTCCGGGCCGACGAGGTGTGGGCTGCGCCGCTCGATGCGCCGATGGGTGATGGGCTTGGAGACCTTGACCAACTGGTGCACGTGGTCCGCGACCACCTCGACCGTGCGGGGGTCGCGAAGGAAGAGCGCCGCCTCGAACTGCCCGCTCGTCGCTCCGCCGTAGAACTGCACGGCCCCGATACCGGGCACCACGATCGCGGCGTCGGTCGTCCCCACCTTGCGTGCGGGCACCGCGTACGCCTCGTAGTTGGGCATCCGCAGGAGCTGGCCGACCACCTGCACGAACTTGGCCGCGTCCTCTCGTCGCTCGCCGTCGCTCTGGAGTGCGCGGAGGTCGTTTCGATCGTCCTCGGTCGTTCGCACGACGTGGGTGCAGCGCCGGCCCCGTGACAGGGCGTGGTGGATGGCCCGCCGGACCTCCTTGGAGAGCCCGATGCGCTCGCCGGAGCGGAGGCTGACCCCGGCGAAGCCGAGCATCAGGATCGGCTCGCCGTCAGGTCGGTCGGCGCCGTCGAGCAGGAGTCGGACGAGGCGACGTTGGACCGCCTCGGGATCGGTGAGCACCTCGGTGACCGGGGGTTCGTCCGGGCGGCCGGCGAAGTCGTCGAGCGACTCCGGGGTCCAGGCGAGGTCGGCCTCGGCCAGGTACTCGTTGAGCTTGCGCCCGGCCCGCACGACATCGTCGGGGTAGTCATCGGTCAGCGCCACCGGCTCGATGCGCGCACCGACAACGCCGACGGCGGCAGGGGCCGGGACCTCGAACGGAACGGCGAGCACCCGGTGCAGCACCTGTCGCTGCTCATCGGTGAACTCGTACGTGCCGCGCTCGAGGTTCGAGTAGTGCCCGCGGGAGATGGCGAGCCCTTCGTCCCGCAACCGACCCACGACCTCGGTCTGCGTGAGCCCGAGACGCTCTCTCGCTTCTCGCACCCGCCTCCCCAGCAGGACCTTCGGCTCCGTCTCGTGCGCCCGACGCGGATCGCCCGCGGGATGCGAGCTCCGAACGCTCACCACCGCGATGCACCCACATCGGTGCGGGCACTGGGGAATCCCGAAATCTGAGGAGCATCACCAATGGCGCACGAAGGCTCAGGAGAGGGGGAGAGGTGTCGCTCATCTCTTGCGCACTGCGCGCCGAGGCTCGCAGATGTGTGCGTGCGTGCATTCACACGCACGTCACCAGAACGAAGTGGACGGTGAACCACGCGGCCAATATCATTCATTCGCATGAGGAACATGCGTTTACCCGGCACGACAGTCTGGAGATCGGCAGGAAACCTCCGTCCGTAGCGGACGGGCCTGCGTGCGGCCTCACGCATGCGCGCAAGCTACACCAAGCGAACACGCATCTCCAGGACCCCTTCGCCAGCTGTCGCAACGTCGCGATGAGCACTGCGAGACGGCCGCCAAAGCCTGAAGGCCCCCCACCGGCGGCATCGCTGACTCGACGGACGTTCCCGAGGAGTGGCAGTGAGTCCCGCCAACAAGCCGCCCAACCCGCTCCAACGACCGACAGACCGGTCGTTCACCGAGTGGCTGACGTTCATCGGCCGGGTCATCGTCCGGAGCCGACTCGTCCGCCCGGTCGACTGGCGCAAGGTCGCAGCCTTCGTCGCACTCGTGCTGGCCAGCATCCTGCTCGTGCTCGCGATCCGAGGAGGGCTGACGAGCCCGATCATCGGCGCCGAGAAGGAGCTCCTCGCGTCAGGCCCCTCGACCACCACGACCGAGACGACCGTGCCGCCGACGACCACGACGACCGTCCCGGCGACGACCACCACGACGTTCGCGCCCGAGACCACCACGACGACGGCACCGGGGCCGCCGAACGGGCGGTCGAACGGTGGCACGATCATCGACGCGACCGAGGGTTCGGCCCCGTCCGAGGAGGAGCGGCCCGCGGCCGCACCGCCGACCGACATCTCGTCGAACGGTGCATCGGCCGAGGCCTCGCCGGCCTCGCCGGTCACGACGACCGACACGGCACGGCCGACGACCGACACGACAGCGCCGAGGGCTGGCACGACAGCGCCGACGGCTGACACGACGACTCCGGACCGGCCGGCCGATGCGGTCGCACCGGGCCGCCCGGTCAGCCCCGTTGCGCCCGAGATGCCGCCCGGGGGCCAGGACTCCTGCGGGGAGCACCGGTTCACCCTGAACGGCGATCCGTCGACCGCCACCGACGACCTGAACCTCCTCGACATCAGCGAGGGCGACACGGTCCGGTGGACGTGGGACGGGCCGTTCGAGGACTGCATCGACGTGTACCTGGCCGACGACGCCGACGAGGGGCTCGCGGTGGCGGAGGGCCTCAGCCTGGCGGTGTACGGCTCGGGGGACGCGCAGTTCGATCCGGGCTCGGTCGAGCATCTGGCCGCCTCGGACCACTGTGCGCCGGCCGAGTGCGACGGCGGCATCGGTCTGGAGATCACGGTGCCGGCCATCGCCGATGCCTGCTTCCACCAGATCGATGCGGTGATCGGCCCGCCGCTCGAGCAGCTCGGCCCGTACCCCGGGCCCTTCTACCAGCTCAACCAGGACCTCGACCGCCTGGTCAGCGCCCGGCACGGGTGGGACGGGGTGTCCCCGCTCGACGAGTGCCCCGAGTGATCAGAGCGGGTTGAGCACGGGGTGGCCGGAGCGGTGGCGGACGATGTTGTCCGCCACCGCCCGCGCCGCCAACCTCGGCTCGCTCGCCGCGGCGACGTGCGGGGTCACGGTCACCCCGGGGTGGTCCCACAACGGGCTGTCGACCGGCAGCGGCTCGTCGTCGAACACGTCGAGCACGGCGTGGGCCAGTTGGCCGGCGTCGAGCGCGGCGAGCAGGGCGTCGACGTCGACGTGGGCGCCCCGCCCGCAGTTCACGATCGACGCGCCGTGCGGCAGCCGGGCCAGGCGGTCGGCATCGAGGATGCCCCTCGTCTCCGGCGTGAGCGGGAGCAGGTTGACGACGATGTCGGCCCGCCGGAGCAGGTCGTCGAGCCCCGTCGCACCGGACACGACCTCGACCGGCGCCTCCCTGGCCCGTCGGGCCCAGGCGACGACGCGGAAGCCAAGACCGGCGAGCGTCTCGGTTACCGGGAGCCCGAGTGCGCCGTAGCCGAGCAGGCCGACGACCCGCTCCCGGGCCAGCGGTTGCGCGTGCGCCGTCCACTGCCGTGCGGCCTGCTGGGCCCGATAGACCGGCAGCTGGCGGTGCAGGGCGAGCACCCAGGCGGCGACGTACTCGACCATGGCGTCGGTCAACGAGTCGTCGACGAGGCGGGCGGCGGCCACGCCGGGTGGCAGCACGCCGCCGGTCAGCCGGTCCGGGCCCGCCCACGCGCTCTGGACGAACCGCAGCGCCGGGAACCGGGCCAGCTCCGCGGGATCGGGGTTGCCGACCACGAGCACGTCCACCGATGACGCGTCGGCAACCGACCCGGCACCGGCCGTCGACCCGGCACCGGCCGGAGCCACGACCTCGATCCGCTCGTCGGGCAGCAGCGGCGCCAGCCTCCGACGCCAGTCGTCCGCGTCGTCGAGCAGCACGCCGACCACACCGCGGCCTTGCCCTGTCATCGACGCCATCAGCTCGCCTGCCGGCCGGCGAGGGCGGCGAAGGTGCCACCGGCGTGGACCAGGTCGTCGTAGCGGCCGACCTCGACGAGACCGCCCGCGTCGAGCACCGCGATCTGGTCGGCGTCGCGGATGGTCGAGAGGCGGTGGGCGACCACGAACGTCGTCCGCCCGGCCATCAGCCGGCCGAGGGCCTCCTGGACCAGCGCCTCGCTGGCGGTGTCGAGGGCGCTGGTCGCCTCGTCGAGGATCAGCACCTTCGGGTCCCGCAGCAGCGCCCGGGCGATGGCGAGGCGCTGCTTCTGGCCGCCGGAGAGGCGTGTGCCCTCCTGGCCGATCGGGGTGTCGAGCCCGTCCGCCATCCGCTCGACGAACTCGAGGGCGTTGGCGTCGGCCAGGGCGGCGACGATGCGGTCGTCGTCGACCCCTTCCAGGCCGTGGGCCACGTTCTCGCGCACCGACCCCTCGAACAGGAGCGACTCCTGGGGCACGACGGAGAGGTGGGAGCGGAACGTCCGCAGGTCGAGCGACGCCATGTCCCGACCGTCGAGCACGATCCGACCCGCGGTCGGGCGGATGAAGCCGATCACCAGGTTGACCAGCGTCGACTTCCCCGACCCCGACGGGCCGACGAACGCCAACGTGGTGCCGGGCTCGACGTCGAGGGTGATGTCGTGCACCGCCCACTCGTCGGCCCCCGGGTAGCGGAAGCCGACGCCCTCGAAGGAGATCGCGCCCCGCACCGCACGGACCGGCGCCTTGCCCTCGTTCTCCTCGACGTCGGGGCTCTGGAGCACCTCCCCCATCGACCGGATCGACTCGACGCCCTTGGTCAGCTGGGGCGCGAGCCCGGCCATCGCCAGCACGGCGGAGGTGAGCTGGTTGAAGAACCCGGTGAGCATGACCACGTCGCCGATCGTGATGTCGACGGCGCCGGTGCGGTACGCCCACGCGGCGAGCACCAGGCAGACGAGGTTGAACAGCTGGAACGTCACCCACGAGACGCCGCTGAACATGGCGTTGACCGCGTCGAGCTCCATGCCGGCCCGCCGCACCCGGACGAAGCTCTCGCTCATCCGGTCGAGCTGGGGGCGCTCGAGGCCGTGTGCCCGGGTCACGGGCAGCAGGTGGGTCATCTCCGCGACCCGCGACGACATGTGCTCGAGCTCGCGGCGGAACACGGAGTTGCGGTGGTTCATCGACCGGCGCAGCAGGATGATCACGAACGCCGCAACCGGCACGACGGCGACGTAGAACACCGCGAACGCCGGCGCCCGCACCAACGTCACCGCCAACGCGAACAGGATCGTGACCAGTGCGTTGAGGCCCTGGTCGAAGAGGATGCGGCTCATCTGCTCGACGTTCTCCACGTCGCGCAGCACCTTCGTCTCCAGCGCTGCGGAGCCCCTCTCGGTGGTGAAGCCGAGCGACAGGTGCTGGAGGCGGCGGCAGATGGCGGAGCGCAGCCGGGTCTCGATCGTCCGGGTGGCGTGGCTGAGCAGCTTGACGTGCAGGTAGTGGGTCGGGATGTTCTGGGCGAGCAGGACGGCCATGCCGATCGCGTAGAGCCACAGCGTGGACAGCGAGCGGCCCTCGGCGACGACGTCGACGATGCGTGCGGTCACGAACGGCAACACGACGGCCGGGCTGACCTTCACGAGGAAGAGGCCGAGCGACGCCAGCACCCGGCCCCGCTCCCGGCGGAACAGGTACGCGTACGTGCGGAGGAGGTGCTCGCCCCGGTAGCGATGCTCGAGCAGCTCGAGGTCCTCGCCCGGGGGTGCGAGTTCATTCGCCATCGTGACCTGCACTTCCTTCTCGCCGGACCGGGCGGGCGGCGCGGCACCGCTCCGGCCGGAGGGGGCTTCGGTCCGGCCCCGGCGACCGCGTGGCGGGCGACGAGTCGGCGGCGCAGGGCTCGGAGCGCCCACAGCGTAGGGCCGACGACCCGGCCGTCCGGGAGCCCGGAACGGCCGCGCACGGGGCTAGACCGGATCGGGACGGATCGCGACGGCGCACCGCAACGGTGCGACGCTGTCGGTCAGCGGGCGGGCGGCCGCCCCGAAGAACGGTTATTCTCGGCGCGACGTGAGGGGAGAACGGTCATGGGGAGCCATCGGGTGCGGCCACGGACGGCCCGGCACCACGCATGCGGGGAGCTGAGGCACCTGTGAGCGGTGACGACCTCGACGACACGACCGTCGCCGGCACCAGCGGCACCGGAACCGGCGACGAGCCGGCGGACGACGCGGCCCCACGAGACGAGCTGCGCGAACGGCTCCTGCGGGCCGCGGCGACCGCCTTCGCCCGCCGCGGCTACGCCGGCACCCGGATCATGGACATCGTGCGGGAGGCCGGCCTGTCGACCGGCGCCGTGTACGGCCGGTTCAGCTCGAAGAACGACCTGCTGCGCGAAGCGGTGGTGAGCCGCTCGACGCGGGCCGGTGTCTTCGCCGCCGCCGGCGTCCACCACCTCGCCGACCTGGTCGCGGGCGCCGCGTCCCGGATCGACCGGCCGCTGTCGAACGCCGAGGCGATGCGCCTCGAGGCCTACGTGACGGCCCGGCGCGAGCCGGAGGTGTCCCAGGCGCTGGCCGAGGCGGCCGAGCACTGGCGCTCCGAGCTGCAGCCGGTCGTCGACGCCGCGGAGGCCGACGGCACGCTCGCCGACGACGTCGACCCCGAGGCCCTGCTGTTCCTCGTGCGGATCGTCTACTACGGCCTGCTGCTCCACCGGGGCTCGGGCATCGACGGCCCCGACCCGGCGGCGTGGAAGGCCCTGATCGGGCGCATCGTCTGGAGCCTGGGCCAACCCGCGCCGCCCGACCTCACCGCCGGGGAGGCCGCCGACTAGCGACGGTGTGTGGCGCCGCGCCGCCGCACACGACACAGACACGGATCGCAGGGCCGTTCGGGGGATCGGCCCGGTACCGGTCCGGTGGGTTCACCCGCCGGGCCTCCGTCAACCAGGGGGGAATGCACCGATGGCCATGACCGTCGATCTCGGCCCGCAGGCCGAGCGCTTCCGCGCCGAGGTGCGCGAGTGGCTGAGCGAGAACCGGCCCGAGGGCCTCGAGGACGTCGACCTGCGACGTCCCCGGGCCATCGACCAACCCGCGCTCGACGCGTGGACCGACAAGCTCCACGCCGCCGGGTACCTGTGCGTCGCCTGGCCGAAGGAGTACGGCGGCCGGGGCCTCACCGGCGTCGAGGTCGCCGTCATGAACGAGGAGTTCGCCAACGCCCACGTCCCCCGGGTCACCCGGGGCATGGGCGAGTGGCTGGTCGGCCCGTCGATCATCGTCCACGGCACCGACGAGCAGAAGAACCGGTTCCTGCCCCGGATCATCGACGGCACCGACCGCTACTGCCAGGGCTTCTCCGAGCCCGACGCCGGCTCCGACCTCGCCGGGCTCAAGACCCGGGGCGTGGTCGACGGCGAGGAGGTCGTGGTCACCGGCCAGAAGGTGTGGACCTCGGGCGCGCAGCTGGCGAACATGATGTTCTGCCTCTGCCGCACCGATCCGGAGGCGCCCAAGCACCGGGGCATCTCCTACGTGCTCATCCCGATGACGACGGAGGACGGCGGCTCCAACGGGATCGAGCTGCGACCGATCCGCCAGATCACCGGCGACAGCGGCTTCTGCGAGACGTTCCTGACCGAGGCCCGCGCCCCGGTCGACAACGTGATCGGCGGCCTCCACAACGGTTGGCGGGTGGCGATGACCACGCTCGGCAACGAGCGGGGCGCGAACGCCACCACCCAGCACGTGCAGTACCAGCGCCAGTTCTGGCGCATCGTCGACGAGGCCCGCGCCCGCGGCGTCGACCAGGACCCGATCACCCGCCAGAAGCTGGCGTGGGCGTACTCCCACACCGAGATCATGCGCATCGCCGGCCTGCGGACCCTGTCCGACGTGATCGCCGGCCGCCAGCCCGGCCCGGCGGCGTCGATCAACAAGATGTTCTGGTCGGAGTACGCCCGCGACGTGAGCGAGTGGGCGATGAACCTGCGGGGCGCCGACTCGATGATCCGGCCCGAACGTGAGGGCTACGGGCTCGACCGCTGGCAGACCGAGTTCCTCGGCAGCCGCTCGGGCGTCATCTGGGGCGGCACCGCCCAGGTCCAGCGCAACATCGTCGGCGAGCGGGTCCTCGGCCTGCCGAAGGAGCCGAGCGTGGAGGGCGGCAAGTGAGCACGACCGGCACCTCCACGACCGGCACCTCCACCGACGCGAACGCGATCGATGCCGAGCGGGCCGAGGCCGAGGCGTCCGGCATGACGCTGGCCTACTGGGCCCGCCGTCAGCCCGACGTCCCGGCGATCACCAGCTCCCACGGCGACAAGACGTTCGCCGAGCTCAACGAGGACGCCAACCGCCTCGCCCGTGCGCTGCGGGCCCGGGGCCTGCAGGCCGGCGACGCGGTGGCGTTCATGGTGTCGAACCGGGCCGAGTTCCCGACCGTGATGGCCGCGGCTCAGCGTGCCGGCCTGCGGTTCACGCCGATCAACTGGCACCTGACCGCCGAGGAGGCGTCGTACATCGTCGCCGACTGCGAGGCGAAGGCGTTCGTCGCCGACGCCCGGTTCGCCGACGTCGCCGCCGACGCCGCCCGGCGGGCCACCGACGCCACGGTGCGGTTCTCGGTGGGCGGGACCATCGACGGGTTCGAGAGCTTCGACGCCGCGCTCGCCGCCGAGGACCCGGCTGATCTCGACGACCCGATCGCCGGCGGCGCCATGCTCTACACCTCGGGCACGACGGGCCGGCCCAAGGGCGTGTACCGGCCCGGCTACGGCGGCACGACCGGCAGCACGCTCAGCCACCTGCGCTACGAGCCTGGGGTCCACCGTCACCTGTGCACCGGGCCGCTCTACCACGCCGCGCCGCTCGTCATCTCCCTCAACGGGCCGCTGCTCAAGGGCGTCGGGGTCGTGCTGATGGACGGCTGGTCGGCCGAGGAGACCCTCGCCCTGATCGAGCGTCACGGCATCACCCACTCGCACATGGTGGCGACGATGTTCCACCGCCTCCTGTCGCTGCCCGACGAGGTGCGGGAGGCGGCCGACGTCTCGTCGCTCGTCACCGTCCTCCACGGCGCGGCACCCACGCCGGTGTCGGTGAAGCAGGCCATCATCGACTGGTGGGGCCCGGTGCTCTTCGAGTACTACGCCGCCACCGAGGGTGCCGGCACGGTCGTGACCAGCGAGGAGTGGCTCAAGAAGCCGGGCACGGTCGGGCGCACGCCCCGGCCTGACCACGTGCGCATCGTCGACGACGAGGGGAACCTCCAGCCGGCCGGGGTGCCGGGGACGATCTACCTGAAGGCGCCGACGGTCGGGCGCTTCGAGTACTTCAAGGACCCGGACAAGACCTCCCGAACCTACCGGGAGGACCACTTCACCCTCGGCGACGTCGGCTACCTCGACGAGGACGGCTACCTGTTCCTCACCGACCGCAGCGCGAACCTGATCATCTCCGGTGGCGTGAACATCTACCCGGCCGAGGTCGAGGCGGCGCTGTTCGACCACCCGGCGATCGCCGACGCCGCGGTGATCGGCGTGCCCGACCCCGAGTGGGGCGAGACCGTGGTCGCGGTCGTCCAGGTGAAGGACGGGGTGCCGCAGAGCGAGGAGACCGCGGCCGACCTCATCGCCCACTGCCGGGCGAACCTCGCCCACTACAAGTGCCCCCGACGGGTCGACTTCACCGACGAGCTGCCCCGGACCGACACCGGGAAGCTCTACAAGCGCCGCCTCCGCGACCAGTACCGGGCCGCGGCCGAGGCGGGACAGAACCAGCCAGGAGCACAGAACCGACCAGGAGCACCGCACACCGGGGGGAGCACGACATGAGCGGCATCTGCGAGGGCCGGATCGCCATCGTCACCGGCGCCGGCCGGGGCATCGGCCGGGGCCACGCACTCGAGCTGGCCCGTCAGGGCGCGAAGGTCGTCGTCAACGACGTCGGCGGCGCGGTCGACGGCAGCGGCGAGGACACGACCCAGGCCCAGCTCCTCGTCGACGAGATCCGCGCCGCCGGAGGCGAGGCCGTCCCGAACACCGACGACGTGTCCGACTGGGAGGGCGCCCAGCGCCTCGTCAACACGGCCATCGAGACGTGGGGCGACCTCCACGTGCTCGTCAACAACGCCGGGATCCTGCGCGACCGGATGCTGTTCAACATGGGCCCGGACGAGTGGGACGCGGTGATGAAGGTCCACCTGCGGGGCACGTTCGCCCCGACCCGGTGGGCGGCGTCGTACTGGCGGGAGCGGGCCAAGGCCGGCGAGACCCTCGACGCCCGGGTGATCTGCACGTCGTCGACGTCGGGCCTGTTCGCCAACCCCGGCCAGACGAACTACGGGGCCGCCAAGTCGGGCATCGCCACGTTCGCCCAGATCGCGGCGAAGGAGCTGGGCCGCTACGGGGTCACGGTCAACGCCATCGCACCGGGCGCCCGCACCCGGATGACCGAGAACCTCGGCCGCCAGCGCCCGCAGCCCGCCGAGGGCGAGTGGGACGCCCGCGACCCCGACAACATCGCCCCGCTGGTCACGTGGCTGGCCAGCCCGGAGTCGGCCGAGGTCACCGGCCAGGTGTTCCTCGTCCGAGGCGGTGTCGTCGCCGTGGCGGAGCCGTGGCACCGGGGCCCGTCGATCGACAACCAGGCCCGGTGGGACCCCGCCGAGCTCGGCGCCGTGGTCCCCAAGCTCGTCGCGCAGGCCGCTGGCCCGGCCTGACGCGTCGACCCGGTCGCAGGGCCCGCCACCGGGGGGAGGGCGGGCCCGCGACCGGGCCCCACACCGCTTCAGATCGTGTGGGTCGTGTGGCTGATGACGGCGTCGACGATGAGGGGCCACAGCGGCTTGGGCAGGTCGTGGCCCATGTCGCCCAGCATCAGCAGGTTGGCGCCCGGCACCAGCTCGGCGGTGCGCTCCCCGCCCGACGGCATGATCAGGCGGTCGGCCCGGCCGTGGAGGACCAGCGTCGGCACCGACAGCGCCCGAAGGCCCTCGGCCCGGTGGCCGGACGCGTTGATCGCGGTCATCTGGCGGGTCGCGCCCTCGGGGTAGAACGCCCGGTCGTAGGCGGCGCCCGCGGCCTTGGCGGCGTCGTCGGCGTCGTAGTAGCGGGGGCTGCCGAACAGCGCGCCGCGCTCGACCGAGAAGGTGATGAAGTCGTCGCGGTCCGTCGGCGGCGGCGTCATCAGCGCGGTCATCGCCTCGGGCGCCGACTGGAAGTAGTCGGGCTCACCGGAGGTCGACATCACCGAGATCATCGACGCCACCCGCTCGGGGTGCTCGATGGCCATGGTCTGGACGATCATCCCGCCCATCGACGCACCGAGGATGTGGGCGCGCTCGATGCCGAGGTGGTCGAGCAGCCCGAAGGCGTCGTCCGACATCGTCGACAGCGTGTAGGGCACCTCGGGCATCGTGCCCTGGCCCCGGGACGCGGCCATGACCGCGGCGGCGTCGACCTCCACGCCGTCGAGGTGGGTCGACAGGCCGCAGTCGCGGTTGTCGAAGCGGATCACGTAGCGGCCACGGCCGGCGAGGAGCTCGCACAGCTCGGTGTCGTAGGCCGTCATCTGCGCGGTGAAGCCCATGACGAGCAGCAGTGCCGGGTCGTCGGGCGAACCGAACGTCTCGTAGCAGATGTCGATCCCGTTGGCCGGTGCGGTCTTCATCGCCCGACAATGGCACGCCGGTGCCGGGTACTGCCTCTCCACGGGTGACGAGCGGCACATATGAGACGGGCGGGGTCGAAACCCGCACCAGGCGTCCTCCCCCTCGCGACGCCCCGCGAGCAGCACCGACCCCCCGGAGCGGGTCGCGAAGGCCACGTGACAGCGGTCGCCCCGCCGCGTGGACGAGCTGGGCCGGAGCGACGCGCCACCGGTCCCGCAACACCTCCGTTACCTGGTCGCAGCGCCGTTGGCCAGGCGGAAGCCCCGAACACCGCTCGACGTGGGCCTGGAGAAGCGACACCCCTTCGTGGCGAACCTGTCGTGAACCACGTGGACCCCCGGCATCCTCGAACGGTTACGACTGAGCGAGGGGATGAGCGTGCCCGAGAACCCCAGCGTGAGCGAGAACGTCCGCCAGACGTCCCGTGCGCTCGTGGTCACTCCCGACGACCGGGTGCTGCTCGTCCGCTACGTCGAACGCTCCCGGGGCGTGCTGCTCACGCCCGGCGGCGGGATCGAGGCGGGCGAGTCCGACCACCAGGCACTACGACGAGAGCTCTTCGAGGAGGTCGGCCTCCGGGACCCCGACATCGGCCCGCTCGTGTGGACGAGCACCCATCGCCACGTCTACGGCGACTGGGCCGGCCAGACCGACCGCATCTACCTGGTGCGCGCCGAGTGGTTCGAGCCGTGTCCCGGCCTCGGCTCCGACGCGCTGGGCGCCGAGGGGATCGACGACATCCGCTGGATGCACCGTGGCGAGCTCCGGGTGAGCCCCGACCCGGTGATGCCGCGCCATCTCCTGCGGGTGCTCGACCGCCTCCTGCCTGACGCGCCGTTCGACCACCAGCCCGACCCGGCGCTGCGCGGCGCCGCCTGACCACAGCCGGCGAGCCACACGCGGTGCTGGCACGCACCCACGACCGTCTCGTGGTCGTGAGTGCGTGCCAGTTCGCCCGGGCGAGCCGCGAGGGCCGCGCCCGTTCAGGCGGTGGGGTCAGGCGCCGACGTCGGTCTCGCCGTCGGCCTCCAGCAGGGCGTGGGCCGCCGCCAGGCGGGCGACGGGCACGCGGAACGGTGAGCAGGACACGTAGTCGAGGCCGAGCTCGACGAACAGGGCGATCGACTCGGGATCGCCGCCGTGCTCGCCGCACACCCCGACCAGCAGGTTCGGGTTCGCCGCCCGGCCGGTCTCGGTGCCCATGCGCACGAGCTGGCCGACGCCGCGACGATCGATCGTGTCGAACGGATCGCGGTCGAGCAGGCTCTGCTCGAGGTAGGTGCTCATCATCCGGCCCTCGACGTCGTCGCGGGAGAACCCGAACGTCATCTGGGTCAGGTCGTTGGTGCCGAACGAGAAGAAGTCGGCGGCCTTGGCGATCTCCGACGCCAGGAGCGCGGCCCTCGGCGTCTCGATCATCGTGCCGATGTGGATCTCGCCGCTCACCCCGGCGGCGCCGAGCACCGAGTCGACCTCCTCGGACACCCAACGGCGCACGAGGTCGAGCTCGGCCCGGTCGACGACGAGCGGGATCATGATCTCGACCGTCGGCGAACCGCCGGCGATCACCCGCTCGACGACGGCCTCGGCCAGCGCCCGGGCCTGCATCCGGTAGAGCCCGTCCTTGACGATCCCGAGGCGGACGCCCCGGGTGCCGAGCATCGGGTTCTCCTCCTGCCACAGGCGGGCGGCGGCGACGAGCTTGGCCTCCTCGCCCCGGACGCCCTTCGTCTCGGCGGCGACGATCTCCTCGATGCCGGGGAGGAACTCGTGGAGCGGTGGGTCGAGCAGCCGCACGGTGACCGGCAGCCCGTCCATCGCCTCGAGGATCTCGACGAAGTCGCTCCGCTGCAGCTCGGCGAGCGCGTCGAGCGCGGCCACCTCGTCCTCGGGGTCGGTGGCGAGGATCATCTTCTGCACGTACGGCAGACGCTCGCCGAGGAACATGTGCTCGGTCCGGCACAGGCCGATGCCGGTCGCGCCCCACTGGCGGGCGCGGGCCGCGTCGGGACCGGTGTCGGCGTTGGCGCGGATGGCGATGCGGTCCTGGCGGACCTCGTCGGCCCACTCCATGATCGTGTCGAACTCGGCGGGCGGTGACGCATCGACCAGCTCGAGCGCACCGAGCATGACCGTGCCGGTCGTGCCGTCGATCGAGATGGTCTGGCCCTCGCGCACGGTGAGGCCGTCGACGGAGAAGTTCTTGCCGGCGATCACGATCGACTCGGCGCCGACGACGGCCGGGATGCCCCAGCCGCGGGCGACGACTGCGGCGTGGCTCACGAGGCCACCGCGGGTGGTGAGGATGCCCTTGGAGACCTGCATGCCCCGCACGTCGTCGGGTGAGGTCTCGACCCGCACGAGGATGACGTCCTCGCCCCGCTCGCTGGCGGCCAGCGCGTCGTCGGCGGTGAAGTAGGCGTTGCCGACTGCGCCGCCGGGCGAGGCGGCCAGGCCCTTGGCGATCGGATCGCCCGCACCCTCGAAGCGGGGGTGGAGCACCTGGTCGACGTGCTCGGGCCGCACCCGGGCGAGCGCCTCGGTGCGGGAGAGCGCGATGCGGTCGTCGTTGGTCATCGCCACCGCGAGGCGCAGCGCGGCGGCGCCGGAGCGCTTGCCGACGCGGGTCTGGAGCATCCAGAGCTTGCCCTGCTCGATGGTGAACTCGACGTCGCACATGTCGCGGTAGTGCTCCTCGAGCCGGTCGAGGTAGCCGACCAGCTCGGCGTGCACCGTCGGGAACACGTCGGCGAGCGCCGAGATCGGCAGCGTCGTGCGGATGCCGGCCACGACGTCCTCGCCCTGGGCGTTGACCAGGAAGTCGCCGTACGCGCCGCTGGCCCCGGTGGCGGG
Source organism: Actinomycetota bacterium (assembly GCA_034211175.1). Lineage (GTDB taxonomy): Bacteria > Actinomycetota > Acidimicrobiia > Acidimicrobiales > CAIXPF01 > JAXHUH01. The sequence continues at coordinate 21,471 of JAXHUH010000325.1, forward strand.
TTCGCGGGTGAAGGCGACACCGGTGCCGGAGCGCTCGTCGCGGTTGCCGAACACCATCGCCTGGACGTTCACCGCGGTGCCGAGGTCGTGGGCGATGTGCTCACGGTTGCGGTAGGCGACGGCGCGGGGGTTGCTCCAGGACCGGAACACCGCCTCGACCGCGCCCCGCAGCTGCTCCTGGGGGTCCTGGGGGAACGGCTTGCCGGTCCGCTCGAGGACGAGGTCCTTGTAGGTGTTGACCACGAGCTGGAGGACCGTCGGGGGTACCGAGGCGTCGTCGCGCACGCCGGCGAGGGCCTTCGCGCCCTCGAAGCGCTCCTCGAAGTCGTCGGCCACGCCGAGGACGACCCTCGAGTACATCATCACGAAGCGGCGGTAGGAGTCGTAGGCGAAGCGGGGGTCGGTGCGCTGGGCGAGACCGGCGACGGTCTCGTCGTTGAGCCCGAGGTCGAGGACCGTGTCCATCATCCCCGGCATCGAGAACTTGGCGCCCGAGCGGACGCTGACGAGCAGCGGGTCGTCGCGATCGCCGAGCGTCTGGCCGCGGTGCTTCTCGAGCTCGGCGACGTGCTGGGCGATCTCATCTTCGAGGCCGTCGGGCCACCCACTCCTCACGTAGGCCCGGCAGGCCTCGGTACTGATCGTGAAGCCCGGCGGCACCGGAAGCTTCAGGACCGAGGTCATCTCGGCGAGGTTGGCACCCTTGCCGCCCAGGAGGTCTTTTGCCTCGCGCGGGGGACGGTCGTGGGCGTGGTCGAAGGCGAACACATAGGTCACGGGTCGCTCCCTTCTCCGTTGCGAACGCTACCGATGACGAAAGACCTGGTCACGGGACAAGGGTCGGCAATGGCCGAGTCCTTCGGCCCGACCGTCCGACCTTGCCGCGCGCCACGTGGCCGGCCCGCCGCGGCGATCGGCGTTCCATCAGGGCGGGCCGCGGGACCGGGCGTGGGACCGGGGGCCGACACCGGCGGCTCGCTGGGTCCGGTAGCCTTTCGCCCCCGTGACCATCGGGTACCAGGGCGAAGCACATTCCTACAGCCACCTCGCGTCGGGAGAGCTCTTTCCCGGCGCGGAGCGCATCGGCTTCGCGAGCTTCGTCGCCGCGTTCGACGCGCTCGAGAACGGCGAGGTCGAGTGCCTGGTGATGCCGATCGAGAACTCGACGACCGGCAGCGTCCTGCCGGTGCTCGACCGCCTCGTCGGCAACGGTGTGCGCATCGTCGCCGAGCACCTCGTCGAGGTGCGCCACGCGCTGCTGGCCCACCCGAGCGCGACGCTCGAGACGATCGAGCAGGTCCACTCGCACCCCGAGGCGCTGTCGCAGGCGCAGGGGTTCCTCGTCCACCACGGCCTGGAGCCGATGCCGGAGCACGACACCGCCGGCGCGGTGCGGCTGGTGGCGGAGCGGGGCGACCCCCGCCAGGCGGTGCTGGCCCGACCGGCGGCCGGTGAGGCCCACGGGCTGGTGGTGCTGAAGCACGACGTGATCGACCGGGACCACAACACGACCCGGTTCGTGGTGCTCGAGCGGGGCAAGGCCCTGGTGGTGCCCGACGGCGACAAGACGTCGATCGTCTTCGAGACCCGCCACGAGCCCGGTGCGCTGGCCCTGGCGCTCACCGAGCTGGGCCTGCGCGGCGCGAACCTGACGAGGATCGAGTCCCGCCCGTCGGAGACGGCGTGGAACTACCGCATGTTCGTCGACCTGCGCCACGCCCCCGGCTCCGACGGGTTCACGTCGGTGTTCGAGCCGCCGCTGGCCAACCTGGCGTCGTTCCTCCACCTCGGCACCTACAAGGCCGCGACCCCCGCCGACTGAGCCGGGACGGCTGCCCGACGGGCGGGTCAGTCCTCGCGCACGAGCGCATCGTCGTACGACACGACCTCGACCGTCGTCGGGACGCGCTCGGTGAGCGCCGCGGCCAGGTCGTTTCCGCAGCCGACGTAGAGCGACCAGAAGTCGACGTCGGTCGCCACGAACCACCGCTGATCGTCCGGCCAGCACAGGCCCGGGCGCTGCCAGTCGAACATCCCGCCCGGGCAGCGCAACCGGGTCGCCGCATCGACCCGGCCGGTCAGCAGGATGTACGTGCGATCAGGCAGGACGAGGTGCGCCAGCAAGGCCAACTCGGCGCGGATCGCGGCGTTGCGGCGGGCATCCTCGTCGCGCAGGCGTGCCCGCTCATGCTCCAGCGCGCGACGCGGGCAGACCCCTCCAGCGGCGTACGTGAGGCGACGCGGGTCGAGACGTTGGCCCAGCCGTTTCCCTCCCAGACCCCGAACCACGCCCGCCCGGGCGTCGACGTGTGGGCTGCGCCGGCCGTCGCGACCGCCTCCCACACGGAGCGGCAGGCAGCCCACCAGTCCTCCACCTCCGGGTCGGGCGCGTGCACCCGGAGCACGACCGGGTAGTCGTTCGGCACGAGCGACCCGACGCTCCACCCGCTGCGGCGCGCACCGTCGATCCACGCGGCGGGCTCGGTCGTCGCCGCCGCTTCGACGTGATCGCCGAAGATCGATCCCTCCGCCGAGGTCACGGCTGGTGGAAGCGTCGGAGCTGGTCGAGGCGCGCCTCGAACCGAAGGTTGAGATCGTCGACTCGTCGGAGCCCGTGACTACGGGTGAAGGTGCCGAGCCCGAGCCCGCGACCCTCGACGAGCAGGACGACGTCGCCGACGACGAGCTCGACGAGCCACTCCTCGTCCGAGCCGGCCGCACGCGATGCCGCGACCGGGGCGTCGTCGACGTCGACGGTCATCCCGGCGGGCGCCGCTCGGAGCGCCGAACGACCGCCGTGGCGTGCGAGGACGTCGAACGCCGGGTCGTCGTCGGAGCCGCGGTCGTCGAGGCCGCGGCCGTCGGGCACGAGGGTGTGCACGTGGACCTCCGGCTCGTCGGGCTGCCAGGGGACGCCGTGGGCGATGCCGACGTGGTCGAGCGAGTAGCCGGTCCAGGAGACGTCGCCGAGCGCGCGGGGCCCGGTCCATCGGTCGTCGAGCTCGAAGGCGGGGTGCCCGGATCGCTGGAGCCGGTCGTGGTGCTCCCGTTCCCGGCGCTCGACGTCGTCCCACGACCTCGCACCACCGAACTGCATGTCGCTGCGTCTCCCGAGTCGGTCGGAGCTGACCTGCATGGCCGACGGTATCGCCGGCCGGCGACCGTGGCCGCCGGTCGACGGCGGGCGAGCCGTGGGCGTGTCAGGAAGGCGCGAGCAGGTCGAGGGCGATGTCGAGGAGCTGGTCGAGGGCGGCGTGGGTGCGCTCGTGGAGCATGGCGGGCTCCCACGACTCGGCGAGGACGTCGCTGATGGCGAAGGCGCTGGCGATGTCGACACCCCGGTGGGCGGCGACGGTGAAGAGGGCGGCGGCTTCCATCTCGACGCAGAGGACACCCTCGGCCCGGTAGTGCTCGACCTCGGCGCGGGTCTCCCGGTAGGGCGTGTCGATGGTCCAGGACGTGCCGGGCCGCAGCGGCAGGCCGCGTTCGGTGATGGCGCGGCCGAGGTGTTCGGTGAGCGCCGGTGAGGGATGGGCGTGGGTGGCGGGCTCGGCGTAGTGATGGGACACGCCCTCGTCGCGGACGGCGCGTTCGCACAGCACGACGTCACCGATCGAGAGGTCGTGCTGGAGCCCGCCGGCGGTGCCGATGCTGGCGAAGCGGCGGACGCCGTGGGCGATCAGCTCCTCGAGGACCGCTGCGGCGGCGGGTGCGCCGATGCCGAACCCGCCGATGACCCCGACGGGGCCGCCGGGCCCGTCGAGGAGCTGGAGTCGCCACGCCGCCGGCCGGGCCTGCTTGCGCACCCGACCCCAGAGGGCGCGGTCGTAGCAGAGGATGACCCCGTCGGGTGGTTCGAAGTCGCCGAGCGCGCCGCTGTCTCGGAGGTAGGCGACGTAGGCGGCAGGCTCGATGAGGGAGTCGTGGGCATGCTTGCCGGGGAAGTTGGGGTACGGCACCCGCTCGTCTCCGTGGTGAGGGTGGTGCCGGCGATCAGGACCCGACGGCGGTGAGCGTGTCGCCGACGGCGAGCGGGCCGGGTTCGACGATGAGGGCGCCGACGGAGAGGTTGCCGTCCCGCTCACGGTTGATGGTCTTGAGGACGTCGAGGTCGCGCTCGATACCGCCGGGCTGGGGGCGGGTGACCATGACGCAGCGGTCGATGGGCTTGGTGACGTCGAACGTGGCGCCGCCGAGCTGCATGCGTGAGCCGACGAGGGAGTCCTCACCGCCGCCTCGGAGGACGAGGTTGGTGCGGAACCGGCGGATGTCCCAGGAGCGGAGGGTGTCGGTGCCGACGAGCGACACGCGGGACTTGGGGCTGTCGTGCCAGGCGAGGCCGGGCCCCTGCCAGCTGGCCCAGTCCTCCTCGACGCCCGGGTCGAGTGGGACCTCGTAGGTGCCGCCCTCGTCGCCCGCGGCGAGGAGGGTGACGGGCCGGCCGAGGTGGTCCGAGAGGTCGGCGTCGGTGTCGAGCTTGTCGCCGGAGGCCGAGGTGACCAGAGGACGCTCGCCGGGCCCCTGGTGGACGGCGGAGAGCATGAGGAGCCCGGGCTCGCGGCGCCCGGTGAGGATGTTGCCGGTGGCGTCGTCGCGGACGCCCCAGCGGCGGTCCCCGTCGATGCCGAGCGGCGTGAGCTCGGCGTGCTCCAAGCGCTCACCACCGAGCGACTTCACCGGGTATCGCCAGATCTCGAGAAGCTCCACGAGAGCGACCGTAGCCGCCGACCCCCGACGCCGCCCCCGGAGTTGAGCCGCCTGCGACCGACGGACGCGCCGGCGCGGCGACCCGGTCGGGGTCGCCTGACCGGCAGTGCTGGTCGTGGGTGTGGACCGGTGGGCGGTCACAGGAGTCTTGGTGGTTCGATGCCGCGGGGTCGGCTCGAGTGGACCCGCCCGTCGGGTCCGGTGACCTCGAGCGTGAGGTCGGGCAGCAACTTCGCCACCCAGCCCTTCTCGTGGACGAGGTGATGGTGGTGGGTGCACAACAAGGCGAGGTTGTCGAGATCGGTGCACCCACCCTCGGTCCAGTGCTTCAGGTGGTGGGCCTGGCACCAGCGGGGCGGCCGATCGCAGCCGGGGAACCGGCAGCCGCCGTCACGCGTCGCGACGGCCTTCCACAGGGCGGTCGGTGCGGTCCGCTCGGAGCGCCCGTAGTCGAGCGGCACCCCGTCAGCGTCCATGACGAGCCGGTTGACCAGGCTGTCGCAGAGCCACGAGGTGACGATCGGCCCGGAGAGGGGTTCGCCGTTGAGGTTCCACGCGTCGCCGTCGTTGGCGTTGACCATGATCGTGACGTGCGGGCGGTGCCGTCCGGCGGTCCCGCTGGTGTCGTCACCGTTCTCGACCGCATACGTGAAGATGTCCCGCAACGCATCAGCTCGGCGCTGCTTCGCGGTGCGGGCAGGTTCGTTCGGGTTGTTCTTCACCTCGAACCGTTCGAGCCCCGTCTTGATCAGCTCCGCAGTCGCAGGATCGAAGCTACCGCGCAGTTCACCGCGCCCGTTCGCAGTGATCGAGAACGACACTTCGCGCCGCGTGTCGGTTTCGTTGCGCTTCGCGTCGAGCGCGTCCTCGGCATAGCTGCGCCACCTTCGCATCACGGTCGAGGCGCCACGCGTGGTCAACGCCGCGATCGCCGGAACGAATTCGTCTTCCTGTGCGGCGTACTGGCCGAGCACTCGCTCGGGGGTGTTGGCCACGATCGCATCGACATGCCCGGACCGCAGCCCACCAGATCGGTACGCCTCCGCGGTCACCGGACAGGCCACCATCCGCCGCCCCGTCGCCGTCAACCGGGCCGCAGCACTCTCCCCCAGCCCGGCGTGACGCAAGAACATGTTGGTCGACGTGAACCCGTCGAGCTCGAACAACTTCGCCCCGTCGAACTCCCCGACCGCATCCGCCAACAAGGCCGAGAACCGATCGAAACACGCAATGGCGTCACGCAGCGAGCCGGGGTCCGCATCGAGCTCGAGACCTTCGAGCAACCCGCTCAGCTCCGCCACCTTCATGGTAAATAGTATAGATCACACTCGCCATACGTTCCAGTTGATTGTGAAGAATGTAGCCCGCCGATCGGTCACGCAACGCATTCGGTTCACCACCGCACCCCGCAGTAGTACCACCCCGAACATGCAGTACAAACAGGCAATGAGTCGAGGCCGCCCCGACCGGAGGGAGGGGTCGCAATCCACGAAGCAGGCGAAGGGCACGGGGTCAAGGTGGAGCGCCCGCAGCGCAGCGAGGACGAACGACCTTGACGCCGAGCCCGCCGCCTGCTCCCCGGCACCCCCGAAATCGCGTTGCCCGCAACCCGGCCGCCGCCCTACCGTCATCGCCGTGACAGGCATCTGAGACGCACCCCTACGTCAGTCCCGCAAGAGACCGATCGACCGGAGGTTCGTCATGCCTGCCCACTCCCCTTCTCCCGAGCACGCGCCCCTGCGCGGCCGCACCGCCCTCGTCACCGGCGCCAACCACGGCATCGGCGCCGCCACGGCCATCGCCCTCGCCGAGGCCGGTGCCGATGTCGCGCTGACCTACCTCCGCCAGGACCTCGCCGCGGAGGCCGATGACATCGGGGTCGGCGACCGGTTCGTCCGCGATCGCGCCGCCGACGCCACCGCGGTCGTCGAGGCCATCGAAGCCCTCGGCCGGCGAGCCACCGCCATCGAGGCCGACCTCGCCGACCCGCACGCACCCGCGACGGTCTTCGACACCGCCGAGGCGACCGTCGGCGGCATCGACATCCTCGTCAACAACGCCTCCGGCTGGCGCAAGGACAGCTTCGCCCCCGACGGCGTCGACGCCGTCGGCCGCACGGGCGCGACGATGTCCGCGAGCACGGTCGACGCCCAGCTCCTCGTCGACGCCCGCGGGAGCGCGCTCCTCATCGCCGAGCTCGCAACCCGGATCAGGGCACGACACGCCGCCTGGGGCCGCATCGTCGGGCTCACCTCCGGCGGCCCGAACGGGTTCCCGGGCGAGGTGTCGTACGGCGCGGCGAAGGCGGCGCTCGAGAACTACACGATGTCCGCCGCCATCGAGCTGGCCGACGAGGGCGTCACCGCCAACATGATCCACCCGCCGGTCACCGACACCGGCTGGGCCAACGACGACGTCCGCGAGTTCGTGCGCACATCGACGTCGCACACCCACGTCGCCGAGCCCGCGGACGTCGCCGAGGTGATCGTGTGGCTGTGCACCGACGCCGCCCGGATGGTGTCCGGCAACGTGATCAGGATGCGGTGAACCAACTGGAACACCCGTCGGGGGTCGCTGTTCCCGCAGGTCGCAGTACCGTGGGGGTGACGACGGCGGCGACGGCGAGGACGGGCGGATGGCGCTCACCGACCAGATCGACGAGACGTGCCTCGACCGTCTCGCCTCCCTCGGCGAGCGCAGGAGCCACGGCAACGGCGAGGTCCTCCACCGCGAGGGCGCCGAGCCGGACGCCCTCGTGGTGCTCCACTCCGGCCACGTGAAGCTGTCGGTCACCGGCCACGGCGACCGACCGGTGCTCATCGACCTGCGCGGGCCCGGCCACGCGCTCGGTGCGCTGGCGGTCGTCGACGGCCTCCCCCACGGCGAGACCGCGACCGGCGTCGGCGAGGTGCGGACCGTCGTCGTCGGCCGGGCCGAGCTGCTCGAGCGCGCCGAGACCGACGCCGCGCTCGCCAACGACCTGCTCCGGCTCGTGGTCCGCGAGGCCCGCACCCGGGAGCGCCCGGCGGAGCAGACCGCACGCGACACCGATGCCCTGGCCCGCCTGTGCGGCCGCCTCGCCCAGCTCGGTGACGCGGCCGCCGATCTCACCCCGGCCGAGGCGGCGACCTTCGCGTGGCCGCTGAGCGATCAGGAGCTGGCCGACTGGTCGGGCCTGCCGGTCGACGGGGTGCAGCGCGGGCTGACGATCCTGGCCGACCTGGGCTGGGTGCGGCCGGGCGCGGGCGGCACCGGCCTGATCGTGCTCGACCCGACGGCGCTGCGCAGCCGGGCCGCCTGAGCACCGCCGGGCGCGATCGCGCCCGGGGCCGGCTCAGACGTCGGCCTGGTACGGCGGCGCCGGTTCGTACTGGATGTAGCGCTGGGTCCGGCGGGCGTGGTCGACGCCGTGGAGCTGGCCGACGAGCCACAGCGCCATGTCGATCCCGGCAGAGACACCCTGGCTCGACACCACGTCGCCGTCGCGCACCCACCGGGCGTCACACACGACGTCGGCGCCCCGCTCGGCGAACGCGTCCTCGAACGCCCAGTGGGTGGCGAGGCGGCGGTCCTTCGCCACCCCGGAGGCGAACAGCAGCAGCGAGCCGGTGCACACGCTGGTCGTCCACGTCGCCCCGGCATGGACGGTGCGCAGCCACTCGAGCAGCGCCTCGTTGTCGACCTCGCGCCGGGTCCCGAAACCACCGGGGACGAGCACGACGTCGAGCGGCGGATGGTCGGTGAAGGTGTGGTCGGCCAGCATGCGCAGGCCCTTGCCCATGCGGATCGGGCCCTCGCGCTCGGCGATCGTCACGACCGTGTCGGGTTCCGCGCCCTCGTGCTCCTGGAGCATCCGCGAGCCGGTGAACACCTCCCACGGCCCGATGGCGTCGAGCTCCTCCGCGTCGTCGAACACGACGATCCCGATCGTCACCGACATCGGCCACCTCCGGCGGTCACCACGACGGTGACGTCATCCATCCGGCGCGGGTTCGCGCCCGTGAGAAGTGTGGCGACCCCGGGACGCGCCCGTCGATCGCGATGTCGGCCGGATCTGTGACGTTCCCGGCCCGAGCTGCGCCCGTCAGGTCAGCCGGAGGCGTCGACGATCGAGATCTGCTCGCCGGCCGTGGCGGTGACCGGGTCGGAGCGCACGGCGGTGGCCGCGCTGAGCCCGGTGTCGCCGTCGGTCACGACCGGCCCGACGCTGGTGACGACGACCGTGAAGTCACCCTCGGGGGCGTCGATGACCACCGGCCCGGCGGTGGACAGGTCGGCGCTGGCCAGGACGTTGCCCTGGGCGTCGACGAGGTCGGCACGTCGGGTGGCGCCGGCCATCACCTCGGTGTCGGTGAAGGTCACCTCGATGAGGCCGTCGGCGTGGTCGACGGCGAGCACGGGGATGTCGGACGTGGCCACGGCGGGCGCCTCCTCGAAGGTGGTCACCGGCGCCGTCCGGTCCGACATCGCGAGCTCGAGGACGCCGAACGAGGCGACCGCGGCCGCCCCGAACAGGACGGCGTCGCGGGCCAGGTGGTGCCCGTCGAGATGGGGAACCAGGTGAGGGAGGTGGACGTGATGGTTCATCGGGACTTCCTCCGCCCGTCCGCCGATCGGCCCCGCCGACCGCGCAACGTGATGTTATCGCCGATCGGCGTCATGATGCGGGAAAACGTGTGTCGATCGTCGCACGAAGATGCGTCATCGCTGGCCGCGCCGGACGACACGCCGGTCGAAAATGTGCGCTCCGCGGGCGCCGCCGGGCCGAGCCGTGTCCGGGCACGCACGTTCGCTCCGTCCGATGCCATGGTCAGCCCTCCGCCCACGGTCGACCGACGAGACGCGCCAGCAGCCCGTCGATGCACGACTCGACGTCCGCCGACGTGTCGACGACGATCGCCTCCGGCCACGGTTCGAACCGGTCGCGGACCCGCCGGGCGACCTCGACGGTCGCGTCGGAGGCGTCGCGTCCGCCGCGCCGGCGTGCCTCCAGCCGCTCGTCGGCCAGGCTCGGGTCGAGGTCGCATCGGACCTCGGTGGTCGACGCGCCGGCCTCGACGAGCGCGACGCGGGCGGCCTTGCGGCGCGACGCGTCCTGCCACGACGCGTCGAGCACGACCGGCTCGCCGAGCGCCACGAGCCGGCGGGCGCGGCGCACCAGCTCGTCGTAGGTCCGGTCGCTCACCCCGGGGTCGTAGAGGCCGCCGTCGATGTCGTGATCGGGGTGGTCCTCGTGGCCGACGCCGGCCAGGTCCTTGCGGATCTCGTCGCTGCCGAGCAGCGACCAGCCGGTCACCGACGACAGCACCTCGCCGATGGTCGACTTGCCGGTCGCGGGGGCCCCGCCGACGAGCACCGCCCGCACCTCGGCCCGCCGGAGGTGGGACAGGCACTGGTCGAGGTGGTCGCGGGCGAGGCCGGCGGCGTCGCCGTCGCCCTGGCCGGCGCGCACACCGGCGACCTTGGCCCGCACGAGCGCCCGATAGGCCACGTAGAAGTGGGCCAGCGTGCCGGGGTGGTGCTCGCCGGAGTACTCGCCGTAGAGCCCCATCAGACGGGCGGCGCTCGTCTCGCCGGCGATGCGCTCGGTGTCCATGACGAGGAACGCGACGTCGGCGAGGACGTCGCCGCTGCGGAGCCGCTCGTCGAACGCCAGGCAGTCGAGGATCCGGGGCCCGTCGTCGAGGAGGAAGATGTCGTCGGCGAGCAGGTCGCCGTGGCCGTCGCGGGCGTGGCCGTCGGCGATGCGTCGCTCGAACAGGTCCCCCCGCCCGTCGACGTAACGGTGGGCGCGGCGGCGGACCTCGGCGAGCGTGTCGTGGTCGAACGTGCCGTTGCCGGTCGCCTCCATCGTGTCGAGGCTCTCGTCCCACAGGTCGGCGACGCGGTCGGGCCCGGCCATCTCGTCGGCGACGGGGGTGCGGGGCGCCTCGGCGTGGATGGCGGCGACCCGCCGCGCCACCTGGCGGAGCGCGTCGTCGGCGCCCTCGGTGCGCAGCAGCGCCGAGAGCCGGCGGTCCTCGGGCATCCTGCGCATGACGAGCACCGGCTCGGCCGCGCCGAGCTCGTCCGCATCCGCGGACCCCGCCTCCGGGCCGAGGGTCGCGAGGCCGAGGTAGACGTCGGGGGAGAAGCGGCGGTTCTGGGCCAGCTCCTCACGGAGCGCCCGGGTCCGCAGCGAGGTGTCGGAGAGGTCGAGCACGTCGATCGCGACCGGCTTCGCGAGCTTGTAGGCGCGAGCACCCACGAACAGCACGACGGAGACGTGCGTCTCGGCCGATGCCACCCGCGCGCCCTCGTCGGCGAGCTCGACGACCGGCCACATGGCGGCACCTCCTCGGGCGCTCCTGCGCCCACTCGAACCTTCTCTCCCCCGGTCTTCCCCCGCCAGGGCCGTGCGACCCCTCGTGTCGCGAAGCTCCCGGCGGGACGTGGGGCCACGTTCTCCCATCGGCGGATCGGCGCCGTTGCCCGCGCCCGTCGGCCGGACCAGGGACCTCGGTTCGGTGTCTCGGGTCCTTCGGCCCTGCCGATCCTGCGGCGCAGGCCACGACACTGCGTGGCACGAGGACCACGAGGATGCCCTGACCGGGAGGTCGAGATGCTCGTAGGTGACGTCGCGGACGCGTCGGTGAGTGCCGACGCCCTCGTCGAGCTCCTGATCAACGAAGGTGCCCCCGGTCTCGAGCGCGTGGCGCGGCGGGCGGTGAGCGCCAACAGCGGTGTGCCCGAGGACGCGGTGCGGGCCTGGCTGGGCGCGCTCCGGTGGGGGGTGCGCGAGCCCACGTTCCCGTTCGGCATCACGATCGAGGGCTACAGCCGGCCGTTCGACGTGCTCGACGGCGACCTGCGGATCCGGACCTCCTCACCGACCAGCGCCGCCCTCCAGCTCTTCGGCCGCTACGAACCGCCGGTCACCGGCACGGACGTGTCCGAGGGCGGGCACCTGCGGGTCGCGTCGATCGCCCACGGCATCGTGCACGGCCTCGTCTCGGCCGCGTCACCGTCCTCGCCCCGCGCCGGCTGCCCCTGCTGAGGCCCCCGGCGGACCGATCGGCCACGGGGCGGCCGCCGTGGCAGGCGCTCGCGCGCCTTCACGCCTAGGATCGCTCTCGTGGACGCGGGAGCGGCGATCGATTCCGAACAGCTCGGTGATGCCTCGCGCGACGTCCTCTGGCAGGTGCTCCAGGCTGCGCCGGACGCCCTGATGGTGGTCGACGCCGACGGCATCATCCGCCTGGCGACGTCGCGGGCGGCCGACATGTTCGGCCAGCCCATCGAGGAGCTGGTCGGCCAGCCCATCGAGGAGCTGGTCCCGCCGAACGTGCGCAAGGCCCACCGCAGCCATCGCGAGGACTACGTCAACCAGCCGAACGTGCGGCCCATGGGCGTCGGCCTCGACCTCCAGGCGGTCGCCGGCGACGGCTCGGTGTTCCCGGTCGAGGTGAGCCTGAGCCCGCTCGTGGCCAACGGGCGGAAGCTGACGATCGCCGCCGTGCGCGACGTCACCGAGCGCCGTGCCAACGAGCAGCAGCTGCGGCTCGCCCACGAGGAGCTGCGGCTGCTCGACGAGCGGGAGCGCATCGCCCGCGACCTCCATGACACGGTCATCCAGCGGTTGTTCGCCGCGGGGATGAGCCTGCAGGCCACGGCGGTCAAGGTCGACGACGACCCCGAGGTCCGCGACCGTCTCCAGCGCGCGGTCGACGACCTCGACGAGACGATCCGCGAGATCCGCACCGCGATCTTCGGTCTCCAGGCCCCGGTGCAGTCCGATAGCGGCGTCCGCCGCCGGTTGATGGCGATCCTCGACGACATCGGCCAGACGTTCGCCGACCCGGTGCGCCTGACGATCGACGGCCCGGTCGACAACCTGGTCGACGAGCGGGTCGCGGAGCAGCTCCTGCCCACCGTGCGCGAGGCCGTCACCAACGCGGCGCGCCATGCCGCCGCGGCGACGGTGTCGGTCGAGGTGCGGGTCGGCGACGAGCTCGTCCTGCGGGTCCGTGACGACGGCACCGGCTTCACCCGGACCCCGACGCGGGGCAACGGCCTGACGAACATGCGCGCCCGGGCCCACCGACTCGGTGGGAACATGGACGTGACGTCGTCACCGGAGGACGGGACGACGATCACGTGGCAGGTACCCATCACGGCCGCCCCCGCGGCAGGTTCCCCATCCGTCGAGGAGCATGACCGATGATCAAGGTGTTCCTGGTCGACGACCACGAGGTCGTCCGTACGGGGGTCAAGGACCTCCTGGAGAGCACGGGCGAGTTCGAGGTCGTCGGCGAGGCCGGGTCGGTGGCCGAGGCGCTCCGGCGCGTCCCGCTGACGAAGCCGGACGTCGCGGTGCTCGACGTGCGCCTGCCCGACGGCAACGGCGTCGAGCTGTGCCGCGACCTCCGCTCGGACGACCCGTCGCTCGGCTGCCTGATGCTCACGTCGTTCTCCGACGACGAGGCGCTCTTCGACGCGATCGTCGCCGGTGCCGCCGGGTTCGTGCTGAAGCAGATCCGCGGCACCGACCTGGTCGACGCGGTGCGCCGCGTCGCGGACGGCCAGTCGCTGCTCGACCCGGCCGTCACCGCCCGGGTCCTGGAGCGCATCCGCCACGGCCGGGAGGAGGACGAGCTGATGGCCCGTCTCACCGACCAGGAGCGGAAGATCCTCGAGCTCATCGGCGACGGGCTCACGAACCGCCAGATCGCCGGGAAGCTCTACCTGGCCGAGAAGACGGTGAAGAACTACGTGTCCAACATGCTCGCCAAGATGGGCATGAGCCGGCGCACGGAGGCCGCGGCCTACATCGCACGCCTCGACGAGCGCCGCCGCCACGGCTACGACTCCTGACGCTGCGGCGGCGACCGCTTCCCGGAGGCGCTCGGACGGGTTCGTCGCCGTGCTCGGTGCGCCCATAGGGTGACGACCTCCACGGACGGACCAGGGGGGAAGCGCCGGATGGATCTGCGACTGGACGGGAAGACCGCCGTCGTCACGGGCGGGTCGCGCGGCATCGGCCGGGGCATCGCCGAGGCGTACGCGCAGGCCGGCGCGAACGTGATGCTCGTGTCGCGCAAGGCCGACTCGCTGGAGACGACGGCGAAGGAGCTCGAAGGCCTCGGCGGTGACGTCGCGTGGTTCGCGGGCCACGTCGGCCGGGAGGAGGACGCCGCGGCGTGCGTCGACGCCACGCTCGAGCGCTTCGGTGCGATCGACGTGCTCGTCAACAACGCCGCCACCAACCCGTGGGCGGGCCCGACCATCGACGTCGACCTGCCCCGTTGGGACAAGACCCACGAGGTCAACCTGCGGGCGCCGCTGCTGTGGACCCAGGAGGTGTGGCGCCGCTGGATGCGCGACCACGGCGGGTGCGTGATCAACATCGCGTCGGTCGGCGGGTTCAAGACGAGCTCGCAGCTCGGCGTCTACGCCGTGTTCAAGGCCGCGCTCGTCCATCTGACCCGCCAGCTCGGTGCCGAGCTCGGGCCCGGAACCCGGGTGAACTGCATCGCTCCCGGGCTGATCAAGACCGACTTCGCCCGGATCCTGTGGGAGGGCGAGCGCGGCGAGGCCGTGGCCCAGCGCTACCCGCTCGGCCGCCTCGGCGAGCCGGAGGACATCGGCCGGGCCGCACTGTTCGTCGCCGCCGGCGCGACGTGGATGACCGGCCAGACCCTCGTCCTCGACGGCGGCGAGCTCGTGCGCTTCGAGGAGGCCGAGGAGGGCTGAGCCATCCGGCCGACCGTCCCTCGCGCCACGCGTGGTGACGGCCGATCAGACCCTAGGATCACCGGGTGCGCCGACGCTGGCCCCTGCTCGTGGTGGCCCTCCTGTGCTCCTCGGTCGTCGCGATCGGCGTCGCCATCGATCGCGACGACGACCGCCCGCGCGGCGCCGGCGCGTCGGCGCTGATCGCCGGCCTCGACGAGGACCTCCTCGCCCCGCGCCCGCTGATCGAGCCGACGAGGCTCCCGTCGACGACCACGTCCACGTCGTCCACCACCTCGACGAGCGCCTCGACCACGACCACGACGGCACCGCCGACCACGACCGCGCCGCCGACCACGACGACGGCACCGCCGCCGCCGACCACCGCGCCGCCGA
>JAXHUH010000326.1:0-9422 GCA_034211175.1 Actinomycetota bacterium
GCGACGTCGACGCCCTGTTCGACGCGTTCGTGGCCAGCCCGACCCACTACGAGAACCTGGTCGACCCGCTGTTCACCCGCATCGGCGTCGTCGGTGGGGCCGTGGTCGGCGGGGCGGTCGTGGCCGGTGCGCCCGGGTCGCCGTTGGCCATCGCCATGAAGCGGTGGGTCGTGTACATGACCTGGCCGTCCCACACGACGCCGACGCCGATGCGGGTGAACAGCGGGTCGACCAGGTTCTCGTAGTGGGTCGGGCTGGCCACGAACGCGTCGAACAGGGCGTCGACGTCGCCGCCGACCCCGACGTTCTCGCCGATCTTCAGCCACTCGACCGTCACGCCGGCCGTGATGTCGGGCGCGTGGGAGATCCGGCCGTCGGCGCGCATCGCGGACGCCCACGTGCGGCTCAGGTCGGTCAGGTACGGATCGACCGTCAGCGTGCGCAGCCCCTTCGAGGCACGCAGCTCGTTGATCCGTTGCACGAACGCCTGCTCCTCGCCGCCCTGGGCGCGCGCCGGTTGGCCCTGGCCGTAGGTGACGAACAGGCCGGCGAGGCCCAGCAGGGCCACGAGGGCTGTCAGTAGCCGCCGTCGCATCGTCGTGCGTGCTCCCGGATCTTCCGCCGTTGTCGTTGCCGCCGCGGACCGGTCGTCGGATGACGCCCCGCCGCTCCCGCATCGTCCAGTCTGGCGGCTGGCTTGAGCAGTGCGTCGCGCGAGCGTCAGGTCAAACACCGTTGGGCCGACGAGATCCTGCTCGGGTCACGGGTTCACTCACCTGTGACGTCCGTTGCGGTGTGTGATTCACTTCGGGGACACACGTGACACACGGCACGTCCCCGGGGTGCGTCAGCCCACCCGGCGGACGGCCCCGAGATCGGGGACGGAACGGCGATGGCGACCAACCTGGCGACGATCATCGAGGACCACCCCTCCGACGCCCCGGCGATCATCAGCCGCGGTCGGGTGACGACCTACGGAGAGCTGCGCGACCAGGTCGGCCGCCTCCGGGGCGGCCTCCGGTCCCTGGGGCTGCGCCCCGGCGATCGCGTCGCCATCGCGTGCGCCAACAACTGGTACTTCGTCGTCAGCTACCTGGCCGCCCTCGGCGCCGGGCTGGTCGCGGTGCCGCTCAACCCCCAGAGCCCGGCGCCCGAGCTCACCCGTGGGCTGAACACCGTCGGGGCCCGGGCCATCGTCGTCGGGCCGTCGTCGCGGCGCACGTTCAGTGAGGTCGATCGCTCCGCGCTCGCCGACCTCGACCACGTCATCGTCTGCGGCGCGTCCGAGCGGGACGACCTGATCCAGCTCGACAGCCTGCTGTCGGCCCAACCGGTCCCGATCGAGGAGCGCTCCCGCGCCGACCTCGCCGTGCTGCTGTTCACCAGCGGCTCCGCCGGCCGCCCCCGCGCCGCGATGCTGACCCACGGCAACCTGCTCGCCAGCCTCGGCCAGGCCGAGACCCGCCACGCGCACGCGGCGCGCGCCGGCGACGTCGTGTTCGGCCTGCTCCCGCTCCACCACGTCTTCGGGCTCAACGTGGCGCTCGGCGGTGCGCTCCACGGGGGTTCGGCCCTGCTGCTCATCGAGCGGTTCGACCCGTCGAGCGCCGTGGCCGACATCGCCACCCACGGCGTCACCGTCGTGGCCGGACCGCCGCAGATGTGGGCGGCGTTCGTCGAGCTCGACGACGACCGGCTCGACGGCGCGTTCTCGTCGGTGCGCCTGGCCGTCTCCGGCGCCGCCGAGCTCTCCCCGGCGCTGGCCCGCCGCGTCGCCGAGCGGCTCGGGGTCGACCTGCGCCAGGGCTACGGCCTCACCGAGACGTCGCCGACCGTGACCTCGTCGGTCGGGGTGGAGCCCCGTCCGGGGTCGATCGGCCGGGTGGCCCCCGGCGTCGACGTCCGCCTCGTCGGGGCCGACGGCGAGGACGTGTTCATCGGCGATCCCGGCGAGATCTGGGTCCGGGGCGCCAACGTGTTCGAGGGCTACTGGCAGGACCCGGAGGCAACCGACGCCGCGTTCAGCCCCGACGGCTGGTTCCGCACCGGCGACATCGCCGTGGTCGACGACGACGGCTACCTCTACATCGTCGGCCGGTCCAAGGACCTGGTCATCGTCTCCGGGTTCAACGTGTACCCGGCCGAGGTCGAGGAGGTGCTGCGCTCCCATCCGGGCGTGGCCGCCGCGGCCGTCGTCGGCGTTCCCCACCCCCACACCGGCGAGGCGGTGAAGGCCTACGTCGTGGGCTCGGGGTCGGAGCCGCTCGAGGAGGACGACGTGATCGACTTCTGCCGGTCCCGCCTGGCCCGCTACAAGTGCCCGACCAAGATCGACTTCGTCGACCAGCTGCCCACCGAGCGCGGGGTCGGCAAGGTGCTCCGCCGGCGCCTGCGCGAGCCCGACCCGGCCCTCGCCGCGTCCGCCGACGGGGCCCGCCTGCCCTGAGCCTCGAGGCCCGGCGGTGTCGGCAACGACCGGCCCGGGTGGCGTCGGCCGCCCCGGCCGACGGGCACCCCGGGCCGCTCCGGGGTCCGTCCGCGGGTGCACCCGGGTCGCTGACCGGCGACTTCGTGCGCTTGTGCGGCCGATGGGTACGATCCCCGGCCGTGGCTCCCAGCGCACCCCGACGCAGCCGGCGGATCCCCGACGCAACCGTCGCCCGCCTGCCGCTCTACCACCGGATCCTCGTCGAGCTCGCCGGTCAGCACACCGAGACCGTGAGCTCCGAGCGGCTGGCCGAGCTGGCGGGCGTCAACGCCGCCAAGGTGCGCAAGGACCTGTCGTACCTCGGCTCCTACGGGACCCGCGGGGTCGGCTACGAGGTCGAGTACATCCTGTTCAAGATCGCCCAGGAGCTCGGGCTCACCCACAAGTGGCCGGTCGTGATCGCCGGGGCCGGCAACCTCGGCCGGGCGCTCGCCAACTACGCGGGCTTCGGCGATCGCGGGTTCCCGATCGTGGCCATCGTCGACACCGATCCGGACATCATCGGGACCGAGATCTGCGGGGTCGAGGTGACCCACCTGGACGACCTGACCCGGACCGACGACGTCGAGCCGACCATCGGGATCGTGGCCACCCCCGCCAAGGTCGCCCAGGCCGTCGTCGACCGGCTCGTCGAGGCCGGCGTCTCCGCCATCCTCAACTTCGCGCCGGCGCTGGTGACCGTGCCCGACAACGTGCCGCTCCGGAAGGTCGACCTCGCCCTCGAGCTGCAGATCCTCAGCTTCTACCAGGCCCGGCGTGTCGGTGGCTTCGGCTCGGAGTCGGTGCCGCCCGCACCGTGAGGCGCTCGGCACGGGCGGCTGCGACCGTGCCGGCCGACGGCGGCCCGCGGCGTCCGGGCCTCGTCGACGCCCGCCGTCGACGAGGTGGTGATCCCGCCCCGCCCGACTCGAACTGAAGCGCCGTCAGAATGCGAGTTGGCGCGTTCCCGGCCCGTCGGTCAGGCTGGGTAACGTCGACCCGCTGAGGTCCCCACCGAGGTCCGGACGAGGCCGTCGGATGAACCGTGCGTCGGTTCGTCACGTATCCACCGACGACGATCGCTCATCCACCAGACGTCGGCACCAAACCGTCAGAGGAACCGCCGTGTCCGTCATCGCCTTCGGGCTCCACCACCGCTCCACGCCGCTCGCACTGCTCGAGCGCGTCGTCCCGGGGCGGGACGAGCGCTCGAAGCTGCTGGTCGAGCTGTGCCGGAGCGAGCACATCGACGAGGCGGTGGCCCTGACGACGTGCAACCGGATCGAGATCTACGTCGAGGCCGACCGGTTCCACGGATCGTTCCAGGACGTGCGCGACGCACTGGCCCGCATCGCCGGGCTCGACTCCGAGACCGTGGGCGACTACCTCCTCGCCCACTACGAGCACGAGGCGGTGTCCCACCTCTTCGAGGTGGCCGCCGGCCTCGACTCCGCGGTGCTCGGCGAGCACGAGATCCTCGGTCAGGTCCGGGGCGCCTGGGAGGAGGCCCGCGACGAGGGATCGTGCGGCTCCGCGCTCGACCTCCTCTTCCGCCACGCGGTCGAGACCGGCAAGCGGGCCCGCACCGAGACCTCCATCGCCCGGGGCACGGCATCGGTGTCCCACGCCGCGGTCGAGATGGCGGTCGACTCGCTCGGCAACCTGGCCGACCACCGGGTGCTGGTGCTCGGTGCCGGCGCCATGGGCGAGGGCACCGCCGTCGCGCTCGCGGCCGCCGGGGCCGGCGAGGTCCTCGTCTCGAACCGCACCGCCGCCCGTGCCGAGGAGCTGGCCGCCCGGGTCGGCGGCGTCGCCGTGGACATCGGTCGCTTCACCGAGCTGCTCTGTGAGGTCGACGTCGTCGTCGCCGCCACCGGCTCACCCGACTACGTCCTCGACCGCGACACCGTCGCCGCCGCCACCGCCGTCCGCCGGGGTCGTCCCCTGCTGCTCGTCGACGTCGCCATGCCCCGCGACGTGGCCCCCGACGTCGCCGAGCTCGAGGGTGTCGAGCTGCTCGACATGGACGACCTGCGCTGCTTCGCCGACCGCGGCGTGGCCGCCCGTGAGCGCGAGGTGATCGACGTGCGCGGGCTGGTGGCCGAGGAGGTCGAGCGCTTCTTCGGCGTCCAGCAGGCTCGCCGGGTCACCCCGCTCGTGATCGCCCTGCGCGCCCGCGCCGAGGACGTGCGGCGCGACGTGCTCGACCGCCACGGCCGACGCCTCGCCGCGTTCGACGAGGACGAGCGGGAGGTCGTCGACCAGCTGACCAGGCGGTTGATGGCCACCCTGCTCCACGAGCCGACCGTCCGGCTCAAGGACGCCGCCGGCACGCCTCGGGGCGAGCGGCTCGCCGACACCGTCGCCGAGCTGTTCGGGCTGTAGCCCGTGCGCCTCCGGATCGCCACGAGATCGAGCCGCCTCGCCCGCTGGCAGGCCGACCACGTCGCCGACCTGCTGCGCCGGGTCCACCCGGGCGTCGAGGTCGAGCTCGTCCCGGTCGAGACGACCGGTGACCTCCGCCGCGACGTGACCATCGCCGAGATCGGCGGCAAGGGCGTCTTCGTCAAGCAGGTGCAGGTCGCGGTGCTCGACGGGCGCGCCGACCTCGCCGTCCACTCCGGCAAGGACATGCCCGCGGCCACCCCCGACGGCCTCACGATCGCCGCGGTCCCCGAGCGCGCCGACCCCCGCGACGCCCTCGTCGGCGCCCGGCTCGACGACCTGCCGCCGGGTGCGACCGTGGCGACGGGCTCGGTGCGCCGCCGGGCCCAGCTCGCCTGGCACCGTCCCGACCTGACCTTCGCCGAGCTGCGGGGCAACGTCGACACCCGGGTGAAGGCGGCCGAGCGGTTCGGCGCGGTCGTGCTCGCGGTGGCCGGCCTCGAGCGCCTCGGCCTCGGCGCCCACATCGCCGAGCGGCTCCCGACCCGCATGGTCGTCCCCCAGGTCGCCCAGGGTGCGCTGGCCATCGAGTGCCCCGTCGACCGCACCGACGTCCGGGAGCTGCTCGCCGCGGTCGAGCACGCGCCGAGCCGGCGCACCTTCGACGCCGAGCGGGCGTTCCTCACCGAGCTCGGCGGCGACTGCTCGCTCCCCGCGGGCGCACACGCCACGCTCGACCCCGCCGCCCCCTCTGCCGATGAGGCTGACACCGACGCCGCAGCCGCCGAGGTGCACATCTGCGGGTTCGTGTCGTCGCTCGACGGGCGCACCACGCTCCACGCCGAGCGCCGGGGAGACGATCCGGCCGCGTGCGGCAAGGCGCTGGCCTCCCACCTGCTCGGCGACCTCGGCGGATCGGCGCTCCTCGAGCACGGCTGAGCGCGTGCCCCGGCTCACCGTCACCGGCATGCCGGTGCTCGACCCCGAACTGTGCACCGTGTCGGCCCGCGAGCGGCTCCTGGCCGCGGCGCGGGTGCTGGCGACCGACACCGCGGTCGCCCGGGCGATCACCTCGGTGGCGGCGGTGGCGGTCGAGGTCGTGCGGGCCCCCGAGCCCGAGACGGTCTGGTCGGCGGTCGAGGCGTCCGACGGACCGGTCGTGCGGGTCCACGCCGGTGATCCGCTCGCGTCGGCGTCCGCCCGGGCGGAGCTGGCCGAGCTGGCCGACCACGCCGACGAGATCGAGGTCGTCCCGGCGCTCGGTGACCCCGCCGTCGTCCGCGCCGCGGTCGGCTTGTTGGCCCCGGACCTCGCCGAGCACGACGACGCGTCGCGGGCCGCGGTCGCCGCCGGCGCGACCGTGGTCGCGCCGGCCGAGCGGTCGCCGTTCGACCCGTCGGTCACGCCGATGCGGATCGTGGACGCCGCGGGCACGGCCCACCAGCATCCCCGGCCGGCGGGCTCCGACCCGGGCGGCGACGTCGGTGCCTGGGTCATCGCCGGGCGGGGTCGCGACGACCGGCTCGACTGGTGGGCGCGCCGGCCGCTGCACGGCCATGTCGTCGCCGTCACCCGGCCCCGCCACCAGGCGGGTGGCGCGGCCCGCACCCTACGGGCGCTCGGTGCCGGCGTGGTGCTGTTCCCGACCGTCGAGATCATCGATCCGCCCGACCTCGCGCCCCTCGACCGCGCCCTCGCGGAGATCGAGCGCTACGACTGGCTCGTGGTCACGTCCGCGAACGGGGCCAGCCGGGTCGCCGATCGCATCGACGACGCCCGGCGCCTGGCGTCGACCCGCATCGCCGCCATCGGCCCGGCCACCGCCGGGGTGCTGGCCGGGGCCCGCCTGCCCGCCGACCTGGTGCCCGAGCGCTACGTCGCCGAGAGCGTGCTCGACGCCTTCCCCCCGCCGCCGGACGGCGGGGGCCGGGTGCTGATCGCCCGCGCCGCGGTCGCCCGGGACGTGCTGCCCGACGGGCTCGCCGCCGCGGGGTGGGACGTCACGGTGGTCGACGCCTATCGCTCGGTGGCGGCGATCGCCGATGACGAGGCCGTGGCCGAGCTGTCCACCGCGGACGTGATCGCGTTCACCGCCCCGTCGACGTTCGAGCGCTTCGTCGAGATCGCCGGCGCCGAGCGACTCCCGCCGACCGTCGCGTGCATCGGCCCGGTGACCGCCGCCGCGGTGCGCGACGCCGGTGTCGACGTCGCCGTGGAGGCCTCGTCCTTCACGATGGACGGGCTCATCGACGCCCTCGTCGCCTGGGCGTCGGACGGCTCCGGGCACGGACCGGGGAGGGGGCCGGTGGTCGCGCACTGATCGGTGGCGGGCTCCACCCGCATCCGGTGCGAACGGCCTATCGTCGAAGCACCATCCACGGCGGATCGATCGCCGCGCACGCCGGGATCGCCGATGCTCTTCCCGACCTTCACGTTCGCCGTCTTCCTGATCGTGGTGCTCACGGTCGGCTGGGCCCTCTACCAGCAGCCGCTGCGGTGGAAGCTGTTCATGCTCGCGGCCAGCTACGTGTTCTACGGCTGGTGGGACTGGCGGTTCGTGGGCCTGATCATGGCCTCGACCGTCGTGAACCAGGCCCTGGCGACCGCCGCGGCCCGGGCCCCGAACCCCCGGGCCGCCCGCATCGCCGTCGGCGCCGCCGTGGCCGCCAACCTCGGGGTCCTCGGGTTCTTCAAGTACTACGGCTTCTTCGTCGACAGCGTCAGCGACCTGTTCGAGACCGTCGGCATGGGGGCGAACCTCCCGCTGCTGCGGATCATCCTCCCGGTCGGCATCTCGTTCTTCACCTTCCAGGCGATGAGCTACGTCATCGACGTGCACCGCCGGGTGATCCCGCCGGCGTCGGCCCTCGACTTCGCGGTCTACCTCGCCTTCTTCCCCCAGCTCGTCGCCGGTCCGATCGTGCGGGCGTCGGAGTTCCTGCCCCAGCTCGCGGCCCGGCGCGATCCCTACGACGTCGACCTCACCCGCGCCGCGGTCCTCATCGGCTCCGGGCTGTTCAAGAAGGTCGTGATCTCGAGCTACCTCGCCGAGGCCATCGTCGACGACGTGTTCGCGCTGCCGGACCAGCACTCGGCGCTCGAGGTGCTCGTCGGGATCTACGGCTACGCGATCCAGATCTACGCCGACTTCAGCGGCTACAGCGACATCGCCATCGGGGTGGCCCTGCTGCTCGGGTTCCGGTTCCCCGAGAACTTCGACCGCCCCTACATCGCCACCTCGATCCAGGACTTCTGGCGCCGCTGGCACATGTCGCTGTCGCGCTGGCTGCGGGACTACCTCTACATCTCCCTCGGCGGCAACCGCGGCGGGCCCGCCCGCCGCGACCGCAACCTGTTCCTGACCATGCTGCTCGGCGGCCTGTGGCACGGTGCCGCGTGGACCTTCGTGTTCTGGGGCGCCTACCACGGGATCGGGCTCCTGGTGGAACGGCGGGTCCTCGACCGCCTCGTCCTCCGTCGCGCCGCCGCCGACACCGGGGCGGACGACCCGAGGACCGCGGCCGCGGGGGAGCCGACCCCGACCGACGGGGGTGGCCGGGCCGCCGTGCGCCGCACCGCGGTGGCCGAGCGTCGGTCCGAGCGGAACCGGCGCATCGTCGGCCGGCTCGTCACGTTCCACTTCGTCTGCGTCGGCTGGGTGTTCTTCCGGGCCGATTCGATGGGAACGGCGTTCGACGTGCTCGGACGCCTGGTCGCCTTCGGTGCCGCGCCCGCCGTGACCTGGGTGCTCGTGCTGACCATCGCGGCCGCGCTCGTCGCCCAGTACGTGCCCCGCGTCGGGCTCGCTAACGTGCAGTCCGACCTGTCCCGGTTGCCCGTGGGCGTGCTCGCCATCGGGTTCGGGGTGTGGCTGGTCGTGATCGACCTGCTCGGCCCCGAAGGCGTCGCCCCGTTCATCTACTTCCAGTTCTGAGGTCGCCCGCCGTTGTCATCCGACGATCGCCGCTCACGGGTCCCGACCCCCGGCCGACGCATCCCGCGCTCGGCGCCGCAGCGGCACGTCGCGCACCGACCGGTCTCGAACCACACCACCGGCGGTCGGCCCCAGGACGTGCCGGTGGCGACCGCCGCGGCCGAGCGGCCGCCCGAGCGGGCGCAACCGCGCCGGACCGGTGGTCGCGTCGAGGTCGAGGACCCGCTCGAGGGCCTCGGTCGCCGGCCCCGCCGGCGGGCCGACGCCGCCCAGGCGATCAGTGCGGTGCTCCTGGCCTTCCTCGTCGCCGCCCAGCTCGCTTCGGGGAGCCTCGTCGGCCTGGCGGAGCGCCAGGAGTTCGGCACGACGCGCGACGTCGCGCTGGCGGTGGCCAACACCAACGACCGCATCGCCAACTTCCTGTCGCTCAACCGGCCCCGTGAGCTGGCGCTCGACGCGCTCGGGCGGGACACGACGACCTACGACATCGACGCGATCATCGCCGACGGCGGCACCGGCGACCCCTCGGAGACCGACGCCGGCACGACGACGCCGACCGCGTCGGTCGATCCGCTCGAGGAGACCGACCCGGGGGAGGGCGCGGACGACCCGACCGCGACGACGACGCCCGACCCG
>JAXHUH010000327.1:0-17058 GCA_034211175.1 Actinomycetota bacterium
CCGTCCGCCGAGGTCGTGAGCCGGAACCGGCCGCCGACCTGGGGGCGGGTGTCGTCGACGACGTCGAGGACGACGTCGTCGACGATGCGGTACGAGCGGGCGGCGAGCATGGCGGCGACGTCGAGCGGGCGGACCCACAGGAAGTCGGTGACCAGGTCGATGCGGGCGTGGCGGGGGTCGGTCAGCGCCCAGCGGATCGGGTCGTCGAGCGGGCGGGGGAACGCCTCGACCGTGGTCATCAGGTCGATCGACAGCAGGTGCTGCCACAGCGCCAGATGGGCGGTGTCGTTCATCGCCACCAGGTCGGTGACCCGCACCGTGCCGTCGGGGTTGCCGTCGGTCCAGGTGGGCTTCAGCCGGTAGACGACGTACCCGTCGGCGTTGCCGTCGCCGTCGCGGTGGACCGCGCAGATCAGCTCGGAGCCGCCGTCGCGGTCACCCTCGTCGTCGGCCAGCCAGACGCCGAACCAGCCGGGGGTGAAGCTCGGCGCGCCGGGCCGGGTCGGCCACCACCGGGCGTACAGGCCCTTCACGGTGTCGCCCAGGTCCTTGCCCTCGGCCCGGTCGATCGTGCCCGGGTCGTCGAACGGTCGCAGGGTGGCGGTGCGCCGGTCGAGCCGGACGCGACATGCGTCGGCGGCCTGGCCGAACCCGAATCGTCCGTAGATCCCGGCCTCGGAGGCCAGCAGGATGGCCACCGGCTCGTTGCGCTCGGCCGCGTCGTCGAGGAGGGCGGTCATCATCTGCCGCAGCAGGCCGCGCCGGCGATGGGTGGTGCGGACGGTCACTGCGGTGATCCCCGACGCCCCGACCTCACCGCCGCCGCAGGTCGCGAGACGGAACGTCAACGCTCCCGACGTGGCAACCATCCGGTCGCCGTCGAACACGACCCGGGTGCGCTCGGGCTCGACCTCGCCGTTGCGCAGCTCGATCGCCTTCTCCGACATCGAGTGCCCGAACCCGAGCCCGATCGTGCGGGTGTACTCGGCGACCTCGTCGGGACGGATGGCACGCAGCTCCATGGCCCGAGTCTGACCTGCCGGCACCGCTGTCCCCGCACGGATTACGTCTCGCGGCGCCCGGCTCCGTGTGGGCTCAGAAACCGGCGCTCAGGTGGGGCGCCTCGTCCCACGAGAATAGCAGGTCGAGGCGCCGCAGCGCCTCGGCGTCGACGCCCGGCAGGCGGCCGGCGCGGGCGAGTGCACCGGGGGCCACGCCGCCGAGCACCAGCGCGCCGAGCTCGGCGACGCCGATGCGGACGTCGGCGGGCTCGTCGGTACGGGCACAGCCCGCCGACCCGTCGACCTGGGTGATGAGGCGGAACCGGCCGCCGATCTCGGGGCGGTCGTCATCGGCGACGTCGAGGACGAGGTCGTCGCCGACCCGGTACGAGCGGGCGCCGAGCATCGCCGCGATGTCGAGCGGGCGCAGCCACAGGTCGTCGCGCACGCCGGAGACGGCGGCGTGGCGGGGGTCGGTCAGCGCCCAACGGATCGGGTCGTCGACCGCACAGGAGCCGACCTCGACCGTCGTCATCAGGTCGATCGACAGCAGGTAGCGCCACAGCGCCAGGTGCGCCGCGGGGTCGAGCGCGATGATCCGCTCGGCGGCGACGGTGCCGCTCGGGTTGCCGTCGGTCATCGACGGCCGCAGCCGGTAGGCCGCGACGCCATCGGCCACGCCCCGCTGGTCGCGGTGGACGGCGCAGAGCCGCTCCGACGCGCCGCCCCGCTCCGACTCGAGGTCGGCGAGGGCGATGTCGAACCAGCCCGATGTCAGCTCGAGGGAACCGGCGCGGGTGCGCCAGTGGCGGGCGCGAACCTCGCGCACGACCTCGCCGAGCTCGTCGCCGCGGACCAGCTCGACCGACCCGGGGTCGTCGAAGGGCCGGAGCCGGGCGACCCGCCGGTCGAGTCGGATCGTGCAACCCGAGGTCGTGACGCCGAAGCCGAACCGGCCGTAGATGGCGCCCTCCGAGGCGGTGAGGATGGCAACCGCTTCGCCCCGGTCGACGGCGTCGTCGAGCAGGGCCGTCATCATCCGCCGCAGCAGCCCGCGGCGGCGATGGGTCGAGCGAACCGTGACCGCAGTGATGCCCGACGCGGGGATCGCTCCGCCACCCGGGACGGTGAGGCGGAACGTGAACGCCCCCGACGTCGCCACGATGCGGTCGCCGTCGAACACGTCCCGGGTCCGGTCGACCTCGGTGCCGGCGCGCCATCGGGCGACCGACTCGGCGGACGTGCTCTCGCCGAACGAGACCTCGGCCGCCCGGGCGTGGTCGTCGACCTCGTCCGGGCGGACCGCACGCAGCTCCAGGCCGGCGCTCAGGTCAGAACCCCCAGGTCAGGTACGGCGTCTCGTCCCAGGAGAACAGCAGGTCGAGGCGCCGCAGCGTGGCCGCGTCGGCGGCGAGGCGGCCGGCGGCGGCCAACGTGGACGGCCGCACCCCGCCGAGCGACAGCGAGCCGAGCTCGGCGATCCCGATGGTCACGTCGGAGGGGTCGCCGGTGCGCGCACAGCTGCCGGTGCCGTCGGCCGAGGTCGTGAGCCGGAACCGGCCGCCGACCTCGGGGCGGGTGTCGTCGACGACGTCGAGGACGAGGTCGTCGACGACCCGGTAGGAGCGGGCGGCGAGCAGGGCGGCGACGTCGAGCGGGCGGACCCACAGCTCGTCGCCGACCAGGTCGATGCGGGCGTGGCGGGGGTCGGTCAGCGCCCACCGGACCGGGTCGTCGACCGGGCGGGGGTACGCCTCCACCGTCGTCATCAGGTCGATCGACAGCAGGAAGCGCCACAGCGCGAGGTAGGCGATGTCGTCGGCCGCCTCGACCTGCCACACCTTCACCGTGCCGTCCGGGTTGCCGTCCTCGCCCCACGACGGCTTCAGCCGGTAGAGGGCGTACCCGTCGACCGTGCCGTCGGCCGCCCGGTGGACCGCGCACAGCAGCTCGGACGCGCCGTCACGATCGTCGGGGTCGTCCTCGAGCCGGGCGTCGATGAACACCTCGGGCAGCTCCAGCCCGCCGGCCCGGCGGTCCCAGATCCGTCCCCACACGGCACCCACGGCCTGGCGCCGGTCCTTGCCGTCGACCAGGTCGATGGTGCCCGGATCGTCGAACGGGCGGAGCCGCGCGGTGCGGGCGTCGAGTCGCAGCCGGCAGCTGTCCGAGGCCAACCCGTAGCCGAACCGGCCGTAGATGGCGCCCTCCGATGCCTGGAGGATGGCGGCCGCCTCGCCCCGTTCGACGGCGTCGTCGAGCAGCTCCGTCATCATCTGCCGCAGGATGCCCCGGCGGCGGTGGGTCGTCTTCACGCCCACCGCGGTGACGCCCGAGGCCCCGACCGAGGCGCCGCCGGGTACGGCCAGGCGGAACGTGTACGCGCCGGACCAGCCGACGAACTGGCCGCGGTCGACCACGACCCGGGTCCGGTCGGTCTCGACCTTGCCGAGCCGGGGCTCGCTCGGCTCCTTGGTGATGCTGTGGCCGAACCCGAGGGTGACGGTCCGGATGAACTCCGCACGCTCGTCGAGGCTGATCGATCGAAGCTCCATGCCCCGAGCATGACCCGCGCCGCCCGTGGCACCGCCACCGATTTCGCCGCGTCGTCCGGTCGCGGGGTCCGGCGGCGGACGTGCCACCGACCTACGCTCGCGGGTGTGACCGCCATCGCCAGCTTCACCGACCAGGTGTGGGACGACGACATCCTCCCCACCCTGACCGACTACATCCGCATCCCGGCGCTGTCGCCGGCGTTCGATCCCGACTGGGCGACGTCGGGCCACCTCGACGCCGCGGTGGCGATGCTCAGTGGCTGGGCCGAGGCCCGCTCGATCGACGGGCTGAGCGTCGAGGTCGTGCGGATGGACGGCCGCACCCCGGTGATCCTGGCCGAGGTCCCGGCGTTCGATGGTGGCGGTGGGGGAGGCGCGAGCGGGGCCGATACGGTGCTCCTGTACGGGCACCTCGACAAGCAGCCGGAGATGGTCGGCTGGCGCGACGGGCTCGGGCCGTGGGAGCCGGTGCGCGACGGCGACCGGCTCTACGGGCGGGGTGGCGCCGACGACGGCTACGCCCTGTTCGCGGCGCTCGCCGCCATCGAGGCGGCCAGGGCCGAGGGGCGGCCCCACGCCCGGTGCGTGATCCTGATCGAGGCGACCGAGGAGTCGGGCAGCTACGACCTGCCCGCCTACGTCGAGGCGCTCGCACCCCGCATCGGCGACGTCAGCCTGATCATCTGCCTCGACTCCGGCGCCATGAACTACCACCAGCTGTGGGTCACCAACTCGCTGCGTGGCCTGGCCAGCGGCTTGCTGCGGGTCGAGGTGAACACCGAGGGCCTCCACTCCGGCGCCTACGGCGGGATCGTGCCCGACTCGTTCCGGGTGCTGCGCGGCCTGCTCGACCGCATCGAGGACTCGGCCACCGGCGAGGTGCTCGTGCCCGAGTGCCACACCGAGATCCCGGCCGACCGCGTCGCCCAGGTCGAGGGCCTCGCCGCCGCGCTCGGTGACTTCACGAAGAAGTACCCGGTCGTCGACGGCGTCGACCTGGCCACGAAGGCGCCGGCCGAGCTGTGGCTCGACCGCACGTGGCGGCCGTCGCTCACCGTGATCGGGGCCGATGGCTTCCCGTCGACCGCGGCCGGCGGCAACGTGATCCGCCCGGGGACGTCGATGATGCTGTCGATGCGCCTGCCTCCGACCGTCGACCCCGACGTCGCCGCCGAGGCCATCGGCCGGGTGTTGACCGAGGACCCGCCGTACGGCGCCAAGGTCACCTGGGAACTGCGCGAGACCGGCCCGGGCTGGGCGGCGCCGACGCTGGCCCCGTGGCTGGCCGAGGCCGCCGACGCCGCGTCGAACGCACACTTCGGCTCACCGTGCGGTCACACCGGCGAGGGTGGCTCGATCCCGTTCATGGGGATGCTGGGCGAGCGCTTCCCCGAGGCCCAGTTCCTGGTCATCGGCGTCCTCGGGCCGGGCTCGAACGCCCACGGCCCGAACGAGTTCCTCCACGTGCCGATGGCCAAGAAGCTCACGGCCTGCGTCGCCGACGTCCTCGCCGCCCACGCCACCCGCTGAGCCGCCCTCTCAACACTTGCGGGGTCACTCGCGGCCGGCGAGGGCGAGCTGGTTGCCTTCGGTGTCGGTGAAGAAGGCCATGACCTCCTTCTCGCCGGCAGGGCCGAAACGGCCCTCGGCATCTTCGAAGATGGCGGCCGGCTCGTGGATCATCTCGACGCCGAGGGCGGCGAGCCGGTCGTACTCGGCGCGCACGTCGTCGACCTCGAGGTAGATCATCGCCGCCGGGGCGTTGGCCTCCAGGAGCAGTCGCACGCCGCCGAGGTCGAAGAACGCCAGGTCGGGCGGGTCGAACCGGTCGATGAGCCGCAGTCCGAGCACCTGCTCGTAGAACCCGACCGCCCGGTCGAGGTCGACGACCCGTTGGGCCACCTGTCGCAGGCCCTTCACCTGGTTCCCTGCGGACATCGACACCCTCCCCGAACGGGCTCGCTCCGAGCCGTAGAATCAAATAGGTAGGCTACCTATCTTTCTTCGAGCCGTACAGCGGGTGTGCGTGGGATGACCGACGAGAGCAGCGGGACAGGCGGCGACGTCGGGCTCGATGAGGTGGCGACGGGGCTCAACCGGGTCGCCGTGCACCTCGTGCGCGGGCTGCACGAGGTCGACCGCTCGCTCGGCGTTCCGCCGGGGCGGCTCTCCGCGCTGTCGGTGCTCGTGTTCGGCGGCCCCCGCACCGTCGGGGCGCTCGCCGAGATCGAGCAGGTCACCAGCCCGACGATGACCCAGATCGTCGCCGGCCTGGAGCGCACCGGTCTCGCCGAGCGGGCTCCGCACCCCGAGGACCGCCGGGCAACGCTCGTCTCCGCGACCGACGAGGGCCGCCGGCTCATGCTCGCCGGGCGTGACGCGCGGGTCGCCCACCTCGGTGGTGTGCTCGAGCGGCTCGCCCCCAACGAGGCCGCGGTCGTCGCCGAGGCCGTCGGCCTGCTCGAACGGGTCGCCTCCGAGCTCTAGGGCTCGCCGCTGCCCTCGCCGAGCAGAAGCGGCACGAGGACCCGGTCGATGAGCAGCTCGACGATCTCGTCGGCCTCGTCCCGCTCGAGCAGGACGCCGAGACGCACGGTGGCGCCGGCGAGGTGGCTGGCCACGAACGCGGCCCGCTCGTCGGGCGCCGCGTCGAGCCCCGGTGCCAGCGCCTCGGCCAGCAGCGCGCCGTTCGTGCGGCTGTCGGCGACGTCGAGGCCGACCAGCTCGGGGTCGGCGAGCGCGGCCGAGAACACCGCGGCCAGTGCGGCGTCGCTGCGGTACAGCTCCCAGTAGCGGCGCATCGCCGCGGCCAACGCATCTCGGGCTGCCTCCCGGGAGTCGATGTCGGCCAGCGGCGCTGCGATGGCGTGCCGGACCCGCGCCGCGTAGCGATCGAACAGCGTGGCCAGGATCGCCCGCTTGTTCGGGAAGTAGCGGTAGATCGACGGGAGCGAGACCTCGGCGGTCTCCGCGAGCCGGCTCATCGTCATGGCATCGATGCCCGACTCGGTGATGAGCGCGGCGGCGGCGTCGAGCACGTGCTCGACCCGTTCCCGGCTGCGGCTCTGCTCGGGGAGGCGGCGCGCGCCGTCCGGCTCGCGGTCCGGCTGCTCGTGCTCGTCGATCGGTGGGGTCGGTCTGGTCGCGCCGCTCATCCGGTCCCAGTATCGGTCAACGGTTGACGTGAGAAGGTCTCACGTCTAGAAACGTGAGATGTTGTCACGTTGTCTGACCGGAACCTGGACTCGGGGCCCGCGTCCCGCCGTCACCGCGGAGGTGGCCCGATGATCGAGCGGGTTGCCGTCGTCGGCGCCGGGCCGAGCGGGCTCGTCGCCGCCCGGGCGCTGCGCGCCGTCGGCATCGAGCCGGTCGTCTACGAGCGCAACACCGGTACCGGCGGGATCTGGGACATCGACGCCCCCGGCTCACCGATGTACGAGTCGGCCCACTTCATCTCGTCACGGACGCAGTCGGGGTTTCCCGGCTACCCGATGCCCGACGACTACCCCGACTACCCGAACCACCGTGAGATCCTCACCTACATCCGGTCGTTCGCCGACGCCCACGACCTCACCGGCCTCGTCCGCACCGACACACCGGTGGACTCGGCCGCCCTGCTGGAGGACGGGTCGTGGGACCTCACCCTCGGCGGTGCCGGTGACGGCGCCACCGAGCGCTTCGACGCCCTGATCTGCGCCAACGGCGTCACCTGGGTGCCGAACGTGCCCGAGCTGCCGGGTGAGTTCGACGGCGAGGTCCGCCACACGGTCACCTACCGCGACCCGGCTGAGCTCGAGGGCCGCAAGGTCGTCATCGTCGGCGCCGGCAACTCCGGGGTCGACATCGCCTGCGACGCCGCCCGCCGGGCCGACCACGCCGTGCTGTCGATGCGGCGGGGCTACTGGTTCTGCCCCAAGCACCTCTTCGGCATCCCGACCGACGTCATCGTGGCCAATCCGCCGCCGTTCCCGATCCCGCACCGGATCGAGACGTGGGCGCTCGAGAAGCTGCTCGCCGTCGTCACCGGCAAGCCCGAGCGCTACGGCCTGCCCGCCCCCGACCACCACGTGCTCGAGACCCACCCGATCGTCAACACGATGGTGCTGCACCACCTGTCCCACGGCGACCTGGAGGCGAAGCCCGACGTGGCCCGCCTCGACGGCGACGCCGTGGTGTTCACCGATGGCAGCCGGGTCGAGGCCGACCTCGTCCTCCTGGCCACCGGCTACCAGCACGCCATACCGTTCCTCGACCAGGACCTCCTGACCTGGGCCGACGGGCGCCCGCAGCTCTACCTCAACATGTTCTCCCGGGACGTGCCAACGTTCGCCGCGCTCGGGCTCATCGAGTTCGCGTCCGCCTCCTACGGCCACTTCGACCACATGGCCCAGCTCGTCGCCGACGTGTTCGCGCTCGACGACGGCGACGTCCGGCGCCGACGCTTCGACGAGCTTCGGCGCACCCATCGGCCCGACCTGCGGGGCGGCCATCACTACGTCGACTCCGCCCGCCACGCCAACTACGTCGAGGCCGAGACCTACGAGAAGGTCCTGGCCGACGTGCGCGAGCAAGCCGGTCTCGGCGCCTGGCGCGAGTGGGACCTGCCGGTGCCCGCCGCGGCCGCCGCCGGGGGCTGATCGGCGCGGCTCACGGCACCGGGGCGGGGGCCTCACCGGGCCGCGTCGATGAGCTCGCAGTGCGCGTCCCGTCGACCAGGCTGGCGTCGATCGGGACGAGCCGCCCGGAGGCGTCGGTCGAGGCGATGACGGCCGTGGCCTACGCCCGCTGGGACCTCGTCTTCCACCAGGTCGCAGGGATGATGCACGTCTCGGTGGTCGGGCCCGAGTCCAGGGCGCGTGTGGTCGCCGTCCCCGATGCCGAGCTCTCCTTCGGCATCAACTCCGACGTCACCGGCTACCGCTGACCCGTTCTGGTACTCGGATCTGCCGCCGCCACCTGATGGTCGAAGGTGAGTGCCAGTTCGGGAGGGGGTGGGCGGCTTCGAGGTGGTCAGCTGGGCACGGCGTTCGTGGTCGAGGAGCCAGTCCTTGCGGTCGGTGCCCCAGCCGTAGCCGGTGAGGGAGCCGTCGGCGCCGACGACCCGGTGGCACGGGATGATGATCGAGATCGGGTTGGCGCCGTTCGCGGCGCCGACCGCCCGGGCCGCTCGGGGTCGGCCGAGCCGGCGGGCCAACTCGCCGTAGGTGGTCGTCTCGCCGTGGCCGACCTCGTCGATCAGACGCCACACCGCCTGCTGGAACGCCGTCCCCGGTGGCGCCAGTGGCAGGTCGAACCGTTGCCGGGAGCCGTCGAAGTACTCCTCGAGCTGCTGGCCCACCTCGCCGAACACGGTGGGGTCCTCCACGGCGTGGGCAGCAGGCGCCGGGCAGCGCTCGTGGACGGCCAGGTAGAGGCCCGTAAGCCACCCGAGCGAGCTGCCCTCCGCAGTGCCCAGGAGCAGGAGCTCGCCGATCGGCGAGTCGATGGTGGACCACACCGGAACGGTCGTGGTCACCGGATCCGGCCGGTGACGAGCGCGTTCAGCTCGGCGAACGACGGCGCCGCATCGAGGGAGCCGTACGTTCCCGGGCCGAGCAGCTCCCGTGCAGCGGCGCGTGCTGCACCGTACGCGGCCTGGGCCAGCGCTCCGCCCACGCTGATCCGGCGGACGCCGACCGCGGCCAGTTCGGCAACCGTCGGTGCACCCGGGCCGGCCATCACGTTCACCGGCAGCGGGCAGCGCTCCACGATCTGCGCCACCGTCGCCACGTCGACGACGCCGGGCACGAACAGGCAGTCCGCGCCCGCCTCGGCGTAGGTCGTCGCCCGGTCGGCGACCTCATCGATCGAGCGGGAGCCCCCGGGAGCGAGGAACACATCGGTTCGGGCGTTGATCACGACCTCGACACCGAGGGCCGCGCCGGCATCGCGCGCCGCCCCCAGCCGTGCCGCCTGGTCCTCGGCACTGCGCAGTCCGTCGCCGACCCGGTCCTCGAGGTTGATCCCGGCTGCGCCGCGCTCGACGACGGCGGCGACGGTCGCCGCCACGTCCCCGTAGCCGCCCTCGACGTCGGCGCTCACCGGCACGTCCATCGCGCCGGCGATCGCCGCCACGACGTCGAGCATCGGCTCGATGGGCAGGTGCTCGCCGTCGGGTAGACCGTGGGCCCAGGCGACACCCCCGCTGGTGGTCGCCACCGCGGCGGCGCCGGCCTCGGCGACCAGCAGCGCAGACATCGGGTCCCACACGTTCGCCAGTACCAGGGGCTCCTCGGCGTGGTGCAGCGCTCGAAGGTGGTTGGCCTGCGCTGCCGTCGCGGCGGTCGGCATGGCGGTCCGGGGTTCGGTCGTGCTCATGGGGGTCACGTTGCGCCGGACCCACCCGTCGATGTCGGACGGATCCGGACCGGGCGGCGACCGTGTCCGGATGCGACCGATCCCGGCCACGGACGGGACGGTAGACAGAGACCATGCGAGCGTTCTCGGCCGTCGTCACCACCGGCATCTACTGCCGGCCCGACTGCAGTGCCCGGCCCGACCCCGCCAACGTGCGCCCGTTCGAACACCCGGCCGCGGCCGAGGCCGCCGGGTTCCGGGCCTGCCTGCGTTGCCGGCCCTACCGCCTCGCCCAACCGCTCGGCGTGGCCGGGCCCGAGCTGGTGTGCCGGGCCGTCCGCCTCATCGCCGACGGCGTGCTCGACGGGTCGACCGAAGCCGACCTCGGCGCCCGCCTCGGCGTCTCGGGGCGCCACCTGCGGCGCCTGTTCGTCGACCACATCGGCGCCACGCCCGACCAGGTCGCCCGGTCGCGGCGCACCCACTTCGCCCGCCGCCTCCTCGACGACACCGACCTGCCGGTCACCGACGTTGCGTTCGCCGCCGGGTTCGGCAGCGTCCGCCAGCTCAACCGGGCGTGTCACGACATCTTCCGGGCGCCGCCGTCCGAGCTGCGGGGACGTCGGCGCAAGGCCGACCGCCTCGTCGCCGACGGCGGGCTCGTGCTGCGCCTCCCGTTCGACGGCCCCCTCGATTGGGACGCCACCCTCGGCTACTTCGCGGCCCGGGCCATCCCCGGTGTCGAGTCGGTGGCCGACGGGGCCTACCGGCGCACCATCGTCGTCGGCGGCGACCCCGGCGTCATCGAGCTCAGCGCCGGCGGGCCCGACCACCTCGTCCTGCGGGCCCACCTCCCACGGCTCGACGGCCTGATCCACCTCGTCGAGCAGGCCCGCCGGATCGCCAACCTCGATGCCGACCCCGAGGGCGCGAACCGGTCGTTGGCCGACGACCCGACGATCGGTCCCCTGATCGCTGCCCGCCCCGGCCTGCGCCCACCCGGCGCGTGGGACCCGTTCGAGCTCGGCGTGCGGGCCATCGTCGGTCAGCAGGTGAGCGTTGCCGGGGCGACCACCCTGGTCGGCCGCCTGGTCGAGCGGCTCGGCGAGCCCGTCCGCGGGCTCGACGCGCTCGGGCTCGGCCGGACGTTCCCGACCGCCGACACGGTTGCCGACGCCGACCTCGACGGCCTCGGGTTCACCGGTGCACGGGCCGCCGCCATCCGGGCGTTCGCCGACGCCGTGCGCACCGGCGCCGTGGCGCTCGACCGCGGCGTCCCGACCGACGAGCTCGTCGCCGCCATCGAGGCGGTGAAGGGGCTCGGCCCGTGGACGGCGCAGTACATCGCCTTCCGGCTCGGCGAGCCCGACGCCATGCCGACGGGTGACCTCGGGCTCCGCCGGTCGCTCGAGGGGCTCCGGCCGGGCGCGTCGCTCGACGATCTGGCCCCGGGATGGTCCCCGTGGCGGGCGACGGCGGCGATCCACCTGTGGCTCGCCGAGGCCGCCGACACCCCGGCAGCTGCTTCGGAACGAGTGGCCGCGGCCATCGCCGGCTGAGTCGCGGCCGGTCGGGCTACGGCTCGGGGAGGTGGCAGACCGCCTCGACGTTGTTGCCGTCGGGGTCGCGGACGAACGCGCCGTAGTAGGCGCGGTGGTACTCGGGCCACTCCCGCGGTTCGTGGAGCACCTCGGCGCCGGCCGCACGGGCCGCGGCGAAGAACGCCCGTACCGACTCGCGGTCGTCGGCCGTGAACGCGATGTGGCTCTCCCGGAAGCCCTCGCCGCTCGTGCGGGGCCCGATCCAGAAATCGGGCTTGGGGGCGATGCCGTACCCGACGACCTCGCCGAGGTCCATCAGGCGGCCGCCACCGAGCGGGGCGAGGACCTTGTCGTAGAACGCGGCGCTGGCGGCGACGTCGGCGCACTGGATGGAGAGGTGGTCCAGCATCGTTGGATCATCGCCCCGCAGGAGCGGGTCCTACCAGCGGCCCTGCTTCTCGAGCTCGGCGTTCACCTCGGCGCCGATCAGCACCGCGTTGGACGCGATCAGCAGCCAGAGCATGAGCACGATGATCGAGGCGAAGATCCCGTAGGTGGCGCTGTAGGAGCCGAGCGAGTTGGCGTAGAGCGTGAACGCGATCGAGCCGACGAAGAAGATCGCCGTGCCGACCACGCCGCCCCAGGTCCACCAGCCGCGCATCATCGGCTTGCGTGACGGCGCCACCCGGTACAGGAAGCTCAGCCCGGCCACCATCACGAGAGCCAGCAAGGGCCAGAAGATGAGCGACACGAGGGTGCCGCCGACGCTGCCGAGACCGGTTCGTCGCAGCACCACGGGCAGGACGCCCATCACGACCGAGGTCAGCACGATGAAGAGGAGCGTGCCGGCCAGCAGCCCGAGCGACAGGCCCCGCATCTTCATGAAGCCGCGGTCCTCGGGGTAGCCGTAGATGTGATTGATCGAGCTGATCAGGTGCTTCACGCCACCCGAGGCCGACCACAAGGCGACGACGATACCGACGACGAGACCGACGCCCAGTGATCCGCTGGCCGCACCGGCGATGGCGCTGAGCTGGTCGTTGAGGAACTCGGACGTCGATTCGGGGAGGTTCGATGCCCGCTGCTCGATCTGCTCCGCGATGTCCTGGGGATCGAAGGCGATGCCGTAGATCGAGATCAGCGCCACCAGCGTCGGTACGAGCGACAGCAGCGCGAAGAACGCGACACCACCGGCCGCAACGGGCGTGTTGTGCTCCTTCATGCCCGCCATCACCCGCTTCGCCGTCGGCACCAGCCCTCCCGGCTTGTTCATGGGCGGGCTCGTCTCGGTCGCAGTCGCCACCACGCCGCGTCCTCCTCGATCAGTGGTGCCCCGCCGTTGCGTCGGAGACGCCGCGGGCGGTGAACGGTATTCGGAACCTAGTGCTCTGCCCGACGATCGGACAGACCGAGCATCGGGGTTGTCGCGACCCAACAGCCGGGGCCCGGGGCCGACCCGGTCGATGACCGAACCGACCACGTTGACCAGCGCGACGAGCCCGGCGGCCTGCAGCGCAGCCGCCAACGAACCGGCGATGCGCCGGGCACGCTCGGCGACGGAACCTTGGTCGGACATCGGGGCGCCCCTACCCGGCCGCGCCGCCGGTGAACCGCCATCGCCGCAGGTGCAGCGATGGCACGTGGGCGAAGCCGGGCCCGAACTCGGCATCGGCCAGGCGGGCGTCACGGCCCACGGCGGCGATCGCGCCGGGCGCGAGCGCTTCCACGAACGACTGGGTGAACCGCAGGTTCGAGACCGCTCCGGCGACGGCGCCGTCGCTGATCAGGAACGTCCCGTTGCGGGTGAGGCCGGTCGCGCCGATCGTCTTCGGGTCGATCACCCGCACGTAGTTGAACGTCGTCACGAGCAGCCCGCGCTCCACCGAGCCGATCAGCTCCTCGACCGACGACGATCCCGGCGCGAGGAACAGGTTCGACGCGAACGGCCCGACCTCGTTGCCGTACAGCGACGGCGCCGCGTGGCCCGTCGTCGACGCCCCGACCTTCGCCGCGGTGCGCCGGTCATGGGTCAGCGCCGAGGTCGTGCCCCCGTCGATCAACGTGTGACGACACTTCGGGCTGGCCTCGCCGTCGAACCCGTAGGCGATGGCCCGGGGGTCGGTGCCGTCGTCGACGAGGGTGATCGCCGGGTCGAACTGGCCGGCGCCGAGCTCGGCGAAGCTCTGGCCCTGCTGGTGCTGCTTCGCGTTGAACCCGTAGACCGACAGGAACATCACGATCGTGGCCACGCACTCCGGGCCGAGGACGACCTCGTAGTCACCGGGCTCGACGTCGACCGGGTCGACCGACGCCGCGGCTCGTTCGGCGGCCTCGCGACCGATGCGCTCGCCGTCGAGGTCGCGGACGTCGTTCGACGTGCCGTGGCCCGAGCCGGCGGCGTCGCCGATGCGGTGGATGCCGTCGAGCGTGGCCCGGCTGCTGCGGCCCTCCGCGACGTGGCCGGCGGAGTTGGCGACGACGGTGTGGGAGTACTCGGTGTCGCAGTAGCCGGCGGCCGCGGTGCCGTCGCCGGCCCGGACGAACGCCTCGACGATCGCGGCCCGCTCCGCCGGGGTCGCCGCGAGGGTCGCGTCGGCCGGGTTGCCGTCGGGGGTCGGGGCCGGTGCGGTGAGCCCGGGCCAGCCGGGATCGGGCGGGCTCACCTCGGCCGCCGCCCGTGCCCTGGCCACCAGCTCGGTGAGCCCGTCGTCGTCGTGGCGGGTGGTCGATGCCGACGCCACCCGGCCGTCGACGACGAGCTGGACCGTCACCGTCACCCGGTCGTCGGCCACGTTCTGGTGGATGTGGGAGTTGGCGAACCGGGTCAGCGCGTGGCGGCCGACATCGGCCGTCACCACCGCCTGCTCCCCGGCGCGCACCTGGGCGAGGGCCCGCTCGGCCAGGACCCGCGGGTCGACCGGCGGCAGGGTGGGGAGGTCGTCGGCGCCCGTCGGTCCGGAGGCGCCGGTCATGCCCCGACCCCCACCCGCACGCCGCGGAACCGGGCCGGCGCCGCGGGGTGGCCGGTGTGGCCGACCTGCATCGGCTGGCCCTTCCCGCAGTTCGGCGTGCCCCAGGCGACGAGCTCGTCGGCCCCGGCGAGGCGGTCCATCGACGCCCAGAACCGGGGCGTGATCCCGGTGTAGCTCGGGTTGCGCAGCATCCGGGTGCGTTGGCCGTCCTTGATCTCCCAGGCGATCTCGCAGCCGAACTGGAAGTTGAGGCGGCGGTCGTCGATCGACCACGACCGGTTCGTGCTCATCAGGATCCCGTCCGCGGTCTCGGCGACGATGTCCTCGAGCGTCCCCTCGCCGGGGAGCAGCCCGACGTTGGTCATCCGCACCATCGGCAGGCGGTCGTAGCCCGATGCCCGCACCATGCCGCCCGGCGCCAGGCCGGCGACCGCGGCCGAGTCGCGGCCCGACAGCACCCCGACCCACGTGCCGTCACGGACGATGTCGACCCGCTGGGCCGGCGTGCCCTCGTCGTCGTAGCCGAACGAGCCGAGCGCACCCGGGATCGTGGCGTCGGCCGTGATGTTCATCAGCTCCGAGCCGTAGCGCAGCGAGCCGAGCTGGCCGAGGTCGAGGAACGACGTGCCCGCGAAGGCCGCCTCCCAGCCGAGGATCCGGTCGAGCTCGATGGCGTGGCCGACCGACTCGTGGATCTGCAACGCCACCTGGCTGGAGTCGAGGATCACGTCGGTGACGGTGGCCGGGCACGATGGCGCGGTCAGCAGCGCGGCGGCCTCCGCAGCGATGCGGGCGGCGTTGCCGGCCAGGTCGAAGCGGCGGATCACCTCGTAACCGCCGGTCTCCCAGTGGCCCATCGCCTGGGGGTGGCTGCGGCGCTGGGTCTCGTGCTCGCCGACGGCGGTGGCGTCGCTGCCGCCGCCGGTCTTGGTGATCCGCTGGTGGATGCGGTGGCCCTGGCTGGACACGAACCAGCGCTCGTCGACCACCGCGGCCAGGTCGGCGCGGGCGAGCGCGACCGCGTCCTCCTCGAGCATCGTCCGGGTCGTCCGCACGAGGAGGTCGACCTTCTCGGCCAGGGGCACCGCGAGCGGGTCCTCCTCTACCGGGGTCGACCAGCTCGTCTCGGTGACCGCGACGTCGGCCAGCTCCAACGGAGGGCCGGGCACGCTCGCCGACGCCCGGGCGATCGCCGCGGCCTGGGCCCCGGCGGCCCGGGCCGCGGACTCGGTCGGCTCGGCGGTCGCGGCGAAGCCCCACGCAGAGCCGATGAGCGCCCGTACCCCGACGCCGAGCTGGGTGCCCGAGGTGACGGACTCGACCTCCCCGTTGAGCACGGAGACCCGTTCGTCCCGCAGGTCCTGGGCCCGGGCGTCGGCATAGGCGGCACCCGCCGCGAGCGCGCCCTCGACCGCTGCGGTGGCCAGGTCGAACATGGCCCGGAACGCTAACCCGCGCTCGACGTGGTGTCAGGAGCGGACGGCACGAACCTCCGGAGCGCTCGGGCCGGTCAGGCGGTGGCGGTCGTGGCGTCGACGCCGACGGGGTGGCCGTCGACGATCTGGTCGAGGAACTCCGACAGCCCGGCGCCGGTGTGGCCCTCGCACCGCCAGCGGGTCATCCCCTCGGTGATGCGGGTGGTGAGGCCCTCGCGCCGGTTGCGCAGCGGGATCGTCGACCACACGTCACCGACGAGCTCGTAGGTGTGGTCGTCGGTGCTGATGTCGGCCCGAACCGTGTGGGGGTGGAGCGCCTCGTCGTAGTCGGGGCGCAGCTCGACGCCGCGGATCGGCACCAGGCGGTTGTCGCCGTAGCGGGCCGTGTCGTAGAGGAAGCCGTGGGACGAGCGGCCGCCCTCCTCGGTGCCGGCGACGGTCAGCGCCATGCCCAGCTCGGGGCCGAGGTTGGCGGTCAGCCACCGGTACCACCAGATCGCCTGCCAGTAGCGCGGGCCCCACGAGTGGTCGCGAAGGCCGAGGCCGCCGCCGAGGTCGAAGGACTCGTCGCCCACCGTCATCGTCCCGGTGATCGCCATGTGCTGCTCGGTGTGGCCCTTGGCGAACGACTTCTCCGGGTCGATGTCCGGCCGCTCCTCGTCGTCGTCCCACTCGGGCTCGCCGCCCCACGCCTGGCCGACCGCGCGGTGGGTGAGGTCGAGCGTGCACGGCACCCGGGGGTTGGAGGTGAACGCGGCCTTCGGGTCGCTCATCTGCATCGGGTCGGTCATCACGAGGACCTTGCCGTCGTAGGTGACCCGGTGCTCCTCGTAGGGGGCGACGACCTCGAAGCGCAGGCCGCCGGCGTCGTGGGCCTCGTGGCCGGAGATCTCGGGGCGCTTGTACATGAACCCGATGCGACCGTCGGGAAGGTAGAGGCACACCGTCATCTCGGCGTAGCCCTCGTTCGGGCGGTTGCCCATGCGGACCCAACCGCCGGCGCCCGAGCTCTCCGAGAAGAAGTTGTAGTAGCGGCTCTCGTTGAAGTTCGAGGCGCTCTCCACCTCGTGGAGGTAGTCGTCGGCGAGTTCGCGTCGCATCCTCATGTCGCACCGCTCCTTCCGGTGGCCGGGTGGACCGTTGCCAGCCGGCCGGGGGCGCTCGCACCATCGGTAGGCACCC
The DNA here is from genome assembly GCA_034211175.1 of Actinomycetota bacterium. GTDB lineage: Bacteria > Actinomycetota > Acidimicrobiia > Acidimicrobiales > CAIXPF01 > JAXHUH01. The sequence goes on from JAXHUH010000327.1 coordinate 17,024, forward strand.
ACCCAACCGCCCCTGTTGGGCGCCGGGCAACCCGG
>JAXHUH010000328.1:0-4649 GCA_034211175.1 Actinomycetota bacterium
TGTATCGGACGCGGCCGCGCGGATCGGCGCGGCCGCACCCGTCCACCCGTTCGAAGTGAGCAACGATGAAGCGAAGGATCGCGAGCGTCGCGCTCGCGGTCGTCTGCGCTGCCCTCGGCACGCTCCTCCTCGCCGCCTACGTGCGCGGCGCCGGAGCCGAGCGCGCCGGGGACACGGTCCTCGCCCTGGTCACGACCCGCGCGTTCGACGCGGGCACGACCAGCACCGACATGCGCACCGGCGTGGCGGTGGAGGAGGTCCCGGCGACGGCCGCGCCCGACGACCGACTCATCAGCCCCGAGCAGCTCGGCCCCGGCCTCGTCATCTCCGCGCCCCTCGGGGCGCGGGAGATGGTGACCCGCCGGGTGCTCGTCGACCCCGCGCTGGTCGACGACGGCGCTCCGGGGAACGACATCCTGGCGGTCGACGCGCCACCCGAGCTGGTCCAGGTCACCCTGGCCCTGTCACCCCAGCGCGCCCTCGGTGGGCGCATCCGCCCGGGCGCGGAGGTGACGGTCCTGGTGTCGTTCGACGAGTCGGCCGTGGCGCTCGCGCCCGAGGGCGCCGGCGCCGCCGGTGTCCAGGCGACGAGCTCGAGCGCCGCGCTGTTCCAGGGCGTGCTGGTCACGTCCGTGCAGTCGAACGCCCTGCCCTCGGTCGACGGTGCGACCAGCGCGCCCGAGTCGGTCACGCTCGTCACCCTCGCGGTCCGGCCCGACCAGGCCGACGAGCTCGTCTACGCGGCCGAGTACGGCAAGCCGTGGCTCGCCGCGGAGAGCGGTCTCGCCCTCCCCGGGGAGTCGGTCGACGTGCTCGGCGACGGGGGCTGAGATGCCCCGGGTCCACCGCAACGACGACGACACGGTCCTCGGCGTGGCGCGCCCCGCCGACCTGGCCGGGGCCCACCCCGTCGAGGCGCCGGCGGCGCCCCGATCGGACCACGAGACCGGGTCGGCGATGTCGCCGGTCCCGCCGGCTCCCGCGGGGGCGCCCTCCGGCGGCGTCGAGCCGTCGCGCCCCGATCCCGGGGGCGCACAGGCCGGCACGCCGGACGACCGGCCCTTCCGGGCCTGGGTCGACCGGGCCCGCGAGCCGACGACCGGCCCGCCGGTGGCGTTCGGGACACGCCGGCCGTCCTCCGGCGGTCGCACCCTCGTCGCCGATCCGGCGGCACCTTCCGGCGCGCGGCCCCGCACGCCGGCGCTGCCCCGCCGCGTCCCGGCGGAGGCCCCGGCGACGGCCCCGCCGGGTGGTGGCCATCGGGCCGACCCGACGACGCCGGCTGCACCCGTCGACGGGTGGGCGGCGCCGGCCGCGCCACGTCCGAGCCCCGACGCGGCCCCGGCTCCGGCCCCGACGCAGCTCCTCGGACGGGGCCCGGCCGCGGCCGACCACACCGAGGTGCGGGCCACGCCCGCCGACCTCGAGTGGGACCGACGTCCGTCGGCGGCGACGAGCCCCGCGCTCACCACCCGGCACCTCGAGGGCCGGGGCGAGGCCCCGGCGAAGCTCCTCGACGGCGACCCGTCGCTCGAGCTGCGCCAGCGGGCCCTGGAGCGGCTGTTCGTGCGGCTCGGCGCCCGCATCTACGACCGGGACCTGTCCGAGCCCGAGCTCGAGAGCCTGGTCGTCGAGGGCCTGGCCGACTTCCTCGACGGGCCCGAGGAGGACGCCGACGTGTCGCCGGCCGACCGCGCCCGCCTGGTGCGCGAGCTGCGCGACGACATGGTCGGCCACGGCCCGATCGAGCAGTTCCTCGCCGACCCCTCGATCAGCGAGGTCATGGTCAACGGGACCGACGCCATCTACATCGAGCAGGCCGGCCGACTCCACCTCACCGGCGCCCGGTTCGTGTCCGAGGCCCACCTGCGCCAGGTCATCGAGCGGATCGTGGCCCGCACCAACCGGCGGATCGACGAGTCCTCGCCGATGGTCGACGCCCGTCTGCCCGACGGCTCCCGGGTCAACGCCATCGTGCCGCCGCTCGCGGTCGACGGCCCGACCCTCACCATCCGCAAGTTCGGCCAGCACGTCCTCGGCATCGACGAGCTGGTGGCCACCGGGTCGGTCAGCCCCCACGCCGCCGCGCTGCTCGACGTGTGCGTCAAGGGCCGGCTCAACCTGCTCGTCACCGGGGGTACCGGCACCGGCAAGACGACCCTGCTCAACATCCTCAGCTCGTTCATCCCCGACGACGAGCGCATCGTCACCATCGAGGACGCCATCGAGCTGCGGCTGCGCCAGTTCCACGTCGTGCGGCTCGAGAGCCGGCCACCCAACGTGGAGGGTCGGGGCGCGGTGACGATCCGCGACCTGCTGCGCAACGCGCTGCGGATGCGACCCGACCGCCTGGTCATCGGCGAGGTCCGCGGTGGCGAGGCGCTCGACATGCTCCAGGCCATGAACACGGGCCACGACGGCTCGCTGTCCACGCTCCACGCCAACAGCCCCCGCGACTCCATCGCCCGCATCGAGACGATGTCGCTGATGGCCGGGATGGAGATCCCGCTGCGGGCCGTGCGCGAGCAGGTGGCCTCGGCGGTCGACCTGATCGTCCACATCTCCCGCCTGCGAGACGGCTCCCGGCGGATCACCTCGATCACCGAGCTCGTCGGCATGGAGGGCGACATGATCACGCTCAGCGAGATCTTCCGGTTCGACCACTCGGCCGGCTTCGGCCACGACGGCCGGGTCCGCGGCACGCTGCGGGCCACCGGGCTGCGGCCGGTGTTCGCCGACAAGCTGTCCGACCGGGGCTACGACCTCGACCCGGCGCTGTTCTCGATCGACGAACCCGCCGGCGCGACGGCCCCGGCGGGGGCCGCGTCATGAGCGGCGCCGTCCTGCTGTGGTCGGGGTCGATGTTCGTGTTCGTCGCCCTGCTCGTCCTGTTCCGCCTCGTCCTGCCGGTACCGGGCCGGCGGATCGCGCTCGACGCCCCCCACGGCTGGCGCACGCTGCAGGCCGCGCTGGCCCAGAGCTTCGAGGAGCGACTGGTCGAGGCGGGCCGCCAGCACTCGCTCACCGAGTGGCTGGCCTCGGCCGGCCTCGATCTGCGGCCGGGCGAGTGGATCTCCCGCACCGCGCTGCGGGCCGTCGTCGGTGCGTTCGTCGGTGCCCTGCTCGGCGGCGTCGCCGCGGCCGTCGCCCTCGCGCTGCTCGTCGTGCTCGGCTCGCGCCTGTACGTCTCGTGGTCGATCGACCGGCGCAAGGCCCGGTTCGAGGAGCAGCTCGTCGAGACGCTCCAGGTGCTGGGCGGCGCGATGCGCTCGGGCCAGAGCCTCACCCAGGCGCTCCACACCGTCGTGTCCCAGTCCCAGGAGCCGACCGCCGAGGAGTTCCAGCGGGCGCTCAACGAGCACCGGATCGGCCGCGACCTCGCCGCCACCCTCGGCGAGCTGGCCAACCGGATGGACAGCGTCGACCTCGCCCACGTGGTGAGTGCCATCGAGATCCACCGCGACGTCGGTGGTGACCTGTCGCGCATCCTCGACCGGGTCGCCACCCACGTCCGCAACCGCCAGCAGCTGCGCCGCCAGGCCCGGGCGCTGTCGGCCGAGGGACGGATCTCGGGCGTGATCCTCACCATCCTGCCGCCGGCCATGGTCGCCATCCTCAGCATCGTCAGCCCCGGCTACCTCTCCCAGCTCACCGGCACCGGGACCGGGCGGCTGATGGCGCTGGCCGCGGTCGGGCTGCTGGTCATCGGCGGACTGTGGCTCCGGCGCCTCGGCCGGGTGGACCTGTGAGGGGGCGGCCGTGCTCGTGAGCTTCGTCGGTTTCCTGTTCCTGGCCGCCGCGGCCGGGCTCGCGCTCGAGGGGCGGGAACGTCGCGAGAAGGCCCCGCTGCCGGTCGCGGCCACGGTGCCGCCGATGGGACGGCGGCTGGCCGCGGCGGTGAACCGCTACTCCCCGGCCGCGTCGATCGACCGGTTGCGACGCCGCATCGACCTCGCCGGCGCCCAGGCGACGTGGCCGCTCGAGCGGGCGCTCGCGGCGCGGGGGTTCGGCGTGGTCGCCACCGCGCCGGTCGCTGCGCTGTGGCTCCTCGTCGCCCGCAGCGGGCTGGCCCTCGTCGTCGGCGGCGCGCTCGTGGCCGGCGGCTACCTGGCGATCGACGTCGTCCTCGCCCGGACCGGTCGGGCCCGCCAGCAGTCGATCGAGCGGCGCCTGCCCGACGTGTTGGACCAGATCACGACGTGCGTGGAGGCCGGCCTCGGCTTCGACGCCGCCCTCGCCCGCCTCGTGCGGGCCGAGCAGCACCCGCTCACCGACGAGCTCGGCCGGGTGCTCCAGGACGTCCGTCTCGGCGTGCCCCGGGCCTCGGCGCTCGACGCCCTGATCGTGCGCACCGACAACTCGGACCTGCGCCTGCTGGCCCGGGCCATCCTCCAGGCCGAGCGGTTGGGCACGCCGATCTCGGCGGTGTTGCGCGCCCAGTCGGACGACCTGCGCCACCGGCGTCGGACCCGGGCCGAGGAGGTCGCCATGAAGCTGCCGGTGAAGATGGTGGTGCCGCTGATGGTGTGCATCCTGCCGGCACTGCTGCTGGTGCTCGTCGGTCCGGCGGCGCTGCGCCTGGCCGACTCGGGGCTGGGCGGATGAGCGCGGGCACGACGGGGCCGGCCGCGGTCCCGGCCGGCACCGCG
>JAXHUH010000329.1:0-5037 GCA_034211175.1 Actinomycetota bacterium
AGCACCTGGCACACCACAAACGTGATGTTCCGGATTCAAAGAAACTAACTAGACAACCACAGAACCACCCCCCGAAACCGGGGAACGATCCGAGGCTGCCCGCACTCACTGCGTTTCGTCCCCTATTCCGTTTTCAAGAAACAACAGACACAACGTCTGCACGCCACACGCAACCCACAGGGCTAGCGGAGGTGACTTCGTGGTCCCGCCGGAGGCGTACCTCATCGGCGGGGCGAGGAGATAACCTAGACCAGGCCCGCGAGGGCGTCAAGGGATTTCTCCAGAAGTTCTTCCGGCGGCGGCCGGAAGCGGCAGCGCCCAGGCTAGCGGCGTTCCCGCGGGATCCCACCCACGGGCCCGAGAACCCGGGCCGGCCGTGCGCCCGGGGCTCAGCCGGCGGCATCCCCCGCGACGACGAGGTGGTACTGGGTCCGCCCCCGGCGCAGGAGCAGGTACCGGTCGTGGAGGAGGCGGTCGTGGCCGAGCGTGTCGCCCGGCTCGAGGCGCTGCCCGTTTACCGACAGGCCGCGCTGGTCGAGGGTGCGTCGTGCGTCGCCCCGGCTCTTGGCCAGGCCGACCTCCGCGAAGAGGGCGGCCGGGTCGAGCCCGTCGCCCAGGGCCTCCCGGCCCACGTGGGAGGTCGGCACCTCCGCGGCGATCGTCTCGAACGTCGGGGCGGCGACGGTCGCCGGGTCGCCGCCGAAGAGCACCTCCGACGCCTCGAGCACCGCAGGGATGGCCTCGGCCCCGTGGACCAGGCTCGTGAGCTCGGTGGCGAGGCGGCGCTGGCCCAGCCGCTTCTCCGGCGCGGCGGCGTGCTCGGAGGCCACCGCCTCCGCCTCGGCCACGGGCAGCAGCGTCAGCCGCAGGAGCAGGCTCCTGATCTCGTCGTCGTCGGCGCCGATCCACGCCTGGTAGAAGCGGTACGGCGACATCCGGGCCGGGCTCAGCCAGATCTGCTCCCCCGACGCCGTCTTGCCGTACTTCGTCCCGTCGCGCCTCGTCAGCAGCGGCCAGGTCAGTCCGTGGAGGTGGGCGCCGAGGCGGCGCCGCGCGAGGTCGACGCCGAGGCTGATGTTGCCCCACTGGTCGGTGCCGCCCAGCTGGATCTCGCATCCGTGGCGCTCGTTGAGGGCGACGAAGTCGTTCGCCTGGAGGAGCATGTAGCTGAACTCGGTGTAGGAGATCCCGTGGGTCCCCTCCATCCGGGCCCGGACCGACTCCTTGCCCATCATCTGGTTGACGGTGACGTGCTTGCCGACGTCGCGCAGGAACTCGATCGCGGTCATCGAGGTCGTCCAGTCCCGGTTGTCGGCCAGGATCGCCTGGTTCGGCCCGGGCGAGAAGTCGAGGAAGCGCCGCAGCTGGGGCACGATCCCCTCGAGGTTCGCGTTGAGCGCGGCGTCGTCGAGGAGGTTGCGCTCCTCGGAGCGGCCGGACGGATCGCCGATCATCCCGGTCGCACCGCCGGCGAGGGCGATCGGTCGGTGGCCGGCGTCCTGGAACCGCCGCAGCGCGAGCAGGCCCATCAGGTGACCGATGTGGAGGCTGTCGGCGGTCGGGTCGAAGCCGACGTAGACGGTCGCCGGGCCCTCCTCGAGCCTGGCGACGAGCGCCGCACGATCGGTCGAGTCGGCGACGAGGTCGCGGGCGGCCAGGTCGTCGAGGAATCGGGAACCCGTCTCGGTCACAGGCTCACTGTGGCCGAGCACCCGGGCGGGAGCCAACCGTATGACCGACGTCACGGGCCGGCCGGCGCGCCCGCCCACCTGCGGCACGCGGCGATCGGTGCTCGCCGACGCCCGGCCGGGGCCCGGGGCGCGTCACCGTTGGGCCGCCGGTGTGAGCGATCATGGGTTCGTGCGACGGCTCGTCCCCCTCCTGTTGCTCGTGCTCGTCGTGGGCGCGGCGTGCAGCTACCGCTCACGCGTCGTCCGCCCGCAGCTCGACGAGAACGCCCTGTCGTCGCGGATCTACGCGGCCGACGGGTCGCTGCTGACGGTGCTCCACGGGGAGGAGAACCGCGAGAACGTCGGCTACGAGCAGATGCCCCAGGTGCTGGTCGACGCCGTCGTCGCCGTCGAGGACGAGCGCTTCTGGCTCCACAAGGGCGTCGACGCCCGGGCCATCCTCCGGGCCGTGCGGACCAACGCCCTCTCGGGCAGCATCGCCGAGGGCGGCTCGACGATCACCCAGCAGCTCGTCAAGAACGCCCTGCTCACCCCCGAGCAGTCGCTCGACCGCAAGATCGAGGAGGCGGCGCTCGCCTACCAGGTCGAGCGCACCTACTCGAAGGAGCAGATCCTCGAGATCTACCTGAACACCATCTACTTCGGCCGGGGCGCGTACGGCGTGCAGGCGGCGTCGCGGGAGTACTTCGACCACGACGTCGAGGAGATCACCCTCCCCGAGGCGGCGATGCTGGCGGCGCTGATCCAGTCGCCGAGCTCGATGGACCCCTACGACGAGCCCGAGCCGGTCATCGAGCGGCGCAACCTCGTGCTCGGCCTCATGGCCGGGCAGGGCTACATCGACGACGAGGCGGCCGAGACCGCCCGGCTGTCCGAGCTCGAGCTGGCCCCCGAGTTCACCGACGACGACCGCTACCCGGCCGGCCACTTCGTCGAGGAGGTGAAGCAGTTCGTCATGAGCGACCCCCGGTTCGGGGCGACCCGGGAGGACCGGGTGAAGCTGCTCTTCGCCGGCGGGCTGCGGATCCGCACCACGATCGACCTGGAGATGCAGGCGCAGGCCACCGAGGCCATCGCCGAGACGCTGCCCGACCCGGCGACCTACCCCGACGCCGCCGTCGTCACCGTCGAGCCCGGCACCGGCCACGTGCTGACCATGGTCGGCGGGCGCGACTTCTTCGGCGAGAGCGCGATCGCCAAGTACAACCTGGCCGTCGGCTCCGGTCGCCAGGCGGGGTCGTCGTTCAAGCCGATCACGCTGGCGGCGGCGCTGCGCGACGGCATCCCGGTGACCCAGACCTACCCGGCGCCGGGCACGATCGAGCTGGACATGGGCGAGAACGCCCCGCCGTGGCGGGTGTCGAACTACGGCGGCGGCGGCTCCGGGCGCACGTCGCTGGTCACCGCCACCATCAACTCGTACAACACCGTCTACGCCCAGCTCATCATGGACGTCGGGCCCCAGCGGCTCGTCGACATGGCCGCCGACCTCGGCATCGCCTCGCCGATCCAGCCGGTGTTCGCGGCGACGCTCGGCACCGAGAACGTCACCGTCCTCGACATGGCGACGGCGTACTCGACCTTCGCCAACCGCGGCGAGCGCGTCGACCCGACGCTCGTCACCCGGATCACCGACGCCGAGGGCACGGTGCTCTACGAGCACCGGCCGACCCCGACGCCGGTCCTCGAGCCCGAGCTGGCCGACCAGCTCACCTGGGTCCTCACCCAGGGCGTGGAGCGCGGCACCGGTACCCGGGCCCAGCTGCCCGACCGCCCCGCGGCGGGCAAGACCGGCACCGCCCAGGACTGGCGGGACGCGTGGTTCGTCGGGTACACCCCGGAGCTCGCGACCGCCGTCTGGGTCGGCTACCCGACCGAGCAGATCTCGATGACGCCGCCCCGGACGCCGATCCGGGTCACCGGCGGGTCGTGGCCGGCGACGATCTGGAGCCAGTACATGACGATGGCGACGGTCGGCTCCGAGCCGTCGGAGTTCAGCGAGCCGCCGAGCTCGACGACCTCGACGACCCGCCCGACGGCGCAGCCCGGCACGATCCGCCTCGTGCCCGACCTGACGGGCTGGCCGGTCGGTCGGGCGTACGGCCTGCTGTCGAGCCGTGGCATCCTCGCCCGCGTCGTGCGAGTGCCCGACGAGCAGTGGGCGCCCGGCGTCGTCCTCGGCCAGGACGCCGAGGCCAACCGGCTCGTCCCGCCGGGCACGATCGTCACCCTGACCGTCAGCGCCAACGAGTCGAGCGGCACCCGCCCCGCGATCGACCCCGACGCGCCCCCGCCGACGACGACCACGACGACCACCCCGCCCCCGACGACGACCTCCACGACGACGCCGTCGACGACCACGACGACCAGCGGCACGTCGACCGCGGTGCCCGGTGTCGTGGGCCTCACGGTCGGCGAGGCCGAGAGCGCGGTGCTCAGCCGGGGCTTCGTCGTCTCGGTCATCCGTCAGGACCCGGGTGACGACATCGGTCCGTCGGACAGCGATCTCGTGTGGCGCCAGGACCCGCCGCCGGAATCGACCATCTCCTCAGGAGGTACGGTCACGCTGTGGGTCACCCCGTGAGCGATCAACCGTCCCGATCCCCCCGCCCGTCACCGGGCCGGCGCATCACCCCGCTGCGCGTCCTCGCCGGCGTCGTCGTCGTCGGCTCGTTCCTGCTGTGGGCCTACGCGTTCAGCGGCCTCGCCAGACGCGACGCACCCGACACCCTCGACGACGCCTCGTTCGCGGCCGACGCCGAACCGATCTGCGCCGCTGCGGTCGCCGACATCGACCAGCTGCCGCCGGCGATGAACTTCGGCGACGACCCGGAGGGCCGCGCCGACGTCCTCGACCGCGCCACCGATCGGCTCGCGGCGATGGTCGCCGATCTCGAGACCGTCGCGACCGGGACCGACCGCGACCGCCGGATCGTCGACGCGTGGCTCTCCGACTGGCGCACCTACCTGTCCGACCGGCGGCGCTTCGCCGAGGTGATCCGCGTCGACGAGGACGAGCCGTTCCAGCTCACCGCACGTGAGGGCCGGGCGATCACCGCGCCGATGAACCGCATGGCGACGGTCAACGACATGCCGTCCTGCACTACCCCCGGCGACGTCTGAGCCCGCTGAACGCAGCTCGTCCGTCACCGCCGGCGAGCGAGTACCAGCCCCAGCTGAACGCAGCTCGACCGGCGCAGACGGCGAGCGAGTACCAGCCGGCGAGCGACTACCAGCCCGCAGCTCGTCCCAGCCGTGCCGCGCGGCCTGCTGAACGCAGCTCGTCCGGAGGGCCCCTGGCCCGACGGCGAGCGAGTACCAGCCGGCGAGCGACTACCAGCCCGCA
>JAXHUH010000330.1:0-14067 GCA_034211175.1 Actinomycetota bacterium
CCTGCGCGTCGTCGCCGTCGGGCCCGACGGCGACCCGGCCACGGCCACCGTCGGTGAGCTGCTCCCGAAGGGACCGCACCGGGGCTGACGCGCGTCGCCCACGTCCTGCTGCGGCCCTGCCGCAACAGGGGCCGACACATGTGGCGCTTGACACCGGGGGCTCACGCGGTTTGGATCAGTGCCAGAGGGGGTTTGAAACGTCTCAAAGATCACGGCTGCGCAGCCGACCCGTCGGGGACTGAAACGTTGCAGGGGCTCGCGTCGGCGAGTCCGATCCCGTCGGTGTTGCGCACCCACGATCACCCGCCGCGCCCTCGGCGCCGGCCGCACCCCAGCCCCCCGGTGCCGCCGGCGTCGGGGGCGCTCGGGCCACCGAGTCGTCGCCCTCCGCCGAGCCGTCCGGCCGAGACGTTACGAGGAGCCCAAACGCGTGGACATCACCACCGACACGATCGCCACCGTCGAGCGCGACGCGCGCACGAGCCACGAGCGGCGACTGGCCCACCTCACCGAGGAGCTGACCGAGGTCGGGGTCGATGTCGACGGTGTGATCGCGCAGCTCGCGGCGTTCAGCGTGGCCGCGCCGTCGTGGGCGGTCGGCACGGGCGGCACCCGGTTCGGGCGGTTCCCGGCCGGCGGTGAGCCGGGCACGACCGAGCAGAAGATCGACGACGTCGCGGCGCTCAACGCGCTCACCGGGGCCAACCGCACGGTGAGCCTCCACATCCCGTGGGACGACCCGGAGGACCCGACGGCGCTGCGGGAGTACGCGGCGGCGAAGGGCATCGGGTTCGACGCGATGAACTCGAACACGTTCCAGGACAACGCGGCGACGACCGGCGGGTTCGACGTGTCCTACAAGTTCGGGTCGATGTCGAGCGCGTCGCCCGACGTGCGCAAGCACGCCGTCGAGCACAACATCCGCTGCATCGAGCTCGGCCGCGAGCTGGGCTCGACCGCGCTCACGATCTGGCTGGCCGACGGGACCAACCACCCGGGCCAGGCCGACTTCCGGCGCCAGTTCGAGCGGGTCGCCGAGAGCCTGCGCGAGGTCCACGACGCCCTGCCCGACGGCTGGCTCATGTTCACCGAGCACAAGCCGTACGAGCCGGCGTTCTACTCGACGGTGAACAACGACTGGGGCTCATCGCTGCTGCTGGCGACCGAGGCCGGCGAGAAGGCCCGGTGCCTGGTCGACCTCGGCCACCACCTGCCGAACACCAACATCGAGCAGGTCGTGAGCCGCCTCGCCATGGTCGGCCGTCTCGGCGGGTTCCACTTCAACGACTCGAAGTACGGCGACGACGACCTGACCGTCGGCTCGATCCGGCCGTACCAGTTCTTCCTGATCCTGCTCGAGCTGCTGGCCCACGGCGCCCGGACCGGCGACGGCACGCCCCGAATGCCCGACGTCAGCTACATGATCGACGCGTCGCACAACCTGAAGGACCCGCTCGAGGACCTCCTCCAGGCGACCGACCAGATCCAGTTCTCATTGGGTCAGGCGCTGTTGGTCGACCACGCGGAGCTGGCGTCGGCCCAGGATGACAACGACCCGGTCGCCGCCGCCGAGATCCTCCAGCGCGCCTATCGGACCGACGTCCGCCCGCTGGTGGCCGAGGCCCGCCGCCGCAACGGCGCCGCCCTCGACCCGGTGATGACGTTCCGCCGCCTCGGCTACCGCGCCGCCATGGTCGCCGAGCGCGGCACCACCACCCTCGCCACCGGCCTCTGACCCACCCCGCCCCGAACTGGCCACCACCTCGACCGCTACACGCCCGCACCGGTGGCCAGAACCGGAGCATCACGCCCGAACTGGCCACCACCCAGGCCTGTGCGAGGTCACCCGGGTAGCCGGAACGGGACCATGACGCCCGAACTGGCCACCACCTCAACCGCCACACGCCCGCACCGGTGGCCAGAACCGAGGTGAGTCACCAGCGCGTCCAGGGCGCTGGCGTCGGGCGGATCAGCCCGGGCTCGAACGGCGCGCGCTCGAACGATCGAAGCGCCCGGACGATCGGCGCGGGCCGATAGAAGACGTCCTGCTCCCAGACGACCATGACGGCGTAGCCGGCGCGCATCAGGTCCGCATACCGCTTCTCGTCCGCAGCGCGGTCGGAGTGCGACGTGTGGAAGACCTCCCCGTTGATCTCCACGACGAGCGGGCGGCTGCGATGCCGATAGTCGACGACGCCGATCGGGGCGTCCGATCCGCCGACCGCGACCTGCCGTTCGAGCCGGCTGCGCAGATCAACGGGCAGGATCGACTCGAACCGCTCCTCCAACGCGGATCCCGAGGGTCGGTAGTTGGGCGGGCGATCCTCCAGCACCTGCCGCAGCACGACGATGCCGGAGCGACCACGACCCCCGCTCCGATCGCACAGCTCGTGAACCCGAGCGCCGTTGATCAGACCCATCCGCCACGCGTGATCGAGCATGACTGCTGTGCGCTGAACGGCGAGCTCGAGCCCCGTCGGCCCATAGCGGTGCGTGAACATGCCGGCGGTCCACAGGATCGTGTCCTCGGGACGGCTGATCGGCAGATCGTGGTGTGTGGTGACGGCGCGCTCGTCCAAGTGGCGGAGCGCGTGGACGCTGCCGAGGCGCGGTTCACGGACGTTCGACCGACGCACCGCCACGTGCGGGCGTCGACTGCTGAGGTAGCCGAAGCCCCAGAATGCCGCTGCGGTCTTGCCCCAGAGCACGCCGGCGGGCCCTGCGTCGAGCACAGCGGCCATCAGCTCCTGCTCAGGGCAACGACGGGCCGTGGTCTGACGCAGCACCCGAGGCGAGCGCCGCTCCATCGTCCGATCGCGGATCACGCAGCGCCGTCCGTTGTAGGACAGCAGCTCCGACAGCTGGAACTCGGCGACCACCCCGTACTGGCGGCGGAGCAGGGCGACAATCGGTTCGGGCAACACGGCAGCGACCTCACGACACGCGAGATGAGGCGTGACTGACCGGTCACACGAACGGTGCGATCGAACCTAACGGGGCGCTCTGACAATGACGGCTCACCGGCCTCGTCCTCGAAGCCCGGCCGAACTGGCCACCAACCCGGCCTCTACGAGGCAGCCCGGGTAGCCAGAACGGATCAGCACCGGAACTGGCCACCAACCCTGCCTCCACGAGGCAGCCTGGGTAGCCAGAACGGATCAGCACCGGAACTGGCCACCAACCCGGCCTCCACGAGGCAGCCCGGGTAGCCAGAACGGGATGGGGGGCGCAAGAAAGGTGGGGTCGAGGGTGGGGTGGGGGCCACAGGTGGTCGGGTGGGGCTTCGAGAACCCACGTTTCGTGCTGAGGCCGATGGGTACCGTGGTCGTCGGGTGACATCGGTCTCATCAGGGGCCGACGACACACCCCAGCGGCGACCAAGGGGGGACGTCCATGAGCGCGCCGGTCTACGAGCTCGCACACCGGTTCACCGCCGACCACGGCACCGTGTTCATGAGCGGGATCCAGGCCCTGGCCCGGATCCCGATCGAGCAGCTGCGGGCCGACCGTCGCGACGGGTACCGGACCGCAGCGCTCGTGTCCGGCTACCCCGGCTCCCCGCTCGGCGGGTTCGACGGCGCCATGCGGGCCGCGGCCAAGCTCGCCGGCGACCTGCCGATCAGCACCCGACCCGCGCTCAACGAGGAGTACGCGGCCAGCGCGGTCATGGGATCCCAGCTCGCCGCCGGCCAGCCCGACCACCGCTACGACGGCGTCGTCGGCGTCTGGTACGGCAAGGCCCCGGGCGTCGACCGGGCGACCGACGCGCTGCGCCACGCCGGCTACGCGGGCACCTCACCGCTCGGCGGCGCCGTCGCGTTCGTCGGTGACGACCCCTCGGCCAAGAGCTCGACCGTCCCGTCGAGCTCGGCCGGCCTCCTCGCCGACCTCCACATGCCGCTCCTCTACCCCGGCGACCCGGCGGAGGCCCTCGACCTCGGCCGCCACGCCATCGCCCTCTCCCGCCTCTCGGGCCTGTGGAGCGCGCTCAAGATCGTGGCCGACGTCGCCGACGGCACCGAGTCGATCGAGCTCGACCTCGACCGGGTCCGCCCCGTCCTCCCCGACGTCCGCGGCATCCGCTGGGTGTCCGGGGGCGACGTGCGCCGACCGGAGGGCAAGCTCCTCACCCCACTCACGCTGGAGCTGGAGCAGGAGATCTACGAGGTCCGCTACGAGCTGGCCAGGGAGTACGCGTCGGCCAACCAGCTCAACCGGGTCATGACCGGCTCGGGCGACGCCTGGTTGGGCATCGTCGCCTCCGGCATCACCTACCGGGAGGTCCGGGAGGCGTTCGCCCGGCTCGGCTTCCGCGACGCCGCCTCGATCAGCGACCTCGGCGTCCGCATCATCGAGATGCAGATGCCGATCCCGTTCGACCGGGCCACGATCAAGGACTTCGCCCGCGGCCTCGACGAGGTGTTCGTCATCGAGGAGAAGCAGCCCAACATGGAGCTGCTGATCAAGGACGCCCTCTACACGGCGAGCGTGCGCCCGACCGTCATCGGCAAGCACGACGAGGCCGGCGCGGCCCTCATCGCCGGCCACGGCGCCCTCGACGCCGACACGATCCTGCCCGCGCTCCGCGCCCGGCTCGAGCAGCGCGTCGGCGACCGCCTACCCCCGGCCCCACCGCCCGCCCGGACGTCGATCCCGGTCACCGCCGTCGACCGCACACCGTTCTACTGCTCGGGCTGTCCCCACAACCGCTCGACCCAGGTCCCCGACGGCACCCTCGTCGGCGCCGGCATCGGCTGCCACACGATGGCGCTGCTCATGGACGCCGAGCGGGTCGGCGACATCGCCGGCATCACGCCGATGGGCAACGAGGGCACCCAGTGGATCGGCATGTCCGACTTCGTCGACCGCGACCACTTCATCCAGAACCTGGGCGACGGCACGTACTTCCACAGCGGCCAGCTCGCCATCACCGCGGCCCTCGCCGCCGGCGTGAACATCACCTACAAGCTGCTGTTCAACGGTGCGGTGGCCATGACCGGCGGCCAGGACCCCCAGGGCCAGCTCCCGGTCCCCGAGGTCAGCCGGGTCCTGCTCGAGCAGGGCGCGGCGAAGGTGCTGATCACCACCGATGACACCCGCCGCTACAAGGGCGTCGAGCTGCCGAGGGGCGTCGACGTGTGGGACCGCGACCGCCTGATCGAGGCCCAGGAGCACCTGGCGACCATCGACGGCGTCACCGTCCTCATCCACGACCAGCACTGCGCGGCCGAGCTGCGCCGGGCCCGCAAGCGGGGCCTGGTCGAGACGCCGAGCCAGCGGGTCGTGATCAACGAGCGGATCTGCGAGGGCTGCGGTGACTGCGGTCAGGTCAGCAACTGCCTGTCGGTCCAGCCGACCGAGACCCCGTTCGGCCGCAAGACCCGGATCGACCAGACGACGTGCAACCTCGACTACTCGTGCCTCGAGGGTGACTGCCCGTCGTTCGTGACGATCGAGACCGAGCCGTCGTGGCCGGTCCGCCTCGCCGCCGGCCTCGCCCGCCGCGCCGGCATCACGGCCCGCGGCCCCGGGGCGACCGGTGCGGCTGCGACGTCGATCGACGACGTGCTCGACCGTCCGCTCCCCGACCCCGAGCCGATCGTCCCGGTCGAGGACCTGTCGCTGCGCATCGCCGGCGTCGGCGGCACCGGCGTCGTCACCGTGGCCCAGGTGCTCGGCACCGCGGCGATGCTCGCCGGCTACGAGGTGCGGGGGCTCGACCAGATCGGCCTGTCCCAGAAGGCCGGGCCGGTGGTCAGCGACCTGCGCCTCACCAAGGGCCGGGAGCTGGCGACCAACCGCCTCGGCACCGGCCAGGCCGACCTCCTGCTGGCCTTCGACCAGGTCGTCGCCGCCTCCGCCCGGGGCATGGTGCCCGCCTCACCCGACCGCACCGTCGTCGTCGGCTCGACCTCGGCCGCCCCGACCGGGGCGATGATCACCCATCCCGAGCTGGAGCTGCCGTCACCCGACGAGCTCGACGAGCGGCTCGCCGAGGTCACCCGGCCCGACGCACGGTTCTGGGCCGACGCGGCCCGGATCACCACCGAGGCGTTCGGCGACGCGGTGATGGCCAACATCGTCGTGCTCGGCATGGCCGTCCAGGCCGGGGCGCTGCCGGTGCCCTCCGGTTCGATCGAGGACGCCATCGCGCTCAACGGCGTCGCCGTCGAGGCCAACACCCGGGCGTTCCGTCTCGGCCGCCACGTCGTCGCCGACGCCGACCTCGTGGCCTCCGCGCTGCGGCTCGACGAGCCCGGCCCGGGCGACCACCCCGCGCTCGACGACGGCCTCCGGGCCCGGATCGGCGCGGTGCTCGCCGCGGCCGGCGTCGACGCCCGCGACGACGGGACCGACCTCGAGGCCGCCCTCAGCCGGTACGCCGCCGACCTCGTCGGCTACCAGGACCGGGACCTCGCCGCCGACTACCTGGCCACCCTCGCCGAGGTCGCGGCGGCCGAGCGGCGCGCCGAGCCCGGGTCGACGGCGCTGGCCGCCGCGGTCGCCGCCAACCTCCACAAGCTGCTCGCCTACAAGGACGAGTACGAGGTCGCCCGCCTCGCCCTCGAACCGACGGCCCGGGCCGAGGCCGAGGCCCTGGCCGCCGAGACCGGCGGGGTCATGAGCTACCGCCTCCACCCGCCGCTGCTGCGGTCGATGGGTCTGGGCCGCAAGCTGTCGTTCGGGCCGTGGACCGACCCGGTGTTCCGCCTGCTCGCCCGGTCCAAGGGCGTGCGGGGCACACTGGCCGACCCGTTCCGCTGGGCGAAGGTGCGACGCGAGGAGCGCCGTCTTCCCGGCGAGTACCGGGCCGCCATCGAGCGGGTCATCGACGGCCTGCGGGCCGACGAGCTCGACGACGCCGTGGCCCTCGCCTCGCTACCCGACGTGGTCCGGGGCTACGAGGACCTCAAGCTCGAGCGGATCGCCGGCTTCCGCCGTGACCTCGCCGAGCGCCTCGCCGCTCTCGACGCCGGGCGCCGGTGAGGCCCGGAGCCAGCGCCCCGGTGGGATGATCCGGCCCGTGCCCGACATGAACGACACCGCCGACTCGAACGACACGAACGACACGAACGACACGGCTGACCTCGAGGAGCGCGCCGGCCTGCGGGACCGCATGTTCGCCGCCATGTGGGCCAAGCTCGGCCCGATGGCCGACGAGATGCTCGACGCCCCCAAGCGCGAGGTCCTGCGAGACCTGCCGCCGCGGATCGTCGAGATCGGGCCCGGCCGGGGCGACAACTTCGGGCGCTACCCCGAGGGGACCCAGGTCGTGGCGTTCGAGCCGAACCACGCCATGCACGCCGGGCTCGCGGACGCCGCGGACCGCCACGGCATCGACCTCGACCTGCGCGACGGCCACGCCGAGGCGATGGACCTGCCCGACGGCGGCGAGGCCGTCGTCGTGTCCACCATCGTGCTCTGCTCGGTCGGCGACCCCCACGCAGCGGCCGCCGAGGTCCACCGGGTGCTGCGCCCCGGCGGCCGGTTCGCGTTCGTCGAGCACGTCGCCGCCCCTCCCGGAACGATGCGGCGCCGGGTCCAGGGCCTGGTCCGCCGGCCGTGGCGTTTCGTCGGCGACGGCTGCGACCTGACCAACGACGCCGTGGCCGCGGTGCACGCCGCCGGGTTCACCACCGTCGATGCCACGGTCCGCCGCATCGGCTCCGGCGCCGACCTCGCCAACCCGACCTTCTGGGGCGTCGCCACCCGCTGACCACCGGCCTGCCGCAGCCGCCAGCGGGGGCGTCGCTCCCCGGCGCATCGGCTGCCTCGTACACCGGCGGAACCACCCGCCCGGGACCTCCGGGCCGGCCGGCACCGGCTCCGCCACCTGACCGAACCACCGCGGGCGCATCACCGGCCGGCGGGCACGGTCACCACCCGCGTCGGCCGCGCCCCGGGTGGTCGGGCTCGGCGAGCTCCTCGGTGTCGCCGAGCCACACCGGGACCGGAGCAGCACGACCGGCCCCCGTTCGCCGGGCCGGATGCGGGCCGTGGCCTCGCTGCGGAAATCCGACCCCGGTACCGCGACGGGAACACGCCTGGGGCACGGTCATCCGGCACAGCCGACGGGCCCCTCGCCCGGCCCGGCGCCGCCCGGTGACCGGTGACCGGGCCGATCCCCGAAAGGGGGATCGCGATCCGGGGTGTGTGCTGGCAGGCTGGGACGTCCGCGCCGCCGCCATACCGGCGCAGCGAAGTCATCGCCCGAACCGAAGGCCCGTTCCCCCCGCGCCGGAGATCGCCACGTGCCGCTCAGCCTGACGCGCTCGTCGCCCGCCCCTGCCCGCAACGCGCTGCCGCCCCTGAGCGTCGACGATCCCGGCGACGAGCTCAACGCCGCGCTCGGCGACGACGACGGCCCCGCCGAACCGGTCACCGGCCGCGGGCTCCTGCGCTGGGTGCTCCATCGCCAGCGGGCCCGCCTCGTGGTCGGCGCGACCAGCGGCATCGTGTGGATGGGCGCCATCGCGCTCATCCCGGTCGTCCTCGGCCGCACGATCGACGGCGCGACGGCCGACGCCTCCGCCGCCACGATCACCCGGTGGTGCGTGCTGCTCGGCGCGGTCGTCGTCGCCTCCGCCATCGCCGGCATCGTCCGCCATCGCTCGGCCCGGCTCCTCGCCATCCGCACCCGCTGGCTGCTCGAGCGCCTGGTCAGCCGCCGGGTGCTCGACCCCCGGGGCGGGTCGGTCGACCCCGGCGGGCTCCTGTCCGTCGTGACCAGCGACGCCCAGCGCGTCGGGATGATCGCCGACCTGGTGTGCCGCGGCTCCGGCGCACTCGTCACGTTCCTGGCGGTGGCGTGCGCCATGGTCGTCACCTCCCCGCTGCTCGGGGCGCTGGTGCTGCTCGGGCTGCCACCGGCGATGCTCGTGCTGGTCCCGCTGTGGAAGCCCTACGACCGCCAGGCGACCATCCAGCAGGCCCGGCTCGCGGAGGCGTCCGCGGTCGCGGCCGACGGGGTCGTCGGGCTGCGTGTGGTCAAGGGCCTCGGCGGCGAGCCGACGGTGCGGTCGTGGTTCTCGATCGCCAGTCGATCGGTTCGGGACTCGGCCGTGGCCCTGGCCCGCCTCGACAGCGCCTGGAACGCGGTCGCCATCGCCATCCCCAACCTGTTCCTCGCCGCGGTGATCTGGCTCGGCGGCAACCTCGTGCTCGACGGGGCGATCTCCGCCGGCGAGCTCGTCGCGTTCTGCGGGCTCGCCGTCTTCCTCGGCATCCCGCTCGCGACCTTCGCGGAGGTCGGCGACGTCTGGGCGTCCGGCCTGGCCTCGGCCCGCCGGGTCGCCGCCATCATCGCCGACCCGGTGCCGGTCGACGAGGCCCCGTCCCCGACGCTGCCCCCGGCGGGTGCCTCGATCCAGCTCGACGGCGTCGTCGACGGACCGCTCACCGGTCTCGACCTCGCCGTGGCCGACGGCGAGCTCCTCGGCGTCGTGTCGGACGCGACGACCGCGGCGGCGCTCGCCGATCTCCTCGCCCGCCGACGTGACCCGGAGGCGGGCACGGTCCGCATCGGTGGCGTCGACGCCCGCGAGCTCGCGCTCGACCGGTTGAGGGCCCACGTGGTCGTCGAGGACGGGCACCAGCCGTGGCTCGCCGACGGGACCATCCGCGAGAACCTGGCCCTCGCCAACCGCCGGGCCGGCGACGTCGAGCTGACCGACGCGCTCATCGCCGCCGTCGGTGACGAGCTGGCGGCGCGGCCGGGCGGCCTCGGCGAGGTGGTCGGCGAGCGGGGCACGGCGCTCTCGGGTGGCCAGCGCCAGCGACTCGGCGTCGCCCGGGCCCTCGCCGCATCGTCGCCGGTGCTCGTGCTCGACGACCCGACCAGCGCACTCGACACGGTCACCGAGCAGCGCCTCGCCGAGCGGCTCCGCCGCGCCCGCGCCGGCGCCGGCCGCACGACCGTGCTCCTCACGACCAGCCCCGCGCTGTTGAGCGTGTGCGAACGGGTCGTGCTCCTGCGCGACGGTCGGGCGGAGGCCACCGGCAGCCATCGGGGCCTGATCGACGGCGACGCCCGCTACCGGGCCGCGGTCGCGCCGACGGTGGCGACGCCATGAGCCGCTCGTTCCCCACCGCGAGCGGCCAGGAGGTGACCCGACGGGTCACGGCGCTGTTGCGGGAGCACCGGCTGCGCACCGCGGGCGTCGTCGTCCTCTCCGCGATCTCGACCGTTGCGGCGTTGGCCGGTCCCGTCCTCATCGGGACGGTCGTCGATGCCGTCGCCTCCGGCGCACCCGACGCGCGCTCGACCGTGTCGACCGCCGCGGTTGCGTTCGCGGTGGTCGCCATCATCAGCGGCGTCGTCACCTACGCCACGCGGGTGCTCGCCGCCGCCGTCGGTGAGGACGTGCTGGCCGCGTTGCGGTCCGAGGTCTTCGACCACGCGGTCTCCCTGCCCTCGGAGGTGGTGGAGGAGGCCGGCACCGGTGACCTCGTGAGCCGGGTGACCGGTGACGTCGCCATCCTCGCCCGGGCCGTCCGGCTCACCGTGCCGGTCGTCCTGGTCGCGACCGCCGAGATCGTCCTCACCGCGATCGCCATCGCCGTGGTCGACGTCAGCCTGGCCCTGACCGCGCTCGTCGCCGCGGTGCCGGTCGGCGCGCTCGGCGTGGGCTGGTACCTCCGCCGGGCCCCCGAGCGGTACCGGGCCGAGCGGGAGCGCCACGCGCAGCTGGTCGGCGCGCTGCACGAGGCCTACCTCGGCCGGGACGTGATCGGTACCCACCGGGCGAGCGAGCGGTTCCGGACCCGCCTGGCCCACCTCGGCCGCGGCGTGGTCGACGCCGAGCTGCGCACGACCACGGCCCGCAACGTCCTCCACCCGTCGGTGACGCTGGCCCAGGCCACCGGGCTCGTCGCGGTGATCGCCGTCGGGACCGGGCTCGTCGGGTCGTCCTCGGCGCCCGTCGGCGAGGTCACCGCCGTCGCCCTCTACCTGGTGCGTCTGTTCGAGCCGATCCGCCGGGTGCTCGAGCAGATCGACCAGGTGCAGCAGTCGTCCGCCGCGCTCGCCCGTCTCGTGGGGGTGACCCGGATCAGGGTGCCGACACCGTGGCGTCGGCCGGGGGTGAACGAGTCGCGTCGTGTCTCGCGGCGCAACGGGGTGGGGGTCGAGGTCGCACGGGCCACGTTCGGCTACGAGCGCGACGAACCGGTGCTGCGCGACGTCGAGCTGCGGGTCGAGGCCGGCGAGCGGGTGGTGATCGTCGGTCCGAGCGGCGCCGGCAAGACCACCCTGGCGAAGATGATCGCGGGCGCGCACCGCCCGTGGTCGGGCGTCGTGCGGCTCGGCGACCAGCCGATCACCGATCTCGACCGCGACGAGCTGACGTCGACGGTCGCGCTGGTCGCCCAGGAGGGCCACGTGTTCGCCCGCAGCGTCGCCGACAACGTGCGCCTGGCCAACCCCGACGCCTCCGACCAGGAGGTCCGCACCGCGCTGACCACGGTCGGCGCCGACCGCTGGGTCGATGCGCTC
This sequence comes from Actinomycetota bacterium, assembly GCA_034211175.1. Taxonomy (GTDB): domain Bacteria; phylum Actinomycetota; class Acidimicrobiia; order Acidimicrobiales; family CAIXPF01; genus JAXHUH01. The sequence goes on from JAXHUH010000330.1 coordinate 11,495, forward strand.
CCGGCCGGGGTGGACACGATGGTCGGAGCCGGCCATCACCGTCTGACCGCGCCCGAGGCGCAGCAGCTCGGCCTGGCCCGCCTGGTGTGCGCCGATCCGGCCGTCGTGGTCCTCGACGAGGCGACCGCCGACCTCGACCCGGCCGCCGCGGCCCGCACCGAGCGCCACCTCGAGACCGCGCTCGCCGGCCGCACCGTCGTGACCGTCGCCCACCGCCTCCGGGTCGCCGAGCGCGCCGACCGGGTGATCGTGATGGAGGGTGGCGTGATCGTGGCCGACGGCAGCCACGCCGAGCTCGCCCACGCCGGCGGGCTCTACACCGACCTGTGGCGGACCTGGAGCGAGGCCCGCGGCAACGCCTCCGACGGCCACGACGACGCCACCACCTGACCGAGCCGGGGGACCTCACCGACCGTCAGGCGGAAGATCGGTCCCCCAGAACGTTGCCGGCCCGAACCGGGGGTCGCGATCACCCTTCGATGCCGCCGACCACCAGATGGCGCCGACCTCCAGGCGGAAGATCGGTCCCCCAGAACGGGGGTCAGGAGGTGGTGGGGTCCGGGCCGTCGGTTGCGCCGCCGGCGGTGGTGCCGACCAGCGTGCGGGCGCCGAGGCGGAGCTCGCCCGGGGCGGCCCGGAGCGCGAACCCGGCGGGCACGAGGAGGAACACCTGACGGAGGTCGTCGATCACGACGGCGATCGCCGCGCCCGCGAACAGCAGGGCGGCCAGCCCACCGACGATGAGCGCCGCGCCGTGGACCACGGTGTGGGCCACGGTCATGGTGAGCCCGAGTGCGATCAGGACGACCCCACCGGTGCCGATGGCGACCGCCCGGGTGGCGCTGCGCTCGCCGATCTCCGCCCCGACCGCGACGAGGGCGACGATCCCGACGGCGACCACCGTCCACCCCAGGAGCCGCTGCAGCCGAGGGGACCACGACGGCAGTGCCGGACGGCCCGCGTCGGCGCGGCGCGGCTGGTCAGCGCTGCTCATGGTCTCCCACCGGGAACGCCATCCGCTCCTGCCTGCTCCGCCGACTCGGGCCGTTCCGGTTTCATCATGGCAAACCGGGTGACCCCGATGCGAGTCAGCTCGAGCGCTTTGGGTGGTCACGCGGCCAACGACCGGGACGCGACACGGCCGGGGCGAGCTCGTCGCCCCGGCCGGTCGTGAACGTCAGCTGCAGGGCGTACGGGCGGAGGACATGAACCCGCAGAACTCGTCGCGGGTGACCGTCCACGTGCCGCCCTCGTCGACCGCGGTGCCCTCGAGGTCGGTGTAGGCGGCGCTCCCGCCGATCAGCACGTCGTAGGTCACCGACGCGGTGGCGCCGTCGATGGTGACGGCCTTGACGACCATCTCGATGCCGCCCATCCCCTCGGCCATGGCGCCGTACTGCTCGATGGTCGGGGCCAGCTCGGCGGCCGCGGGCAGGAACGCGGCCTTCTCCTCCTGGGTCGTCGCCGAGTCGAACACCGTCTGGTAGGCGTCGGCGACCGCCTGCTCGTCCGGCCCGAGCTCGACCGCGGCCTCCTCGTCGGCCTCGTCGGCAGCACCGGCATCGGCGCCGTCGACGTCGGCACCGGCGGGCACCTCGGTCGCCGGGTCGCCGTCGACCGCGGCGGCCAGCTTCGGCACCATCTGCTCGAGGAAGTAGGAGAGGCTCAGCGGGCTGGCGAACGAGAAGGCTCCACCAAGCGGCTCGCCGACGAAGACCTCACGGCCCTCGGCGACGGCGGTGAGGTTGTCCCGCAGCGCCAGGCTCTGGGCGAGGTCGAGCGATGCGGCGTCGCCGACCCAGACGAGCACGTCGGTGTCGAGCAGGTCGGTCTGCTCCTCGCTGATCGACACGTAGAACTGGTCGCCGGCGAGCTCGTCGTACTCCTCGGGGATCACGAAGCCGAGGTCGGTCATCACCCGGCTGCGGATGTCCTCCGAGCCGTAGACGCCGGGCAGGTCGTTGTAGACGAACGCAACCGCCGCGGTTGCGCCGTCGAACTCGGGATGCGCCTCACGGGCGGCGGCGAACTCACCCTCGACCTCGTCGACCAGCGCCTGCGCCTCGGCCTCGAGGCCGACGGCACGGCCGATCATGAGGGCCCGCTCCTGCCACGGCATGCCGTAGTCGACGTAGTCGCCGGACTGGGGCACGGTCGGGGCGATGGCGTCGAGGAGCGCGTAGTCCTCCTCCGTCATGCCCGAGGACACGCCGATGATCAGGTCGGGGTCGAGCGCGGCGATCGCCTCGAAGTTGAGCTCGGCGTTCGAGAGGACCTCGGGCTCGGCGTCGCCGAGCTCGTCCTGGGCCCACGGCCACACCGCGTAGGGCTGCTCGCCGTACCAGTCGCGGATGCCGACGGGGATGACGCCGAGGGCGAGCAGGTCGTCCTGGTCGTTGTACCCGACGCTCACGACACGGGTGGGCTCGGCTTCGATCGTCGTGGTGCCGTACTTGTGCTCGATCTCGACCGGGAACGCGGCCGCCTCGCCCTCGTCGCCGGCGTCATCGCCCTCGGCGACGGAGGTGGTCGTCGTCTCGTCGGGGGCGGCGCCCTCGTCGTCGGGGCCGCCC